>NZ_CAKKLY010000014.1 GCF_918698095.1 Arthrobacter sp. Bi83
GCCGGCAAGGCGCTCCCGCAGGACGTCATCGACCGGTCCCTGAAGAACATCGTGTTCACCGTTGACCCGCTGGCCGGAGCCTTCAACAAGCTGCTGCAGGACGGCGTGGACGCCGGCACCACCAAACTGGCCGACCTCAACGGCATCTTCGACCTCACCACGCTGAACGGCGTCACCGGGCAAAAGACCTCCGCGGCCGGACTCGGCAAGGACTGACCCTCAGGCCAGACCGGCAGTTCCAGTTCAATACAATCCAGTTCAATACAAAGAGGAGATCCGGCGGGAACATTCCCGCCGGATCTCCTCGCTGTTTGTGCTGCACCAGGGGTGAACCAGTCCGCCTGCTGTTCTGAATTCTGCGCCTACAGCGCGCCCTGAAGTTCGTCGAGGACGTAGGACGCCTCGTGGGCCTTCAGCAGATAATGGAAGACAATCGCCGCGGGCGCCGCCTGACTGCCGGTGTATTCCGCCGCCGTCCACGGTCCCCCGGCCACAGCCCCCGCCCAGGCATGGGCCTCGTCCCAGTGGACACCGGCCGGACCGCGCTCGGAAACAAGACGCAGGGCCACCGAAAATCCCACCTCAGCAGGGCCGCCCGAAGCCTGCCGCTGGGCAAAGCCCACGATGTCCACTGACACACCCGGCGTGGTCAAGGACGGCCGGGGCGCCATGGCCGTGGCGGCGCCGTCCAGGCCGCCGGTACCGATGTCCTGACAGGTCAAGGCACACACCTGGTCGCGGAACACAGTCAGTTCCTCGCTGCACTGTGCGCGGATCCTGCGAGCCAAAGCGGTGATCATCGGGACTCCGTTCTTGTCTGTACTTGTGGACCAAACCAACCACTCGGACGGTTAGTCCACAATGCACAAGGACACGGACGGACTCAGGACGCAACACGGCTTAACGAACGGCAGTATGGCGTAAAGAAACGCAGGGCGCAGGCCACCGGCGCAGGCAGCCGGCGGCCGGGATCTAGAGGCGCATTCGTGCCACGAAGCGGAACCTGTCGCCCCGGAAAACCGACCGGGTCCACTCAACAGGACTGCCCTCCGGGTTGAAGCCGAGCCGGTGCACCAGCAGCATCGGGGCCCCCATTTCGACATCCAGCAGCCGGACCTCATCGGGGCCGGCGAGCTTGGTCTCCACCGTGTCCTCCACTTCAATGATGCGGATTCCGTAGTCCTCGCTTAAGGCGGAATACAGCGATCCCCGGGTCTCCACGTTGTGCGCAAGGTCCGGCAGCGCTCCGGCGAGGAAGGCTGTTTCGTGGGCGAGCGGTTCGCCGTTGACCAGCCTGATGCGCTCGACGCGATGGACATCGGTCCCGGGATCCACTCCCAGTCTCCGGGCGGTGACGGGATCGGCGGCCACCGTGCTCATATCCAGGATTTTGGCCGACGCCGTGAGCCCCTGACTCGCCGCGTCGTCGGAAAACGAGGTGAGCTGGCGGACATGCGTGACTTTCGGCGGCGCGACAAAGGTGCCCCGCCCCTGTGTTCGGTCGAGGCGGCCCTCGGCCACGAGTTCCCCGATCGCCTGGCGGACCGTGGTGCGGGACGTCGAGTACTGCTCGGCCAACGCCCGCTCCGTGGGAATCAAGGTGCCCGGGGCTGCGTCCTCGATGAGCGCGAGGATCTGCTCCTTGAGCACGTAGTACTTGGGCAGCGCAGCGGCGTGGGTCTCCATGACTGCGATATTACCTATTGACAGGAAAATTGGTCTACGCCAAAATGGAGAAAATTGGTTTATACCAATTCAGGCACTCGCTTAATGAGAACCCAAACCCCTCCCCTAGGCAGACAAGGACCCAAAGATGTCGTTCCTGCAAGACCTTCGCCAGACGCCCCGTCTGGGCCTCCTGGTCGGCGGCACCGCCGCCACCATCGGGATCATTTACGGCTACGATCTTTCAAATATCGCCGGCGCCCTGCTCTTCATCACCAAGGAATTCCAGCTCTCCACGAGCCAGCAGGAACTGGTGACCACCGCCGTCGTCGTCGGTGAAGTCCTCGGCGCTGTACTGGGCGGCTGGCTCGCCAACCTCTTTGGCCGCAAGGCGTGCATGGTGGGAGTCGCCGGCGCCTATGCCGCCTTCGCCATCCTGAGCGCATTGTCTGCGGACGTCCCCATGCTGCTCATTGCCCGGCTCCTGCTGGGCCTGACGATCGGCATTTCCGTGGTGGTGGTGCCCGTGTTCGTGGCCGAATCCGCGCCCCCGAAGGTCCGGGGCGCCCTGCTCGTCGCCTACCAGGTGGCCACCGTCATCGGCATCATCGTCGGATACCTGGCGGCCTATGCCTTGTCCGCCACCGAAAACTGGCGCCTGATGCTGGGCCTGGCGGCCGTCCCTGCGGCAGCGGTCCTCGCCGTCACGCTCCGGCTCCCTGACACCGCCCGCTGGTACATGATGCGCGGACGCACCGAGGATGCCCGCCGCACACTGTCCTCCATCGAACCGCACACCGACGTGGACGCCGAACTGGCCGACATGCAGCGCGCCATCGGCGACGAACGCGGCGGAGGCCTGCGGGAAATGCTGCGCTCCCCGTACCTCAAGGCCACAGTCTTCGTGGTCGGGCTGGGCTTCTTCATCCAGATCACCGGCATCAACGCCGTGGTCTACTACAGCCCGCGGATCTTCGAAGCGATGGGCTTCACGGGCAACGCCGCCCTGCTTTTGCTCCCTGCCCTGGTCCAGGCCGCCTCGCTGGTTGCCGTCTTCGTGTCGCTGTCCCTGGTGGACAAGGTGGGGCGGCGGCCCATTCTCCTCGGCGGCATCGCGATGATGATCGTCGCCAACATCATTCTCGTTGCCGTCTTCATGGCGGGCCGCGACTTCGGCGGAGCCCTGACCGTCATCGGATTCCTGGGCGTCCTCCTGTTCACCGTCGGCTTTACGTTCGGATTCGGCGCGCTGGTCTGGGTCTACGCCGGGGAATCGTTCCCGGCACGCCTGCGGTCCCTGGGCGCCAGCGCCATGCTGACCTCCGACCTCGTGGCCAACGTCATCGTCGCAGCGTTCTTCCTCACGATGCTGCAGCGCCTGGGCGGAGCCGGGACCTTCGCCGTGTTCGGCGCCCTCGCCGTCGCCGGGTTCATCTTCGTGCACCGCCTCGCACCGGAAACCAAGGGCCGAAACCTCGAAGAAATCCGGCACTACTGGGAAAACGGCGCCCGCTGGCCGGAGCAGACCGGCAGCAAGCCGGCGGCCAAGTAATGCCCCGCGTCCTCGGCCTGGATATCGGGGGCTCTAAGACCCACGCCATCCTGGCGGGCAACGCTGTCAATGACAACGCCGACGACGGCGGGCAGGCTGTCGTCGAGTGCACCGGCGGCAGCGCGAACATCACCTCAGTCGGAGAGCCGGCGGCTTCCGCCGCACTGGACGGCCTCGCCCGCCGGCTCGGCGCCGGAAACCCTGACGGCCACGGAATCCACACCGTCTGCGCCGGCGCTGCCGGGGCAGACACTCCCGAGAGCCGGGACCGGCTCGCGGCCATGCTCTCGCGAAGGTTCCCGGAAGCCCGGATCCAGGTGGTCCACGACACCCGCATCATCCTCGCAGCGGAAAGCCTGGACGCCGGCACGGTCCTGATCTCCGGCACCGGTTCCGCCGCCTGGGCACAGAGCGCGGACGGCCGCGAAGCCAGGGCGGGCGGCTGGGGGTACCTGCTGGGCGACGAAGGAAGCGGCTACGCCGTCACCCGCAGCGCCGTTCGCAACGTACTCACTGAACACGACGCGGGCAAGCCTCCCGGGCCGCTGTCGGTGCGCATCCTGAAACGGACCGGCGCCGCCGAACCCCTGGCGCTGCTGGACCTCTTCTACCGCAACCCGGAACGCCGGTATTGGGCCGGCCTTGCCGGCACAGTGTTCGACGTGGCTGCCATGGGGGACGTGGCCGCCAACGCCATCGCCGAGGACGCCGCCCGGCAACTGGCAGCCTTGGCCGTCGCCGTCAACGAGCGGCTGGGCGGCCTTCCGGGATCCGATGGTCACGGGTCCGGCGCTCCCGGATCAGCAGGTCCACCCGTCCTCCTGGCCGGCGGGATGCTGGTCAACCAGCCGCTCCTGGCCGGCCGTGTCCGGGCGTTTCTGGAAGGACGCGGGCTGACCGACGTCAGGGTCCTGGACCGCGCCCCCGCCTGGGGCGCCGTGAAGCTGGCCCAGGAACTGGCCAACTCCACCGGCGCCGGCATGCCCCACCGTTCGAACCATTCCATCCACTCTCCGGCCTAAAACCATCGCTTCACCATCCATTCGATCAACAGGAGATCCCATGACACCGCCGAACATCACTTTGCCCGCAGCCGGTTCCACCCTTCAGGCGCCGGGGGCGCTGATGGCAGCTGAAATCCTCGAGCAGCCCGACGCCCTCACCCGCCAGCTCGACGTCAGCCGCGCCGACATCCGGCGTCTTGCCGCCACACTTCGCGCCTCAGACGTCCGTTACGTCCTGCTGGCCGCCCGGGGCACGAGCGATCACGCGGCCCTGTACGCGAAGTACCTCATCGAAACGGTGCTGGGGCTGCCCGCCGGGCTGGCCTCGCCGTCGAGCCTCACCGTGTACGGCGCTGAACCGAAGATGAACGGCGTCCTCTGGCTGGCGGTCAGCCAGTCGGGCGGGTCCCCCGACCTGGTGGACTCCACCGCCGCCGCGGCGCGCGGCGGCGCCGTCACCGTGGCCGTGACCAACGCGCCGTCGTCGCCACTGGCGGGTGCCGCCCAGCACCATGTGGACATTCTGGCAGGGCCGGAACGTGCCGTGGCCGCCACCAAGAGCTACACGTCCCAGCTGCTGGCGCTCTGGCTGCTCATCGATGCCTGGGCCGGCGGGGAAGGGGCCGACGCGTCGGTCCTGCCCGGCCACGCCGCCGACGTCCTCGCCGGACCGGAGATACTTGAGGTGGCAGACCGCTACCGGTTCGTCAATCACATCATCACCACGGGGCGCGGTTTCTCCTATCCCACGGCACGAGAGGCGGCGTTGAAACTCATGGAGACGTCCTACCTGGCAGCCCATGCCTTCTCCGGAGCGGACCTCCTGCACGGGCCGTTCGCGATGATTGACGAGGACCGCCCCGTCATCGCCATCGCTTCGCCCGGCGCCGGCGGCCGTGCCCTGCAGCCGGTGCTGGAACGGCTGGCTGAGCGCGGGGCAGACGTCTGCGTTGTCGGCGACCCCGCCGCAGCCCGGCCACTGAACCATCTGGTGCCCCTGCCGGCGGTGCACGAGCAGCTTGCTCCAATCCTTGAAATCCTGCCATTGCAGCGCCTGGCCCACGCCATGGCCGCTGCCCGCCACCGCGACCCCGACGCACCCCGGGGGCTGCGTAAAATCACGGAAACCTGGTGAGTACCACGCTCATTTCCGCAGCCCGTGTCATCGCACCCGGCGCGGTCCTCGAGCCTGGCTGGGTGGAAACCCGGTCCGGCCAGATCAGCGCGGTAGGTGCCGGGTCCCCTCCCCGCGAACCCGACGCAAGCTTTCCGGAAGGGACTGTGGCACCGGGCTTCATTGACGCCCACATTCACGGCGGCGGCGGCTTCAGCTTCAACGATCCGGACCCCGCCGCAGCAGCCGTCAAGATCGCCGCAGTACACCTGGAGCACGGCACCACCACGCTGATGGCAAGTCTCGTCACTGCGCCTTTGGCAGAGCTTAAGACGGCTGTTGCCGCCCTGGCGGGCCTGGTGGAGGATGGCGTGCTGGCCGGAATCCACCTCGAAGGACCCTGGCTCAGCCCCTCCCACCGCGGCGCGCACACCAAAGACCTGCTGCAGTTGCCGGACCCGGCCAGCATCGACCGGCTGATGCTGGCCGGCCGGGGCACGGTACGGATGGTAACGGTGGCACCCGAGCTTGAAGGGGGTCTGGCGGCGATCCGGCAGATCACCGGCCACGGCGCAGTCGCAGCAATCGGCCACACCGGTGCCGGCTATGACCTTGCCCGCCAGGCGATCGCCGCAGGGGCCACAGTGGGGACCCATGTGTTCAACGCCATGCGGCCCTTGCACCACCGTGAACCCGGGCCCGCACTGGCACTGCTGGAAGACCCGAACGTCTTTGCAGAGGTGATTGCGGACGGCGTGCACCTGCACCCGTCGCTGGTCCGCTTCATCTCGGGAAGCCCTGCCCGGGCAGTCTTCGTCACCGATGCGATGGCGGCGGCCTGTGCTTCTGAGGGGACGTACCAGCTTGGCGGGCTTGAAGTCCATGTCGCCAACGGCGAGGCGCGGCTGGCCAGCAACGGCGCCATCGCCGGCAGCGTGCTGACGCTGGACGCCGCCATCCGGCACGCGGTAAACCATGCCGGCCTCCCGCTCGCCGACGCGGTCCGCGCGGCAACCCAGAATCCGGCGGACATGCTGGGGCTCTCCGACGTCGGCCGTCTTGAACCGGGCAGGCGCGCGGACCTGGTGGTGCTCGATGAGGGCCTCAAGGTTGCCGCGACCATGAAGTCCGGCACCTGGTGCCGGCCCGCCGCTCCCGTCAGGCGCCGCCGTTCCGGACGTGCTGGATGAGCGCGTCGAGGATCGGCACCTGGCCTTTTACCAGCTTGGTGCGGGCGTCGGGCTCTGTGGCCCATTTGGCGTCGTCGATCTCCGGGAAGCTGCGGACTGTGCCGGATCCCTTCGGCCATTCCAGCGAAAAGGTGTTGCTCACGATTTCCCCGGGCGCGAAGTCGGACTCGGCTGTAAAGACGGTGACGACCTTGCCCGAGGGTTGCCGGAAGGAGCCCAGCTGGATGTAATCGGCGGAGGGTGGAGGCGCGCCCATCTCCTCGGCGAACTCACGCTTCGCCGCCACCATCGGGTCCTCGTCCTCGAGGTACTCGCCCTTGGGAATTGACCAGGCGTGCGCATCCTTATGGGCCCAGAACGGGCCGCCCATGTGGGCTATCCAGAACTCTAATTCGGATCTGACCGTCCGCCGGTACAGCAGAATGCCTGCGCTCCAGACCGTCATTGGCTAACCGCGGTCAGTCGTTCTCAGCTCCCTGGTTCAGGACCTGGAAGTCCGGGCCGAGGTTCACTTCGACTTCCGAACCGCTGTTCAGCTGGATCTCCACTTCATAGGCAGAGCCGGGGTCGCGGCCGCCCTCCACGTCGGTAACCGTGCCCGGCCCCACCTTGGCCAGGGCGGCCTGGATCGCCTTGTCGCGGTCGGTCTGGCTCAGCGGGCTCTGGGTGCCTCCGGTCGTGGCCTTGTCATCGTCGAAGGGGTTCCCGGCCGCCGCTGCAACCGTTGCTCCTCCAAGGGCTGCTGCAGCCAGCGCCCCGCCGACAATCCACGCTGTTCTTTTGCGCATGGCAAGGACTCCTCTCACGCTTTTTTCCAGTGTGCGCCCGATCCACGGCATGCACAACGACGGCTTTGTTGCTCAACGGCTGTAGACGCCGGTGATCGTCGCCGAACCGAGCAGGTGTTTCGCCAACTCAGTTCCCAGGCTCGCCGGCCGCGCACCCGCCCGGGTGTCGAGGTCCTCCACACCCAGCGCATAGACCGTGACAATGTAACGGTGCGGGCCGTGCCCGGGCGGCGGCGCGGCACCAAGGTAGCCCCGGAATCCGGCGTCATTCTTCAACTGCACCACGCCGTCCGGAAGCTGCTGTCCGCCCTCGGCCCCTGCCCCCTCCCGCAGCGAGGTGACGTCCGCCGGAAGGTTAAGAACGGCCCAGTGCCAGAACCCGCCGGCACCCGGTGCGTCCGGATCGAACACGGTAACGGCGTAGCTTCTGGTCCCTTCGGGCGCCCCGCTCCAGCTCAGCTGCGGCGATTCATCCTGCCCGCCGGCGTGCATCCTGCCGCTGCGTTGGGCGGGCGGCAGTGTTTCACCGTTCCGGAATGATTCGCTGCTGAGCCCGAACGACGGTACGTCCGGCAGGTCTGAAAATGGACCGGAGGATGTCATGGCTGCCTTTCAGATGGTGGGAACTTCTGCTTCCTCTGCTGCTTCTTCGATGCGGTTGAGTTCCGCCCTGGTGGGCGGGTTGGCGCCGGCACGGGACACCGTTACGGCGGCGGCGCGGCTCGCGTGGGCCAGGAGCGCAGCGAGGCCCTCGGCCGGCAAAGCCCGCAGGTCCGCCCGGTTCTGGGCGCCGTCCAGTCCGCGGTCCACCACCCCGGAGAGCAGCGCCGCCATGAAGGAGTCACCTGCCCCGACGGTGTCCGCCACTTCCACCTTGGGCGCAGCGAACTCAGTTTCACCTGCCGCCGTGATGCCCCACGGTCCGGCCGCACCGCGCGTCACCACCACCATGGCCGGCCCTTCCGAGCCGCCCAGCGACAGCCAGCGGCGGGCGGAATCAAGCACGTCCGCACCAGGGTACAGCCACGCGAGATCCTCGTCGGACGCCTTGACGATGTCTGAGAGGGTCACGAATTTCTCCGCCTGGCGGCGGGCGTAGTCTGCGTCGGTGATGATGCTGGGCCGGCAGTTGGGGTCGAAGCTGATGGTCGCCGCCGGGTGGGAATGTTCGACGGCGGCCAGTACGTCAGCGGCGCCCGGCGCCAGCATGGTGGCAATGGAGCCGGTGTGCAGCAGGGTGGTGCCCTGCAGCATGAAGGGCAGGCGCTCCGCGAGGCCGGGAAGCTCCCAGGCGAGGTCGAACGTGTAGGTGGCCGCGCCGTCGTCGTCCACTAAGGCGGTGGCCACGCTGGTGGGCAGGGAATCCGGGGTCTGCGGGAGCATGACGGAGCTGGCCTTCAGGTGCGCAGCGACGGATTCGCCGTAGGCGTCGCGGCCGTAGCGGCCGACGAACTGCACGGGATGGCCCAGGCGGGCGAGCCCCACGGCGACGTTGAGCGGGCTGCCGCCCACGTGGGCTTCGATTCCGGAGGTGCGCTGGACCACGTCAACGAGGCCCTCGCCTATAACTGTGAGCATGGTCATACTCTGCCAGAGAACGCCGCCCGGCGCTCTGTCCGTCCGGGCACAAACAGCGCGGCGGACTGTTGGGCCCGCCGCGCTGTTGCGGTCACTGGCTGTCTAGGACTTCTTCTTTCCCGGCAGCGCGAGTTTGAAGACCTTGGCCCACGAGGAACCCACCTGCTTGAGCAGCGGTCCCGTGGTGTACGGCAGGCCGTAGCGCTTGCAGATTTCCTGCACCTTCGGGGCAACCTCGCCGTACCGGTTGGACGGCAGGTCCGGGAAAAGGTGGTGCTCGATCTGGTGGGACAGGTTTCCGGTCATGAGGTGCATGAACTTGGAGCCGGAGATGTTGGCCGAGCCGATCATCTGCCGGACGTACCAGTCGCCGCGGGTCTCGCCTTCCACCATTTCCTCGGTGAACGTGTCCGCCCCTTCGGGGAAGTGGCCGCAGAAGATCACCGCATGGGCCCAAACATTGCGGACGGCATTGGCGGTCAGCGTGCCGTACAGCGCCTGCTTGCCCGAGCCGGTCAGCATGGCGACGGCCGGAGTGGCGGCGTAGTCCTTGGTGAACTGTGTGACTACCTTGCGGCCCAGGGCCTTGAGGTCACGCTGCATGGCCTCCTTGGTCTTCTTGCCCTCCTGGTAGTCCACCAGCTCGAGGTCGTAGATGGCGATTCCCCATTCGAAGATGGGAGCCAGGATGGCGTTGTACAGGGGGTTGCCGAGGTTGTGCGGCTTCCACGGCTGGTCGGCGTCCATGCGCAGGAGGTTGTATCCGACGTCGTTGTCCCTGCCCACCACGTTGGTCCAGCGGTGGTGGAGGTCGTTGTGGGTGTGCTGCCACGAACGGGCCGGGGTCACGAAGTCCCACTCCCAGGTGGTGGAGTGGATGTCGGGATCGCGCATCCAGTCCCACTGTCCGTGCAGGATGTTGTGGCCGATCTCCATATTTTCCAGGATCTTGGCGACGCTCAACAGCGTGGTGCCAGTGATCCAGGCGGCCTTGTTGCGGCCCATCAGGAGGGCTGCCCGGCCGGAGATTTCCAGGCCCCGCTGGACCTTGATAACGCGCCGGATGTAGGCGGCGTCGGACGCACCGCGCTTGGCGAGGACCTCATCCTTGATGGCGTCCAGCTCGCGGCCGAGCTCGGCCACCTGCTCGTCGGTAAGGTGAGCGGCCGCGGGCGGTCGCACGAGCGGGCTCCCCGACGTGGCCAGGGCTCCGGGACGGGGTTTGGCCGTCGGCCCGTTGATCGACGTCGATTCTGCGGCTGTGCGGTCAGATATTGCTGTCATGCTTTGTTGCTCCTCAGATCTCGAGGTTAACGGGCCCGGCGGCTGCCGAGACACACGTCTGGATTAGTTGGCCCGGCTCACCATGGACCTCGCCGGTGCGAAGGTCGCGGACGTGGCCGGCGCGCAGCGGCGTGAGGCAGCTGTGGCAGATGCCCATGCGGCAGCCGCTGGGCATGAGGACGCCGGCGTCTTCGCCCACATCCAGCAGCGGGGTGTTCCCGTCCGCCTCCACTTCGCGGTCGGAGGCTTCAAAGGTGACCAGTCCGCCGTCGTGCCCGGCCCCGCCCAGCAGGCTGGTGTTGAAGCGTTCGATGATCAGGTTGATAGGGTCTGCCGCAAACGGTCCCGGCGCCGCCTCCACGTGGGCGGCCGCTTCGGCGGACCACAGCGCCTCGGCGTCGTCCAGGAAGCCCTCGGGGCCGCACGCATAGGCGGCGCGCTGGCGCCAGTCCGGGCAGAGGTCCTCCAGCTGGGCGGGGGATCCGAAGTCCATGCGGCCGCGTTCGCCGGTGTACCAGTGGGTGACGCGGAAGTTGGGGAACTGGTCCGCGAGTTCGGAGAGCTCCTCATGGAAGATGCTGTCCTGCGGGGTCCGGGCCGAGTGGATAAGCACGACGTCGGCATCCGGGCGGTGCGGCACCAAGGTGCGGATCATGGACATGACGGGGGTGATACCGCTCCCCGCGGTGAGCATCAGCAGCGGCCGCGGGTGCTCCGGCAGGACAAAGTCGCCCTGCGGCGGCGCCAGGAACAGCACATCTCCGGGACGCGTGGTCCGGACCAGGACGCCGGACACCGCGCCCACGTCACTCACGGTGATGGCAGGGTCCTGCCCGGCGGGAGCGCTGAGCGAGTAGGAGCGCCAGTGGCGCACGCCGTCGAGTTCCACGCCGATCCGGGCCCACTGGCCGGCCTTATGGGCCTTCCAGCCGCGCCCGGGACGGAAGTGGATGGTGGCAGAGTCCGCCGTTTCCGGCACAACTTTGGTGACGACGCCGCGCAGCTGGCGGGCCGAAAAGACTGGATTAAAAAGCGCGAGAATATCCTCCGGCGCCAACGGGGTGGTCAAAACAGACGCGGCGCGCGCCAATTTACGGAGCCGAATCATGCTGTCCACCACCTGTTGGATTCACCCATTTGTATCTCCTAGTGAAACCGGTGATCGTAATATACAAAACTACCTCAACCCCCGCTATAAGAGTCCCGCAAGCCGGTGCCACTAGCAACCGGGCCGCCGGAACGTGAAAATTTACCCATCAGACATAAATAGTAAGTGTACTTACCGCGCGACGCTCAAGGCCCAGCAGAACCTATTGGCAGGGCTGGTACGCCGCCTCCAGAGTGCTGCTTTGCGATCTACCCCCTGGCTCTGCAACGAACAGACATCGGCGGAGTTCCCGCTCTCTGTCGGATGACCCTCTGCGCGTCATGGCGAAGCCCGGCCGCCGGGATGCGTTGCGCATCAGGTACCGGGGGCCGGGCTTCTGCCTGGACGTGCGTTGAGTCAGTCCTTTTGGACGGTCCGCGTCCGGACTGTCCGTGTCCGGACCAGGGCCGTCGCGCCCGCACCCAGCCCGAGTGCTCCCGCTGTGATGCCAAGGATGCCGAAGGTGTTGTCCGGAGCGGGCGTGACCGGCGCGGTTGCGGATGCGGCGGTGGTGTCGACGACGGCCTCTGCCGGGGCATGCTCGTCGGCTGCCGCGGTGGTGACGAAGGAGGGAACGGGATGGTTGGGTTCGGCCTGGCCGGGAGTTTCGGCCTCGTTCCAGTTGACGACGGTCCCGTCGGAGTACGCCTGTGCTACCGGCAGCGACACGGTGGTGCCCGCAGAGGGGAGCCGGCCAACGGAGATGGAGAAGGTCTGGTATTCGTGCTGCCCGAGCTGATGGGCGGCGTCCGCGGTCCAGGTGACAGTGGAGGCGGCCTTGGTGATCGTGGCCCCTTCCACGGTGACGGGTGCGGGGAGCTTCGCTTCGGCAACTTTGGCCGACCAGCCGTCCAGGGGCTTGACCGAAACCGACGTGAAGGGCGTGCCCGTGGGGAGGGTGACGGTGAGTTTGGTGGTCTTGGCCGTCTCGGATTCGTTGGGAACCTTGAAGGTCAGCTGGGAGAATCCGCCGGCGGAGGTGGACTCCGGATCGACGTGGACGTGGGCGGAGGCGGCACCGACGCCCAAGGCCATGAGGCCGGCTGCGGCGGCGAGGACGGTGACGGTTTTCAGGGCGCGCGGGGTTGCGGTGTTCATGACAAAGCCTTTCGGGGGTGCTGCCGCTCTCGGACGGAGGACAGCGCGGTGATGGGTGAAGGGAGTCTGCGTCCCGTGCACCCAGCCCCCGTTTTCGAAAGGTCAGGGCAGAGCGCACGGGGCGGCCGCGGGCGGCCCCCGGAGGCTGTTGGTCCGCAGGTTCCGCCAAGGCGCGGGCACGAAGGGCCGGCCTGCGGCCAGGGTCCGTTGGCGGACGGGAATGACCACCGAGGGTTGGGGCAGCTGCACGAGGGGGCGGAGCCAGGCCAGGAGTAACCAGAGTGCCACCTCGCCCCGGCGCAGCAGCCAGGCGGTCACCAGCAGTGCGAAGACGTGGCAGGCGAGCATGGGCGGCGAGTCGGAACCAATGCCGAGGTGAAGCGGCATGGAAGCCGGCCCGGCGGCAGGGCACCCCATGACCATGGCCTGTCCGTGATGTGACATTTGGCCAGCGAGCGACGGCAGGCAAACCGCCGGGGCTGAAAAGGAGGTGAAGGCGTCGTGGAGCAGCAGTTGCCCGGCTCCCAGCACGCCCAGCAGGGTCAGGAAAGAAAGCTCCCGCGCCGCAAGCCACGCCACAGGTATCAGCAGGAGCGCGGCCAGAACGGCAACGGTCCCGGGAGCGGGAAGCGCGCCGCCGCCGAGGACATGCCCCGCGGCGGCCACGGACATCGTCGCGGCCGTGATGAGGACCGCACGGAAGAGGCGCAGTGAATGACGTAGTTCCATCCGCGTCTCCTCCCCTGGGTCCACAACGGTATGACAAGGCTGACGGTAGGCAGGTCAGCGTGGAAAAACCTTGGACGGCTGATGGCCATTCGTTCCGGTGACCGCCCCGGATTGGTGGTTCGCAAAACTTGTGCGGGCCGTACACTGGGGCGGAAATACTCCCTGATGACAGAGGATGGTGCGCCATGGGTTTCCAGCATTGGAGGAAGCGGGTGCGCGTCCCTGTTGGCGGCCTCGTCCTTGCGGCGCTGGTGGCGCTCCTGTCGTTGGCCCCGCTGACGCCGGCTGCCGCGCACGATGTGATCGAGGCGGCGGAGCCCGCTGACGGATCCGTTGTTGCGGCGGTCCCGGCGGCGGTCCGGCTGACGCTCAACAATCCGCCGATCGCGCTGGGTTCAGAGATCCTGGTCAAGGACGAAAGCGGGACGAGCCAATCCGACGGCCCGGTGGTCATCGTGGACAACCACGTCGACCAGGCGGTGAAGCCCGGCGCGCCGGCTGGCCGGTACACGGTCGTGTGGCGTGTGGTGTCCTCGGATTCACATCCGATCGAGGGACGTTTCAGTTTCACGGCAGGACGCACGAACAGCACCGCGCAGCCCGGAACCGCGGAACTGTCCTCACCCTCCGCCGCTGCCCGGAAACCCGGCGAGGCAACAGGCTTTCCGTGGATCCCGGCCGCGGGGGGAACGGTGCTCGCCGCCGGGCTGCTCGTCACAGGCTTGTACGTGCGTCGTCGCCTGACCGGCAACGACACCGCTGAAGAGCCGTAGGCCCCCGGAGCGGTGCAGCGTCATGATTGCCGTCCGGCGCGGCCCCTGAAACGGGTCTGGCAGTAGAATTTGTGCCACCGCTGCTGTGACCGTTGATCTTCCGGAAAGGACCGCCGATGATGCCCCGTGCCTCGTTCCGGCTTTTCCGCACCGGGCTGATCGGGTCAATCGTCCTAGGTTTCGCGGCCGGTGGGCACCTGGGCGGCGGGGGCCTGCTTCCGCAACCGGCCATCCTGGCGGCTTTGTGTGCCGTGACCATGGTCCCGGTGGCTGCGCTGACCCGATTCCGGCTGTCGTTTCCGGTACTGACCGGCCTCCTCGGCGCCGGACAGCTCTGGCTTCACTGGGCCTTCAACACCCTGTCCGCCGCGTCGCCCCCGGCCGGGGTTCCACAGGCTCTTCTTGCCGGCCACGCCGCGCACCCGGGGACATCCCTGGTCCACGAGACGTTGATGGCCACGCCGATCCATTCGTCCGCGCCCGACGGCTTCATGTTTGCCGTCCACACTGTGGCGACGCTGGGCGCCGCGCTTCTCCTGGCCCGCGGCGAACAGGCCCTCGGGATCCTGGCCTCCTGGCTGCGCCCGTTGCTGCGGCCGCCCGAACCTGCCGCCATCGTTCCGGCCAGGATTCCCGGGCCCTGCACGGTGACCGCCATCCTTCGCCCGGCTCGCCTTGGGCTGCGGCTGCCCACCCGGCGGGGTCCTCCCGTGTTCGCGCCCGCCGCCTAGAGCCAGCCCCTTTCATCCACGGACAGGGGCCGACGGCGGCGCTTCGCCGCTGTCCCGGGCCGCCGCACCGGCCGCCCGTTCCTGATCCGTTTTTACTTGTGAAAGGCACTCCCGCCATGAAGACCTCCGTTCGCCGTACCCTCAAGACTGCTGCCGCCACCACCATGGCCGCAGGACTCCTGGCCGCCGGCGCCGCCGCCGCCACAGCGCACGTCACCGTCGATCCGTCCGCGACCGCCGAGGGCGGATTCACCAAGCTGACCTTCAGCGTCCCGAACGAGTCCCCCACCGCCAAGACCAACCGGCTCGAGGTCAAGCTCCCCACAGATACGCCGCTGACCTCGGTGTCGGTCAAGCCCATGGACGGCTGGAAGGCCCAGGTCATCACCGCCAGCCTGCCCAAACCGGTGAAGGTGGACGGGGCCACCATAACCAAGGCACCCTCAAGCGTCGTCTGGACTGCCGACACTGCACACCAGATCGGGCAGAACGAATTCCAGACCTTCACCCTTTCCGTGGGCAGGCTTCCCGGCGCCGGAACCACCGTGACCTTGCCTGCCGTGCAGGGCTACACCGACGGGACCACCGTCAACTGGTCCGACAAGGCAGAGGCCGCACACGATCACACCGCGACGGCCTCCTCAACGCCGGCGACAGAGGAGCAAGAGTCCCACCCGGCGCCGTCCTTTGTCACGACAGCAGGCGAAACGGCTGAGACGGCACATTCAGCCACCGAGGCCTCGTCAACGACTCCTGCCGCGGCAACATCGTCCAACGGCGGCGACGTCGCCGGCTGGGTCGGACTCGCCGCCGGACTGATCGGCCTCGCCGCCGGCGGGACCGCCCTGGCCCGCACGCGGACTGCCAGGACCAGCTGACCCGCTGACCCGCGCCGGCACTGCCCGCCGGCAATCGCTTCAACGAAACCGCCGCTGGCCTCGCCGGCGGCGGTTTCGCTTCCAGAAAGCGGTTCACCGCTGCACCTAAAGTCCGAGCAGCTCCTGCACGAGTTCCCGGCATTTCCGGTAGGACGAGGCCTTCGGGTCGATCAGCGCGAAGTGGTCGCCCGGGACTTTCACCACCTGGACCGGTGCCCCCGCGGCTCGGGCCGCCGCGGCATAGGCTTCGGACTGGCTCATCGGAACGGTGTCGTCGTCAAGGCCATGGACCGCGTAGACCGGCACGTCCAGCGGAACCGCGCTCATGGGGTCCGCATATTTGTGGCGCTTGGGATACTTTCCGGCCGAGCCGCCCATCAGGTTGGTCACAGCCCCGTTGCTGAGATCAAGCCAGTCGGCCTGGGCGAGGTTGAGCAGCCCGGACTGGCTGACCACTCCCGTCAGATGCACGGCCTCGCCATTGAGGTTCCGCAGGACCTGCCGGTCAGCGTCCGGGGTGCCAAGTCCTGCCAGCCGGTCCCGGCCGGCGGCCCAGACGGCGAGGTGGCCGCCGGCGGAGTGCCCCAGCGCCACCACGCGGCCAAGGTCAAGTCCGTGCTCGTCCGCGATTCCGCGGAGTTTGTCGATCCCCGCCAGCACGTCCTCGAAGGTGTGGGGCCAGCCGCCGCCGTTGCCTGCCCGGCGGTATTCCAGGTTCCAGGCCGCCATCCCGTGGGCCGCAAGGTCCTTGGCCAGTGGCTCGCCCAGCTCGGCACCGTACTGCGAGCGCCAGTAGCCGCCATGGATGACCACCACCACGCCGCGGAATGCCGGACGCCTGGGGTTCCGGGACGAGGACGGCGGCGGCGTTTCCGGCAGGAAGAGCTCGCCCCATTGGCTGGGGTGGTCACCGTACTGGTACTTCTGCCGCTTCACTGCATCCTCCTTGGGTCCCGGTGGGCAGGAGGCGACCAGCGCCTCCGGCGTCACCACTGCCGCGGTGCCCGGCAGTCCATGGGAAAGCGGGGTCCGACGGCGCACATCAGCCATGTGCCGAGCCTACAGTGACGCCGCTCCCGGCGCGCGGAAGGGTGAGCCGCCCGGCCGTCCGCGCGTTGAAGACCGCCGACAACCTGACCGACGACGGCAGCAGCGGGTGGTGTCACACCTGCGACTGTCGCACGCCCTTGATAGTTTGGGAGCATGGCAAGCAACTGGGATCGCCTGGACGTCAGTCAGCGCGACTCCGTGCAGGAAAACGTGGAACTCTATGAGCGCGTCCGGCCTGCCCTGAAGCTTGTCACCCGCGAGGTCCTGCTGACTCTCCGGACCATGCTTAAGGACACCGAGGTCACGCCGCTGTTCGTCACCGGCCGCACCAAGACCGTGGAGTCCTTCCGGGAAAAAATCTCGCGGACTGAGGAGTCCCTGGAGCCGGATGGCCCGAGGGTGCTGAAGTTCCCCGATCCGTTCCGCACGCTCAATGACATGGTGGGCGTCCGCGTCATCACCAAGCTGCCCACGGAAAACGCCGTGGTGGCCAACCTCATCAAACGGCAGCGCCAGCTGTTCGACTGCCGCGGCGACCGCGAGAAGGACATCGGCTCCATTGAGTCCGGGACCTACGGCTACTCCAGCCGCCACCTGATCCTGCGGACCATCCAGAACGAGGCCGTCAAGGAGTACCAGCACGTCTTAAACTCCGAAGCACAGCCCAACGGCAGCTACTTCTTCGAATGCCAGATCCGCACGGTGTTTGCGCACGCGTGGAGCGAGATCGAGCATGACATCCGCTTCAAGGCCGAGGACCCCCGGGCATGGACTCCGCATTTCGACCGCCAGTTCACGGCCACGGCCGCCATGCTGGAAACCGTCGAGAGCGCCTTCGCGGACCTGCATGAACGCTACGAGGAGGTCCGCGGCTACTGGGATCTGGAGGGTGAGGGCGCGGCGCAGCTCACGCCCAACCGCATCCGCGACGTCTGGCGTACGCTGCTGCCGCACGTAGACCGAAAAGTGGATGACGACTGGGGCTGGGCCGCCGAACTCATGGCAGCCCACGGCCTGAACCAGACGGTCCAGCTCGCCGGCCTCCTCAGCGCCAACCGCATCACTGAGGTCCGCAAGGCCCTGGACCACCGCTACTCCCCCGGCCCGGACCGGCTGCTGGATGACCTCCTCCTCTGGCAGTACGGCACCAAACACATTGACCTCACTGCAGAGGCGCCCGACGCCGTTCCACACCCGCGGCGCGACAGCCTCCTGCGGCGGCTGAAACAGATCGAGCGCTACCGCCAGACCAAGAAGTAGGGACCCATGAAACCCGAACAGCTCCAGTCCGTCCGGGCAACACTCCGCTCCCCGCGCCGCCTCAAAACCGAGGCGCTGGCAGGCCTCGTGGTGGCCCTCGCCCTGATCCCTGAGGCCATCGCCTTCTCGGTGATCGCCGGGGTGGATCCCCGGATCGGCCTGTTCGCCTCCTTCACCATGGCCGTGACCATCTCCTTCGTGGGCGGCCGGCCCGCCATGATCTCGGCAGCCACGGGTGCCGTGGCCCTGGTGATCGCCCCGCTGATGCGAAGCCACGGGCTGGACTACCTGATTTCCGCAGTGATCCTGGCCGGCGTGTTCCAGATCCTGCTGGCTGCCCTCGGCGTCACACGGCTCATGCGCTTCATCCCCCGCTCCGTGATGGTGGGGTTCGTCAACGCGCTGGCCATCCTCGTATTCATGGCCCAGCTGCCTGAACTCATCGGTGTCCCGTGGCTCGTTTATCCGCTGGTGGCAGCGGGGCTTCTGATCGTCGTCGGCCTTCCCCGAATCACGACGGCGGTGCCGTCGCCGCTGGTGGCGATCGTGCTGCTCACCGTCGTCACCGTCCTTACCGGCATCGAAGTCCCCGCCGTCCAGGACAAGGGGCAGCTGCCGGAAAGCCTCCCCTCGGTATTCATCCCCAACGTTCCCCTGACCTGGGAGACGCTCCAGGTGGTCGCGCCCTTTGCACTGTCCATGGCGCTCGTGGGACTGCTGGAATCACTCATGACAGCCAAGTTCGTGGATGACATCACGGACACTCGCTCCAACAAGACCCGTGAATCCTGGGGGCAGGGCGTGGCTAACATCCTCACCGGTTTCCTGGGCGGCATGGGCGGCTGTGCCGTGATCGGCCAGACCATGATCAACGTGAAGAGCTCCGGTGCGCGGAGCCGGATCTCCACCTTCCTGGCCGGCGTCTTCCTGCTGGTGCTGGTGGTGGTGTTGGGCGACGTCGTGGGGCTGATCCCCATGGCCGCCCTGGTGGCCGTCATGATTTTCGTTTCGGCTATCACCTTCGACTGGCACTCGGTGGCTCCGAAGACCCTGAAGCGCATGCCGAGGTCCGAGACCGCTGTCATGGTGATTACCGTGGCCACCGTGGTGGCGACGCACAACCTGGCGATCGGCGTCGGCGTCGGGGTGCTCGCGGCGATGGCCATGTTCGCCCGGCGCGTGGCCCACTTCGCCACCGTTGAACGGACCGAGGTGGAGCTGAACGGCAGGACCGTGGCCACGTACACCGTAGACGGCGAACTGTTCTTCGCCTCCTCCAACGACCTCTACACGCAGTTCGACTACGCCCAGGACGCCGAGCCGCGCATCTCCGGAGTGGTCATCGACCTGCACGCCTCGCACCTCTGGGACGCCTCCACCGTCGCCGTACTGGACGCGGTGACGGAGAAGTACCGGCGCCACGGCCGGGAGGTTGAGCTGATCGGCCTGAACTCTGCCAGCATCCAGATGCGCGAAAGGCTGGCCGGTAAACTCAACGCCGGGCACTAATGCATACAGCCCAAAAATCCCGCACATAACAGCGTGTCGTTACCTTAATGTGACTTTCGGCGTTCGCTCGCGTACCGTTGAAACCGTGCCTTCCTCACCGAGGAGGGCGCTCCCGCGCTGATTGCCTAACTCTGCCGCAGCCCGGGATCCTCTCGAAGACCATGTCCGGCAGAGACGGGGAAACCAATTTTCGGCCTGTTTCTACGGGCCTTGGGGTGAAGCCGCACAGTTCCTGATTCCGTTCAGGCGCGCGGCCGGGTGTCTCCCATCCGAATCCGACAGCTCACCTCGCAGGCATCGGGAGAGGCTCCTTCATGTCGTCACGCACTACCCCTGCCCGCCGCACAGCGGCCAGCCGTTCAAACCGCTTCGCTTCCGTCTCCCGCGCTGTCACGGCCAACGCCGGAGGACTGGGACGCCAGGCCGCCGTCATCCTCGCAGCATCGGGACTTGCCTTCACCGGCAGCATGGCAGCGAACGCCGCCAGCGCCCCGGCCCAGAAGAACGCGGCCCCGGCCGCGGCCCCCGAAGCCGTCAGCCACGTACAAGCGCCGCTGAGCGCGGACGCCAGCGTCAAGATCGACTTCGAGCGCCCCGCCGTGAAGTCCACCCCGGCACCCGTGGTGGAAGCGCCCGTGGTTGAAGCACCGGCCCCCGCAACCCCCGCTGCTGCCCCGGCACCTGCTGCCGCTCCGATTGCTGCACCTGTTGCCGCTCCGGCACCGAAAATCGCGCCGGCTCCGAAGATCACCGTCCAGGCCGCCCCGGCCCCCGCAAAGGCTCCTGCTCACGCAGCAGCAGCCGGCAGCGTGAACGCCTCGATGGTCTCGGCGGCCTACGCACAGCTGGGGATCACCCAGGACTGCACCGCGATGGTGGAGAAGGCCCTGGGCGCTTCCGGCATTCCGGTGGGCGACCTCGCTCCGATGCAGTTCATGAACTACGGATCCGTCGTCTCCACCCCCCAGCCCGGAGACATGGTTGTGCAGTCCGGCCACGTGGGAATCTTCGTCGGCGGAGGCAAGGTCCTCAGCGGCGGCATGAACGGTGTCAACGAGACCGTGGTGCACCCGCTGTCCTGGCTGACAGCCACGGGTCCGGTCACCTTCGTGCGAGCCCACGCCTAACAGCCCGCATTCGCTGTGCGCATCACCGCGCACTCCAGCCGCGCGCTGCAACGAGCCGCGCGCTGCAACGAGCCGCGCGCTGGAACGAGCCGCGCGCTGGAACGAGCCGCGCGCTGGAACGAGCCGCGCGCTGGAACGAGCCGGTGTTCCGCTGCCTTGGGGGCAGCGGTGCACCGGCTCTTTCGTGCTCGGCGGGCCCGCCCCACTTAGCCCTGCACGCTGCGGTTGCGCCCCCGGGACTTTGCCTCGTACAGCGCGGCATCGGCGGCCGCGATCGGCTGGTCCAGGCTTGCCGTTCCGGCTTCGATCAGCGCGATGCCGTAACTGACCGTGGGCATCCTGGGCACATCGGGCAGGGCGCCGTCGGCGAGCCGACGGCTGATCTCCGCCGTGATGGTCTCGGCGCGGTAGGGGCTTGCCCCCGGTACCACCAGGATGAACTCCTCGCCGCCATACCTGCCCACGATGTCAGTTGAGCGGACGGTCGCGCGGCAGGCGTCGGCGAAGGCCCGAAGCGCCAGATCGCCGGCCGCGTGGCCGTAGGTGTCATTGATGGATTTGAAGTGATCAAGGTCCGCCAGGATCAGCGATCCAAAGCTCTCGGTCAGCGGGCTGCGGCGCAACTGCTTGGCTGCTCTGTCCAGGAACGCAGAACGGTTGAGAAGGCCCGTGAGGCCGTCCTGGGTGGCGACGGTTCGCAGCGCCCGCGTCTGCTGTTCGGTACTGAGCCCGGCCATGCTGAACGAAACCACCGCCAGGAGCACCATGGTGACAAGCGTGGTTATGGCGGACCCGAAGTAGGCGACAAACGTTGGGCTGTTCGGGCCCTCGGCGATAAACACGACCAGCCGGCCCAGGTAGAACGCCGACACGCCCGCAGCCACGATGGCCATGGGTATACGGACCCTTGAATAGCCCGGCTCCAAGCGCCACAGTTCGCGTGCCGTGAGGCCGATCATCAGGGACATCGACGCCAGGAAAACGGCGCCGCCGGACCAGATGTTCGAACCGGGGTGATCAACAGCGGAAGCTATTCCCGCGGAGACGGGCACGGCGGTGAGGAGCCAGAAGTTGTATCCCGGCGTTCGCAGCGAACGCGCGCCTGCCCAGGCACTGGACGCACCGGCAACGAGCAGGATATTCCCCAACGTATTGGCCCACCACTGCTGGGGCGTGCCGTTGAGGAGAAAGCAGGCGGAACCCGAGAGAAACAGCAGCAAGGCGAGGCACCACCACCCGCTGTACGGGGAGCGCGTACTGCGGAAAGCCGAGAAGTAAAACAAGAGACCCAGGGCCAGAGCCATCACGGCAAAGGCAACCCGCAGTGTTGCCGTGTCGAGCACCATGCCGCATCTCCCCCGAATCCCCATTCGTTGCTGACCCAGTATCGCACCGCTGAAGGCTCAACTATCAGGACGCTTACCAAAATTTTTGTAAGCGCCGACACATTTGTCTGACATCTGTTCACGAATTTCCCCGACGCGCAATTCAGTGTCAGCATTATTGGATGCTTGAGGCAACAACAAAACCCGAAACCGCTCCGCTCGCCGCTCCGCTCGCCGCTGACGCCGCCGTCGAGCCCCTGAACCCGGCGCTGGCCGCGGAGGCGAAGATTGCCCGCGTCGCCGTGACCGTTTTCCCCCTGCTGGTGCTCGCCGCCGGCGTGGCGGGCTTCCTTCTCCCCGGTGCGTTCAAACCGCTTGGCCCCGGCGTTCCTTACCTGCTGGGCATCATCATGTTCTGCATGGGCCTGACGCTCACGCCGCCGGATTTCGCGGCGGTGGCCAAGCGGCCTTGGGCGGTGGTGCTCGGCATCGTTGCCCACTACGTGATCATGCCCGGAGCGGGCTGGCTGATCGCACAGCTGCTTCACTTGGAGCCCGCGCTTGCCGTGGGCCTGATCCTGGTGGGTTGCGCACCCTCCGGCACGGCTTCCAACGTGATGGCGTTCCTGGCCAAGGGCGATGTTGCGCTCTCAGTGGCCGTCGCCAGCGTTTCGACGCTCATCGCCCCGATCGTCACTCCGGTGCTGGTGCTCTTCCTCGCCGGATCGTTCCTGAGCATCGACGCCGGGGGCATGGTTCTCGACATCGTCAAGACGGTTTTGTTGCCGGTCATCGCCGGGCTGCTGGCGCGGCTGTTCCTCAAGAACCTGGTCGCAAAGGCACTGCCGGCACTTCCGTGGGCGTCCGCCGTCGTAATTTCCCTGATTGTGGCAGTGGTAGTGGCTGGCAGCGCCAGCAAGATCGTGGCCGCCGGGGGCATTGTGTTCCTCGCCGTGGTTCTGCATAACGGCTTCGGGCTGGGGCTGGGACACCTCGCCGGGAAGCTGGGGCGCCTGGACGACAAGGCCCGCAGGGCGCTGGCTTTCGAGGTGGGCATGCAGAACTCGGGCCTGGCTGCAACGCTCGCCACCGCTCACTTCAGCCCGCTGGCGGCGCTGCCGTCGGCCGTCTTCTCGCTGTGGCACAACATCTCCGGTGCGATCGTGGCCGCGTGGCTCGCCCGGAAGCCGCTGCGCGATTCCTAGAGGCGAAACGGACGCTTAAGCAGACGCCGCCAAGTGCGGACGGTTCCCGGGATCCGCGGCGGGTTTGCGAAGCGCCTTCAGCGCCCCTGCCCAGGCGACCACCTGGCCGAAAAGCCTTTCCAGGTTCTTTTCCGCCATCTCCGAGGGCGTGAAGGTCCGGTAGTTCTCAAATTCCGTGGCCAGCGGCAGCGCTACCTGGGCGCGGACGTCGGCCATCTGGAGTTCAGCAGCCACGCCCCGCAGGTGCTCCACGGCGCGGATTCCACCCGCGCTGCCGTAGCTGACGAAGCCGGCCGCCTTGTTGTTCCATTCCTCGTAGACGTAGTCCAGGGCGTTCTTGAGCGCACCGGGAATCGAGTGGTTGTATTCGCCGGTCACGAAGATGTAGCCGTCAAACCGGGTCACTGCGTCTGCCCACGCTTTGGTGTGCTCCTGGTCGTGGTGGCCCAGGGACGGCGGGAGCGGTTCGTCGAGCAGCGGGAGGTCGTAGTCGGCCACGTCAAGGAGTTCGAACCGGGCGTCAGTGCGTTTGGCGGCGCGCGCCATGACCCAGTCCGCCACCGGCTTTCCCAGCCGGCCCGGCCGGGTGCTTCCAAGAACGATCGCGATCCTTGTCATGGCAGGTCTCCCCTCCGGAACTGTTTGCTTGCCACATTGACTAAACAAATGGCCGGGGGCGGTTCTTCCCGGGGCTTCCTCCCGACGCTGGGCAGCGCGGTGACCTCCGGGGATATTGACGTCCGCGGACGGCGCTGGCAACGTCGTTACCACCGGCCACGGGGAAGCGGCCGGTTTCGTAGAGGCGGTCGGTCCTGGGGAGGCGGTGCAATACAGATGACCGATGGGGCGGATGCGGGAATCCGGGTGGTGCCCGCCAATGAAACGCCTTGGGATGACCTTCAGGCGGTCATGGGCCAACGCGGCGAGGCCTCCAGATGCCAATGCCAGTGGTTCAAAATCCGGGACAAGGACTGGCGCTCAGTTCCCGTCGAGGAACGCTCCCGGCGGCTCCGCGCGCAGACCGGCTGCGGAAGTCCAGAGAAACTTGCCACGACCGGGCTCGTCGCCTACCTCGGCGGCGAACCCGCCGGCTGGTGCGCGGTGGAGCCCCGCCCGGCATATGTGCGCCTGCTCCGGATGCGCGTCCCGTGGGCAGACCGGACCGAAGACAAAAACGACGACGCCGTCTGGGCCGTGACCTGCTTCGTCACCCGCACCGGCTTCCGGCGCCGCGGCATCAGCCGCGCACTGGCGAATGCCGCCGTCGACTTCGCCCGCGAGCGCGGCGCCCGTGCGATCGAAGGCTATCCGATGATCACCCAGCCGGGGCAGGAGTTCAGCTGGGGCGAGCTCTACGTCGGCAGCCGAAGCATCTTCGCCGAGGCCGGATTCACCGAGGTCAGCAGGCCCACCCCCCCGGCGGGTAGTGATGCGGATCGACTTCTAGCTTTCCGGCTGGTGCCCGCCGGCGTAGGCTTCGCCTTCGGCCCCCCGGTCAAGTAAGGCGAAGCCCATGCCCGGAAGCACCAATAGCTAGACGTAGCTCGGCTGCTCCAGGCTCCGGAACTCAGAGCCTTGGAAGACCAGCGGATCGCCGCTGTTGTCCCGGACCGATGTTCCGTGGACGCGAAGCAGGACAACCGAGTGGTCGCCGGCCGGGACTTCGCTTTCCACCGAGCAGTCGAGCCAGAGCCCGGCGTCGTTCAGGAATACTGCCCCCGGCCCGGTGGTGGTGATGTCGACGCCGGCGAAGCGCTCCGCCGATTTCGACGCAATCTGGCGGCAGACGTCGCGCTGGGAGGCAGCGAGCACCGAGACTCCGATCCGTCCGCCTGCCCGGACAAGCGGCCAGGTGCGGGAGCTGTTCTGCACGGCAAACATCACCAGCGGCGGGTCCAATGACACGCCCACGGTGAAGGTCGACGCCACAATTCCCTGCGGAGCCCCGTCCACGAGGGTGCACAACGCCGCTACGGCTGACGGGACGTGGCCGAAGGCTTCGCGCAGCGAGGACGGGTCCAGATCACGCTTCAAAGGCTCACGGTTCAAGGGCTCACGATTCAGAAACAAGGAGTTCTCTTCCCGTCAGTTCGGATAGGTCAACGGCTTCCGCGAAGGTGTTCGCCGGCCGGGCCAGCCCGTAGTGTTCACGGAGCGTGCGCCCGGTGTACTTGCGCCGGAACAGCCCGCGTGCGCGCAGGATGGGGATGACGTGGTCCACGAAGGCGTCCAGCCCGGAGGGAAGCACCGGCGGCATGATGTTGAACCCGTCCGCCGCGCCCTTCTCGAACCATTCCTGGATCGCGTCGGCCACCTGCTCCGGCGTGCCGGAGAACGTGCGGTGGCCGCGGCCGCCGCCAAGCCTCCCAATGAGCTGGCGGACGGTCAGCCGCTCCCGCCGCGCAAGCTCCACGATCAGCGTGTACCGGCTCTTGGCCCCCTCGATCTCATCCTCCGAGGGGAGGTCTTCCGGCAGCTGGGCGTCCAGCGGGAGGGACTCCGGAGAAACCCTCAGGACGCCTGCCAGCTGCTTCCGCGCGTGCTCGGGGTGGATGAGCTCGTCGAGCTGGCGTTCCAGCCGTCGTGCTTCCTGCTCGGTGGAGCCGATGATGGGGACGATGCCCGGCAGGATCTTGATCGTCTCCGGGTCCCTTCCCACGGCGGCGGTCTTCCTTTTCAGGTCCGCATAGAACCGCTGGGCTTCCGCCAGCGTCTGCTGCGCTGTGAAGACTGCCTCGGCGTAGCGGGCCGCGAAGTCCTTTCCGTCCTCTGAGGAACCGGCCTGGACGATCAGCGGATGGCCCTGCGGCGGACGGGGCGCGTCCAGCGGTCCCTGGATCCGGAAGTACCGGCCGGTATGGTTCACGGCATGGACACGGTAGCTGTCCGCCCAGACGCCGGCTGCCTTGTCCCCTACCGGCGCCTCGTCCTCCCAGCTGTCCCAGAGCTTCCGCGCAACGTCCAGGAATTCGGCCGCCCTCTCGTAGCGTCGCCAGTGCGCCGGCTGGTCTTCCAGCGAGAAGTTCCGCGCGGCGGCCTCGCCGGCTGTGGTCACCACGTTCCAGCCGGCCCGGCCGCCGCTGATGTGGTCCAGTGAGGCAAATCGCCGGGCCAGGTTGTAAGGATCGTTGTAGGTGGTGGAGGCGGTGGCGATCAGCCCGATCCGGTCCGTGACGGCCGCGATGGCGCTGAGCAGCAGCGTGGGCTCGAGCGTGCCGTAGGGTCGCTGGCCAACATCACCATGGAGCACCGGCGAATCGGCGAAGAAGATTGAATCGAACGTTCCGCGCTCGGCAGTCCGGGCCAGCTGCTGGAAGTGCGCCACCTGCGTGCCCGCGAAGCTGTCGCTTTCCGGGAGCCGCCACGATGCCTCGTGGTGTCCGGTGCTCATGAGGAACGCGTTCAGGTGCAGCTGGCGTCCGCCGTCGGCGTCGCGCTTGGATGGTTTTGTCATGGCTTGGTTCCTTTTCGAAGAGTCTGACGCCGCTCAGGCGGCCTGGGATCCGACGGCGGTGCGCCAGCGGGAAAAATGACGTTCGACGGCGACCAGCAGGTAGTTGACCAGCAGGCCGAGCAGCGAAACGGTCAGGATCCCCGCATACATGTCCGGGATGAGGAAGCTCATCTGCGAATTCACGATCAGGTAGCCCAGGCCGGCCTTGGCACCCACCATTTCGGCCGCGATGAGCACCAGGATGGAGGATGTCCCGGCCATCCGGATGCCCGTGAAGATGGTGGGCACGGCAGAGGGCAGGATGACCTTCTGGAAGAGCTGGAAGTTGGACAGCCCGAGGGACCGGGCGGCGCGGATGAGCAGCGGATCCACGGTCCGCACGCCGGCGATGGTGTTCAGCAGCACCGGGAAGAATGCGGCGTAGGCCACGATGCTGATCTTTGATATTTCCCCGATCCCCAGGAGCAGTGTGAAGACCGGCAGCAGCGCCAGCGCGGCCGTGTTCCGGAAGACTTCCAGCAGGGGATTCAGAAACTGGTCCAGCGACCGGTACCAGGCGACCAGCAGGCCAAGGGCCACGGCTGCCACCACGGCGATGCCGAAGCCGCTGGCCGAGCGGGTGAGGCTCGCTGCCAGGTGGTTCTGCAGCTGTCCGTTCTCGACGAGGCGGGCCAGGGCCTGAAGCACCACATGCAGCGGCGGAAGGAATACGCGTGTCGAGGCGGGCGCCAGGTAGATGGGGCCAAGTTCCCAGAGCAGCAGGAACAGGATGATGGCGCCGGAGCCCCAGATGCCCCGGCCAGCGCGTCTGGCACCTGAGCGGAACCGGGCTGCGCCGGTATTCGGAGCCCAGGAACGCGGCTTGATTCCCCGTCTTTTGGTCGCCGGGGACGGGGCCGGCGCGGCAAGGGTGTTTGGATCTTTTGTCAGTGTCGGAGTGCTCATCATGCTGCCTTTCCGGTGGAGACGTTCCTTGCTTCGTCCGGCGCTGAGCCGTCCGGCTGGATCTTGGCGTGCCCGGCTTCCTGTGCCCGCCGGACTTCGTCGTGAAGCAGCGACCAGACCTTGTGCCGGTGCTCAACGAACGCTGCGTTGGAGCGGACATCCTCATCTCCGGACCGGTCTCCGACGTCGATGTCAACGATCTGCTTGAGCCGGCCAGGCCGGGAACTGAGCACCGCCACGCGTTGTCCCAGGTAAACGGCTTCGTCAATGCCATGGGTGATGAAAATGATGGTCTTGCCGGTGGTGGCCCAGATGCGCAGCAGTTCCGTCTGAAGCTGCTCGCGCGTCTGTGCGTCCAGTGCCGCGAACGGCTCGTCCATGAGCAGGACGTCCGGCTCATAGGCCAGGCTGCGTGCGATGGCCACCCGCTGTTTCATCCCGCCGGAGAGCTCATGGGGGTACCGGTCCTCAAAACCACCCAGGCCTACGAGGTCCAGATATTCGCGGGCCTTTTCTGCACGCTCCTTGCGGCTGTAGCGCTTGCCGTCGCTGCCCGTTCCTTCAAGCCCGAAGGATACATTCGCTGCCGCCGTGCGCCACGGGAAGAGTGCGTACTGCTGGAAGACGACGGCGCGGTCCCGGCCCGGTCCCGTGACTTCCCTGCCGTCCACGAGGACTCTGCCGGTGTCCGGTTTGGTCAGGCCGGCAAGGAGGTCAAGGAGTGTGGTTTTGCCGGAGCCGCTCGGGCCTACGAGGGTAATGAATTCGCCGGCGGACATGTCCAGGGAGATTCCGTCGAGTGCCGTCAGGACGGACCCCTCGGGGTTCTCCTTGGTCGGCCGGACAGTGAATTTCTTGGTGATGTTCTCGAGGCTTATTTTCGGTGGGGGGCCGGTACCGGAGGTCATGTCGGGGGTTCCCTTCAGCAGGTCGTCTGAGATTCGTGATGGTGCCGGTGGTTGGCTTCTGTCCACCATCAGAACAGAGATGAATGCGCGCCTGAAGGGCCTGTTCACGCGGGGAAACCGGGCGTAATGCGCTTCCGCCCGGAGCCGTCCGGGCGGTCACGGGCCGGGGCGGACACACAGGGCAACAGTCCGTAAGAAGGGCGACGCGCAGCGACTTCTGAGCCGCTGAGTTCGGGCGCTCCGGCCCGCCAAGGGGCCATTGTGACGCCGGGACTAAGTACCGCTACGGCATGTGACAGGAGCCGTCGTAAAACGCGCCACCCCGGGGCTGGCTGGGCAAGGGAGGCGCCCAACGTTGATTGTTACGCGGCAGCGTCGAGGCACAGCGTCAGCTTGAGCGCGGACGAACACTTGAGGCCCCGTTCGCGCCTAGGTGCGGGCGATCCGGGAGGAGAAGGCGTCGACGGCGGACGGAACCGCACGGTAAACGTCCAGTGAGGTGCCGCGCAGCGTCAGCCGTCGCGGTGCTGCGACACGGACGCCGTCGGGCGGTGCGTTCCCCACCAACCGGTCCACGAGCATGGCGACGGCCCGTTCGGGAATCGATTCCGAACCCGCGGCGGATGACGCCTGCTGGGCAGCGCCGGGAACCAGAACATCAAAACCGGCCGGCTGCATTGCCGTCGAAATGACGACTTGCGCGACTCCTCGCCTGGCCAACTCCGTGACGGTGCCGTCCTCACGGGCGTCCCGCGGCAGGCCCGCCACAATGATCCCGTCCGCGCAGCCCGCGAGCATGAACTGCCGCCACGCCTCGCCGAGCATGATGACCGACTGGTAACCGTGCTTCGGGAGGATGGCCGAGGCAGCCGTGGCCAGCGCACGGTCCGGAGGCCATTCCAGGTCACCGACGGCAATGGCGATCACGTCGGTCCGGCCCAGCCGCATCCCGCGGGCCGCTTTGTTGGCCACGTAGCCCAGGCCGGCTGCGGCGGCGAGTACACGGTCCTGGGTTGGTTGGCTGATCCTGGTGGTGCCGCCGTGTCTTCCGGACAGCACGTAGGACACAGTGGTCAGGGAAACCCCGGCCTTGTTGGCAACGTCGCGGATAGTGGGGTTCGATCCAAGCTTCATTTTGCGGCCGTCATTTGTGCGGGTGGTCGGTAATGGGTGCGAGCTGTTCCGGATCCCACTCCGGCTCGATGGCCATGTCCACACCGGTTCCCGTCGTGGACCTCGGGCCCACTGTAACGGTGGACGCCGCCGCGTGGGCCGGCCGTGCGATGCCGGTACGGACACTTTGGACGATTTCATCGCCCAGGAGCGGTCCCGTGTAGCTGATGCTGAGCTGTCCGTCCTTAATGGCGGTGTCATAGTTCCCCAGCGCGTCGGAGACGATTCCCTCCCTGTCCACGGCCGCCGACAATGCCGTGGGGTTGGCGGAGCCCACGCTGAACCGGAGGTCGTGGACCAGGGCCGGGAGGACGAAGAAGTTGTTGACGCCAAGTTTCCCGGTGCCCTCTTGGGTGGCGCGGTTCACGATCGCGCGGCCGTCGTCGAGCGTGGCTGTGGCGGGGAGTGCCACGATGACTTCGGGCACCACCTGCTGGAGCACCGCGGGCTCGAGCACGTCCGGGGAGATGTTGGAAAGCTTGGTGTTCCCCGCGGCCGCTTCCAGCTTCTTGCGGATGCCCGCGACGTCGGCGTCCAGCTCTGAGTGGACGGCGATCACCACGCGGCGGCGCACCATCAGCCCGTCATTGCTGACCACCGGCCGGCCGTTGCCCAGGTCCTGCCCCTCCTCCGCCTGGGCCAGCACCTGGTCTGCTGCGGCGGCCGCAGACGAAGAGGCGGCTGGGGCCGGGGTGGCTGAGGGGCTGGACTGGACCCCGCCGGTGCAACCGCTGAGCGAGAGGGACAGCAGCACTGCCGGGGCGATGAGGAGAATTCGGTTCATGTCACGTTCCTGCCGGGTAGGCGGCCTTGTACTTTGATGCGTAGGACCCTTCGGGCTTCGTTTCCCAGACGGGCTTGTCGGCGTTGATGGGGTCGTTGTTCCTGAGGTCTCCGACCGCGAACTGGACCATCATGTCGTGGTCCTCGTGGACCAGGTTGTGGCAGTGGACCATGTAGCGGCCGCCCAGGTGTTTGCCGGTGTCGAACTGCATCAGCACGGTGACCGATTCGTTCTCGCCCGCATAGAACACGTCCTTGGGACCGCCTTCCCAGGCGAACGGCTTGCCGCCGTTCGTGTTCCGGCCGATGATCTTTCCGTCGATCAGGTGGATGTGGACCGGGTGGAACCAGCCGCCTGATTCGTTGACGATGGTCCACTGCTCCACCTGCATGCGCTGTGGGTTCGCGAAACAGCGGGTGAAGTTGGACTTCTCCACGGTGTCCCACGTTTCGCCGTTGATGGTCCACTCTCCGCCCTTGCGCTGAACCCGCAGGATTCTCTTGGCCACGGCCATGTCGGGGGTCAGTGCCATGGTTTCGATCCCGCCCGCGGCCTTTGTGGGGTGTGCGCCGATGTCCAGCGTCGAGGGGATGGCGCTGATGCTCCTGGATCCTGCCGGGGAAGGGGAGTTGGCCACGACCTGGAACTTCATCACCTTGCCGGTGTTGGCGAAGTTCACGTTGTTCTTGTTGCTCAGGTTCCGCAGCTCCACGGTCTGCCCGGGCTTGTACTTCCGGAAGTCGATGAGCACCTCGTACCGCTCGGCAGTGCCCTGCCGCCACGACGGAACCGCCTGGACCTTCGGCGTCATCCCGGCGTCGGTGCCCACCACGTAGAACGGATCACCGGTGGACAGGGCGAACCGGTAGGACCGGGTGATCGAGCCTACCAGGAAGCGGAAGCGATAGATCCTGGGCTTGACCTTCATGGTGGGCCACGGCACGCCGTTGACCGTGATGATGTCGCCCCACAGCCCGGCATGGCCGTTGTCGTTGTAGCCGAGGGAACCGTCCGCGTTCAGCATCACGTCAGAGACCAGGATCGGCACGTCGAACTCGCCCTGCGGCAGCTGCGCCTGCTCATATTTGTCCGACAGGGCGTAGATGGCCGCGATGCCGGAGTACACACCCTGCGCGGTGAGCATGTGGTTGTGATCGTGGTACCAGAGCGTCCGGGCAGCCTGCCAGTTCGGGTAGTGGTAGTTCTTCACCTTGCCCGGAGCCGTGCGGTCATTGGCATACCCGTCATACTGCGGCAGCGAGGCCGAGCCATGGAGGTGGGTGACGGTGTTGAACGGCTCCGTGTACAGCAGGCCTTGCGCCGGCAGGCGGTTGCTGATCCGCACCTCGGTCCGGGTGCCCTGAGGAACGCGGATCGTCGGGCCTGGAAACGTCCCGTTATAGCCGGCAATCGTGGTGGAGAGTCCCGGGGCTATCTGGGCCTTGCCCAGCTTTTGCGACAGGGAATACTTCGCGAAGAGCTGGCCGCTGGGGTCCCTGCCGGTCGAGTAGGGGAGCAACTCGGGAGGCCGGCGGAACGTTGCAGTGTACGGAACCGGCGTGTTGCTCGCCGAGAGCCTGCTGGGAGTGGTGATCGGCGTCGATCCCGCATCGTCCGCGCCGCCCTTTGCCGGCACACCGGCCAGGGCGGCGCCGCCGTTGGTCCCGGTGAGGGCAACAGCGCCGCCAAGCATGCTCAGTTTCAGCACGTCTCTCCGTGTTGCCATGACTTCCTCCAAGAATTGTGCGGTGTTCGAAGGAACACCGGCCGCGAGTTTCCTGCACAACTGCCTGTGGTGTGGAACACAGCCATCGTGCGCCAACGGACTTCTGAAAACCTTGGGGGAGGAATTCGGTGTGCAGGCGTGCCCACCCGAATTGGTGGTTTAGATTGGGGACATCCGCTGGCGCGGACAAAGCCGTGCGGCAATGCCGCGCATTTATTTGGGGGATTAATTGACGCTTTTTCCATCGCACCGGGCTCCGTCACGCCGCGCTCCGTCGCACCGGGCGCGGCGGCTGGCCACTTTCATCGCTGCCGCCGTGGTCACCATCCTGGCGGCGGCCAACGTTCCCGCCGCCCAGTCCGCTACGGTCCCCGCGGCCCAGGTATACGCAGCCCAGGTTTACAACGCCTGCTCCCGGCTCACCGCAGGGCAGGTGCAGTTCAACACGTACGGCGCCCCGCGTGTCACGTTTGCCACCGCCACGGACCGGAACCGCACCCAGGTGGCGATTACCAGCTGCGTGAAAACAGCATCCGGGTACAGCACTGAATGGCAAACCACAGGATTCGCAGGCATCAACGGCTTTTCCGCACCTGGAAAGGCGTGGGAAGACACCAACCGCTCACCCACAGGGTCCTTTACCGTCACCGAGGCCCTGGGACGGCGGAATCCGGGCACGGCTTTGAGGTACCGCACCATCAAACCGTCCTCGCGCTGGGGCGGCGAGCGCGGGAGTACTTACAACCAGTATTTTGAAGGCGCCGGCGGGCCGGCCGACGAAAACCTGTGGACCTTCATGAACCAGGGCTACTACGAGCAGGCCGCGGTGATTAATTACAACCGCCTTCCCGATGCCTCCACCATCCAGGGAGCCTCGTACGCCATCTTCTTCCACGCCGGCAACGTTCCGTCGGCTGGCTGTATCTCCACCACCCTCTCCACCGTGACCCGTCTCCTCCGGACCAGCCGGCCCGGGGACCGAATCGTCATGGGCGCGGTGGGCGACGTTTTCCGTTCCGCGTCAAGGACAGGGCCCTCGGACACTGCCGGCAAGTCGCTTGCCTCTATCCACAGCAGCTCCGATGTTCTGGCCGTGGCATCGGATGGAACCTTGTGGAACTACCCCGCCCTGGGCAATGGCGGCCTCGGCCAGCGCGCGGCCATCGGCAAAGGGTGGGGATCCGCGCGCTCCGTCTCAAAGATTGACTGGAACCGTGACGGCACCCTGGACCTGCTGGCGCAGTGGCCCAACGGAACGCTGACCGTTTACCCCGGCCGGCCGGCTGGCGGTTTCGGCGCCGCGTTTACCGCCGGGGCCGGCGGGTGGCAGCAGCTGACCATCACGGCCGGGACCTGGGACACCTCACGAAGGTATCCGGGTGTTCTGGCGCGCGACGTCGCGGGCAAGCTGTGGCTATACGACAACCCCGCAGGCCGCGGGCTTGGCACCCGGCGCCTGGTAGGCAGCGGATGGGGCAACGTTTCCAACTTCACCATCGCGGACTGGGACAACAACGGCCGCCCGGATCTGCTGGCCTCCGGCCGGGACGGGATTCTCCGCCTCTACCGCCAGGACGGGAGGGGCAACTTCCTGAGCGAAGCCCGCCCGCAAATCGGCACCGGCTGGAGCGCCCGCAGCATCACCGCCAATTACAGTTTTCAGGGAGCCGGCACCCGCGGCCTGACCGTTTTGTTCCACGACGGCGCGCTGCGCTACTACCCGCTGGGCCAGGGCCGGTGGGGAGCACCGGGCACCATCGGGACAGGCTGGGGCGGCATCCGCACGCTCGTCCGCTGATGCGTGCGGCTACCCGATCATTGCCAGCACCGCTCCCGCGGTGACCACCCCGCCCGCTTCGGCACGGATGCCGGTCACCGTTCCGTCGCGGTGCGCCGCGATCCGGGTTTCCATCTTCATCGCTTCAAGAACGACGACGGCGTCCCCCGCCGAAACTTCGTCGCCCGGCTCTACGAGCCACTTCACCACGGTCCCGGCCATGTCGGCGCGCAGCTCCCCAGGGTCGGCGGCATCCGTGCCCGAACGGTCAGCACCGCCGCCGGACCCCGAACCAATCGAAACCCCGGCCGGAAGCGCCCCACCGGACAGTGCCCCACCGGACAGTGCCCCACCGGACAGTGTCCGGGCAGAAAGTGCCCAGCCGTCCAACAAATCCGCCGGCAGGCCCACCGCCATGCGGCGGCCGTCCACCTCCACGGTGATGGTGCGGCGTTCGCCGTCGGGCGCTGTGGTGCTGTAGCCCGGATCGGCCGGGATCCGGTCCGCGAAGTCGGTCTCTATCCAGCGGGTATGAATGCCCAGGCCGGTTTCGGAGGTGAAGTCCGGGGACTCGAGGACCGCCCGGTGGAACGGCAGCACGGTGGACACGCCGGTGATGCGGATTTCCGCGAGAGCGCGGCGGGCCCGGCGCAGCGCCTGCTGGCGGTCCGCGCCCGTGACGATCAGCTTGGCCAGCAGGGAGTCGAACTGCGGCGCGACGAACGAGCCGGAGCGGACGCCGGTGTCCAGGCGGATGCCCGGACCGGTGGGACCGGAGAACTCGGCAATGGTTCCGGGTGACGGCAGGAAGCCGCGGCCCACATCCTCGGCGTTGAGCCGGAACTCAAAGGAATGGCCGCGCGGTGCCGGGTCCTCGGAGTAACGCAGGCGTTCTCCCGCCGCGATCCGGAACTGCTCCTGGACCAGGTCGATCCCGGTAGTTTCCTCGGTGATCGGATGCTCCACCTGCAGGCGGGTGTTGACTTCGAGGAACGCCACGGTGCCGTCCGTGGCCACGAGGAATTCCACTGTCCCGGCGCCGGAATAGCCGGCTTCCCGGCAGACTGCCTTGGCGGCGTCGTAAATCTGCTTCCGCTGGTCACCGCTGAGGAACGGCGCAGGGGCCTCCTCTACCAGCTTCTGGTGCCGCCGCTGGAGGGAGCAGTCGCGGGTTCCTACGACGACCACGTTGCCGTGGGTATCCGCCAGGACCTGCGCCTCGACGTGGCGGGGACGGTCCAGGTAGCGCTCCACGAAGCATTCACCCCGACCGAACGCGGCGACGGCTTCCCGGACCGCAGAGTCGAAGGCTTCCTCCACTTCGTCCAGGGCGCGGACCACCTTCATGCCGCGCCCTCCGCCGCCGAAGGCTGCCTTGATGGCGATCGGCAGGCCGTGTTCTTCGGCAAAGGCGCGCGCTTCCGCGGCCGAGTCCACCGGACCGTCGCTGCCGGCCACGAGCGGCGCACCGGCGCGGACGGCCGTCTCCCGGGCGGTGATCTTGTTGCCAAGCAGCAAGATGGCCTCCGGCGTCGGGCCGATCCACGTCAGTCCGGCATCCAGGACTGCCTGGGCGAAGTCGGCGTTCTCAGAGAGGAAGCCGTAGCCGGGATGGATGGCGTCCGCGCCGGACTGGGCGGCAGCGGCGAGCAGCTTGGGGATGTTCAGGTAAGTGTCCGCGGGCGAGTTCCCGCCCAAGGCGTACGCCTCGTCCGCGGCGGCGACGTGCACTGCGTCAGCGTCGACGTCCGCGTAGACGGCGACGGAGCCCAGTTGGGCGTCGTCGCAGGCCCGGGCAATCCGGACGGCGATTTCTCCGCGGTTGGCGATCAGGACCTTGCGCATCAGTTACTCGCTTTTCGTTCGGAAGTGGTTTCGGGGGCCGCTGCGGCGGCTGGGATCTCGGCGGAAGGGGAAACGCGGGCTGGAACGTCTTTAGCAGGAGCCCAGCGGAAGCGGATCTTGCCGCCAATCGGGATCTGGGCTGCGATGTCGAGCTGGTGGTCCACCACGACGGCGATCACCGGGTAGCCGCCGGTGATTGGATGGTCGGCGAGGAAGAGTACGGGCAGGCCCTCCGGCGGGACCTGAAGGGCTCCGGCAACGGTGCCCTCACTGGGGAGTTCGCCTGCGCGGCTGCGCTGCAGCGGCGTGCCGTTCAGGCGCATGCCCACCCGGTTGGACTGCGGCTTCACCTCCCACTCCTGGCCGGCAAAAGACGCCAGCGCCTCCTGATCGAACCAGTCGGCGCGCGGGCCGGGGACGACGTCGAGCACGGTCACCCCGGTGCCCGGGAACTCCGGCTGCAGCTCGGGGGTCCCGACGACGCCGGATTCGGTCTCGCCACCGGCGGCAAGGACCTGGCCGGCGGCAAGCGGCGCCGGGCCGATGCCGGACATGGTGTCGGTGGAACGGCTGCCCAGCACGGGCGCTACGTCCACTCCTCCGCGTACGGCGAGGTAGCTGCGGAAACCACTCTCCGGCGCGCCGATGGTCAGGGTCTCGCCGTCGAGCAAGGCGAAGGGGGTGGCTACCGGAACCGAGCGCCGGACGGTCCCGGAATCCTCGTCTGAAGCAGAGTCGTCCGAAGCAGAGTCAACGGTCAGTTCCGACGGCGCGCCGGCGACGGCGAGGACCTGGTCCCCGACGGCCGTCACCGTGAGTCCGCCGGCGACAGTCTCAACGGCAGCGGCCGACGGCGCGTTCCCCACGAGGCGGTTGGCCCGCCGCAGCGAGGCCCGGTCCAGCGCTCCGGCGGCGGAAACCCCCAGTGCGGAGTGGCCGTAGCGGCCGAGATCCTGGATCAGGCTGTAAAGTCCCGGAGAAACGATCTGCAGGCCGGATGGAACGTCCTGCGGCTCCGCCGCGGCAACGGTAACGGCTTCATCAGCCAGTGTTACTGCGTCCCGGACGGCACGGAACTGCACCCGGTGGCCGGGGCTCGCCAGCGCGGGCTGTTCACGGTCCAGGTCCCACATTTTCGCGCCGGTGCGGCCGATGAGCTGCCAGCCGCCCGGGGACCGGCGCGGGTACACGGCGGAGTAGTTGCCGGCCAGGGCCACCGAGCCGGCGGGAACGGCGGTGCGCGGTGAGCTGCGGCGGGGCACTTCGAGGACCTGGTTCTCCCCCACCATGTAGCCGAAGCCAGGGGCGAAGCCGGCGAAGGCCACAGTCCAGATCTGCCCGGTGTGAGCGGCTATCACGCCGTCCGCTCCGAGGCCGGTCAGCTCCCCCACTTCGGTGAGGTCTTCGCCGTCGTACACAGTGTCAATGACCACCAGGTCGCCGTCCCGCTGGGGCGGCGCGGTGAGGTCGAGTTGCAGCAGCAGCGCGGCGATGCGTCGTGCAGCTGCCGGCGAATCCGCCGTCAGCAGGACCGTCTCGGCCGCGGCCAGAACGTCCTGCTGGCCCGGCAGCGGGTTCTCCAGAAGCAGTGCCTGCAGGGCGAGGACGTCCCGGGTGCCGGAGAGTTCGGCGAGCACCGCCCGGGTCCCCACCGCACGCACGGACCTGACCTTCTGAACGGCCGCCTTTTGTGCTGCCACTGTTTCCATAGCCGCTTCCATCGTTGCCGGTGCCGTGAATGGGATCTGAGCCACTTAGGCGCGCGATTCCTGCAGCAGCCGTTCTTCCTCGGCCGTCTGCGGGTTCCGGCCGAGCGCCAGGCCGATGACGGTGACCACGGACGCCACCAGCAGGTACACCGCGATCAGTAGCCAGTCGCCGGACGCTGCGTAGAGGGCGGTGAAGATCAACGGTGCCACGGCGCCGCCGATCACTCCGGCCAGCGTGTAGGCCAGCGAGCTGCCGGCGTAGCGCAGCCGGGCCGGGAACTGCTCGGTGATGTACGCCGCCTGCGGGCCGTACATGAACGCGTGGAAGGCCAGGCCGATCACGACGCCGAAGGTGAGCATCAGGACGGACCTGCCCTGGATCATCAGGAAGAACAGCGGGGTGTAAGCAGCGGTTCCGACTGCGGCAATTCCGTAGACGAGGCGGCGGTTGAAGCGGTCCGTGAGGGCCCCGGCTGCGGGAATAAGTACCAGCTGGAAGGCGGAACCGATCAGGATGGCGCCGAGGACATTGCCGGTGGTCATGCCCAGTTCCTTGGTGGCGTAGACCGCCACGAAGACGGTGAAGAGGGCGTAGAGAACATCGGGGCAGACCCGGGACAGGGCGGCCGCGACCAGGGCACGCGGTTCCTTGGTGAAGACCTCCTTGATGGGGGCCTTGGGCTGTTCACCGTGGGCAAGGATGGCCTTGAAGACCGGGGTTTCCTCGAGCTTGAGCCTGATGAGCAGGCCGAAGACCACGAGGAGTGCGGAGGCCAGGAAAGCGACGCGCCAGCCCCAGGAAAGGAAGGCCTCGTTGCTGAGGGTCGCTGCCAGCACGGCCAGGACTCCGTTGGCCATCAGGTTGCCGGCCGGCGGGCCGATCTGCGCGGCCGAAGACCAGAAGCCGCGCTTGTGGGCATCGCCGAACTCGCTGGAGAGCAGGACGGCTCCGCCCCATTCGCCGCCGACGCCGATGCCCTGGGCCAGTCGCAGCAGCACCAGGATGACCGGGGCGGCGACGCCGATGACCGAGTAGTCAGGCAGCGCACCGATCAGCACCGTGGCTGCGCCGATCAGCATGAGGGTAACTACCAGGACTTGCTTGCGGCCGATCTTGTCGCCGAGCCGGCCGAAGATCACACCGCCGATGGGGCGGGCGAGGTAGCCGACGGCGAACGCCGAGAAGGAAAGGAGCAGCCCGACGAACTCGTCATTGCCGGGGAAGAAGATCTTGGGGAAGACGAGGGCGGAAGCCACCGAATAGATGGCGAAGTCGTAGTACTCAAGGGACGTGCCGGTGAGGCTGGCGACGTAGGCCTTGAGTGCTCCGGGCGGCATCCTCTTGGTTTGCGGCTTCTTTGCCGGGGACGGCGTTCCGGGTGTGGACCCGGCCGGTGATGGGTTTGAGGCGGTCATTAGATACTCCGGGGTTGGGGTGTTGGAGTGCTTGGAAGGGTTATTCGGCCATGCTGCGGCAGGCAGGCCGGGCGGTCAGGCAAAGGCGGCGACGGTGACGCCTGCTGCGGTCAGGGCTGACTTCACGGCTGTGGCCATGGCAACGGCTCCGGGGGAATCGCCGTGCACACAGATGCTTTCTGCGCGGATTTTCAGGACGGAACCGTCCACGGTGCGGACGGCGGAATCAGTGGCCATCTGTAGGACATGTTCCGCCACTTCTGCGGGATCATCAAGGACAGATCCTGGCAGGGAGCGGGACACGAGCGTGCCGTCCGGGTTGTATGCCCGGTCGGCGAAGGCTTCCGGGACGGCACGCAGGCCGGCGGCTTCCGCCAGGCGGAGCACCTCCGAGCCGGGAAGCCCCAGAATGGGCAGCTGGGCGTCCACCGATTTCACAGCGTCGACCACGGCCTGTGCCTGCGCCGTGTGGTGGACGATCGCGTTGTAGAGCCCGCCGTGCGGTTTAACGTACTGGACGCGCGTGCCCTCCGCCGCGGCCAGCGCCTGCAGCGCGCCGATCTGGTAGACGACGTCGTCCGCGAGCTCGTTGGGCGCTATGTCCAGAAAGCGGCGGCCAAAACCGGCAAGATCGCGGTAGCCCACATGTGCGCCGATGACGACGCCGGCGGCGGCCGCCTGCCGGCAGGTCTTCCGAATAACGCTGGGATCACCGGCGTGGAAGCCGCAGGCCACGTTGGCGCTCGTGACGGAGCGGAACATCGCCTGGTCATCGCCCAGGGTCCACCGCCCGAATGATTCTCCGACGTCGCTGTTCAGGTCGATCTTCGTCATTGTGATCCTCGTCTCATAGAAGCCTGAGTTCTAGGATGCACCACTTTGAGGAATTGTTCAACAATCCAACGATTAAACGATGTGGCAATCGTGTAAATTCAAGGCATGACGAGCCCAGCCCGCAACGCCCGGAGTGCCTCCGCCCCAGCCGCTGCAGGCAACGGCGCATCGCTTGCCGGGGCACGCCTTCGGGTAGCCGTGCCCTCGGTGGCGGAGCGGGTTGCCCAGGAGCTGCGGCACCAACTTGCCGAAGGGCTGCTGCTGCCTGGCGCCAGGCTCACGGAAGCCGCGCTGGCCGAGGATCTAGGCGTTTCACGCAACACTGTCCGTGAGGCCTTCGCCGAGCTGGCCAGCGAGCGGCTCCTGGTCCGGCATCCCAACCGCGGTGTGTTCGTGGCGAGTCTTGGCGCCGGTGACATCCACGACGTCTACACCGTCCGCCGCGCCATCGAGGTAAGCACCATCCGGAACGGGGGCACCACGGAGCAGATTGCGGCCGTGCGCGCCGCTGTGGAAGAGGGCAAGAAAGCCGCGGCCGCGAATGACAATGAGGGGCTCGGCAGCGCCAACCAGCATTTCCACCGCGCCATTGTGGCCATGGCCGGAAGCCGGCGCCTGGACACAATCATGTCCCAGGTGCTCGCCGAGATGCGCCTGTTCTTCCACAAGGCCACGGTGGACGCCGAGTTCTACAGCGGATACCTGAAGGACAACGAGCAGATCTGCGCCGCGTTGGAAGCCGGGGACGGTGAGCGCGCGTCAGAGCTGATGCTGGCGTACCTTGACCGGTCCGAGGCCCAGCAGGTCGCCATTCACGGCGTCTGAGAGCGCTGAGAGCGCAGGTGCTTGGCTAGCGCTTGCCCTTTTTCCGCGAGCCGCGGCCGCGGCCCTTGTCCGGGTTGGGGGCGTAGCGCTGGGCCACCTTGGGCTTCTTGGCGCCGGTGCCGCGGCGGTCCGGCTTGGGTTCCTTCTTCGGCTTCTCCTGCTGGGCGGACGGCTGCCGGGAGCTCTGGGCTGTGCGCCCGCGGACAATGCCGATGAACTCCTCAATCACCTCGTCCGTGGCATCGCTGAGCCACGCCAAGGCAATTTCGGTGCCGGGCGCCCCTGTGAGCCGGCGGGCCACGGTGTCCTTGACGTTGAAGTGCCTGGCCACGGACATGGGCAGGATGAGCAGGCCCGCCCCCGACGCCACCACCTGCAGGGCAGCTTCCGGCCCGCCGAGCCCGTCGGCGTCGAGGAAGGTCTCCTCCGCGAGGTCCTCCAGTGCCACTTCCTCGAACACCGAGATCTCATGGCCCTTGGGTGCCACCACCACCGGCTGTTCTTCATACAGCGGAATGACATTCAGGCCCTCGCGGTCCACGGGCAGCCGCACAAAACTGAGGTCGGCAGAACCGTCGCGCAGCACGGAAAGCTGCGTGCCGCCGTCGGACATGAAGCCGCGCAACGGAACATGCGGCATCCGCTCTTCCCAGCGGCGGATCCACTTTCCCGGCGTGACGCCGGCGACGTACGCGAAGCGAAGCTCCCGCTGGCCGGGTTCTGGCGGGGCGGGGGCTAATGTGGATTCATCTTCAGCGGGCACACGTTCACAGTACCGCCCGCGCTCAGTACCGCCAGTGCAGTACCGCCGGAGCTCAGTACCGCCAGTGCCCCGCGCGGTGCCCGCTCTCGGTTCACCGTTGGTCCCCTTCCGGTACGCAGCCAGATACCCTTGAAGCATGACCTCTGCTAACTCCCAGTCCATGAAGCCGGCCACCGTTGCCAAGAAGCTTGGCATCTACCTGCCCGCAACACCCCAGGAGTTCCAGGATTCAACCATCACGCGCGCCGATTTCGCAGAACTCCAGGCGAACCCGCCGGAGTGGCTGGCCGAGCTGCGCCGCAACGGCCCGCACCCCCGCCCGGTGGTGGCGCAGAAGCTGAATGTCTCGATCAGCGGACTGGCCCGCGGCGGCGTCGAAGAGGCCCTGACGACGGCGGAAATCACCGCGCTGCTGCAGGCTCCCCCCGCGTGGCTGGTCGCCGAGCGCTCCACCCACGCCGCGGTGCGCGCCGAGGCTCAGCGCGTCAAAGACGAGGCTTCCAAGAAAGACGCCAAGAAGGCGCGCCAGGCCTAGCTGGAGCTTCCGGCAGCACGAAAGCTGCCGTAACCCTTGCGATAACCCGGACTCCTGATCCCCCATCCCGAGGGGACGCGAGCGCGGCTGGGGGGCCTTGCCCCCCAGCCGGCCTGCCGCCCACAGAAGCCAGACGGGGCGCGGCCAAACCATCTGCCGCCGCGACGAACGGCCCCGCTCATCCGGTCCGCTCCCCCACCATTTGGGGGCCCAAGGGGGCCGCAGAAATGGCGGGGGGAGACGCTCGAAATGCCCGCGAAGAACAGCGTTTCCCCAAGGCGGCCTATTGATTCTGTGATTGTGCGTGAAGGTATCGCGCACCTCGGATCGATGAGGTCATCATGAAATCAGCACAACACGAGCCGGAAGCGCGCACTTCACGCCTTCCCGGTACCCGCAGGGCCGGAATCATTGCAACCGTTTCGGCCGTGGTCTGCGCAACGTCCATGTTCACCATCCCGGCCGCCAGCGCGGCCGTGCCGACCTTCCCCGACAACCTCCTGGTCTTTCCCAACCGCGACTTCGTTACTGTCGAGGGTTACCAGAGCCACAAGGGCGAGACAGCAACCGTGGAGGTCACCCGCGCAGGAGTCGGCGTCATTGGTTCGGCGAAGGGCGTGGTCTCTGGCGGAGACGTTGCCTTTGAAGTCAACCACCCCGGCGGGTACTGCTGGGGGGCCGGTACGGGGCTGAACGTTACCCCCGATATCCAGCCGGGCGATACCGTCTCCCTCAAGTTCGGCGCCACGGCCGCCGGCGACACTCGCGTCCTGGACACCTATGTCACCGCCGACTCGATCCTCAGCGGCAGCACTGTTACGGTCAAAGGACACGTAGGCACCGGCGTCAACCGGGCTCAAATGGAACAGCGCATCATTGAGCCGGCCCTGACCGCCACCACGATCGCCCGCCGCGATATTCGCGCCGTCCCCGGCCTCCTCACCGCGGCCCCCAAGGGCGGCTACTCCTCCAGCCTTGAATTCGATGTCGACGGTCCCAACACCTTCACCGCAACCTACGTTTTCGATGACCCCGCCAACGCCGAGATCGCCGCGAACGCCGGACTCGGTGAGCGCGCCATGGCTTGGGAACTGGAGGACGCCGCGGCCAACCGACAGGGCGTGACCATCGCCGAGTTCGGCGAACCCGGCGGCCCGGGCATGGGCGGGTGCCCCAACGGTCCCCTCCAGTCCGGCCCTCCAGGGCCAACCAGCGTCTCTGCCGCGAAAGTGTCCGGCGGACTCAAACTGACCTGGACCCCCGCTGTAGCTATCCCGGGCACACCGGCCATCACTGGCTACCGGGCAACCGCGGTCGCCCAGACCGTGACCGCCAACGAACAAGTAGAAATTGGCAAGCGCATCACCGGCCAGGCAGCCTCCGGCACCACCATCACCGGACTGGCTGCCGGAGAGAACTACGACGTCTACGTCGTGGCCGAAAGCAGCACCGGAGACACCTTCCCCGGGGTCCACGCCATCCCGCAAACTGACACCACCGCCCCGACAGTGACGGCCACGCCCAGCGGAGGCACTTTCTCCACGGCCCAGAACGTCACCCTGACCGCCAGCGAGGCCGGAAGCAGCATCTTCTTCACCACCAACGGAACAGAACCCGTCCTCCCCGGCGGCGTCACTTCCGATGCCGCAACCCTTTACACCGGCCCGGTTAACATCGCCCAGACCGGCACACTCAAGTTCGCCGCCATCGACCCCTCGGGCAACGTGTCCCAGGCCGGCACACTGAACTTCTCCATCACCAACGACCCCGTACCGGCCGCCCCGGCCTTCTCAGGAGCACCCGTCGTGGGCCAGGGTACGGCAAGCCTGACCTGGACCGCACCGGACGCGGGCGCGCCCGGCCTGACCATCACCGGGTACACGATCCAGGCCTACACAGCTGACGGCACCGCGTTCGGCGCCCCCAAGACGGCTCCCGGCACGGCCACGTCCCTGGTCTATGACGGACTCGCCGGCGACACCGCCTACCAGTTCACCATCAGGGCCAGCAACATCAACGGCACCAGTCCCGAATCGGCCAAGACCGCGTCCGCGACCGCCCAAGGCGCCGTCGTGGCCATCGCCGGCCCGGACCAGAGCGTCGCCCGCCGCACCACAGCCACCACCGTGGCACTGGACGGCACCGGATCCACCACAACGGGCGCCAAGTACGAATGGGAACAGGTACTTTCCGGGGCAACTGATCCGAACCAGGTGACGATTACCGGCGGCACCACGCTGAAGCCGACGTTCAGTCTGCCGGTCTTCAAATCACCGATGACGAACAGTCCGCTCACTTTCAGGCTGACGGTTACGGTTGGCACCACGGTCCGGACAGACGAGGTCACCGTGACACCGGTAGCGGACACGGTAACGATCGGTATCGCACAGTGGAGGGCAGGCGATCTCAGGATCAGCGGCACCAGCAGTGTGGTCGGCGGCGTCATTACCATCCACTCCGGAAGCCCAACCGGCCCCGTGCTGGGCCAGGTAGCCGTCACTGCGGCGGCCGCACCGGCGACCGGTGGCGACTACAACCTCCGGCTACGCAACGCCGCAGCCGGAGCCAGCAACCCCGGCAGAGTCTGGATTGAGTCCACCGTAGGTGGAACGGCCGGGCCAGCCACCGTCGTGAACCGCTAGGCCACGTCGGGCATCACCAACAATCGCGGAGAGGCTGCAGAGTTTCAGGCAGCTCCGCCACCCAGTCCGGTGGCTGCCGGCAATGCGCCGGTAGCCACCGGACTTTTGTGCGCTCCGTAAGTTGTACTTCAGGCGCCGGCTCTCCCCGGGAATACTTGGCAGGGCAGTAGAGTTGATGCCTGCGAATGGGCGCCAATCCGGCCCCCATGCGAAGGAGTGAAACCACCATGGCAACCGACTACGACGCACCGCGCGTCAATCAAGAGGATCAGCCGGGGACCGAATCGATCGAAGCGATGCAGTCCCAGCGCGGCGGATCCCAGACAGCCCTGCTGGACGTCGAGGAAGCCGACACCGCAGAAGGCATCGACCTTCCCGGGGCCGACCTCTCCCACGAAGAGCTGCTCATCCAGGTCATCCCGGTGCAGGAGGACGAGTTCACGTGCATGTCCTGCTTCCTGGTCCATCACCGCAGCCAGCTCGCGCGGGAAAAAGACGGAAAAAAGTACTGCTCGGAGTGCGAAGGGTAGGACGCCCGTTGTTCACCCGGTCCTGATCGTTGGGCCCGGAACCCTCAGGAAATCTGCAGCCCTCCGTTGATGTCATACGTCGCTGCCGTGATGTAGCCGGCGTCCTCGCCCATCAGGAACACCATGAGCGCGGCGATGTCCCGCACGGTGCCAACCCGGCCCATCAGAATGTCGGCGGACATGGCGGCCTTGCGTTCATCCGTCAGCGTTCCGCCCATGATGTCCGTGTCCACCGGCCCCGGAGCGACGCAGTTGACGGTGATGCCGTGCTGGCCCATTTCCCGGGCCAGGGCTCGGGTGAAGCCGATGATGGCCGCCTTCGAGGCGCTGTACGCCACCTTGGAGTAGGTGCCTCCACCACGCTGGGCCGAAATGGAGGAGACGCTGACAACTCTGCCGAGCTTGCGCTCGATCATGCCCCTGAGCACACGCTGGGTAACCAGGAACGTGCCGGTCATGTTGATCTTGAACACGCGCTCCCACGCCTCGAGCGTCTCATCCATGAATTCCGTGGGCGAACTGATGCCGGCAAGGTTGGCCAGGCCAACGATCGGCGGCATGCTGGACTCGATCTCGTCGATGGCGGCGTTGACGGCCGCCGGGTCGGAGACGTCCGCGCCCGCCCCCGTGGCCTTGACGCCGTAGACGGCGGTGATTTCCTCTGCCGCCAGCCGCGCCGCGTCGCCGTCGATATCCAGGATCGCCACCGACCACCCCTGGCTGGCAAGCATTTCCGCCGTCGCCCGTCCGATGCCGCGCGGAGACGCGGCGCCGGTCAGCACCGCGGTTCGCTCGGCCGGCAACGTTTCGTGATGCGTCATGTCCCTTAGCCTCTCGTCGCCTGTTGTCAGTACTTGGTGTCGTCGAACTCGTCGGCAGCAACCGCTTCCTCACCAACGGCTGCACGGGTACCGGGCTTCACATGACCTTCCGGCCGCCTGCGTCCGTAGAGATAGGTGGCAACTGCCGTGATGGCCAGGACCGCCGACAGGAACACGAGGCCTGAGCGGTTGTCGCCCGTGGCGTCGTTGAACAGCCCCACCGCGTAGGGAGCCACGAAACCGCCCAGGTTCCCCAGTGAATTCACCATGGCAAGACCGGCGGCGGCCGCGGCTCCCACCAAGGCCGTGGAAGGCATCGCCAGGAACGGGGCAATGGCCGAGTAGATGCCCATGGCCGCCAGGGTCAGCGCCATCAGGGCGAGAATAGCGTTCACCTGCACCAGGAAGCCGGCAGCCAGGAGACCTACGGCAGCGAGGACCATGCTGATGCTGGCGTGCAGCACGCGGTTACCCGTCCGGTCGGAGCGCCTGCCCCAGAAGTACACAAAAACCGCCGCAATCGTGTACGGGATCGCCACGATGAAACCGACCTGGGTGGTGCTGAACTTGCCCAGGGCGGCAACGATGGTGGGCATCCACAGACCGAGGCCGTAGATTCCGCAGACCAGGCCGAAGTACAGCGCGGAGTACGCAATCGTCCGGGGGTCCTTGAGGCCGGCCAGGAAGTGGTGCGGCTGGCCCTTCTGCTTGTGGGCGAGCTCCTCGTCCATGGTCTTGGTCAGCCATTCGCGCTCCTCCGCCGGCAGCCACTTCGCATGGCCCGGGCGGTCCGTCATGAGGATCGGGGTGAGCAGGCCGAGCAGGATGGCCGGAATGCCTTCAATGATGTAGAGCCACTGCCAGCCGTGCAGGCCCGCAATGCCTTCCATCTGGAGGAGCAGGCCCGACACAGGGGCGCCCAGGGCGTTGGAGACCGGCTGCGCCAGGATGAAGATACCCAGGACCGTGACGCGCTGGGCGGCCGGGAACCACAGGGTCAGGTAGAAGAGGATGGCCGGGAAGAATCCGGCCTCGGCCGCGCCCAGCAGGAAGCGGACGACGTAGAACGTGGTTTCCCCGTTCACCAGGGCCATGGCGGTGGCAAAGACGCCCCAGGAGATCAGGATCCGGGCTATCCACTTTCGGGCGCCGAATCTGTACATGCCGCCGTTGCTGGGAATTTCCAGCAACGCATAGCCGAGGAAGAAGATGCCTGCACCGAGCCCGTACGCTGAAGCACTCAGCCCGATGTCCTCGCTCATGGTCAGCTTGGCGAAGCCCACGTTGTTCCGGTCCAGGTAAGCCACGAAATAGAGCAGGACGATGAGCGGCATGATGCGCCCGCGTACCCTGCGCAGTGTTCTGTGGCCCAGTTCGTCGAGATGATTGGCAGGATTCATGGAAGTCATGGTGCACCTCGCAGTGAGAACGGGCCCGCCGGGGTTCCTCAGCGGAACAATTAAGGTTTACCACTCTGCAACGTAATAGTCACCACGCTTAGTTGGTGCCGCGGTGATGGAATGCGACCACGTGGCCAGATGTCTTATGTCCCCGATTTCAGCCACTCCAGCAGCCGCTCCAGCGGCCACGTGGTGATGATCCGGTCCGCCGGCACCCCGTTCAGTTCCGCCCGCTCGGCTCCGTACTGCAGAAAGTCCAGCTGGCCGGGCGCGTGCGCATCGCTGTCGATGCTGAAGAGGCACCCCGCATCGAGGGCCAGCTGCATGAGGTTGTCGGGCGGATCCTGGCGCTCGGGCCGGGCATTGATTTCGACGGCGACGCCGGCTTCCGCGCACGCCGCAAACACGCGTTCGGCGTCGAATTCCGACTCCGGACGGGTGCCGCGCGAGCCCTGCAGCAGGCGCCCGGTACAGTGCCCCAGCACGTTGGTGTGCGGGTCCCCGATGCCGCCGAGCATCCTGTCCGTCATGGTGCTCCGGTCCGCGCGGAGCTTTGAGTGCACGCTGGCCACCACCACATCGAGCCGGTCCAGCATCTCCGGAGACTGGTCCAGCTCGCCGTTTTCGAGGATGTCCACCTCGATTCCAGCCAGCAGCCTGAACCCGCCGGGCCCCGGACCGGCGTGGACCTTGTTAACGGCGGCCACAACCTCGAGCTGTTCGCTGAGCCGCTCGGCACTCAACCCGTTCGCAATCTTCAGGGTCGGCGAGTGGTCCGTCAGGGCAAGGTACTCGCGGCCGAGGGTGCGGGCGGCATCCGCCATGAGGCCAATGGGCGATCCGCCGTCGGACCAGTCGCTGTGGCTGTGCAGGTCTCCCCGCAGCAGAGGTCGCAGCCCCTTGCCGCCGGCGGCGAGAGGTTCCGCGCCGCTCTGCCTCAGCTTTTCCAGGTAATCCGGCACTCCACCGTCGACCGCCTGCCGGATTACCTGGAACGTCGTGTCCCCGATCCCCTTGGTCCGCTTCAGCCGGCCGTCCTGTGCCCGCTCCGTCAGCTCCTCAGGGGCGATGTCGCCAATGATGCCGGCGGCTTTCCGGAAGGCCTGGACCTTAAACGTTGGCGCGGCGCTGCGTTCCAGCCAGAACGCGATCTCATTCAAGGCGTCAACGGCGTCCATTCAGGTCTCCCACCTTTTAAGCCAGCGGTCTTGCGGCGAACGGCCTTCAGTCCTGGTGGAGCTGGACGAAGTTGCCACAGCCGTCGTCGAACACGGCCGAGATCCCGAAGGGGTCTTCCGACGGTTCGCCTTGGAACCGGACGCCCGCGGCGGTGAGCCGCCCATGCTCGGCCTTCACGTCGGGGACGCCGAAGACGATCGCCGGGATCCCGGCGTCGTGAAGTCCGGTCATGTAAGCGGCCGCGATTGGATTATCGCTCGGCTCCAGCAGCAGCCCCGCGCCGCCCGCGGCACCCGGATCCTTAACGATGAACAGGTTGTGTTCCGGCATGGCCATGAGAGTCTCGAAGCCGAGGGTCTCGGTATAAAACGAGTGGGCCGCTGCCGGATCCTGGACGTGGATGCTGCACATTTTGAGTCGCATGCCGCCAAGGCTACGCCGAGCGCCGCCCGCTGCAAACCGTTTGCCACGGCCAGTCGCTGGCGCGGCCCGGCGACCCATTGACCACCGGGGCCGCAGGGGATGCAATTGTAGTGGAGCCCGAATTACCGGGCCCCGTTGCTTGGAGGTGGTGGAGTGCCCGCCGTAACGGAAGCCGTCCTGATTGGGGCCCTGCAGCTTGTCTTCTGGGGTGCGGTGCTGGTGGCCGCCGCTTCCTGCACCGTCTTCGCCGTACGGCACCATGCCGGAAGGCCCGACGGCGACAGTTCAGACCCGCTGTTCTGGGACCTTTTCTGCGGGGCAGCCGTGATAATTCCGGCCCTTCTGATCCCGGCGGTGACATCACCGCTCGCTGGACTGGCGTTGGCCGCCGTCACCGGCGCCAGCGGCGTTGCCGCGTACCGCAGCAGCCCGCAGATTCTGGGCTGGTATGCCTCCCGGCGCCGCCAGCGGGAGGATTTGCCTGCCCGCCGGGCCGCCGTAGATCTCCACGATGCTGTCCTGAAGCGCTGGCAGCGGTACGAACTGGATCCGGCGCTGGCCATCGACTTCCCTGACATGGCGGACGTGGCACGGCCGGAAACCGCCGCATTCATCAAGGCGATGCGGGAAACGGAGCTGCTGCGGACGCTGGCTGGCCCTGGCTACGCGCCCGCCGTGGCACGGCTGGAGGACGCGCTGCGCTGTGCTGAAATTGCAGCAGGGGCAGAAATCGCGGCAGGCGCACACATCGCATCAGGCGCCGAAGTGGCGGGGGGAACCACAAAGTTACTGGCGGCGGGCATTCACAGGCCTGGCACAGCGGCCGCGAAGTAGGGACACAAGCCTGAATCAGAGTATTTTCCCAGGCCGCAGAGGCGGCCGGCCCGTTCGCCCGGGTCCGGAGAATAGGAGATTCACATGTCCAAGATCAACAAGGTGACGGCCGGCATCATCCTGGCCGCGGCAGCCGGAGGCGGTGCGATCGGCGCCGCCGCACTCCCGGCAATGGCCGACAGCGGCACGTCGTCGGCGGCGTCGTCCACAACGCAGGGCTACGGCGCTGCCGGGACAGACGGCGGGACCCGCGGGCCGCATCAGGCCAACGGCAAGACCGAGGAAGTCCTGACTGGCGACACCGCCGCCAAGGTCGAGGCCGCCGTCAAGGCTGCCCAGCCCGACGCGACCATCGAGCGAATGGAAACCGACGCCGACGGCGCCACGTACGAAGCCCACATCACCAAGGCGGACGGCACCCGGGCCACCGTCTTGCTGGACGCCAGCTTCAAGGTGACGGGCACCGAGGAGGGCATGGGCGGCCCGGGCGGTGGTGGCCGGGGCAACGGCACCCAGCAGGGCTACGACGACGCGGCCGCCAACAGCTAGCCCATGCTGCAGCGCGGGGTCACTCCGGCCCAATCCGGGCCGTTTATTGCGCGGCATGTGGCCCCGCGTTGCTGTCAGTGAGGGTCGGTGTCCGCATCCTTTGTCTCGGCAAGGCTCCCACACGGTGGCGTGCTGGGAACCGCCGGGCCAGACCTTCCTCCCGATGCCCCGAACCCGGCCTTAGGATGGGGCCATGTCAACCTATACGGTCACACGCAGCGCCCTCATTCCCGCCCCTGCCAAGGACGTTTTCCCGCTGGTCAACAGTTTCCGCGAATGGACCAAATGGTCCCCGTGGGAATCCGTGGACCCCACCATGAGCCGCACCTACTCGGGCCCGGAAGCCGGTGTCGGCGCAAAGTACGCCTGGAGCGGCAACCGCAAGGCGGGCTCCGGCACCATGGAGATCGTCGGCGCCCAGGAACTGGACAGCATCAACATCCGGCTGGTATTCACCAAGCCGTTCGCCGCCGTCAACCCCACCAACTTCACGTTCGTCCCCGAAGGCAACGGCACGCGCGTCACCTGGACCATGAACGGCGAGAACAAGGGCATCGGCAAGGTTTTTGCGTTGTTCATGAACATGGACAAGATGGTGGGCGGCGACTTCGAAAAGGGACTGGCCTCGCTGTCCTCCGCCGCGGCGTCGCACAACGCCTGAGACGGCGCGACACCCGGGCCCCAAAATCTGAGCCAGCGTGCCGGAGCCGGGCAGGGGCGCTTACTCCCCTGCCCGGCTGTCCGGCCTGTCCGGATCAGGCTAGCGCCCGGCGGATCCTGCCGGCTGGCGGCTCTGCGCCTCAAGGTAGCCGAACAGCTGCCGCAGGCCGAACGTCCATTCCGGCAGGTCCTCGGAAGCACCTACACAGTTAATCAGGGCACCGAGGTGGCGGCTGCGGATAGTCACCACATCGCCGTGCTTGTGCGTGAAGCCCTGCCCCGGTTGATCCCGGTCCTGAGTGGGCGCGAACAGCGTGCCGGTGAACAGGGCGAAGCCGTCCGGGTACTGGTGGTGCCTTCCGTGGGTAGCCGCCACGAGCTCCTCGAAGGGCCGGCTGATCCTCGCCACTGTGTTGCGGCCCTCCAGCCGGTAGCCGTCCGGGCCATCGACGCGCAGCAGGATCTCTTCCTCCCTCAAAGTGTTCAGTGTGAAGCTGTCGTCGAACAGCCGGATCAGCGGTCCCAGGGCACTGGAGGCGTTGTTGTCCTTCGCCTTGCCCAGCAGCAGGGCGCTGCGGCCTTCCACGTCGCGGAGGTTGACGTCGTTGCCGAGCGTCGCGCCCACCACTTTGCCTTGTGACATGGCAATCAGGACCAGCTCCGGCTCCGGGTTGTTCCACGAGGAGAACGCCGGGATGCCGATGCCCGCGCCGAGCCCCACCGAGGACAGCACCGGCGCCTTGGTGAAGACCTCCGGGTCCGGACCGATGCCCACTTCCAGGTACTGGGACCAGAGTCCCTCGGCGATCAGGACCCGCTTGGCCTCGGCCGCCTCCGGGGAGCCGGGACGGACCGCACCGATGCTGCCGCCGAGGGCCTTGCCAACGAGCTCCCGCATTTCGTCCGCCCGCCCGGCGTCGCCGGCGCAGCGCTCCTCGATCACCCGCTCGATCATGCTGTCCACGAACGTTACGCCGCAGGCCTTGATGACCTGCAGGTCAACCGGCGCCAGCAGGTGCGGCCGGCTGGTGTCCCCTGCCAGAGTGGCCCTCAGGACGTCTGACGTCGCCCACCGCGGTTGGCTCCGTTCCGGGTCCAGCATGGCGGCGCGCACCGTGGCGGCCGGGTCCGGCAGCTCGAGAAGTTCCGAAACCGTGCAGGCAACGTCCTGCAGGTCGAACACCGACTCACCACTGACCGCCGCCACGCGCGGGCCGCCCGTTTCGACGTCCCAGACACGGCCGATGAGCAGGGCCTGCTCCGCGTCCTCGGGCAGGACTGACGCTGACGCGTCGAGCGGCAGGGCGCTCACAGCCGACCCGCCTCTGGTGAACGGCCGGCCGCAGTCGGATGGTGCCACACGCCGTCCACCCTTTGCGGAACGCCCCAGGGGTTGCTGTCCTGCAGCGGTTCCGGCAGGCGCGCGGCGGGGAACGACTGGTACGCCACCGGCCGCAGGAAGCGGCGGATGGCCGCCGTTCCCACGGAGGTGGTGGAAGACGTCGCGGCCGGGTACGGCCCGCCGTGGTGCTGGGCGTAACTGACTGTGACGCCGGTGGGCCAGCCGTTCCAGAGGACGCGGCCGCTGATGTCGCTCAGCCGGGCTGCGAGCTCTGTGACGTCGTCGTCCTCTTCGGCCTGCAGCGTGGTGGTCAGCTGGCCCTCCAACAGTTCAGCCAGCCCGGCCAGTTGCGACTCGTCACCGTATTCGACCACCAGGCTTGCCGGGCCGAACATCTCCTGGCGCAGGATGTCCGGCTCCTTGCGCACTGCGTCGGCGGTGGTGTGCAGGACGGTGGGGGCGGGCGCCTCGGCGAAGTCGCCTTCGACGAGGACATCCACGCCCTCCGCCTCCCGGAGCGCCCGGACCGCGTCGACGTAACCGCCGTGCAGCCGCTGACTGAGCAGCTGCGACGGCGCGAACTCCGCGAGAGCCTTCCGGAGTTCGGCACCGGCGTCCGCCGCGTGCCCGGCGGGGACGAACAGGAGCCCGGGCTTTGTGCAGAACTGGCCCATTCCCAGGGTGAAGGAGCCGGCAAAGCCGGTGAGGATTTCCTGTCGGCGCGCTGCCCAGGCGCTGCGGGTGACGAAAACGGCGTTGATGCCGCCCAGCTCCCCGAAGAAGGGGATGGGTTGGGGCCGCGCTGCGGCCCGGTTGAACAGCGCCCGGCCGCCCGCCGTCGAGCCCGTGAAGCCGATGGCCTTCACCAGCGGGTGGTCCACGAGTGCTTCGCCGGCCTGCCGTCCGGTCACGACTGCGAAAAGGCCTGGCGGCGCCCCGGCGGCGTCCAGCGCTGCAGCCACTGTTTCGGCGGTGCGGGAAGCAAGTTCCCGGTGCGCGTCATGCGCCTTGTGCACGACGGCGCAGCCGGCTGCCAGCGCCGACGCACTGTCGCCGCCCATGACACTGAAGGCGAAGGGGAAATTCGAGGCGCCGAAGACTCCGACGACGCCGAGCGGAACGTTGTAGCGGCGCAGGTCCGGCCGCGGACCCATGCCCCAGGCCGGATCCGCGTGGTCGATCGTGGCGTCAAAGTGATCGCCCCGGCGGATTTCGTCCGCGAAGAGCCGCAGCTGGAAGACAGTGCGTTTCAGCTCGCCCTCCAGCCGCGGTCCGCCCAGATGCGTTTCCCGGCGGGCGATGTCCACGAGCTCCGTCGCGTCCCGCTCCAGGCCGGCCGCGACGGCCTCGAGCCATCCGGAGCGCGTGGCGGGATCCGCCGTGCGGCCTTTTTCAAAGGCGGCCTGCGCCGCCTCGACGGCTGTGTTGAGCCGGTCGACGTCGGTGGCCTCGCCCGAGGCAGCCGGTTCAACGGCGGTAGTCGGTTCGACGGCGGTAGCCGCCGCGGCCGTCATCGGCCAGCTCCGGCAGGGGCCAGGGATGCGCCCGTGACCGCGGCGCGGTTGCCCACTTCCTGCCAGCCCGCGCCGGCCGGGAATTCCCAGCGGACGCGGGAGGCGGCAAACATTTCGGCTCCCGTGCCCGGCAGCTTCGGCGCGGCGTAGCGGCCGTTGACGATCCGGACGGGCTCGGCGAAGTGTTCGTGAAGGTGGTCGACGTATTCGATCATGCGGCCCTCCTGGCTGCCGCTGACAGCGGCGTAATCGAAGAAGGAGAAGTGCTGGACCAACTCGCAGAGGCCCACGCCGCCGGCGTGCGGGCAGACGGGGACGCCGAACTTGGCCGCGAGCAGGAGGTTGGCAATGTTTTCGTTGACGCCGCCCACACGGGTGGAATCGAGCTGCAGGACGTCGATGGCGCCGGCCTGCAGGAGCTGCTTGAACACGATGCGGCTCGCCACGGCCTCGCCGGTGGCAACGCGGACCGGGGAAACGCCCTTTCGAATTTCGGCGTGGCCCAGGATGTCGTCCGTGCTGGTCGGTTCTTCGATCCAGTACGGGTTGAATTCCGCGAGCTGGTTGACCCATTCGACGGCCTCGGACACTTCCCACCGCTGGTTGGCGTCGATGGCTATCGGGAGGTCGCCCACTGCCTGGCGGGCCAGGGCCATGCGTCGGCGGTCATCGTTGATGTCGCCGCCCACCTTGAGCTTGATCATTGAGAAGCCGTCGGCAGCCGCTTCCTTGCTCAGACGCACCAGCTTCTCGTCGCTGTAGCCCAGCCAGCCCGGCGAGGTGGTGTAGGCCGGGAACCCGTCAGCCATGAGCGCCGCAATGCGGGCGGCCTTTCCGTCCTGGCCAGCGCGCAGGATGTCCAGCGCCTGCTGGGGGTTGAGGGCGTCCCGGATGTGGGTGAAGTCCACCACGTCCACGAGCTCTTCGGGGGCCATCTCGCTCAGCAGGAGCCAGAGCGGCTTGTTCTCGCGGCGGGCGCGGATGTCCCACAAGGCGCTCACCAGGGCGCCGCACGCCATCTGTGTCACGCCCTTCTCAGGCCCAAGCCAGCGGAGCTGGGAGTCATGGACGAGCCGCTTGGACGCGCCGCCGAGGTCATAGATCAGTTCATCGATGTCCCGGCCTACCAGCAGGCGGGCGTAGGCGTCGATCGCGGCCGTCAGTATCTCGTTGCCGCGGCCGCAGCTGAACACGAAGCCGTGGCCTTCATCGCCCGCGTCGGTGCGGATGACCACGTACGCGGCGGAGTAGTCCGGGTCAACGTTGACCGCGTCGGAGCCGTCGAGTTCCAGGGACGTCGGAAACCGCACGTCTTGGGTCTTGATGGAGGTAATGGAAGGCATGGATCTCTTCTCTCGGGGCAGTTCTGGAGGGGCGGTCATGATTTCCTATATGAATTTCGATAATCATATAGGAATCCTGTTCCCGATCAAGCCCCCGGGTTCGGCGCCGGACGGATTTCGTGCGCGGGATGGTGGTTTTCGGGCGCGAAAAAGCCCCGGCCCTGCGGGCTGGGGCTTTTTTGAACTGGTGATCCGCTTACCTGATGATCCTCTTACGGGGCGGGCCACTGTCCTCCAGCGGCGACAGTTCGGCATGCCCCTGAAAGGCCTGCGCAAACCTTTCGAAGGAATTGCGAATATGGCTGGCCATTGCAGCCTCGGCGCGCTCGGGTTCGCAAGCCTCGATAGCCTCCCTGACGGCCGAGTGTTCGGCCACCGTGATGGCACCGTCGACGTCGGCCGGGTAGAGCCGGAAGGTGTGGAGGTGGCAGTGGGTCTGCGCAAACGCGTGGCGCACCACGGGGTTTCCCGAGGCCGCCAGGATGGTGTCGTGGAAGCGCGTGTCATGGGCCACCAGATCCTGGCGCAGGTCCATGCTGCTCTTCATGGTGTTCCGGAAGCCCGCGAGCTCCTGCTCAAGAGCAGCGGCAGGGTTGGCCAGCCGGTCCACGGCGGCCGAGCGCGCCGCCCACGGCTCCACCAGCAGCCGGAACTCAAACAGTGAACGCAGCTCCGCCAGCTCAAGCAGTGGCGTAGTGCTGTACCCGCGGCCGGGGCTGTAAACCACGAGATTGTCACCCTCGAGGCGCTGCAGGACCTCGCGGACCGGCGTCTGGGACACCCCAAGGCTGCGCGCCACGGCATCGATATTAATCCGCGTTCCCGGCGCAATTTCACCCTCCAGGATCGAGGCGCGCATGGACGAATAGACGTCGGTGACGGCTGCCTTGCTTCGGGAAACATCGGACGGTTGACGTGGGGGCACGCGTTTACCTCTTGGTTCAGAACTGGCGGAAGTCGCTTCGGGAATCATAAGCCACAGCCGGCCGCCGAGGACTCCAGAAGCTTTTTTCTGAAACGGGACTTGATCCGGATCACATTATCTATATGATTAACCAGATTCCTATATGATTTTGGCGCCGACATCTTCGGCGTCTTCCCTCCCGCCGGTGCCTCAGGCACCCGAAGCCATGTTCACGTCGAAGGAGACCGCATGACTGCGCTCGGAAGCAAGACCGCCACCAAATCATCCCCCACACCGCCGCGCCTGATGACCCGAAAACGCTGGGTCATCATCTGGCTCGCCTTCATCGGGCTCAGCATCAACTACCTTGACCGCTCAAGCCTGAGCGTCGCCCTGCCGTTCATGGGCAAGGACTTCGAGCTCACGGCCACGCAGCAGGGACTCATCTTTGCCGCCTTCTTCTGGGCCTACGACTTCTGCCAGCTCGCAGCCGGCTGGTACGTGGACAAGGTGGGACCGCGCCGCTCATTCTCGCTGGCCGCCGTATGGTGGTCCGTTTTCACCATGGTGACCGCGGCCGCGACGAGCTTCTGGTCGCTTTTCGCCGCCAGGTTCCTCCTCGGCGTCGGCGAAAGCCCGGCTCCCAGCACCGCCGCCAAGGTGGTGGCCACCTGGTTCCCGGTCCGGGAGCGGGCCTTCGCCACGAGCATCTGGGACTCCGGATCGCGGGTTGGCGCCGTCATCGCGCTGCCAATCGTCACCCTGATCGTGGCCCTCACCTCCTGGCACGCGGTCTTCATCATCATCGGAGTCGCCGGACTCATCTGGGCCGCCATCTGGTGGAAGGTGTACCGCAGCCCGCAGGAGCACCCGGGAGCCAATGCCGCCGAAGTCAGCTACATCGAAGAAGGCGGCGCCCGGAGCGAAGCCAGTGATGACGCCGGCGCCGCCAAGCTGCCGTGGCGTTCACTCTTCAAGTACCGCACCATCCTCAGCATGATGTTCGGCTTCTTCTGCCTGAACAGCGCCATCTACTTCTTCATCACCTTCTTCCCGAGCTACCTCGTGAAGGAGCGCGGCTTCGACCTCCTGAAGCTCGGCTTCTTCGGAGCCATCCCCGGTATCTGCGCCGTGCTGTGCGGCTGGCTCGGCGGCTACCTGGCCGACCGCGCAGTCCGGAATGGCGTATCCGTGACCAAGGTGCGCAAAACCGCCATCTCCGGCGGCCTGGCGGGCGGCTCGGTCATCATGTTCGCTGCACTGGTTCCCGAAGCCTGGATGGCCCTGGCCCTCCTGTCAGTGGCGTACTCGAGCCTCACCGTGGCGGCCACGGGAATCTGGTCGCTGCCGGCCGACGTCGCCCCCAGCTCGCGGCACGTCGGCTCCATCGGCGGACTGCAGAACTTCGCCTCCAACCTGGCCGGCATCTTCACCCCGATCCTGATCGGCGTGCTCGTCGACCAGACCGGCTCATTCGTGGCGCCGCTGGCCGTGATCGGCGGGGTCTCCCTCGTCGGTGCCGCCAACTACCTGTTCGTGATGGGCAAGATCGAGCCACTCAAGGTCAAGGCTCCGGCGCCCGTCGCCTAGCTGCAATAAACAGCAACGCGGGGTCACTTGCCGCCCGATCCAGACCTCCGGATGGGCGGTAAGTGACCCCGCGTTGCTGCTATCTGGAGGAGCTACAGCTCCACAGTCCCGCTTTCGCCCACGCTCATGCGGCTGTGGGTCACCTTGGACTTGACCCACTGCAGGACGGTGGCCGCGGTGCCTCCCGGGCTGGTCCAGTACTCAGCCGAGTCAGAGTCGACGCGCAGCAGGACCACCTCAGGGGTGTCCGGCCCGTCGGGGAACCACGCTTCAACCGTCTGGTTCCACATCTCGCGGATCGTCGCCCGGTCCCTGACCACTTCCGCCGTTCCGGCCACGGACACCCATTCGGTGTTCTTGCCGAAGGACACGTTGACCCGCGGGTCCGCACCGATGTGGGCCACCTGGGAGGTTCCCTCCCCGGTGAAGAACCACATGTCGCCGTCGCTCTTGACGTCCTGGACGGCCAGCGGCCGGCTGACCAGAGTGCCTTCTTCGTTGATGGTGGTGAACATTCCGATGTGGGAATCGTTGATGATGTCCGTGACTTTGCTGATGTTTTCATTTTCCGGCATGCTGTCACCTCGTTCTGTTCAGTCTGGGAAATCTTCCCCTCGGACCAGCGTATTGGTAAGCGTGCTTACTTTCCACCCGTGAGGACACCCGGGAAGGTTACCGTCCGCGCGCCAGCACCTGGCCGCGGAAGAACTCCGGCCGGATCCTGGCCATCACCAGCATGACCACCACACCGAGCAGGATCACGCCCATGCCGAGGATGAACACCATGCCCACTCCGCCCACGGAGGAGCCGGAACCGTACTCGGGATCCATGGAGTCGTAGGCGGTCTTGAAGAACATGACCAGCAGGATGACGCCGCCCAGGAGAGGAGCGAGGAATTTGAAGAAGAATGCGCGGGCGTTGCTGAACGCCACGGCCCGGAAGAACCAGACGCAGGCCAGCGCCGTGATGCCGTAGTAGAAACAGATCATCATGCCCAGCGCCGTGATGGTGTCCCAGAGGGCGTTCTCCGAAGTGGTCCGGGTGATGACGTAGAAGGCTGCCGCAGCGATGGCCGCGGCAATCGTGGCGTAGCTCGGCGACTTGAACGCCGGGCTGACCTTGCCGAACGTCGCCGGCAGTGCCTTGTAGTGCCCCATGGCCAGCAGTGTCCGCGCCGGTGAAACGAACGTGGACTGCAGCGATGCCGCCGAGCTGCTGAGAATGGCCAGGGACATCAGGATGGCGAACGGCCCCATCACCGGCCCGGAGAGGACGGCAAAAATACTGGACTGGTTCTCCGGGTTGCCCGTGCCCAGCCCGGTTTCACCCACGCCGGCGAAAGACAGAGTGGCGAGGGCGGCAGTCATGTAGATGGCCATGATCACCACGACGGTGACCGTTGCCGCGCGCCCGGGAGTCTTTTCGGGGTTCCGGGTCTCCTCGTTCATCGTGAGCGTCACGTCCCACCCCCAGTAGATGAAGATGGAGAGCGATACGCCGGCGGCGAAGGACGAGAACGAGTCCACCGCAAACGGGTTGAACCAGTCCGGCGAGATGGCCGTGGCGTCGAAGGCCGAGCCGTTGGCCACGTGCAGGAAGGCCGACGTCGCGAACCAGCCGAGCACCAGCAGCTGGAAGCCCACCAGGACGTACTGGACGCCCTTGGTGGTTTCCATGCCCCGGTAGGAGATCCAGCAGGCCAGTGCGATGAACACCAGAGTGGTGGCGATGTTCAGCGGCAGGTTGGCGGTCAGCTCCGCGAGGCCGGGGTTGCCCAGGAGCTGCGACAGCATGAGGTAGAAGAAGTCGACCGCCACCGCCGCGAGGTTGGACAGCACGATGATGGTAGCGGCGATGAGCCCCCAGCCGCCCATCCAGCCGATCCACGGGCCAAAGGCCCGCGTTGCCCAGGTGAAGGAGGTTCCGGCGTCGGGCATTGCGTTGTTGAGTTCGCGGTACCCGAGCGCCACCAGCAGCATGGGGATGAATCCCACCAGGAAGATGGCCGGCAGGTGCACGCCCACCTCGGAGACGGTGGGCCCGAGGGCCGCCGTCAGCGTGTACGCCGGGGCGATGCAGGACACCCCGATCACCACCGCGCCGATCAGCCCCACAGACCCGGCCTTCAGGCCCTTGTCACTCAGTTTCTTGTGCGAGTCCTGGGCGGCCGTGGCCTTAGTAGTACTCATGGGATTGCCTCTCCGGAAAATTCATTCGTCTTTGAATGGAGGTGGGGGCGGCCAGGTCAGCCGACGGCGGCCGGGGCCCCGGTCAGCGCGGCCTCACCGGATTCTTGGGTACGGGCTGCGGTACGGGCCGCTGCGGTTGCGCCGGCTGCGCCCGCTGCTGCGGCGATGCGGGCCGCGGTGGACTGGCCCATGCGCACGGCGCCGTCCACGTGCTGGTAGCCCTCGGCGGCAAGGTCGGAGGAGGACCAGTAGATCGGGCCCACCGGTGCGTGCTGGTCCTTGCCGTAGCGGTGCAGGCCGCCAAGGTCGTAGCTGGACGCGTAGGCGCCGCGTGTCCATTCCTCCGAGCCCCAGTCGGACTCGAAGTACACCTCCGGTTCCAGCGCCTGCTCCCCCAGGAAACCGGCGATTGATTCCAGGACGGCCCGCTTGCGGTCTGCGGCACTCAACTCGAAGACGGCGTCCGCCTTTTCGTCGGAGATGAATCCCACCAGAGTGCCGCGGGTGTCGCCGTGGTTGGTGTTGTCGTATACCTCCTGGACGAGCGATCCGGCGCCGAAACCGGTGCCAGAGAGTCCGGCTTCCCGCCAGAACGGCGTGCTGTACACGGCGTGCACCTTGATCACGAGGCCGAGCGACTGATGCTGGTGCATCTGGTGCTGGCGGCGCGGCAGCGGCGGGTTGAAGGAAACGCGCGAGTAGAGGTTGGGCGGCACGGCCATGATCACGAAGCGTGCCTTCACGGTGGCCCGCTCGGAAACGGCGGTGACGCGGTGGCCGCCGTCCGCGTCTTCCTCCCAGTTGATGGTGCGCACAGGGCTATTGAGGACGACGTCGCCCCCCAGTTCCGCTGCCTGCAGCAGGGAGACCTGCTGCATCCCGCCGACAACCCGCTTGTCCAGGATGAAGTCCTCATCGGTGAGGTGGGTGAAGGATCCGGCCGAGGCGGCCATGAGTACAGCCTGCAGCGCCGAGAAGGCGTGGGCGGGCTTGGTGAGCATGCCGCCGGCGATGAAGAGGCCGATGTTGTTGCAGGCTTCCTCGTCCGGGGAGTGCTGGCGGAGCCAGTGGTGGAAGGAGATGGTGTCCAGCTCGCGGGCCTTCGGGTGCGCCCACGGTTCGGTCGGCCCGATCTCGGCGGCCAGGGCGTCAAGCAGCCCGATGAGCTTGTCCATTTCGGCTCCGGTGGTAGCGCTGACCGGGAAGGAATCACCGGTGTAGCGGACGGGGGTTCCGTCGGTGCCGATGTAGACGGACTCGCCGTCGCGGTAGCGGGAATACGTGGTCAGGCCGAGCTGGTCGAGCAGCGCCAGCAGGGCGGTCTGGTCCGGCGAGACCCACTGCCCGCCGATTTCCAGCACCGCGCCGTCAACGGTGTCGGTCCAGGTGCGCCCGCCCACGCGGTCGCGGGCCTCGAGCACTGCGACACTGAAGCCGGCCTTCTTCAGTTCACGGGCTGCGGTGAGCCCGGAAGGGCCCGCACCCACGATCACGACGTCGCGGTCAAAATTCAGCATGATGTCCTCTCTCTGTGGCCGCCCGGGTGATGCGAACCACTAAATGAATGGTATTCATTTACGAGAACTATAGCTGTTCTGCCGGAGTACCGGAAGAGGCTGATGGAATAGTGTTTGAGAGACCGCCCGCAGAAAGGCCAGCCATGCCGGCACCACCCGCCGCCCCAGGACACACCTCCCTGGGAGACCCCGCCGAGCCGGAGGCGAAAACCGAGAACGGACGGCGTCGCGCCGGCCGGCCCGTGGGCGCGGTCCTGGACAAGGCCGGCATCACTGCCGCGGCTCTGCAGCTCATTGAAAAGAAGGGCTACGACGGCCTCACCATGGCCGCGCTGGCCCGCTCCCTGAACGTGGCGCCGTCGGCGCTGTACAACCACGTGAGTTCCAAGGGCGACGTGCTACTCCTCGTGGAGGACCACCTTGCCGCGCTGGTGGACGTGTCAGCATTCGGTGCGGAGCCGTGGGAGGATGCGGTGCGGAAGTGGGCATGGAGCTACCGCGACGTGTTTTCGCAGCACACGCCACTGATTCCGGTCATTGCCGTTCTGCCCGTCACCGATGCCCCGCAGACATTGGCGATGTACGAGACCGTGAGCGCGGGCTTCCGCGATGCAGATTTCCCGGAGGAGCGGATTGTCTCCTCCATCGTGGCGCTGGAGTCGTTCATCTTCGGCTCGGCCTACGACGTCACCGCGCCCGCGGACATCTTCGACGCCGGCAGCATGGCCGAAGCGACACCGAGCTTCACAGGGGCCGTACGCAGCCTGGCGGCGCAGGGCCATGAGCGGCCGGCCGACGTCGCCTTCAGCCTGGGCCTCGAGGCGCTGATCTCGGGGCTGGGTGCGCTGCGGCAGTAACGGAACAGACGTTGGCGCTGTGAGCCAAGGCAGAACAGCCAAGTAAGGCAGACGGTGTCAGACCATCTGCCTTACTTGATGTTCTTCTGGCCTAGTCTTCAGCTACGTTTTCCGGCGGAGCGGCGGCGCGCCGGCGATGCCGCGATGAGCAGGGCAGCTATGGCCACGGCCGCGCTCAGGATGAGGCCGGGGCGGTATTGCTCCAGCATTGCGGCCGCATTTACGCCGGCGCCGCCGGTGGATTCGTCGCCATGACCGCTGACCATCGCCGTGGTGACGGCCAGCACCAGGGCGGCCCCCACCTGCGTACTGGTCTGGATCAGGCCGGCCGCCAGGCCCTGCTCGGAATTCCGGATGCCCGCCGTGGCCTGGACGTTGATGGACGGGAATGCCAGGGCGAAGCCGACGCCCAGCAGCAGGACCGACGGCAGGATATCCGTCACGTAGTTGGGTGTGGTGCCCACGCGCAGGAACAGCACGTAGCCAAGCGCCAGCGACGCCAGTCCGGTCAGGATCAGCCGCGGAGCCCCAAACCTGTCGATGAGCCGGTCCGCGAAGGGTGCGCTGGAGGCCACGAGAAGCCCGGTCGGCAGTAGTGCCAGCGCCATGCCCAGAGGGCTCCAGCCCAGCACGGACTGCAGGTAAAGCGTGAGGATGAACTGGAAACTCAAATACGAGCCGAACAGCCCCACGGCACTGAGGTTGGCCCGGGCCACCCAGCCTTCCTTGAGGATGCTGAACCGGATCAGGGGGTGTTTGACGCGGTTTTCGATCACGGCGAACGCTCCCAGCACCGCTGCGGAGGCCACGAATCCGGCGATAGTTGCCACAGATCCCCAGCCATTCCCGGGTGCCGATACCAGCGTGTAGACCAGTCCCAGCATGCCGGCCGCGAGTGTCACGGCGCCCCAGACGTCGTGCCCGCTGTCCTGCTCTGTGCCTTCGCCCTTGCCGGCGGCAGCGTCCCGGGGGATGTACTTCAGGCCAAGAATCACGACGGCGACCGCCACCGGCACCGAGACCAGGAAGGTCCAGCGCCAGCTCATGGCAGTCATGAGGCCTCCGACGACCAGTCCCAGCGAGAAGCCGCTTGCACCAAAGGTGGTGAAGATGGAGACGGCGCGGTTCCGTTCCCGGCCTTCGGCGAAATTGGTGGTGATGATGGAGAAACCGGCAGGAGCCGTGAACGCCGCGGCCAGTCCCTTGACGAAGCGGGTGGCAATCAGCAGGGCAGGGTCATCCACCAGGCCGCCGAGCAGGGAAGCGGCGGCGAAGACACTGAGCGCAATGAGGAAGATGCGACGCCGGCCGAGAAGGTCCGCCATCCGGCCGCCCAGCAGGAGCAGACTTCCGTAGCCGAGCACGTAGGCGGAGACGATCCATTGGAGGGATTCGGTTCCCAGGTGGAGCTCGGTGCCGATCGAGGGCAGTGCCACGCCGACCATGGAGACGTCCAGCGCGTCAAGGGCCAGAACGGTGCACAGCACCAGCAGCAGCATCCACTGCGTGCGGGTCCACTGGACTGGTGTGAGCCGTTCTCCGGCGGTTCTTTGGAGGGTGGAAGGTGAAGTCATGACATCAATTTATATGACACGTCATTGAATGACAAGGAATATTATGACGTGGACTTTTAATCCGTCATGAATTAGAATCTCTGCATGGCAACACCGCAGGACCGTCAGCTGGTTGAGCAATGGCGCAGCATCCAGAGCACTTATTTCCGCACCGCAGGGGCGATCGACCGCGCGCTGGAGTCGAGGTTCAGCATCGGCCTGACCGAGTTTGAAATCCTGGACCTTGTGGCCGAAACCGCAGAGGCGGCATGCAGGATGAAGCAGCTCGGTGAGCGCACGCCGATGACCCAAAGTGCGATGTCCAAAGTGGTGGACAGACTCGAAAAAGCCGGACTCATCTCACGCCACTCCTGCGAAGATGACCGGCGCTCCTTGTTTCTGGAACTTACCGACGCCGGCCGTGAACTCCACCAGCAAGCCGCCGTCGAACACCGCGCACTGCTCAAGGAAAACCTGGCCTAAGACCCCAATCCGGCGAGAGGCAGGGGCCAGACCCCGAGGTCCGGGCCCCTGCCTCTCGTGTAGTCGGCTAGGAGAAGCGCCCGGGGCGGAAGGTTGCCAGCATCGGATGCCGGTTTCCGGTGAGGATTTCGCCTGCGAGGAGTTCGCCTGCGATGAGACCGAGCGTGGCGCCGGAGTGCGTGAACGCCACGAAGCAGCCCGGTACCTGGCCGAGTTCGCCGAAGACGGGTTCGCCGTCGCCGGGGATCGGCTTGTAACCGATCTTCCAGGACGCCGGCTTGAGTTCGGGGTTGCCGGCGATGAGCTTGGATGCTTCGTCGGCGAGTTCCTGGACCACGTCTTCGGGGATGCTGAACGAGCCGTCCGGGTGCTCGGTAATGTGCCCTTCGTACCAGTCGTGATCCAGGGCAAAGGTGCTTCCGGGGTTGGGGCGGACGGCGGCCCGGGGGGTGTTCATCACGGCCTTCACGTCGTGGTCTACCGGCTTGGTGACCACCAGCATGGACACCGGGGAACCGTTCGGGATCTCGACGCCGAGCGGAGCGACGACAGCGGGCGTTCCGGCACCGCAGGCCACCAGCACCAGATCAGCTTCGTAGGTCACCCCGGCTGCCGTCTGGACGCCGGTGGCGCGGCCGCCGTCGACCGTGACGGACGCCTTTCCGGCGTTGAGCACCAGCTCGCCGCCCCGGGCGTGGAATTCCTGCATCAGAAAATCCACCAGGTCCGGCAGGCTGACCCAGCCCTCGCCGGGATTAAAGATGGCGTTTTCCGGCACCGCACTGGAGTCGATGCCGGGCGTGGTTGCCGCGATCCCTTCCGGGGCCAGCAGCCTGGAGTCATAGCCCACAGACTTCTCGTACGCGTGGCGGGCCTCCGTGACGGCGTGCTGGCCGGCGGCGTTCCACATGAGGCCACCGCCGAACTGCAGCCACTCACGGTCCGGGTCGGCGGCGAAGAGCGTGCGGTAGCGGTCAACGCCGGCGAGGCGCAGCTGGTGGTAGGGCGTTGACCGCTCCCCGGCGGAATTCAGCCAGGAGAGCGAGCGGCCGGTGGCCTCACTGGCAAGGCCGCGTTCGGTCAGCAGGACCACGGACGCACCTTCCCGGAGCAGATGCACCGCGGTGGAGACTCCGAGGATGCCGCCGCCGATGACGGCGACGCGTTTGGTTGAGGCTGTGGAGGACATGCGTCTCCCTTTCTAATGGTGTGTGGGATGCCTTGGCCGCACGGTTTGCCGTGCTGCAGCTGAGCGGGGTTTGGTGTTGCGCCTACGCGAAGGCGTGAATTTTTTCGATGACTTTGAGGACTTCGAGCGACTCGGCGGGGTCGACCGGCAGCGGCCCCTCGCCTCGGAGGGCTGCGGCGAGCTGCGCGTAGAACCGCGGGTAGGAGCCCTTCTCGGCGGGCACGGGTACGGTGGCCCCATCAACCCCGAGGACCCCCCATGAGTCCTGGGAGTCAGCGCCATAGGCGGGATCCGACGGCGTCATGCCGGCCGCGAGGGCGGGTTCCTGGCTGTCCAGGCCCCACTTGGTGTAGCCGGCCTCGGAACCCAGGACGTGAAACCGCGGACCCACCTGGGCGGCCGCGCCGTTCATCCACAACCTGGACCGGACCCCGGATTCATGAAGCAGGGACACGAACGCTTCTGTGTCGGCGCCGTCGGGATGTCCGTGGTTGGCGGTCTCCCCGTAGCTTTCCGCGACGGGCCCGAACAGCTGGATGGCCTGATCAATTAGGTGCGCCCCGAGGTCGTGCAGAATGCCCCCGCCTTCGGTCAGGGCGGCGGTGTCGCGCCAGTTCCCGAAGCCTTCCGGCCGCCACCACTCAAAGCGCGACTCGAAGGTTCGGATTTCACCCAGGGCACCCTCCCGGATGAGCTTCTGGAGCGTGAGGAAGTCGGCGTCCCACCGGCGGTTCTGGAAGACCGTTAGCTGAACACCGCCGTCGGACGCCCTGGTGATGAGCTCTTCACCGTGAGCAGATGTGGTGACGAACGGCTTGTCCACCACCACCTGAAGGCCGAGGGCGATTGCCGTTCCGGCAAGGTCGAGGTGGGTCACCGGAGGCGTTCCGAGAATGACGAGGTCAAGGTCCGCGGCCAGGGCGAACAGCGCCTCCGGCGTCGGGACGATCCGGGCCCGCGGATGGAGCCTCGCCGCTTCCGCGGCGCGCTCCGGATCGGCCGTCACGATGACGTCCAGCGAGTAGTCAGGATCCGCCTCGATCAGCGGGGCGTGGAAGACCCTGCCGGAGATCCCGAAACCGACGACGCCGGTCCGAATGGGTGCCGCTGCCGTGTTGCCCATCAGAGCACCTCCGAGAGGAAGCGCTGGAGGCGTTCGCTGCGGGGGTTGTCGAAGATTTCGGCGGGGGTGCCGGATTCGACGACTTCGCCTTCGTCCATGAAGACGACCTGGTCGGCGACTTTGCGGGCGAAGCCCATTTCGTGGGTGACGACGAGCATGGTCATGCCGCGTTTGCCGAGGCCCGCCATCAGGTTCAGCACGCCCTTGACCAGCTCGGGATCCAGTGCGCTGGTGGCTTCGTCGAAGAGCATGACTTCGGGTTCCATGGCCAGGGCCCGGGCGATGGCGACGCGCTGCTGCTGTCCGCCGGAGAGGTCCCGTGGCCGGTGGTCGGCCCGTTCCGCGAGGCCCACTTCGGCGAGGCGGCGGCCGGCGCGTTCCCGTGCCTCGGCCTTGGACATTCCCTTGACGCTCCAGAGCGCCAGGGCCACGTTTTCCAGGGCGGTGTGGTCCGGGAAGAGGTTGAAGTGCTGGAAGACCATGCCGATGCGGGCCCGCAGGATGTCGGGTTTGACCGTCAGGGCGCTTTCACCGGCGAGGAGCACGTCTCCGCTCTTGGGTTCGTGCAGGCGGTTGACGCCGCGAAGCAGCGTGGATTTGCCCGAGCCGGAGGGCCCGATGATGCAGGTGGTGGTTCCGGGGGCCACGGTGAGGCTGACGTTGCGGAGGACCTCGATGTCGCCGTAGGCCATGGTCAGGTTCTGGAGTTCCAGGCTGGAGCCGTGGAAGGTCTCGATGTCTGCGGCGGTGTTGCTGGTGTTGCTGGTGCTGGTGCTCATGTGTTGCTCCCGGTGATCAGCGGCGAGGCCGCGTCGAGTTCTGTGACTTCCTTCAGTCCGCTGCTCGGTGCGGCGGGGCGGCGCCGGCCGGTCCGGAAGCGGTTGTCGAAGTAGTTGACCAGGTGGGTCAGGGGCACCGTGATGACCAGGTAGAAGATCCCTGCCATGACCAGCGGAGAGAGGTTTCCGGAGAGTACGGCGGCGTCCTGGCCGACGCGGAAGAGTTCACGTTCGCTGACCAGCAGGCCCAGGAAGTACACCAGGGAGGAGTCCTTGACGATGGCGATGAACTGGTTCACCAGGGCCGGCAGGACCCGGCGGATGCCCTGCGGGATGACCACCAGGGCCATGGACTTGGCGTAGCTCATGCCCAGCGCGCGGCAGGCTTCGCCCTGGCCCTTGTCCACGCTTTGGATGCCGGCGCGGAAGATTTCACCGATGTAGGCGCTGGCGATCAGGCTCAGCGCGATGATCCCCAGCGGGTACGGCGAGGGCCCGAAGATCGACTGGCTGAGCCGGGCGAAGCCCTGGCCGATCAGCAGGATGGTCAGGATAGCCGGAAGGCCGCGGAAGAGATCGGTGTAGATCCGGGCCGGGACACGCAGCCACCTGGACGGTGAAATGCCCATGACCGCGACCACCATGCCCAGCACTACGCCCAGGATGGTCGCCGCGATGGAAATGATCAGCGTGTTCAGGAGCCCCACTGCGAGGAGTTGGGGCATGACTTCGGCCATTGCGCCGAAGTCGAAAAAGGTACGGATGATGGTGTTGAGCCAGTCCATGGTTGCTCTCAGACGTAGTTAGCTGGTGTGTCCCGGGCGGACCGCGTACCGCGGTCCGCCCGGTCATTTTGCAGCCGGGCCCATTGCCCGGCGTAGATGGCGGGCCGCCTACTTGCTCGGGGTCGGGGTGGCTTTCTGCTCGGCCTTGGGCAAGTACTGCTCGGGCATCGGGGAGCCCGGGAACCACTTCTGGTAGAGCTTCTTCCAGGTGCCGTCATCCATCGCTGCGGCCAGTCCCTTGTTCAGGGCATCCTTGAAGGCCGTCTTGCCCTTCGCCAGGGCGAACCCGGCCGGGGCGTCGAAGGACGGGATGTCCGCGGCGCTGACGAGGCCGTGCTGCTTCTCGTAGGCCTTGGCGGCCTCGTAGTCCAGGAAGTGGGCGTCCACGGTGCCGCTGTTCACGGCGGCAATCGCGGTGTTGTTATCCGGGAAGCGGACCAGGTTGGCGGAGGTGAAGTTCTTGACCGCGTAGGCTTCCTGGAGCGTTCCCTGGACCACGCCCAGGCGCTTGCCGGACAGGCCGTTGACGTCCTTGATGCCCGAGGTCTTGGTGGTGATGACTGTCAGGTACCCGGCGAGGTATCCCTCGGAGAAATCAACGGTTTCCTTGCGCTTGTCCGTGATGCCGATGGCGGCCACCCCGACGTCGAACTGGCCGTTAGCCACGGCCGCAAGCAGACCGGAGAAGTCCTGCCCGGTGAAGACAACATTGTCCACCCCGGCCCGGTGGGCCACGTCCTTGAAGAGCTCAACGTCGAAGCCCGTGAAGTTACCCTGGGCGTCAGCGAACGTGTAGGGCTTCGAATCCCCCAGGCTGGCCACCCGGATCGTGCCCGGCTGAATCAGGCCATAGGGGTTTTCCTGCGAGCCGGTGGAGGAGGCAGGGGTCGATCCGCCGCAGGCGGAAAGCGCGAGGACCGCTGCCAGGGCTGCCGCGGCCACTGCGGCCGGGCGGAAGTTCAGTTTGATCACAGCGTTGTCCAATCGTTGGAGGGAAAGCGGTGCTGTCAGGGCCGCCAAAGGGTTTCTCGATGAACCTCTTGCTGAGTCCGGTCTCAGTCTCTAGGATTGAGACCGGACTCACATCGATTGATTGAAATGTAGCCCACGCCACAATCGGCGTCAATAGCCCACCGGAAAGGTGAACATGAGCAGTGACGGTTCCAGACGGCGCGACGTAACGGTTGCCGACGTCGCAAAAGCTGCCCAGGTGTCCAAAGCCCAGGCCGCACGGGCACTGGGAAATTACGGGGCGGTGAGCGAGGACGTGCGGGAGCGCGTTTTGGCGGCAGCGGAGGAGCTTTCCTACCGCCCCAACGAGCTCGCCCGCAGCATGAACACGGGCAAATCGAACACGATAGGCGTGGTGGTGGGGGACATCGAGAACCCTCACTTCGGCCTGGCCACCAGGGGGATCACGGACACCGCCAAGAAGAGCGGCTTCAATGTCATCCTGGTCAACACCGATGAGAATACGGCGGCGGAAGTGGAGGCCGTCCGGGTGCTGCTGGACAAGCGCGTGGACGGCCTCATCGTGGCCCCCGCGTCATCGGTGGAAACAGAACATTTACAGCGCGTTCACGATTCCGGCCGTCCCCTGGTCCTTCTAGACCGGACGGCCGGCGGTCTCGACGTCGAGACGATCGCCGTGGACATGGCCCGGATCTCGTATGAGTCCACCCTTTACCTCCTCGAAGCAGGGCACCGGCGGATCGCGTTCATCTCCACGCTGAAGGCGGAGGCCCCGTACGGCGAGGGGATCCAGTTGGATTCCTCGCAGATCTCGGACCGCCTGGACGGCATGCGGCGCGCGTTTGCGGAATCCGGGCTGGCATTTGCCGAGGACCTCGTGCGGCTCAACGCCGGCGACGCCGAATCGGTTCGGCGCATCACGCGCGAGGTTCTGCTCATGCGGGACCCGGCCACCGCCGTCGTCGCTTCCGACGGACTCATCGCGCTTAGCGTCGTGGAGGCCATCCAGGAACTGGGCCTGTCAGTCCCGGCGGAAGTCTCGTTCCTCATGTACGACGATTTCGCGTGGACGCGCCTGACCACACCACCGCTGACCGTGATCGCGCAGCCGGTGTATGACATGGGCGTAGCCGCCGCGGAAGCCCTGATCCGCCAGATTGAGGGCCGCCCGCCCCTGGCCCCGGCACCGGAGTTCAGCGCGACGCTGGTTCGCCGCGGGTCGGTGGGTGCGGTGCCGGTTGCGGCTGACCCGCCGGGCGAGCCCGTGGCGGTGCAGGCAATGTAGGCGTTCGGTAAGTCGTGGCGGCTGTGTGGGGACGGACTGTGTGGGGACGGACTGTGTGGGGACGGGCCGTGCGGCGCAGGCGGTTTAGGCTGCCCCGGTCCACCGGGGCGCCGGGGCGAAGCGCCGAAGTGTCTTCGCGGGGACGCGGAAGCCGCCGGCCGGTTTTGTGCGGTGGTGCCAGGCGGGCAGAAGGCCGGCCTGGGGCGCCGCCGTCGGCGATTCCTGCACTTGCCCCTGAGGCACCGCGCCGGCATGGACCGCGCCAGTGGGGCAAAGATCGGTGATCAGCCCCATCCCGGCGCACTCACGCACAGCGGCGATCCCGGCAACCGCCGCTGCCTTGCTGTCGAAGGCTCCGGACACGGCCATCTCAGTTCCGTCCTTTGCCTTGAGGCGGAATCGGAAATGGGTCTCGGCGTCAACAAACACTTCAAACGTGCCAGCCATGATGGGCCTCCCGGTCTTAGGTGTCCTGCCCGCAGCGTTATCATCGCAGTGCGGGCCGGAATGCATCACTGCATTCGTCTGGTCTGGTCCGAACGATCGCGGTTGACCGTTCATCGAGTGGTTTCGAGTCTTCCGCAGGGCCGCAGGGGCTAACAAGACCGGTCCTGTAAACCGTAGGTAAACTCCGTGCGACGCGTGGTGTGACCGGGAGGGTAGTAGTGGGTTGACGGGGCGGTGGGCGCGGCCTACCCGGCTCATCTGCGTCGCTATGAGGTGGCCCGCTTGACTACGACGTCATCGATGTAGCTCTCACCCATCTGGCGGGGGTGCTCGGCTCCAAATTGCACTTTGCTCAAGCTGGTGGCCCCAAGACTTACGCTGCGTGACAATACCGATGCGCCGTCAAACCACACCTGGACAGTCGAGGTGCTGCCATTCGCCCTGACCTGCATCTGGACTCGGTGCCACGTGCTCAACGAAACGCTCGATGGCCTCAGCTTCAGGTACGAAAACGTCCCGTTCGGATTCGTGATTCGCAGCCAGAGCTGGCCATTGCTGTTGTTGCGGAATACATCCACGATCCGGGTGCTGCCGGAGAAGAACCGCACGAAGGGCACGTTGTTCCCCGCGAGTCCGGGAGTCCTGATGTTTACCCATGCGTCAGCGTTGGCCCGCTTGGTTCCTGAGGCCAGCGACACGCTCATCCTTGCCACAGATCCGGGATCCGCCGTGGCAATCAGCCTGGCCGAGCACGTTCCGGAGTGGGCCGTCGGGCTGGTAACGGCCGCCGTTCCATTCCCCGACGTGCTGGCAACGAACGGAGAGAGCGTGTTCCGCTCGAAATTCGTAGCGGCCACCACCGTGCCCGTCAGTGTGCTCGTTGGGGTTGCCACGCCGGTGCGGCAGGTCGCCGCCATGGCGGCGTTCGCGGAACCGAAGAGGAGGGTGCTCGACACCAGCAACCCGAGGCTTCCGATCGTACCCAGTTTCCTTAAATTGCTCATGGCATAACCTCACTGTCTTTTCCGGGTCTTGCTTCGCTGCATTCGAAGTCCCGCCGATGCGCGGAGAGCGGGCGTGAATAGCCAGGAACGACGCGCGAAAGTTTCAGCGCCTCATTTGAAGGTGTGATCATCGTGCCGGCAGACGGCAACCGAACAGGGGCGGCAGCTTCGGGCCTTAGCCTCAACAAAACGTCTGCAACGGTCATTGTCCTCACACCACACGCGGAGTCGTATCTCTGCCCCACTGCAGCCTTCCCGGCTATTCGCCCGGAAGCAGACCATTGAGCCCGTTTGTGCCCTGGAGCAATCTTGGTAGCACTCCCCGCGCTAATGCTTGACCCACAAACTTGGAAAAACCTTGGAGTTTCTTGAAGGGCACTTGGGTGCCTGCTGCAAGCGTTGGTTGAGCCGCAGGATTGCTGCGGGCCTGCCGGGGGCGCGCAGCTATCAGCGTGGTTTGGGTATTTCACCGTTCCCGACCTCATCGATCCAGTCGACCGCCTCGTCTGAGAAGTAGAAGCCCGAGGGGCCGCTCTCACCAACCCACCAGGCACCGGAAGAGACCACTCCGCCAGCCTTCGTAATCTCGAGGACCACCTCCGCCGGCACCGCGTCGCCATTGTTCTCAATCAGCCATTCCCGCGTGGAAGGCTTCAGCTTCGGCCACCATTGCTCCATGCTCATGGCCGAAGTCTGCCACCTCGGCCACGGTTAGCCGAGCCCATTGCCCGGGTACCTCCCGGAAGCAGTGCGTGTGATAGGCGTAGGCTATCTATGCTTCGGCGCGACGCGCTCGATCCCTTGGGACCGGCATTTTGACCGCCGCGGAAGCCGACAGGCCGCAGCGGCGAAGGAGCAGACGTGGACACCCGAAAGCTGAAGTATTTTCTGGCCGTAGTTGACCATGACGGGTTCAACCGGGCCGCCGAGCACCTGCTCATCGCGCAGCCCTCACTCTCCCAGACAATTGCCGGGCTGGAGAAGGAACTGGGCGTACCGCTCTTCCACCGTATCGGCCGGAGGGCTGTCCTCAGCGAGGCCGGCAAGGAGCTCGTGGGACCCGCCCGGCTCGTGATGCGGGACCTCGATGCCGCCCAGTCAGCGGTCCAGGCACTCCGGGGTGTGCGCAGCGGCAGGCTCGACATCACCACCATGCCCTCCCCTGGGATCGAGCCGCTGACGTCGATGATCGCCGGCTTCACCCAGCAGCACCCCTCGGTGCGGCTCAACGTCAGCGCCGCCTTCACGCCCGAGGAAGTCATCGAGTCCGTCCGCACCGGCAGCACGGAGATTGGCCTGGCAGGATCACCCACGCCGATCCGGGTGCCGGGCGTCCAGGTTCTGGAGCTGGAGCGCCAGCCGCTGATCCTCATAGTCAATCCCCACGCAGACACCTTCAGCCCTGGGACGACCATCCAACGGGAAGACCTGGGCGGCCACCGGCTGATCGCCAGTCAGCGGGGATCGCTGATGCGCTGGCTCGTCGACGATGCGTTGGCGCATGGCGTCAAGACCGAAATCGTCGTCGAGGTCGCGCACAGGACCTCGATTTTGCCTTTGGTGCTGGCCGGCGTCGGGCACGCCGTCATGCCGTCCTCGTGGGCGCCGCTGGCGCACAGGTCAGGGCTGCGGACTTTGCTTATTGAACCGGTGTCCCACCTGGATGTGGCCATTCTGAGCCGGAAGGAAGACCTGACTCCGGCGGCGCGGGCGTTCCTGAAGGTCGCGGAACTGCACGTGGCTCCCCCGATCTGACCGGGGGCGCCGCAGGTCGATCAATAGGCTGAACCTATTTACCGTATCGAATCTTGGTCTTGGACGCCCCGTGGGAACAGGCCCTCTACTTGAAGAGGAAGGGCAGTGTGACGCTGCTAACAGACTCAATGAGGAGGTAGGCACATGAGCGCCACCCAGAAATTCAGCATCGCTTCAATCCCCGCAGACGGTGTCGGCAAGGAAGTCGTCTCCGCAGGCCGCCGCGTCCTGGACGCCCTGGCAGAAAACTCCGGCGGCAAGTTCGCCTTCGAGTGGACCGAGTTCCCTTGGGGTTGCGGCTACTACGAAAAGACCGGCCAGATGATGGACCCCAAGGGACTTGAGACCCTGAAGGACTTCGATGCCATCTACTTCGGCGCCGTCGGCTGGGAAAACGTCCCGGACCACATCAGCCTCTGGGGCCTGCGCCTGAACATCACCCAGAACTTTGACCAGTGGGCCAACATCCGCCCGGTGAAGTTCCTCCCCGGCATCGAGTCGCCGCTGCGCAAGGCCGACAACACCGAACTCGATTGGATCGTTGTCCGCGAAAACAGCGAAGGCGAGTACGCCGGCCTCGGCGGGCGCAACCTCAGCGGCCGCGGCCCCGGCAACGAGGTCGCACTGCAGACGGCACTGTTCACCGAAAAGGGCTGTGAGCGCATCATGCGCTTCGCCTTCGATCTGGCCCGGACCCGCACGGTGAAAAAAGTCTCCTCCGTGACCAAGTCCAACGCCCAGCAGTACGGCATGGTCCTTTGGGACGAAACCTTCCAGCGCGTGGCTCTCGACTACCCGGATGTCCAGACCGAAAGCGTCCTCGTTGACGCGATGAGCGCCAAGTTCATCCTCAAGCCTGAGGACCTCTCCGTCGTCGTCGCCTCGAACCTGAACGCTGACATCCTCTCGGACCTGGGGTCAGCACTGGCCGGAAGCCTCGGCCTGGCAGCCAGCGCGAACCTGAATCCGGAGCGCCGTTTCCCGTCCATGTTTGAACCGGTCCACGGCTCCGCTCCGGACATCGCCGGCAAGGGCATCAGCAACCCGATCGGCGCGATCGCCAGCGCCGCCCTGATGCTTGACCACTTCGGCCTGCACGAAGAAGCCCGCCTGGTCGAGGCCGCCATCGAGCAGACCACCGCCGCCGGGTACTTGACCCGCGACGTCGGCGGCGAAGCCAACACCGACGACGTCACCGACGCCATCATCAAGGCCCTCAGTCACACCCTTGCCGCCGTCTAACCAGACCGCTTTCTGAAGCGGCCGACGGCGGCCGACCCGCCGCCGTCGGCCGCTTGCGCGGAAGCCCCTCCCCAACACTCGAAAGCTCGTGTCGGGGCCCTCGGGACGCCGCTTACCCTTCAAGCTTCACTCCAGCGACTTTCCACAACGAGGTAGGAATCATGGATCACATCACCACCGCCGGGCCGGCAACGCCGGCCCCCAAGACACGTTGGTACAAGCAGCTGTACTTCTGGGTACTGACCGCCATTCTCATAGGCATCCTGGTCGGCTGGCTCGCACCGGCCGTGGGCATTGCCATGGAACCTATCGGCACCACCTTCGTCAACTCAATGAAGATGCTCATCGGCCCGATTGTGTTCCTGACCATCGTTGGCGGCATCGCCAGTGTTGCGGACCTGAAAAAGGTCGGCATGACGGGGCTGAAGGCCCTGACCTACTTCCAGATCGGCACGATCTTCGCCATGATCTTCGGCCTGGTCGCCATCAACATCTTCCGCCTCGGTGACGGCGTCAACGCCGATGCCGGCTCCATCAAGACCTCCGACTCCGCAGCCAAGCTCATCGACGCCGGCCAGCACCAGGAATGGTGGCAGTTCCTCACCCACATCATTCCCAACAGCATCGTTGGGCCCTTCGTTGAGGGCGACATCCTTCAGATCATCTTCATCGCCGTCGTCTTCGGCATCGCCCTGAACGCCATGGGCAAGGTCGGTGCGCCCGTTCTGGACGGCGTGCAGCGCCTGACAGGTGTCATGTTCAAGATCCTGAGCTTCATCATGAAGGCCGCCCCCATCGGCGCCTTCGGTGCCATGGCCTTCGCCGTCGGAAAGTACGGCGTCTCCTCCCTCACCAGCATGGGCGGACTGATCGCCCTCTTCTACGCAACCTCGATCCTGTTCGTCGTCGTGGTCCTCGGATCTGTCATGGCCTTCCTGAAGCTGAACATCTTCACGATGATCCGGCACCTCAAAGAGGAATACATGCTCATCCTGGGCACCTCGACCGCCGAACCGGCTCTGCCCGGCCTGATGCGCAAGCTTGAGCACGCAGGCGTGAAGAAGGAAACCGTCGGCCTCGTCGTTCCCACGGGCTACAGCTTCAACCTCGACGGTGCCGCAATTTACCTGTCTTTGGCCGCCCTGTACATCGCCCAGGCCACCAACACGGACCTGACCATCGGCCAGCAACTGGGCCTGCTGGCCGTCATGCTACTCACCTCCAAGGGCGCAGCAGGCGTTGCAGGCGGCGGCTTCATCGCGCTGACCGCCACCCTGACCACCATCGGCACGATCCCTGCCGCCGGCATCATGCTCATCTTCGGCATCGATAAGTTCATGTCCGAATGCCGGGCGCTGGTGAACTTCACTGGCAACGCCGTCGCCACCCTGTTCATCGCCTGGTGGGACCGCACGCTGGATGCCGATCGCGTCCGCCGCGTTTTCGCCGGTGAAACCGTTGAGCCTATGCCGGCGGAGGACCCTATCCACCTCGACGAGGTCACCGACATCGACGATGACCTCACCGAATACGGTCACCACGCGCCCAAGGAAACCGGTGCCAGGCACGCAGGAGCCCTTGGCGACGCCGCTCCCTCCGCCGACGTCCGCCGTCACGCCTACTCGGAAACCGTCTGACATGCACCGCGCAACCGCCCCGAAATCCGTGCGGACCCTCAAGACATCGGTACAAGCATCCTGTAGCTGACCTGCTGCAGGAACAGATTCGTCCGCCCGGGGGTAGCCCGGGCGGACGTTTTCGTTCGCACCCAACTCTCAGAGGTATCGGCCAACACCCGCCTAATCCGCAGGGCATTCTCTATTGAGGCCGTCTGGACTACCTTTTTCCTATAGTTCCGGGGCGGTTGCACCATCGGTGGCCGATGTGACCGGTGGCGAACCGTCGATCGTCGATAGAAGGTCTACTCGGAAGGGGCGGCAAACGTTATGAACTCAAAAACCAAAATGCTCGGCGGCGTCATTGTCCTACTGCTGATTGTCGCCGGCGGAGCATTATTGCTCGTGAACAACTTGCAACATCAGGCCAGTGACTACAATCCACAGATCAAGCCGGCGGATTTCACTGCGAAAATTACCAACAAGTATTTCGCCCTTCCCGTAGGCAAGAAAATGACCTATGAGGGTACGGCCCAAGGCGGAGCCACAGAGCGAGTCGAGATTGAGATCCTCGCTGAACGGAAGATCATTGAGGGCGTCGAGACGGCCATCTATCTAGACAGGGAGTATAAAAACGGACAGCTGGTCGAGGAAACCAGAGATTACCTGGCGCAACACAAAAATGGAGACGTCTGGTACTTTGGCGAGGACGTGAACAACTTTCTAAATGGAGTATTGCTCAGTCATTCGGGCAGCTTCATTCATGGGCAAGACGGTGCACGAGCTGGCATTTGGATGAAGGCCGAGCAGCGGGTGAACGACTCCTACAGGCAGGAATATTACGTAGGAAAGGCCGAAGATATGCGGGACACCGTTGCCACGGGCCTGACCGTGGCAACGAAGCTTGGGACATACTCCGACTGCGTTAAGGTCTACGACTGGACGCCGCTTGAGAAAAAGTCGAGAGAGCACAAGTACTACTGCCCCAAGGTCAGTTCGCTGGTTCTTACTGAGGACTTGGAAACCGGCAGTCGATCAGAACTTACAAACATTGTCGTGCCATAAGCATTTCACTTGTGAAAAGTCGTCCAGGCGCTGTTCCACAGCAGACCTTCCCCTGCTCCTTGCCAATGTTCTTTGGTTTCACGACCATTGACTCCCCTCGAGTATTTCAAGGAGTTTTGCCGGCGCCCCACGCGCCGGCAGCCGTTCCCGCAGGGCGTTCTGTGGTTCTTAGTGGATGTGGCTGCCGCCGTTGATGTCAATGGTGGTGCCCGTGAGATATGCCGAATCCTCTGAGGAGAGAAAGGTGATGACGGCGGCGATCTCCTCGGTGGTGGCGTTGCGGCCCAGCGGGATACCTGCGTTGATGGCGGCTTCCTGTTCCTCGGTGCTCCCCACCCGGATGTCCGTATCCACGGCGCCGGGGGTGATGGCGTTGACAGTCACGCCGGTGGCGCCTATTTCGCGGGCCAAGGCCTTAGTGAAGCCCAAGATGGCAGCCTTCGCTGCGGAGTAGGGGACCTTGCCGAACACGCCGCCGCCGCGCTGGGCGGAAACGGAGGACATGTTGACGATCCTGCCCCAGCCGTTGGCGATCATATCCGGCAGGAACGCCTTGGTGACCAGGTAGGTGCCCGTGGAGTTCACGGCCATGACCTTGTTCCACAGTTCCAGCGTGGTCTCCAGGAACGGCACCGGCGAGGTGATGCCGGCGATGTTGGCGAGGGCGCCGACTGCGGGAAGGTTGCCGGCGCTGATCTCCGCGGCCACCGCCTTGTAGGCGGCGTTGACGGAAACCTCTCTGGCGACGTCAATCTGATGGCCGAAGGCGGCGACGTTGAACTCGTTGCCGATTTCCGTTGCGACCTTGGCGGATTTCTCGCCGTCGAGGTCCAGGATCACCACAGCCCAGCCCTGGCTGGCGTAGCGGCGTGCGGTGGTGATGCCGATGCCCCGGTCCGAGGTTGCCCCGGTGAGGACGGCGGTGCGCTGGATGGTGGTGGTCATGATGCTCCTTGGGTTTGCTTGGTGTGTCGGTTGAGTGGAATCGAGTGCTCCGTAAACGCCGTTTTGAGGGCTGATAAGGGCCGTTACGGAGCAATCGACGGTCAGATGAGGTCGCTGATGTAGCTGGCTGCTTTGGCCGCGGCGGCCGGGCGCTCGTCGTGGGTGACGTCCCGGGTTTCCAGTTCCAGTGAGAAGTGGCCGGTGTAGCCGTGGGACGCCAGTGAACCCAGTCCGGCGGAGAAGTCTGCCTGCCCGTTGCCGATGCTGAGGTTGATGTTGCCCGGGACGGCGTCCCTGAGATGCACGTGCGCGATCCGGCCGGCATGGTGTTCGACGTATTCCAGCGGGTCCTCGCCGGCGGCGACGATGTGGCTGAAATCCATGACGATCCCCACGCCGGAACCTGCCAGCCGCGCGGCCAGCTGTTCCGCGCGCTCCAGGTTCCAGCAGAACCTCAGGAAGTGCAGGGATTCGGTCCAGAGTTCGACGCCGAACTCCGCCGCGCGCTGCCCCGCGTGGATCAGTTGGGCGGTTATTTCGTCCAGGTCCTCGTCGACACTCCGGACCGGCTCGTGGCTCGGGGCCCCGCAGGGAAGGACCAGCGCCCTGGCGCCTGTGTCCGCGGTGAGGGTGAGCAGCGCGTCAAGGTGCCGGTCCCGCGCCGCCTGCCGGCCGCCGTCGAGCACTGCGTTGAGATCCCCGATGTCACCGTTAATCGAACGGACCCGCAAACCGGAGGCTGTAACCTCCGCGGTGACGGCCGTGACGGCGTCCGCATCAAGTTCATACGGGACGTGGTCGCAGACGCCGGGCAGGGCACCCAGGTCGATTTCGTCAAACCCCAGTCCGCTGATGGTCTGCAGTGCCGTGCCCAGGTCCTGGTGGCGAAAGCTGATGGACGAGCAGCCGAGTCGGGAGTTGAACATCTTCGTTGATCCTCATTGCTTACGTAGAAGTGACGAGCACCACGCTACGGCGAAGACTGTTGACAGTCAACCTCTGACGTTGGCAGTTGACAGACGGGCATGATGCAGATCACACTGGATCATCCGTTGTTAACAGTCGACCGTGACCTCCGCCGCAGCGGCGGTTGCTTTTCGAAAGGGAATCACCAATGAGCAAAGAAGCTCTGGCCATGCGCGGCCCGGTTCACGGCACCAAGGACGCCAGGCGGGTCGCCATCGGCTCCGGCGTCGGCGCAGTCATCGAAACCTATGACTTCATCGGTTTCGGCACCGCCGCGGCTCTTTACTTTGGAACGGCCTTCTTCCCCACCGGCGATCCGGTCACCGGCACCCTTGCCGCTTTCGCCACTCTTGGCGTCGGCTTTGCCGCCCGCCCGATTGGCGGCATCATCGGCGGCCACCTCGGTGACAAGCTGGGCCGCAAGCCGGTCCTCGTGGCTTCGCTGATTCTTATGGGTATTGCGACCTTCATGATCGGCCTCCTTCCGACCTACAGCCAGGTAGGACTGTTGGCGCCTGCCCTTCTGGTCTTTGTCCGCGTTGTCCAGGGCCTGGCCTTCGGCGCTGAATGGGGCGGAGCCATCCTGATGAGCTACGAACACGCACCCTGGAAGGCCAAGGGCAAGTACACCGGAATCGTCCAGGCCGGCTTCCCCGTCGGCCTCCTGCTCGCAAACCTTGTGTTTCTGGTCAGCGTCCAGCTCGGCGGCGAACTCACCTGGCGCATTCCCTTCCTCGCCAGCATCGTCCTCGTCATCGTCGGCCTGATCATCCGCTCAAAGGTCCCCGAGTCCCCCGTCTTTGACGAGGTCAAGGACAGCGGCGACATCGTGAAGTCCCCCATCGTCGAGGTCATCAAGACCGACTGGCGCAACATCGTCAAGGGCATCGGCCTCCGCATCGCCGAGACCGCCGGCTACGCCGTCTCCATCACCTACATGATTTCCTACCTCAACAGCCAGCACCTGGCCGACAAGACGCAGACTCTCGTCGCCCTTTGCATCGCCTCCGCGATCGGCATCTTTGCCACCCAGGTCTGGGCGCGGCTGACCGACAGGATCGGCCGGCGGCCCGTGTACATCTGGTCCTGCGCCTTCGCCGCGCTGTTCGCCATCCCTATGTTCCTGCTCGTCAACACCGGGCTGTTCATCTTCATCATCGCGACGATCGTCATCTCCTACGCCGTGTGCCAGAACTCCCTCGCCGGAGCCCAGGGTGCCTGGTTCCCCGAGCTCTTCCAGGCCAAAACCCGCGCCTCCGGTGCATCGCTTGCCTACCAGATCTCCGCCATGGTCTCCGGCTTCACACCGTTCATCACCACGCTGCTCTTCGTCAGCTTCGGCTGGATAGGCCCGGCGTTGCTCTTCGGCCTCTACGCCGCCATCGGTCTCTGGGCAGCCATTGCCACCCGCGAGACCTGGGGCAAGCGGGAGCGCCGGCTTGCCGACGAGGCTACGAAAAGCACCCCCGCACACGTGAGCGCATAGGACACACGCGACACGCGCCGAATTGGACGCCGTCGACGGCATCCCTCAGAACGCATCCACCACTTTCGAAAGGCAGAACTGTGGTTCTCACGCAGGAAACAACATCCCTGAGCAAGTCACCCGAAGGAAGCGGAGAACGCCTCGGGCGGGTAGCCGCCGCGGCCTACAGGATCCGGCACCACGCCCTCAACATGGGCGAGGTGCAGGGCCAAGGCTACGTGGGCCAGGCACTCGGCGCGGCGGACATGCTGGCCGCGGTGTACGCGGACCAGCTCCGCTTCCGCGCCGACGATCCTCACTGGGTCGAGCGGGACAGGTTCCTGCTGTCCACCGGGCACTACGCCATCGGCCACTACGCTGCGCTGGCTGAGGCCGGCGTTATCCCCGTCCAAGAGCTCGAAACCTACGGATCCGATGATTCACGGCTTCCCATGTCCGGCATGTCCACCTACACGCCCGGCATGGAAATTTCCGGCGGCTCCCTCGGCCACGGCCTCACCATCGCCGTCGGCATGGCCCTGGGCCTGCGCCACCAGGGCTCCACGGCCAGGGTCTACAACTTCCTCTCCGACGGCGAACTGGACGAGGGCTCCACGTGGGAGGCTGCCATGGGCGCACACCACCACCAGTTGGGCAACCTCACCGCCATGGTCGACATCAACGCACTGCAGGCCGACGGCAAGACGGACACGGTGCTGCGCACCGAACCCGTGACGGAAAAGTGGGAAGCCTTCGGCTGGTACACCCAGCGCGTGGACGGCAACAACATGGCCGACGTCCTGCACGCCTTCGACAACGCAGCAGCCCAGGCCGCCGCCGTCGGACGTCCTTCCGTGATCCTCTGCGACACGAAAGTGGGCCGCGGCGTGCCGCTGCTCGAGGACCGCGAGAAGGCGCACTTCATGCGCATCGAAGAACACGAATGGCAGCTCTGCCGAGAGCAACTGACCGCAGGATACGAAGGAAAGGCCACCCGATGAGCACCGCCGCAGTCAAGACCACCGCAGTGAAGGCCACCGCACCGAAGCTGAAGACCTCGGCCATGATCGCGTCCTTCGCCGATCCCGGCCAAAAGACCGCTTCCGCCCCGTTCGGACACGCGCTGGTCAAGGCCGCACAGGAAAACGATCGGATCGTCGGCCTCACCGCGGACCTGGGCAAGTACACGGACATGCACATCTTCGCCCAGGCCTTCCCGGAACGGTTCTTCCAGATGGGAATGGCCGAACAGCTGCTCTTCGGCGCCGCCGCCGGATTTGCGGAGACCGGCCTGGTGCCGTTCGCCTCCACCTACTCCGTTTTCGCTGCCCGCCGCGCCTACGACTTCCTCTGCCTGGACAGCGCCGAACCGAACCTCAACGTGAACATCGTGGGCGGCCTCCCCGGCCTGACCACCGGCTATGGCCCCAGCCACCAGGCCACCGAGGACATGGCCATCTTCCGCGGCATGCCCAACCTGACCATCGTGGACCCCTGCGACTCAATCGACATAGAACAGGCGGTCCCCCAACTGGCGGCCAGTGAAGGCCCCACCTACCTGCGGCTGCTTCGCGGCAATGTCCCCACCGTCCTGGACGAATACGGCTACACGTTCGAACTCGGCAAAGCCAAAGTCCTGCGCGGCGGCAATGACGTCGTCTTCATCTCCAGCGGGCTGATGACCATGCGAGCACTTCAGGCTGCCAAGGCCCTCGCAGCACACAACGTCGATGTCGCCGTCGTCCATGCACCCACCATCAAGCCGTTCGACGCCGCTACGGTCCTGGCCGAACTGAACACGGACCGGCTGGCAGTGACGCTGGAAAACCACAGCGTCATAGGCGGGCTGTTCGAAACAGTCGCCTCCGCGGTCGTCACGGCCGGACTCGGCAAGCGCGTAGTGCCTGTGGCGCTGCCGGACGAGTTCCTCGACGCCGGCGCCCTGCCCACACTGCACGAGCGCTACGGGCTGTCCGTGCAGCGCATCGTGGCCAAGGTCCTCGCCGAACTCGGCTAGGACTGAAAGCCGCAGCAGCGCGGGGCGGGCCCCATACCCGCCCCGCGCTGCTGCCGTAAGATCAAAACATACGACTGTAAACAGTCGACCCCTGACATTGAGGAACGATGATGGCCGCCGGAGCACCCGCAACCCTGCTGGGACTGCAAAAGAAAAGCCTCCGCGAGCAGGCGCTTTCCGCGCTGCGCACCGCCATCACCAGCGGCGAGCTGGAACCGGGCAAGCACTTGGTGGAAACGGAACTGTCCGACATGCTGCAGATCAGCCGCGGTACCCTCCGCGAGGCCCTGCGCCAGTTGGAGCAGGAAGGTTTGCTGTCCGCCGGCCCGCGGGGACGCCTGTCGGTCCGCCACCTGGATGCCAAGGAAATCCGCGACATCTTCTCCGTACGTGCCGCCCTCGAATCCTTGGCCGCCCGCACGCTGTGCGAACTGCCGGATCGCCAGCACGTCATCGCATCACTGCGTACCGCCATCGAAGTAATGGCGGCCGCGACAAAGGGCACCCTCGAAGAGCGCATCGAAACCGACATGGACTTCCACCGCACCCTGTGCCGCCTCACCGGCAACGAGACCCTGCTCCACTCCTGGGAAGCCTTGGAGGGGTCTATCCGGATGTCCATCATGTTCGCCGGCCTGGAAAAGGGTGTTTCGAACATGAGCGTGGACCGGCACCACGACATCGTGGCCGCCATTGAAACCGGCGACGCCTCCCTGGCACGCAAGACCATCCGCGAACACATGGACACCGCGGCCGACAACCTGGTCGCCTAGGGGCGCCGCCCACTGCGGGGAGGCGAGTGGATTCGGCTGCCGCCAGCGTCTAGCGTGAGTTCTATGTCCACGTCCGATGCTCTTACGAAGTCCAGCAGCAACCCATTGCTTGTTCTCGGAAAAATATCCTCAATCCTGGATGCTTTCTCCCTGTCCAAGCCGGTCTTGTCGCTGAGTGACATCCGCGAGCACACGGGGATGCCGACCTCCACTGTCCAGCGGCTTGTCACGAATCTGATGTCCCAGGGATTCCTTGACCGGGAGGACGATGCCTACCGCATCGGAATGCGCATGGCCTTCTGGGCGGCTCCGGCAACTCGCGGAATGGAAGTCATAGACATCCTGAGTCCGCTGCTCAAGACGCTGCGTGACACCACGGGCGAGACTGCGTGTTTCTTCAAGGCAGAGCAGCATTACCGCGTTTGCGTGGCCATGGCAGACACGCGCCATGCGCTTCGGCGCGAGATGCACCTTGGCAAGGTTCTTCCACTGCACGCGGGCTCCGCCGGACGCGTACTTTTGGCGTGGGATCAGGATCTGATGGACGCCGTCCTGCGGGATCCTTTGGAGTCCATCACGGAATCCACAATCACCAGCTCCGAGGATTTGGAAGCCGCGGTTAAGAAGACGCGGGTGGACGGGTTTGCCATAACCGTGGGTGAGCGCGAAGACGGAGCCTCGGGTCTTTCGGCTCCCGTATTCGATTCGGCAGCCGGACTGGTGGGGGCAGTAACCATCAGCGGGCCCACCCTGCGGATGCCGCTGGAGACCTGTGAATCCTGGCTGGAGCCCCTGCTTGCCACAGCAGAGCACATGACGAGACTAATTGGTGGCCGGTTTCCTGGCGAGACCTAACGCTCGCAAGGAAACGCGGGCCCGTCATGCGCTGGCGAGGTAGTTGACCGCATGGGGCGGGGTGCGTCCTTCGGCGATGGCCACCGCATTCAGCGCGCTGAGGCGGGCCATTTCGCTGCGGACGGGAACTGTGGCGCTGCCGACATGCGGGAGGAGGACCGTGTTCGGCAGCTCAGCCAGGCCGGGAGCCAGCTTCGGTTCGTCCTCGAATACGTCCAGTCCGGCGCCGGCGATGACGCCGCTGCGGAGGGCATCCACGAGGGCCGTCTCGTCTACGATCGGCCCGCGGGCGGTGTTGATCAGGATGGCATCGGGCTTCATGCGCTCCAGCACGTCTGCGTCCACCAGATGCCGGGTCTGGTCGCTGAGCGGGACGTGCAGGGAGAGGAAGTCGCTGCGCTCCACCAGCTCGTCCCACGGCGCCTGCCGGACGTTGCCCGCAAACTCGCCGAGTTCCGCCGCGCTGACGGGACGGTCACCCGGAGGCCGGGGCGAGAAGAGCACCTGCATGCCGAACCCCAGCGCGCGCCGGGCCGTGGCGCGGGCAATCCGTCCGAAGCCGGCCAGACCCAGCACCGCGCCGGAGACGTCGCGGCCCAGCAGGAGCTCCGGTTCCCAGCCCAGGAACTTTCCGTCGCGGACCAGCCGGTCGGCCTCGACCACGCGGCGCGCCGTGCCCAGGATGAGCAGCATGGCGATGTCGGCCGTCGCGTCCGTCAGCACGCCGGGGGTGTTGCCGATCATGATGCCGCGCCGGGTGGCGGCCTCAATGTCGATGTTGTTGTACCCGACGGCGAAGTTGGACACGCCCCGCAGGCGGGCGCCGGCCAGCAGCGGCGCGTCGATGACATCGCGCAGCTGGGTGAGGACGACGTCGAAATCGCCTGAGGCGCACAGCGCCGCCAAGGCATCGTAGTCAGGCGGGTCGGGCAGAACGGTGACCCGGCCGGCGTCGGACAGCAGTTGGAGTCCGGGTTCCGGAATGGCGGTGGTGACCAGGAAACTGTTGCCCACGCTTAGTTGTCTCCTGAGGTGCAGGGTGTGGGAGTTGTGCTGTCTGACTGGAGGACCCAGTCGAAGGCTGCGGCGTTGGACCGGGCGCCTTGGGCAGCTTTGGAGCGGTTGGGCTCGCCCAGTTCGGCAAGCAGCTTCTCGGAAAGGACCACCAGTTCCCCGAAAATTTCCGTGGTCAGCCATCCGGGCCGGGTGGCGAAGAGGATGTCCTCGCTCGACGTGTTGCCACTGGCGCCCGGGGCAAAGGGGCAGCCGCCCAGGCCGCCGAGCGCGCCATCCACCATGGCGGCGCCGGCCTGGATGGCGGCAAGGGTGTTGGCCACGCCCAGGCCCCACGTGTCGTGGCCGTGGTAGACGATCCGCCGGGCCGGGGATTCTTCCCGGACCCGGGCGATCAGCCCCGACACCTGGGCCGGGACGGCCTGCCCGAGGGTGTCGCAGAGAACGATGTCCGTGGTGCCCTCGGCGCGGGGGTCGTTGGCGATGGCCAGGACTCGTTCCTCGGGCACCATTCCCTCGAACGGGCAGGTGAATGACGTGGCGATGCAGAGCTGGATCTGCCCGCCAACGGCCTTGGCGTACGCGACCGCCTCAGGCAGGGCAGCGAGGCTTTCCTCCGTGGTGCGGCCGATGTTCGCCTTGTTGTGCGAGTCCGACGCCGACAGGCAGTACTGGAAATTCCTCGCCCCGGCGGCGGCGGCCTTGGCTACATGGCCTGGGGTGGCTACCCAGATCCAGCACTTTTCCAGTTCCCCGGGCGTGAGGGCCTGGACGACTTCCAGCGTGTTGGCCATGGTGGGGACGAGGTCCGGGCGGGCCATGGATCCAAGTTCAATGGCGGGCACGCCCAGGCGCAGCAGTTCCCGGACCGTGTCGACTTTGCGTTCGGTGGGGAGAACTTTTCCGGTGAGCTGGAGCCCGTCCCGCAGGGTCACGTCCCTGAGGATGGTGTTGCCCAGCGTTGCAGCAAGGCTGGTTTCGTGGCGGTTCATGGCTGGAGGGCCTCCTCGCGGCCGGAGGCCGCACTGATTTCTGCGGGGTCCATGTTGAGGAGCCCGCTGAGAATTTCTTCGGTGTTTTCGCCCAGGTCAGGGCCGAGGTTCCGGATGGGGAGAGACTGTTCTCCGATGACGGGGACAATGCCGGGGAACCCGACGCCGGGCAGGATTTCGTCCCCGGTGGAAACGTCGAATTTCTGGATCATGTTGCGGGCTGTGTACTGGCTGTCGGTGCTGATATCGGCCGCCGTGTAGATGGGGCCGGCAGGCACGCCGGCGGCATCGAGCGCTGCGAGTGCGTCGGCAGCGTCCAGCTCCCCCGCCCATGTCCCGATGGCCTGGTCCAGTTCTTCGCGCCGCCCCCAGCGGCCGGCGTTGGTCTGCAACGACGGATCCGTGGCCAGATCAGGACGTCCGATGGTGTGCATGTACCGCTGGTAAATCGAGTCTCCGTTGCCGGCCACGACGATGCTTGCGCCGTCCCCGCAGAGGTACGCGTTGGAAGGGGCTATCCCTTCCATCCGGCCGCCGACCCGCTGCCGGTCCACGCCGTACGCCTGGTAGTCCGGAATGAGCGATTCCATCATGGAGAACATGGCTTCGTTGAGCGCGACGTCGATGACGCGCTCGGTGAGCGGCGCAGCGCCGGCCGCGTCCCGGCGTCGTGCTTCCCTTTGGTACAGGCTCATCATGGAGCCGAAGGCTGCGTAAAGTCCCGCAATTGAGTCTCCGATGGAGACGCCCACCCGGACCGGTGCGCGGTCCGGGTCGCCCACCAGGTTGCGGAAGCCTCCGTACGCTTCGGCGACGGCGGCAAAGCCGGGCCGCGCGGACAGCGGGCCCGTCTGCCCGAAGGCCGAGATGCGGGTGATGATCAGGTCCGGGTTGGCTTCGTTGAGGACTTCGGGGCCATGGCCCCACTTCTCGAGCGTGCCTGGCCGGAAGTTTTCCAGCAGGATGTCCGACTTTGCAACGAGCGCCAGCACTGCCTGTTTGCCTGCTTCGGTTCGGAGGTCCAGCACCACGGACTTCTTGTTCCGGTTGATCGTCCGATACAGCATGGAAGTGTCACCCTTGTGCAGGCGCCAGTTGCGCAGCTCGTCGCCGGTTCCGGGCCGCTCGACCTTGATCACTTCGGCACCGAAGTCGGCAAGGAGCCTGCCTGCAGTGGGCGCTGCTATGTAGTTGCCGAGCTCAAGAACCCGGACTCCCTCCAGGGGTGCGATGCGTGTCTGTGTCATGTCGTTCTTCTTTCGTGCAGGTTCTTACCGGGGACGTGCGCCCGGTCAGAAGAGCAGGCTCATGGGCATGATCAGCAGGATGGCGACGACGGAGGCCACCGACACCCCGACGGTCACCGACTTCAGCGCACCCCGCACGCTCTGCCCCAGCAGTGACTGCAGGAGCCAGAAGGTGTTGCTGGTGACGTGGACCATGAACAGAGATCCAGCGCCGGCCGACAGGGCGAGGAGGACAGGATCCAGTCCGATGGCAGGAGCAATCGGAGCCAGCAACCCGGCTGCGGTGATGGCGGACAGCGTGACGGAGCCGACGGCGATGTGCAGCACCGCCGCGATGGCCCAGACGACGAGGAGCGGGGCGACGGTGCTCGCCGAGAAGAAGCCGCCCAGGATGTGACCGAGGCCGGCAGCGGCGACTGTTGCAGCCAGTGACCCTCCTACGCCGGTGAGGATCAGGATCTGTCCGCTTTCCTTAAAGCCGACGGTGATGGCCTGCTCGACGCGTTGCTGGCCGATGGCAGAACGGGTGACGAGGCAGGTGCCGATCAGGCCGATAAGCAGGGCAATGACCGGCTCGCCCAGGAGCTGAAGCCAGGGCAGGTCGAGCTTGAGAATCTGCAGAATAGCGCCGGCTCCGATGAGGAGCAGTGAGGTCAGGAGCGGCGCGAAAAGCAGGATGAGCGGCGCCTGCTTTTCTTCGCGTCCGCCACGGCAACGGCCGCGCCGGCCAGTCGGGCACCAGGACCGTCGGAGCCGGGGGTGCGTCCGCCAGGTGACGCTGAAGCGGAAGCCTTGGTGCCGCCGTCGTACGCTTCCTCTTCACCTTCCTGGTCGTCCTCCTCCACGAAGGTGTGGTCCTCATCCTTCGCTTCGTTCCAGAAACCGCGGCGGAAGAGGAACGTCATGATGGCAATGGAAATGATGATGGTCGGGATGACCAGGAGCAGGCCGAAGAACAGCATTTTTCCGAGCGGCACATTGAGCAGGCCGGCAAGGGCCAGGGAGGCGACGCCGGGAACCGTGAAGACGATGCCGCATTCGAGGGCGATGGCCATGGCGGTTGCCATCCGGGCGGTGCCGAGTTTGCCGATCTTCGGTGCCAGCTTGCGTGCCAAGGGAGCGGAGATGACGAGGAGCACGTCCAGGAAAATGGATTGCAGGACCGTTCCGATCGCGAGGCCCATGGTGTAGGGCAGGCGCTTGGGGCCGAACGTATTCAGCAAGTGCTCCACGAGGCGCCGGATCGCGCCGCTCCGGTTGAGGATGGAGCCCATCAGCACACCGAAGGCGATGAGCAAGCCCACATCCACCATGATGTCACCGAAACCGGAGGTGATGGTCTTGACTGTTTTCTCGACGCCGAGGCCGGCGGCGAGGCCCAGGTACACCGAGCCGATGACCAGGGCGATGACGGGATTGACTCTGAAACGGACGATCAGCACGACGGCGGCTAAAACCGCCACTGCCGTATTGATCAGTACAGCTATGTCTGACATGGGGAATCCGATCGTGAGGCCTTCCACATTGAAGGCTTGGGAGCAGATGGGCGCCGTGAGGAGGGCCACATCGCTCAACCCATATTATGGGATTAAACTCATATTGCAAGACGTTCCGGAAGGAGGCTTCGTCTGTGACGTTCGGTTGGCGACCCCTCGAGCCCGCTCGGTCCGGCCGCCTACTACCCGACGGCGGCGTCGGCGGGCAATTGTGTAGAGGGCTTCTGCTTCTGGACTATGCCCTCGCTGATCAGCTGGTTGGCTCCGCTTTTCTACTAGGCTGAACCTCACACGTGACGGACAGGAGGCTGAAATGGCCGAGAGTGCGATGGCCGAGGTGATGGCCGAGTTGGCCGCGCTCGAGGACCCGAGGGCCCGCGAGGTGAACGAGAGACACGGTGACGATCACGGTGTGAACCTCAGCAAACTGCGCACGCTCGCGAAGCGGCTGAAGACGCAGCAGGATCTAGCGCGCCAGCTCTGGGAGACGGGTGACACTTCAGCGAAACTGCTGGCGATCCTGATCTGCCGGCCGAAGGCGTTCGAGCGTGACGAGTTGGACCTCATGTTGCGCGAGGCACGCACTCCCAAGGTGCACGACTGGCTCGTGAACTACGTGGTGAAGAAGAACCCGCACTCAGAAGAGCTGCGCCTGGCCTGGTTCGCCGATGTGGATCCAGTGGCCGCGAGTGCCGGCTGGGCGCTGACCGCCGAACGCGTGGCGAAAATACCCGATGGCCTCGACCTCGCTGGACTGCTCGATGTCATCGAGGCGGAGATGAGAGACGCGCCGGCTCGCCTGCAGTGGGCGATGAACCACTGCCTTGCTCAGATCGGGATCGGGCACGCCGAGTACCGCGCCCGTGCAATCGACATCGGTGAGCGCCTGGAGGTGCTCAAGGATTACCCGACTCCCCCGGGCTGCACGTCCCCGTTCGCGCCCATCTGGATCACCGAGATGGTGCGACGACTGCACGTTCGGTAGGAAGGTTCGCGCTCACGCTTGGGCCGCTGCCGGCCTTGGCGCAGCGGAAAAATCAAGGGTTCCAGTGGCTGCCTGACGGCCAAGGACATGACCCCTTGAAACGCCCGCGTGCTCGGGCACTGCACGACACTAAGGCTGTTTAAATTCGATCTGGCCCAGGTCGTTGGTGAGCACGAGGGCCCGCTCCGTGAGGGAGTACGTCAGGGGCGACTTCAGGAAGCTGACCGTCCACCGCCGGATGTCCCCCGTGGTGCCGGAGCACCCATTGGCTGTTTCAGCCAGCCGTTCCGGGTCAGTAGTGAGCGTGCGGGCAGTGACTGCCGAGGGTACGTTCAGCGTGCCGCAAGGCATCCGGACCGTCATGGTCAGCGTCCCGTTCACTCGGCTGAAGCTCATGCGAAGAGGATTCGTGGCGAGCCAGGTCAGGTTGTGGCGGTAGTCGGTGCCTGCCGTCGAAGTAAAGTTCTTGCACTCGAAAGGATCACGGTTCACGCTCTCGCGGTACTTGGCTTCGCTGCAATCAAAGGGGCTCGCCGTCGAGGTAACGGGACCGGGACCGGCCTGACGCGCAGCAAGACCACTGCATCCCGTGAGCGCCAAAACACCGATCAATACAAAGGACGGCAGCGGCCGGCGCTTCATGGCAACCCCTTCGACGCTTTCCAACTAGGATTCACGACCTGCCCCGCCCACTACGGATCGTCCGGGCTACAGGCCTGGGAAATTCGAGCGAAGGAGTGCCGGTGCCAAAGCCCCGGGTTCAGAAGGCTTCAGTTCGTCTTCGTCGCCGGCCCCGTCATACGCCGAACGCAGTGCGAGCGGAAAATGGCGAAGCAGCCGCTGAGCCCCCGCGGCGGGGCAAGCAAGGCTGCTTCGGCTTTAAGTCAACACTTGTCGTCCGGACTAGGCACCAGTGGCGAATACCTGTCTTTGTGAGTGCCTGGCTACTTATCTGCGCAAATGACATCTCCCACGGATGGGCAAGGCGCCTGACCAGTGGCCGCCGCCGCTTACGCATATTACCGGGCATGAGCCTGCAAGTCGGGGCGCCGCTGTCAGCGGGTCAGCGCGTTTTTCTGGCGGGAGTTGATCGTTGACATCTGTCCGCAGTTCGAGCAGGTGATGCGGTAGGACCTGGACGTGGTGAAGAGGGGTATGAAGAACAGCGTGAATTTGGTGGCGCGTTCTTCGAGGTGGTGGTGGACGGAGAGCCCGCAGGACTGGCAGGTGGCAACCCGGCCAGGC
>NZ_CAKKLY010000015.1 GCF_918698095.1 Arthrobacter sp. Bi83
GTCAACAGGGCCTGGAACAACTGATCTCCCGGAGGTTTTTCAATGAGGCAACGAAGGGAGCCAACCGGAGGTTTTCAGATGAGGCAACGAATCACTCTTCCCGGAGGTATTGCAATGAGGCAACAGGCTAACCCCTCTGGTAGTGCCCGGTCCCGGGCAGGGTCACTGCCCGGGACCGCACCTCCCCATTTTTCTCTGTCTGTCGTGCAAAGGAGCACCCAAGATGTCGTCCCACACCATGCAGTACCCGCAACATTCCGCACCGCCCAAGCAGCGATCCCGGTTCGGCCGGCTGATCCGCGAACTCTGGTTCCAAGTTGTCCTGGGCGCCGTCCTGGGCGTCGTCGTCGGGCTGCTTCTGCCGTCCGTCGGTAAACAGCTCACCCCGCTCAGCGACTGGTTCATCGCGCTGGTGAAGATGATCGTAATCCCTGTGGTGTTCTGCGTCGTGTCCCTGGGCATCGCCTCGATGGACAGCCTGCGCAAAGCAGGCCGCATCGGCGTTAAGGCATTGGGCTACTTCATCGCCCTGTCACTGGTGTCGATGCTGATCGGCCTGGTCGTCGCCAACGTGTTCCACCCCGGCGCAGGCATGAACATCGATCCGTCCAAACTGGACGCCAGCAAGGTGCCGGAGGCCGCCAGCAAAGGCTTCGACGGCCTCGAATTCGTCAGCAACATCATCCCGGATTCCCTGTTCGGGGCCCTGACCGGCCACACCATCATCGCCGCGCTCATGGTCTCCATCGTGTTCGGTGCCGCCCTGAACGTCTCCGGAGAATCCGGCGCCTTCCTCACCAAGGGCATCCAGGCCCTGTCCACGGTCATCTTCAAGATCGTCAGCTGGGTCATGCGCCTTGCCCCCATCGGCACGTTCGGCGCACTCGCTGCCGTGGTGGCCAACTACGGCACCCAGAGCCTGCAGCAGCTGGGCTTCCTCGTCCTGCTGTTCACCGGAACCTGCATCGTGTACGTCGTCGTGGTCCTGGGCACCATCGCCCGGGCCTGCGGACTGAACATCTTCACGGTGATGCGCTATCTCAAGGCAGAACTGCTGATCGCCCTGAGCACCTGCTCCAGCGAAGCGGTCCTGCCGCAGCTGATCAAGAAGCTCGAAAACATGGGCGTCGGTGAGTCCACCGTGGGTATCGTGATCCCATCCGGGTTCTCCTTCAACCTCGACGGATCCGCCGTCTACCTCACCATGGCCTCGGTGTTTCTGGCCCAGGCCGTCGGCATGGACCTCTCCTGGGAACAGCAGCTGGTCATGGTCGGCGTCATGATGCTCACCAGCAAAGGCACCGCGGGTATCGCCGGCGGTGCGTTCATCGTCCTGGCCAGCACACTCAGCTCAGTGGGCGGCATCCCGCTGGCCGCCCTCGCCCTCATCGTCGGCATCGACCGGCTCCTGAACGAAGGCCGCGTCTTCATCAACGTCCTCGGAAACGCGATGGCAGCAGTCGTCGTCGGCAAATGGGAAAAGGACTTCGACCCGGAACAAGCCCGCAAAGCCCTGCACGCCTCCGGCCAGAAAAGGAACGCCATCGAGTCAAACGCACCGACCGCAATTGAAGCGGAAAAGATCGAGGTCCACTAACACAGCACCCCTCAGGGCCGCCGTGCACTCCGCGGCGGCCCTGCCCGCGTGAACCGTAGGCCAACGGCCGCTTTCACAACGCATCCCCAGCCATCAAATTAGGAACGTACCGCACCATGGCTCGCATTCTGATCACCACCGACTACCTCCACCCGGGAGATGCCGTTGACCAGCTCCTGCGCGAACGCGGGCTGGAACCGGTCTACTCGCCATCCCGGGGGCCGCGGACCCTGGAGGAACGCCGCTCGTTGTTCGAGGGCATCTCCGGCGCGATCCTCGCCAGCGAGCCGGTCACCGCCGACATGCTCGCCGGTGCCGCCTCCCTGCAAGTCATCGCGCGCAGCGGAGTGGGGTACGACTCCATCGACGTCCAGGCCGCGGCCGCACACGGGATCAGGGTCTGCAACGCCCCCGGAACAAACCACCACTCGGTCGCCGAACTGACCATCGGACTGATCATCATGGCCGCACGCCGCCTCCTGGAGGTCACCACCGCCGTCCGCCAAGGGCACTGGCCCCGGGAAGCCGGCCATGAACTGCGCGGTTCCACCCTGGGCATCATCGGCTACGGCCCCGGCGGACGCGCCACGGCAAACCTGGGTGTCGCCCTCGGCATGACCGTCCTGGTCAGCACAGCCCACCCGGACCGCGACAACACCGCTGTCCAGTTCACGGACCTCGACACCGTCCTCCGCGACGCAGACTACCTCTCCCTGCACACCCGCGCAGGCCAGAGCACCGGCAAACTCATCGATGGGCCCCGGCTGCAAGCGATGAAACCCACCGCCGTCCTCATCAACACCGCCCGCGGCTCACTCGTGGATGAAGGGGCCCTGGCCAAGGCACTTTCCGACGGCACCCTCGCCGGCGCCGCGCTGGACGTGCTCGAGAGCGAACCCCTGCCCGGCGACAGCCCCCTCCGGGGCCTGGACAACGTGCTCATCACCTCCCACCTCGCCGGACAAACGATCGAGGCACGGACACGGGCGGGGCTGGCAGCCGCGCACGCCGTCATCGACGTCCTCGAAAACCGTGAACCGGCACACCCCGTCGACCGCTAGCCCCGAGTACCACCAACGACGAAGAAGGATCCTGATGTCGAAACCCCACCGCATCGCAGTCATTCCCGGCGACGGAATCGGCACCGAAGTCGTGCCCGAAGGGCTGCGCGTCCTGGACGCCGCAGCCTCAGCCTTCGACCTGAACCTCACCTACGAGCACTTCGACTACGCCTCGGCTGACTACTACACCCGGCACGGGAAAATGCTGCCCGACGGATGGTTCGAGGAACTGAACCAGTTCGACTCCATCTTTTTCGGCGCCGTCGGGTGGCCCGACGTCGTCCCCGACCACGTCTCACTGTGGGGCAGCCTCCTGCAGTTCCGCCGCCACTTCGACCAGTACGTCAGCCTCCGCCCGGTCAAACTCCTACCCGGCGTGCCCAGCCCCCTGACCGGCAGCGTCCCGGGTGATGTCGACTTCTACGTCGTACGCGAAAACACCGAGGGCGAGTACTCCAGCATCGGCGGGAAGATCTTCGAAGGCACCGACCGCGAAACCGTCATCCAGGAAACCGTCATGACCCGCACCGGCGTGGACCGGATCCTCAAATACACGATGACCTGGTCCGGGCCGGCCTTGATGCCCTCGAGCTTCATCAATTCGGAAATGTGGGCACGCAGCTCGGGGATGCCGTCGCTGGCACCGTACTGGAATGAGCGTTCCCCGCTTTCGAGCAGGATCCGCTGGGCGTCTGCAGCGATCCGGTCGAACGGGAGGGCACCGAGGTAAGGTGCACCATTAGCGAACGAGATCATGCCCGGCCGCTGGGCGGCCCTGAACACTTTGCGGACTTCCGAGGGGCGCGCGGCGAGGGTGCGCTGCGCTAGGTGCTGCTGCCGGACGGGGACGCTGACGTCCCCGGGAATGCTGGCAGGGCCTGGAGATGTTTCCACTGATACGGACACGGGATACCTTTCAATCGCGAGTATCCTCCCAGTGTCGCGTTGGCCCGCGAATGCTGTCTAAGACCAAAGTCCGCGGGTTAGCATACCTGGACGGCATGATGCGCTTGAAGCGGCGTGGGCCAGAGCCCAATAGGCGACGGCTGTTCGGTGCAGCTCAAACGGACGATGGCGGGAGGTCCCGCCGTCGTATTGGCCACCGTTGGGCATTACGAGCGGCAGATCACGAGGTCTTTGCGTGTGATTCGGCCGGTTTGCTCGCGTGCGTCGGCAGACTTAGGTGGGCGGAGGATGAGCAATGCCTCCCCCGAAGAAGCCATCCAGGAACCCAACTGGGAGTGGCTTGCCTTCAACGCCGCCCTGAACACCCTAAGCGCCGCGACCGGACAAACAGTAGGCCAATTTGGAGCAAGCGCCCCGGCCCGCGAACTCGTGGCCCGCGTCGTCGACGAGACAATTGCCGTGGCACAAACCCAAAGCGTCAACCTATCTGCGGCGAGTTGATGCGGCCCTGGAAAATGCCTACGCGTACGCCGGTGAGCACAAGGCCTCAATGCTCCAGGATCGGGAGGCGCGGCGCCGCACGGAGGCTGACTTCATTGGCGGGGCAATTGTTCGTCTTGGCGAGCATTCAGGCGTTTCTGTTCCCGTGCTCGACCCACTGACCCCACTCGCGGCCGCGCCGATCCGGCAGCAGAATCTTCGGACCGCTGCCGGCGGTTGAACCCAACCGGAAACGAGCTGAAGACGGGCCCGCAGGATACGGGTCTTACCAGGACGGCAGTAGGGGCAGCGGGCCGTCAGCCTCGACATTGTCGGTCACACCGCGGGCCAGCCATTCGAGCAATCCCTCGCGGTCGGACATAACGCGCAGGGCACCGTCGCCGATCACCCACTCGTCGCGTTCCTCCGTCACGAGCGTCATCCCCGGCGCCCCCTTGGCGCGCATGGTGCGCACGGCGGCTTCCAGGGCGTTGAGCACAGAGTCCGGGTCCGCTTCCTCTATGGTCCATGCGGTGTCGAGGTCGTGGTGGTGCACCACGATCTCGGCGATCCGCAACGCCACAATGGACGTCGCAGGAATCTGCTTACCGTGCAAGTGCACTTCCTCCGCGGCGATCTCCCCGCCGAGCCGGAGGGCCTCTGCGGCGAAATAGGCGGAGGACTGGCGGAGTTTGCCCAGCAGTTCCCGGCGCGGCAGGGCGGCCAGCTCGGCTATCTCCCGGGCGCGAGCCTCCTGCGAGGCATACAGTTGCTGCTCTTCGCCGGACGTTGCCCAGTCGATGAGCTTGACTAAGGCCTGGCCGTTCGAAGCGATGTGGGCGATGACATCCGCCCGGGTCCAACCCGTGCACAAGGATGGGGTGGCCATTTCGACGTCGGACAGCGACTCTACGGTGGCCATGAACATATCGGTCTCCCGGCCCAGGCGGGACAGGTCCGAGTGCAGGCGTGCGGGATTGATCATAAATTCACCTTATCCATTGGCCCGGACGCCGGCTGGCAATCCGGGCCAATGATTCATATTGAAATCGTACCGATCCATACCGTTTGTGATGGCTGTAAGCGGCACGATGGAAACGGAAGTGCCCCGTCAATGCACGCTTATCCGTGCATCGGCGGGGCACCCGGCATTAGAGTCGCCTGACTCCAACCGTGTGGTCGGTGGTGAATTCAGCAATAGCCCAGTCTCCGTTGAACCGGCCCAACCCGGAGTTGCCCTCGCCACCGAAAGGGACGTGTGATTCGTCATGGACGGGCATCTCATTGATATGCGTCATGCCGGCCTTGATGCCCAGGCCGAATTGCACGCCGCGATCGAGGTCCTGGGAGAACACGGAACTGGAAAGTCCGAACTCTGTGGCATTGGCCAATTCCAGTGCGTGGGCTTCGTTGTTGGCCTTGATGATGCCCACCAACGGTCCAAAGATCTCCTCGCGGGCAATCTCCATGTCGGGACGGACGTCGGCGAACACGTGCGGCGGCACGACCCGGCCTGTGATTTCGCCTTCAAGGACAGCGCGGGCGCCCTCAGCCTTGGCTGTTGCGATTTTCGTTTTCAGCCCTTCAAGCTGGCTGTCGTTAACCACCGGACCCACCAGGGTCTGCGCTGAAGCGGGGTCGCCGAATGGCACTCCAGAGGCCGCCGCGGTGAAACGCTCCACAAATTCATCGTAGAGCGGGGCCTCAACAATGATCCGGTTGACCACCATGCAGATCTGAACGAAATCAAGCCAGGCACGGGATGGGTGACAAAGTCATCGCCGATTTCGGATCCGGCGCCCACCACCACGTTCAGCACTCCCGGCGGCAACCCCGCTTCCTCGAATACCCTCGCGAGGATCAGCTCGCCCGTAACTGGTGTATCACTGGCCGGTTTGATAACCACTGCGTTGCCCAAGGCGAGGGCCGGTGCCACTAAACGCTCGGACAGGTGAAGCGGAAAATTCCACGGGCTGATGACGCCGACCACGCCGATGGGGCGCCGGTAGACCCGCAACTCTTTGCCGGGCGTATTGGACTCGACGATGCGACCGTGGACGCGGGTGGGGAAAGACGACGCCTCCAAGGTAATACCGGCGGCCAGGGACACCTCAACCTGGGCCTTGCCCATGGTGGAGCCGGACTCTTTGATGAGCCAGTCCACAATTTCCTCGCGACGCTCCTCCAGGATCTGCGCTGCCCGGAGAATTACCTGGCGGCGGGCGGCAGGAGGCTGGGCGGCCCACTCCTTTTGCGCCGCTTCGGCAGCCCTATACGCCTCGTCCAGGTCCTGCTTGTTGGCTTGGCGGATGGAAGCCAGCACCGAGTCGTCGAAGGGGTTGGTGACTGTCAAAGTCGTCTCGGACCTGCCCTCACGCCACGTCCCGCCGATGAACTGCTGGGTGACGGGCAGGCCGGCAAAAGTCGCCGTGATTTCCAAGGTGGTCGTTGTCATGGTTTCGCTCCTGGGAGGAGTGGAATGGGTGAAGTGGAATCGTGGCGGCCCTGCATTGGGTCCGCCGGTGGTCAGAAGACCAAGACAGGCTTGATGACTTCGCCGGATTCGGAAGCGTCGAAAGCGTCGTTGATGTCGGCAAACGCAAACGTTTTGGTCAACTTTTCCAGCGGGAACTTTCCTTGCTGCCAGAGTCGGATGAGCTGCGGAATGAAGACCTGTGGCACGGAATCTCCTTCGATAATGGTGCGGAAGTGCCACCCTTTGAGTAACGAAGCACCACCTTCGAAGGACACCTCTGTGCCCGGGGCCGGGGCCCCGACGAGGGCCACCGTTCCACCGGTCCCCAGGATGCCGGCAGCCTGCCGCAAGACGGCGGGAATACCCGTGGTGTCCAGGGCATAGTCGACGCCGCGCCCACCGGTGATCTGCGCTATCTCTGCTGCCACGTCCGTGGAGCGGCTGGTGATAGCGTGAGTGGCACCCAGGTCCTTTGCTGTGGCCAGCCGGGACTCGACGATGTCGACCGCAACAATGGTGGTCGCACCCACAGCCGCGGCGGCCATGAGGGCCGCGCAGCCAGCGGCGCCGGTGCCGAAGACAACAATGCTGGAACCCGGACGTACGTCCAATGAGTTGGTGACCGCACCGGCCCCTGTCTGGAGGCCGCAGCCGAGGGGGCCGAGCAACTCCAGCGGAAGATTCCCGTCTACCTTCACGACGCTGCGGGCAGCAACGTTTACGTGCGTCGCGAACGACGATTGGCCGAAAAAGTGTGAGGAGACTGCTGACTCGCCATCGTTCAAGGCTGTGGAACCGTCGGGACGGGTACCCGCGAAATTGCGGCCGAAGAAGTCGCTGCAGTCGGCGGGCCGTCCGGTCACGCACTGCCCGCATACTCCACAGGAATTGGCGGAAAGAACCACAGAGTCTCCGACGGCGACGGAGGTCACCAAGGAGCCGACCGCCTCTACTATTCCTGCCCCCTCGTGCCCGAGAACCGCCGGCAAGGGCGTGGGGTAGACCTGGTCGCGGACGATCGCGTCGGTGTGACAGACGCCGGTTGCGACGAGCTTCACCCTGACCTCGTCGGGGCGGGGCTCATCCAGGGAGAGTTGGACGATCTCGAAAGGGGCTTTGGGCGCCGTAGCGAGGGCAGCAGTGACCTTCATTGGAATGGCTCCTCAGTGTAAGTCTTGAATTGGCGGAAGCTGACACGTGCGGCGCACGGTATGGGGTCGACGGCGGTGAGCGGCTTTCGGGGCCAAGGACCCAACGCTGGGCCTTGCAGCCGTCAAGCGTTTGGTTGCCGAGGAGAGTCCGTGCGTCCGGACCGGTGCCTATACTGTGACACGGAGCACAACGCGCGGGGTTGTGCTCCACGTTTGGCGGGCTTGAGGTAGTGGCTCTGGGCAGTTCCGCCGGGCAGGTTTCCGGTGCGCTGGCGGCGAAGGAGCTCGGCCACGTCGGAGTATATGGAATCTCGGGCACGCCACAGCAACTCGTCCGTTCACCCCGTGCAGTACGCCAGTCGCCGACGGATTTACTCAAGGTGTGCGCGATGCGCCGCGGGCGCTGCATCATCGAACAGTCCGGACGCGAGCTGACGGTCGAACCCGGGGAATTTGGCTTTTACGACACAGCGGTGCCCGACCGGCTCACCTTCCACGGCGCATGGCAATGCGAGGTCATGACGGCGCCGTCAACGTCCCTGGGCGCGCCACGTGCGGCCGTTGACGAAGCGCGGTCGCACCCTTGGTCGGCCACAACCGGGGCCGGGACGGTGCTGGCACAGTTCATCAGTGCCTGCACCTCCATGACTGTGCCCGCATCGGCAGCGAGGAACCACTAGGCCGCGGCCGGTGAAGCACTGCTGGCCAGCGTAGTCCTGCAGGATTATGAGCCCGGCTCCGAGGACATGGCTGAGTTCCTCCGGCATGAAATCGAGTCCTATGTCGATCGAAACCTGCAGGACCCGAACCTGGGCCTGAAGCAGATCGCATCCTCGCACCACGTCTCCGTGCGAACGGTTCAGCGGCTGTTCGTAGGAAGCGGGATGGGGCTGACCGGCCTGGTGCGGCAGAGACGCTTGGAGGCCGTCCGTCGTGACCTTGCGGCTCACCGCACTGCCCATCTCACCATCGCGGAAGGAGCGGCGAGATGGTGCATCCATGACGCTCAGTGGCTCGCCAAGCTTTCAAGTCCGAGTTTGGCATGGCGCCGTCGGAGTTCCGCAAATCCTCCGTGGGGCGTACAAACAGCGAATCTGCGCTGTAGACGCGTTCTTTCGCTGGCAGCAGCACTACTCTTTCCGAAATACGACTAACCATTTCTGATTGATATCTTTAAAGTATGGATCCTACCCCGGCCTAATCCCGGGTATTTGCCGCATATGGCGGGCGTCACACCTCTGGAACACTGGAGCAAAGCCAAGGGACACAGGTTCACCCCACGGCACTCCATCCATGCTCCGTCAGAGAGGACAGGCATATGGCTACGCTCCACGCCGTCATCGCCGAAGACCCGCGCAAAGAGGCGCGCACAGCAAACTGGGTGGCCTTCGTCATCTGCGCAGCACTGTTATTCGATGGCTACGACCTTGTTGTATACGGCACCGTCCTGCCCGGATTGCTTGCCGACTCGAGCCAGATCGGCGCATTCGACGCCGCCGCTGCCGGCCTCTTGGGCTCGTGGGCGCTGGTTGGTGTGCTGGTCGGGTCGCTGGCCTGCGGGGCGGTCGGCGACTTCTTCGGCCGCCGCCGGCTCATGCTCCTGGGCATCGCCTGGTTCTCGGTGGGAATGTTCGTCACGGCGCTGACCACAACCGTGGCGTCCTTCGGCGCTTTGCGTTTCATCACTGGCGTGGGCCTCGGTGTCGTCATCGCCACCGCAGGCGCCACGATGGCAGAGTTCGCGCCAGCCGGCCGGCGACAGTTCTACAACGCGATCGTCTATTCTGGTGTCCCCGCTGGCGGTGTGTTCGCCTCCGTCATGGGCATTCTGCTCCTTAGTAACATTGGTTGGCGCGGACTCTTCATGATCGGCGCCCTCCCCCTCGTCCTGCTCGTGCCCATCGCCTGGTTCAAACTTCCGGAGTCCCCCCGCTGGCTGTTGGCGCGCGGCCGTGAGGAGGAGGCCCTGGCTGCTTCGCAGCGGACCGGCGTTTCGCTCCTTGAAGAACAGGTCATCCGGCAGATCGGCGCAGCCCCGCAGAAGACCGGCTTCGCGGCTGTGTTTTCCAAACAGTTCGCCGTGGCTTCCGTGCTTCTGGCCTTGATGTCCTTCTCCGGCCTGCTGTTGACCTACGGCTTGAACACGTGGCTGCCGAAAATCATGGAGGGATACGGCTACGGGCGAACATACGCCCTGTTCTTCCCCCTGGCGTTGAACCTCGGTGCGGTGGCGGGAGGTTTGCTGCTCTCGCGCTACGCTGACAAGGCCGGTCCCCAGCGGGTTATTGCCAGCACCTTCGTCCTGGCCACTATTTCACTGGTGCTGATGACCTTCGGCTTCCCCCTGCCGATGTTGTTCCTGTGCATCGCCATCGCCGGAGTGGGCACCCTCGGCACCCAGGTGCTGGTTTACGGTTTCCAGTCAAACTACTTCACCACTAACGCGCGGGCAGCCGGTGTGGCCTGGTGTGCCAGTGTGGGCCGCTTGGGCGGCATCCTCGGGCCAATCATTGGCGGCTGGCTGGCGGCGGCGGGAATCGGCGGAGCCACCGCGTTTTACATCTACGGTGGCGTCGCCCTGCTGGGTGCAATCGTCACGGTTCTGGTCCCCCGTCAGCGCAAGCTGGAAGAAGCTGAGCACAGGGCCGAGGCAATCGTTGAGCACTCCGTGGACGAGGACCTCAGCACCGCCACTCCCCCGGCGCGCCTTTGACCCAGCGCATCCGGCCGCTGCCTTGAATGAGCCGGATCTACCGCGAGGGTGCCCAGGCCAGGCCTGGGCACCCGGCCGGACGCCAGTAAGCCGAGCCAAGCCAAGCCCTGCCATTATGTCTGGATCAGACAAGGGTGGTGGGCTTTATACTTGATTTCTGAATCAATGTGGTTTTGGCGCCTGACCGTAGGCGCCACACGGAGGGACGGCACAACCAATGGAGATCAGGCAGCTCAACTACTTTATTGCCGTTGCCGAGGAGCGCCACTTCGGCCGCGCCGCCAAACGCCTGCATATGGCCCAGCCACCTCTGTCCCAGCAAATCCGGCAGCTGGAAGAGCAACTGGGTGTGCGCCTGCTGAATCGCACCACCCGCCGGGTGGAACTCACGGCCGCCGGGCAGGCGCTGCTGGACCGGGGCCGGCAGATCGTCAATGCGGTCGGAACACTCCGGGCTGACGTGTATCAGGTCGGGCAAGGCGCATCCGGCGTTCTGCGCGTGGGCTTCTCCGGCTCAGCAACCTACGGCGTTATGCCACCGATCGTTCGACTGGCCAAGCAGGTACTTCCTGGGCTGTCGCTGAATCTGCATGGCGAGATGCTCACCCCGGCCATGGAGGCCGGCCTGCGGGATGGCACCTTGGATGCGGCCCTGTTGCGGCCGCCCATCGCCTCCCAGGAGATCGATTACCGCATCGTGACGCGCGAGGCGCTCATCGTGGCGTTGCCGTCCTTCAGCGCCCTGGCTATGGACCGGCCGGTGGCCATGCACGAACTCCAGGATCAGGAATTTATCTCCTACCCGCCGGAGTCGGTGCTTTACCGGACCACCGCAGGTCTTTGCCGCGAGGCAGGTTTCCAGCCACGCATCACCCAAGTCATCAGTGAGACGTCCACGATGCTCTCGTTTGTGGCTGCCGGTAGTGGAGTTGCCATCCTTCCGGCGAGCGTCCGTGCCCTGCAGCTTGAGGGCGTCGTTTACCGCGATATCGAACAAGCCCCCGAGGTGGAGCTGGCCGTGGCGTGGCGGCGTGAGGACCGGTCATCACTGCTCCAAAGCTTCCTGGATGTTGTAGGCACCGCGACCAAAGACCTGCCCAACCGCACTCCCAGCCCTCCAGGATCCTGATACGGGGCGGGGCCGGGCCGGTTCGATGCCAGATGGCCCGCGCTTCAGTCCGTGGGGCGGAATCGTGCGGCCAGTTCGCTGCGGGAGCGGATCCCTAACTTCCCATAGATGCGGGTTAGGTGGTACTGCACAGTCTTGTCGGCCAGGAACAGTGCGCGGGCAGCCTCTTTGTTGGTGGCCCCGGCCGCCACGAGTTCCGCCACTGACTGCTCCTGGGCAGTGAGCTGGACCTGCGGTCCTGTCACGGCTGCGAGCACGGCGTCAGATGGGTCGGGCATGTTGCCGACGTCCAGGCCGGTCGCCTTCAGCTCCCGATCGCATCTGTCGACATACGTGGCAGCGCCCAGGGAATCATAGAGATCCCTGGCCACGCGCAGCACTGAGGATGCCAAGCGCCTTTTGCCGGCACGTCGCATGCTTTGCCCGAAGGCAAAGCTCACCCGTGCCCGCAGATATGGCCGGTTGAGCCCTCGCAGATGACCCAGCGCCGTCTCGAAATGCTCCCGGGCGGTGTCTGGATCCCCCTGGGCGGCAACGAGCCGGCCCCGGGCCCACGCCATTCTTGCCAGATCTGACGGCACGGCCCGCTCCCGCGGCACCTGCTCGAAGGCGGTAAGGAAAGCGTCTGCCGTATCCAGCTGGTCGGTCATGACCAGGGCATTGACGTAGGAGTCCTGCCACGGCCAAAACGACACCCTGCTTTCTGTCCAGGGGTCCAGCTCCGTCAGTGGCTGCAGCACGGACAGGGCGCTTTCGTAGTCCGCCCGTGCCTCATGGAAGCGCGCCCGGGCCAGGCTGGCAGGGACCTGCATGGCGCGATAGGTGCCGGGCTGCACCGCCGCCTGGGAGACGTAGTACCGTGCACGGTCCCAGTCCCCGCGCATGGACCAGAGCTCGGCGGCTGTCCAATAAAGTAACGGGCGGATCAGCGGCATCCGAGAGGTCTCCAGCCGGACCGAGGCCCGTGCAACCGTGGCCCCCGCCGCATCCCAGTTGCCGAGTACAAGTTGGGTGCGGGCCAACCACGCCTCTGCCCAGAGGGAGATCCGCAACGAGCCGCCGCGGAACTCAGTCGGGGCAGCGGCTTCGAGATTTACAAGCGCTGTCTCTGCGTCGTCCAGCCGCAGGGCCAGCCATCCGGATCCCATCTGCACGCGTTGCTTTTGCGCGTTTTCGGAAGCGTGTTCGAAAGCCTGGCGATAGGAGGCCTCGGCTTCAGCCAGCCTGCCTTGGGCGTAAAGTCCCAGCCCATAAATGGCCTCGGATTCGATGTAGGCGGGGGTACCTGCCGTTGTCAGTGACATGGCTTGCTCCGCCCAACGGGTGATGACAGGGCCATCCCAGGAGGCCACCCCGTGCAGGACCAGGCGTTGGGCCACTTGGGCGGCGGCGGTGGGGTCCTGTTGCGGGTTGCTTGTTCGCCAGGCCATTTCCAATTGGGTTTGGGCGCTGTGGTTCTGTCCGGACGCAGTGGAGAGGTAGCCAAGAACGGAGGAACGCAGTGGCGAGGGTGCCATGGCGTCGACGGCGGCGCCCCACATTTGGGCCTGGGCAATGTTGCCGGACCCCACGAGGGCATCTACTGCTCTCAGCTGGCGATCGTTGCCGACCCGGACGTCACCCGAAAGCCGGGACGCGGAAAACAATGCGGTCGAGACATCGTGCCAGGCACCTACGAGGGCCTGTTGCCGGGCGTACTCCTCAAGCTCCGAGGCCAGGGCCTCGTCTGGTCCCGGGGTAGCCGACACCCGGTGACCCAGGCGGTCGCCCTCATTCTGCACCGAGTCCGCAGCCCTGCGGTGCAGGCGCATGCGCTGGCTCGGTGCAATTTGCTCGTAGACGGACTCGGTCATTCCCGTTTCGAAGAATGTCACCAGCGAGTGGGCCTGGTCCACTGAGAGGCCCAGCAGGCCGGCCCGGTGGCCCTCGTCGAGGGCATCCATCACGTGCTCGATCCCGCTGACACGGGCGACCTCAGCCACCCCGGCATTGCGGCCGAGTACGGACGTGGCCTCGGCCACGGCTACCAGGTCGGGGGACGCGGCTTGGAGGAGGCTACGCACTTGGGCCCGCACGCGTGAACTCGGAGGCAAGGACGAAAACCACGTCTGCCAGGTTTCCGGTGGAAGCTCGCCGAGAAGTTCGACAACCGGCTGCGGCCATCCCCCGGTATGCCGCACGATCTCGTGGGCGGCCGTGGCGTTCAGGTCGATGCCAAACCACCGCCGTGCGAGCTCCTGGACCCGCTGCGGTGACAGCGGATCCAGTGGAAGGCGGGAAACCTGATGCCCGCTGAGGAAGGCCAACACGCCGGCTGGCACCAGCCGGGCCTGAGCGGGATCCAGGGTGATCAGGAACAGGACTCTCTTGCTGCGCAGCCGGCGCATGACAAAGACGAGGACGTGCAGAGTTTCTGCGTCCAGATGCTGAACGTCGTCAACGGCAACCACCACGCTCCCGTGCAATTGCAGCCCGTCGAGGTGTGCACCCAGAGTGGACGCATAGTTGGCGGCCTGGACGGGGCTGAGTATGCCGCCCAGCTCCGCGGAACGGTCGTTTCCTCTGCCAGGGTCCTTTGCCAAACGCGGCGGCGGGGTGACCATGAGCTGGGAGTAGCCGGCGAGCGGGAGCTGCGCTTCCCATTCATCGCCCGTGGCGGACAGCACCCGCACGCCACGCGCGGCGCCCCGGCAGTGCTCCAGGAAAAGATCCAACACCGCCGTCTTTCCGGATCCCCGGGGGCCACTGAGCACCACCGTGCGCACGTTGCCTTTACGCACAGTGCGGAGCGTGTCCAGCAACTCCTCGAAGACCTCGGTATGGCCGAGCAGCGCCAGGTCCTCCTCGGGGTTGCCGTGGTGGTGGCCCGGAATCATGCTGGCAAGCTTACTCGACCGCGCGTCGCGGCCACGCCAGCGGGTTTCAGTCACAGCAGGCTCAGCCCAGGTCTCCGCCTGCCACCGGAAGGATGCTGCCAGTGACATACGATGCTTCGTCGGAGGCCAGGAATACGATGGGCGCAGCCTGCTCATCCAGTGTGCCGTACCGCTTCAAAAAGGATGATTCCACGGTCTGGTCCACAATGGCCTGGTACCACGCCATTTCGGTAGCTGACTGGGCTTCCGGTCCGCGCTTGACCTTTCGTGGCGGAGCTTCGGTGCCGCCCGGGGCGGTAGCAACGACGCGGATGCCGCGCCCGGCAACCTCCATGGCCAGGGACTGGGTCAGGGCGTTCACACCGCCCTTCGCTGCGGCGTAGGGGACGCGGTGCATTCCGCGGGTGGCCACTGAGGAGACGTTCACGATGGTGCCGGAGTCCTGGGCGAGCATCGCCGGGAGGACGGCGCGGCAGGACCACAGGGTGGGAAACAGCGAACGGCGGATCTCCCGCTCAATCTTCTCCTCGTCGTATTCTTCGAAAGGGCGGGCCCAAATGGTTCCTCCCACGTTATTGACGAGCACGTCAACCCTTCCGTGAAGGGCCAAGGCGGCGTTCACTGCCTGTTCTGCTCCGGCGAAGCTTTCCAGGTCCGCCGTGACGAAGCTGGCTGACCCGCCGCAGCCAGACTCCTGGGCGGCTTCCTGGATTCCCTTTGCAACGTCCTGCACAATGTCGGCGCGGTCAACCAGGACCACCGAGCCTCCTTCAGCGCCGACCCTCTCCGCGACTTTCTGCCCGATTCCCTGGGCCGCGCCGGTGACCACGGCCACTTTGCCGGCGAAGCGGCCGGGCGTGATGAACTGTCCTGAGTACGCAGCCACCGTCAGAAGCCCTTGACCGTTGCGTTGATCGCTTCGGCCATAGTTCCTTTTGCCTCGCGGGCGTGAGCCATGATCACTTCCCGGGCCCGCTCCTTGTCGTCGCGCTCAAACGCGTCCACGACATCCAGGTGATCCTGGGCGACCCGGTCAAAGATATGCGTGCCCTCTGCAAAAGTGGCTGCCATTTGGGCGTGGACGTCGAGCCGACGGTAAGACTCGAGCAGCATGGGGTTGTCGGAGATCATGAACAGGTACTCATGGAACTCTTCATTGGTCCTGACATACTCTTCCGGGTCGAGAACCCTTCCGGCATCCACCGCCCGGATGGTCGCTTCGGCAAGACGACGGAACTGGTGCAACTGCTCCTTGCTCAGGCGATCCAACATCAGCTCGGTCACGGCAAGTTCAAGGCCCATGCGGGCGTCCAGGTGCGCGAAACTGTCTTCCTTACGGAACTCGAGCCGGCCGGTCTCCATGGACGAAATGGCTTCCACGCGGCTGATAGTGTCACCTGTGGTCTCCACCTTCTCCGCGGGGGCGGGCGCGCCTGTCTCGGCGTCCCCGCCGGTGGTTTCCTTGGGAGCGAAACGTTCAAAGTAGAAGTTGGCTGGCTGTATGCCCTCGGTGTCCAGCCACTTGGAGACGGCATTGACCATGGGCGGCGGTCCGCAAAGGTAGATATCGACGTCGCCGTCGTTGAGGTGGGACGGCTGGATGATCTTCGTGACGTATCCCGTGTGCGGGGCGGACGTATCCGCCTCGGAGGCAATGTAATCCCAGGTGAAGGTCGGCAACTTCGCTTCGTAGGTGCGCAGCCAGTCGAGTCCCACGATGTCGGCTTCACGGGAGACGCCGTAAATCAGGTGGACCGGCGTGGCCGGGGGGTTCTCGGACAACTTCTCCAGAATGGACAGGAGGGGGGCCAGACCGGTGCCGCCTGCCAATAGGAGCAGGGGGCGCTTGGGCTCGCGAAGGAAGAAGGAGCCGTAAGGGCCCGTGAACTCGATGGTGTCCCCTACTGCCGCGCGGTCACGCAGGTACTCGGACATTGCGCCCTGCGGCGTGATGCGCACCATGAAGGAGGCATCCATCCCTTTGGGGCCGTTGCTGAACGAGTATGAGCGCTCCGCGTCGGTGCCCGGGACCTTGATGTTGACGTACTGGCCGGGCAGGAAAGCCAGTGCATCCCGGTTCTGCACCTCCAAGGTGAAAGAGATGGTGGACTCCGAGTGCTTGTCGAGTTCCTTCAGCGTGGACGCAAAAGTGGCGGCTGAGGTTTTCGCGGATTCGGAGGTCGCCGGGATCTGAATGGCGAGGTCCGATTCCGGAACGGCCTGGCAGGTGAGGAGGTAGCCCTTCTCCAGCTCCTCTTCGGTCATGGCGTCGTCGATATAGTCGCCGGGGTCGAACGAGCCGGAGTCGCAAAACGCCTTGCACGTGCCGCAGGCGCCATCCCGACAATCTGAAGGGATGTTGATGCGCGCCTTGTACGCCGCGTCCATGACGGTCTCATAGTCGCCGACTTTGATGACTTTGGTGACGCCATCTTCGAAACTGAGGGCTACCTGATGGCCCATGATTCCTCCTGGTTGGGGGTCGCATCCTCGCAACCCCCGGAAAGTTAGTGCGGTTATCTCTTGCGAGCAAATCTGGCGGCGGGCCGCTCCTGGCTGCCTTGCTGCGGCCGCGCCGTACGCGTGCCGGGTGCCGTCAGATCATGTAGACATCCACCACGTGGTGGATGTAGTCGTTCTTCAGTACAACCTTCTTTTTCAGGATCACCGGCTGCTCACCGGAGAGATCGATGGTGTAGAAGCTCGTGCCGAAATAGGTGTCGGTGGTGTTGTACCGGAAGTACAGAGTGAACCAGTTGAAGCGGACCTTGACCTGGTCGCCGTCGTGCTCCAGGACTTCAACGTCCGTGATGTTGTGCCCGGTGCGCGGCTCAGGGAGGGAGGTAGCGGAGGAGCGGTCCGTCTTGATGCGGAAAACCCGGTCCTCGATGCCGCCGCGGTTGTCGTAATAGATGAGCGAGATCTCGTTCTGGGGGTCCACCGTGAGCCGGTCGTCGACGTCCCACGCCGGCATCCAGTACTCGGAGTCCGGGTGGTAGCACTGGAGCCACTCGTCGAAGTGGCGGTCGTCCAGTAGTCGGGCTTCCCGGTAGAGGAAGGCGCGGACAGTTTCGAGGGTCGCGATTTCGTCGGCGCTCTTGAGCGCGGTCAAGGGGTTTATGAGGTTGGCCATTGATTCAGCACTCTCTGTAAGGATTCGGAAGTCTTAATTACGCCGTGACCGGCAAGGATTCCTGGGCAGCGGATTCCGCCTCGGCGAGGGCCCTATCCATTACTTCCTTCCAGTACCCGTGCTGGACCGGGTAGAGACCCTCGTCTTCGGTGCGTACACCGGAGGCGATCACCCGCGACATGCCCAGCGCTGTTGCCTGCTCGTCAGGACCGGCAATTTCGTGGGTGGAGCCTCGCGTCATGTCGTTCCACGGCGCGGAGGTGGCCCAGTAGGTCTTGTTGCAGGATCGGAACTCCTCGAGGTCGTCCGGTGTGGCCATGCCGGTTGCGTTGAAGAAGTCCTCGTACTGGCGGATGCGCTTAGAGCGGTTTTCCTGCGATTCACCCTTCGGCGCGATGCAGTAGATCGTCACCTCGGTCTGGTCCGCTGATATGGGACGGAAGTGACGGATCTGCGACGAGAACTGGTCCATGATGTACACATTCGGGTACAGGCAGAGGTTGCGCGAGATGTTGATCATGAAGTTTGCCATCTCCTCGCCATACTTTTCGACGAGCTCGTCGCGGCGGTCCCACAACGGACGGTCCTCGGGGTTGGTCCACTCCTGCCACAGCAGCAGGTGCCCGTGATCGTAGGAATAGAAGCCGCCTTTAACCTTGCCCCACTTGCCGGCGTCCATGGCCTTGGTCTTGTTGGCGGAGTCACCGGCGGTGCGGCGGGCGGTGGTCGCGGCGTAGTTCCAGTGCACGGCGGTGACGTGGTAGCCGTCGGCGCCGTTTTCCGCCTGGACCTTCCAGTTGCCGTCATAGGTGTAGGTGGATGACCCGCGCAGCACCTCGAGCCCCTCCGGGGACTGGTCCACAATCGAATCGATGACTTTGGTGGCATCTCCCAGGTGCTCCTCCAGCGGGAGGACGTCAGCATTCAATGAGCCGAACAGGAAGCCCCGGTAGGAGTCGAAGCGGGCCACCTTGGTGAGGTCGTGTGAGCCCTCCTTGTTGAAGGTTTCCGGGTACCCGGCATTGCGGGAATCCTTGACCTTAAGGAGCTCTCCGGAGTTCTTGAATGTCCAGCCGTGGAAGGGACAGGTGAAGGTGGTCCTGTTGTCGGTCTTGCGCCGGCACAGCATGGCGCCACGGTGGGAGCAGGCGTTGACGATGCAGTTGATCTTCTCGTCCTTGTCCCGAGTAAGGACGACGGGAGTCCGGCCAATGTAGGTGGTGAAGTAGTCCCCCACGTTGGGGATCTGGGATTCATGGGCAAGGTAGACCCAGTTGCCCTCGAAGATGTGCTTCATCTCCAATTCAAAGATTTCCTGGTCGGTGAAGATTTCACGCTTCGCCCGGATAACGCCGTTCTCTCGATCGTCGACGACGGCGTCAGCCAGGACTCCACGGACACGTGTCAGATTCTCGGTCATGGTGTGCTCCTTCTTGGGAGAGGGTGCGGGTAGGCGGGCAGCGACTGTGCGGCCACGCCTGTTCCCCTCGGACGGAATGCATGTGTTCCACCCAGTCTGCTGCAAGGTGACAGCGCTCACATCAGGCAAAACCCTAGTGCTGACCAAGGGTTCTTTTATGTAAGTTCAGAGACATAATAATGGCCATATAAGTCCTTGTTTCGTCCTTATTAGCTGGCTAGCATGAGATGGACGTCACGCGAAGCCGGTGAACCTGCGGGTGCACAGCCTGCGGACGGAGCGTTTCGGGGAACGGGCTCATATCCCGTTTCTTATGCATCTAGGAGTGTGGAGATCACTATGACTGAGAATCAGTTGGACACCCGCCAGGAAAATGAGGGCAGCGCTGTGGAGGCCGGTTCGAAGGCGACCGAGCGCTTCGCCGCGTCGGGCAAGCTTGTGGTGACGGGGGTTCCCAAGGAGCGAGTGAGCTTGCTCGCCGGCGCCCTCATCAAAGCCGCTAACGACATCGTCGTCGAACACGAAGTCACCTACGAGGAGTACAACGCCCTGAAAGCCTGGCTGATCAAGGTGGGCAACGACGGCGAGTGGCCGCTGTTCCTCGACGTGTGGCTTGAGCACACCGTGGAGGATGTCAACTCACAGGACCGGCCCGGCACCAAAGGCACCATCGAGGGACCCTACTATGTCCCGAACTCGCCTGAGCTGGATTCCCCCGCCACGGTTGAGATGCGTGATGACGAAGCGGGTGTTCCGCTGCAGTTCAGCGGCCGGTTCACCGATACCGACGGCAACCCGATCCACGGGGCACAGCTGGAGATTTGGCATGCGGACGCTGCGGGCTTCTACTCTCAGTACGCCCCGGGTTTGCCGGACTGGCTGTTCCGCGCCAATGTGCAGGCTGACAGCGAAGGACGATTCGTCCTCCACACCATGCGCCCGGCTCCGTACCAGATTCCCACTGACGGGGCCTGTGGGCAGCTGATCAGTGCTGCGGGCTGGCACGCCTGGCGCCCCGCCCACATTCACATCAAGGTGTCAGCGCCCGGTTATCAGTCTGTAACCCAGCAGCTTTACTTCCCCGGTGACCCGCACAATGCGGACGACATTGCCTCAGCTGTCAAGCCGGAGCTGATGCTGAACACCACTCCACGGACGGACGGCGCTGCCGGCGAAGAAGCCTCATATGACTACGTCCTCGCCAAAGTGGGACAGTCCGAGTAGAAGCTCCTGACGTGGTCGGGTTCATGATTTCCATCCAATGAGGTGCCCCAGGGCAGTGAGCCCTGGGGCACCGTTCTTCCCGGCACCACTGGACTGCCTGACACAACCGAAAGGAACCGAGCCGTTGAAGATCGAGCGGATCGAAGTGATCCCGTACTCCATCCCGTACACGCACCCCCTGAAGTTCGCCAGCGGCGAGGTGGCAAACGCTGACCACGTTCTTGTGCGTGTGTACACCGACGACGGCGTCGTGGGAGTCGCGGACGCCCCTCCCCGTCCTTATACCTACGGCGAGACGCAAGAGTCCATCGGGACAATCATCGAGAAGACCTTCGCCCCGCAGCTGACCGGTCTGGAGATTGTGGATCGGGAAAAGATCCATGCAGTAATGCGCCGGACCATACACAACCAGGTGGCGAAAGGCGCCGTCGACATCGCGGTGTGGGACGCGATCGGCAAGACGCTCGGCACTCCGGTGCACAAGCTACTGGGTGGGTATACCGACCGCATGCGGGTCAGCCACATGCTCGGCTTCCGGCCAGCGCAGGAACTCCTCGACGAGGCCCTGCGTTTCGGCGAGGAATACGGCATCACCACCTTCAAGCTGAAAGTGGGCCGTCGGCCGCTGTCACTGGACGTGGAGGCCTGCCACGTGCTGCGCGAGGGACTGGGCGAAGACGTGGAGATATACCTTGACGCGAACCGCGGCTGGACCGCGAACGAAGCCCTTGAGGTGCTCCGGAGGACTGAGGGGCTTGGACTGACCATGCTCGAGGAACCGTGCGATGCCAAGGAATCACTGAGCCGCCGCCGGCTGGTCGATAAATCGCCAATCCCGGTGGTGGGCGATGAATCCGTCCCCACGGCCGGGGACGCGTCCCGGGAACTGCTTTCCGGTGGCTGCAACGCCATCTGCATCAAGACCGCCCGTTCCGGCTTCACAGAGGCCACGGAGATATTGGGGCTATGCACTGGGCTCGGCGTGGATGTGACCATGGGCAACCAGATCGACACCCAGATCGGCTCACTTGCGACCGTCACCTTCGGCGCCGCCCACGAGGCCACGAGTCGCCGGGCAGGGGAACTGTCGAACTTCCTCGATATGGCCGATGACCTGCTGGCTGATCCGCTCCGAATCATCGACGGCACGATCTCCGTGCGCGATCTGCCGGGGGTCGGAGCAGAGATCGACGAGGACAAACTCGCAACCTACCGCCTGTCCTAGGCCCACTCACCAAGGAGAATCAAATGTTGTTTTTGGCCCGTATGGACGTGCACTTCCCAGCGCACCTCTCCGCCGAGGACGTCACCCGCATGCAGGGGTTGGAGAAGGAGTATTCCCACGCCCTGCAACAGGAAGGCCGCCTTGCCTCCATCTGGCGAGTGGCCGGCGAGTATGCGAACTATTCGGTGTTCGACGTCGGATCAAACGACGAACTGCACCAGATCCTGAGCAGCTTCCCTATGTACCCCTTCATGACAATCAAGGTCACACCGTTGGCCCAGCATCCCAACTCCATCCGCTGAGGAATCTCTTCAGCCACCAGGGCGACTTTTGTGGTCACCAGAACCCCACGTCCGTCATCTCTCAGGAGACATCATGCCCCGCTTCCCAAGGGCCGCGTCGGTGATCACCGGGTCACGACCGCGCCCGGTCCATGGAGCCCACCCCTCTTCGAACGGCCCGGGCTCCGTCCGGCTGGCGTACGCGACATCTGGCGGGACATCGGCCCGCACTACGTCTCGAACGGGGTCGTCGGACTGGCTTTCTCAGCATCCGGGCCGGTAGCAGTGACCCTTACCGTCGGGTCGCTAGGCGGACTGACGGAGGCCCAGCTCGCGTCGTGGGTCTTCGCCATGTTTCTCTCGGCCGGCGCGGCCACCCTGGTCATGTCACTGATCTATCGCCAGCCGTTGGGTTTCGCCTGGTCCATCCCGGGGACCGTGCTGTTGGGGCCGTCGCTGCAGCATCTGTCGTTTCCTGAGGTGGTAGGGGCATTCTTTTCTGCCGGGGTGCTGATACTCGCACTTGGTTGTTCCGGAGTGGTACGTCCGATCATGGCCGCGATTCCCGTGCCGATCGTAATGGCCATGGTTGCCGCCGTGTTCCTGCGGTTCGGGACGGACATTGTCTCCTCCACACAAGCCGACCCCGCAGTGGCGGCACCCATGGTGGTGGCGTTCCTTGTACTCACCGCAGTGCCCTCCCTGGGCAAACGCCTCCCGCCGGTACTCGGCACTTTGGCAACAGGCGTCGTCGCCGTCGTGGTCAGTGGCCGGTTCACGATATTGGCGGGCGGACCCATCCTGGCAGCACCCGTGTTCACTGCCCCCGCGTTCACTTGGGCCGCCCAACTGGAACTGGTGATCCCGTTGGCACTCACGGTCCTCGTGGTGCAGAACGGACAGGGTGCCGCCGTACTCCGGGCCGCAGGACATAACCCTCCGATCAACGTCTTCGCGATGAGCTCCGGTTTGTTCTCCCTGCTCAACGCCTTACTCGGCGCTGTCTCCGCGTGCGTGACTGGCCCTACCAATGCCCTGCTGACCGCCTCCGGGCAGAAAAGGCGCCAGTACACGGCCGCGGTGGTCTACGGACTGCTGTCCCTGGCCTGCGCTCTGTTGGCCCCCACGCTCACCAGCCTCATGCTGGCCACGCCCGAAGCATTCGTCCTGACTCTTGGCGGTATAGCTATGCTGCGTGCACTCCAACAGGCCTTCGTTACCGCCTTTGCCACAAACTTCACCCTGGGAGCCCTGGTGACTTTCGTCGTCACGATCTCTGGCCTGGACCTCTTCAACATCCATGCCGCATTCTGGGGCGTGCTCATCGGCTACGGCATATCGCGCCTGCTCGAGCGCCAAGACCACAAGCCCTGACTCCCAATTTGCGTTGGGGCCAGGATCCTATGTATCTGGCGGTTGCTCAAAGGCGGACGTCGTCAGGAGAAGATCGTTGGCGCCCGTGACGGCCACGAGACTCTCCAGCCGGTCGGCCACGGCGTCCAGGGTGCCCACAAAGCGCGTGAGCAACCGAGCACGGGCGATCCCGCGGTCGTCGTCGCTAAGGCCGTTTTCAGCGACCGCCGAGGGACCCAGCTCTGGTCCTGAACCGACGCCTTTGCGGATCTGGACCAGGCGTTCGGCGTAGCCGCGGCCAATCCGGTGGGCTTCGGAGTCGGAATCGGCCACCACAACATCTACTGAAACGGTGATGTATGGCGTCGCTAGTCTGGCTGATGGACGGAGGGCCTCACGATACGCTCCGATCGCATCCGGCACGAAGGACGGCGTTACATGGTAGTTGGAGCCGAAGGGCAGCCCCAGGGAGCCTGCGATGCCGGCGCTTAGGCCCGCCGTGGTGCCGTGCACCCAGACGTCATTGTCCGTATCCTTCGGCAACGCCGCCTGCAGCGGTTCACCGCTGGCGTCGGGGAGCGAGCCGTCAAGGAGGGAAAGGACGCTCTCGACGTCCTGCTCGAAGGGGTCCACGGCCTAAGCGTTCAGCAAGGACTCCAGCGTCGGGCTCGGGGCCGCCGTCGTGCCTGAGTATTCAGTCACGTTCGCCCCACCAGGTGTCCAGGTAGTACCAACGCCCATACCGCCGAGCCAAATGTGCGCAGTCATCCGGCGGGGCGCCGGAGATCACGTCCACGTTGCGGCCGCCCTGGAAATTCTGCGCTGTCGCCTACTGCGGCCTGCTGAGACCGCGGAAGCCATGCGGGCTCAGCCGGCGCTGGGCAAGCCGAGTAGCTCGCTGGCTGCGACGCTGTCTGTGACAAGAGTTGTCCCCAACCCGTTGCCATGACAGCCTTGAATCAATTCATGCCACTCCTTGACGACTTCTCATATGTTCCTCTCCTGCCAGCGGTGCACCGCAAACTGACTTCACGAAATCGGCATCTCTTTTCGTGTCCGTTGGGCTACACCCCAAGCTGACGTCAGGGTCGGAGGCCAGGCGTGCTCAGAATGAGGTTCGCTTCTTCTTTTCCCACATTGGCTTGGGAAGGCTCTCAGATCGAAACGCCGAGACCGAAGTATCGAAATGTTGCAGCGCGTCCGTCGCCCAGGCCGCAGCGCGGGCAGTGAGTTTCGCCCTCGGCCCGGCCAGTGCATGACCCTTCGGTGAATGTCGTTCTCGGGCCGTCGCGGTCCGGGCAGCGCCAGACACGCTTGGGGGCGTCAGATTGTTTGTGTAGGAGAGCTGGAGTCGCTGGATGATTGGAGAAGCATTGTGATACCGGCATTGGCCGTCGGATGTCCGGACAGAAATCGAGGACAACCTGGAGTTCATGCTGGATCCGGCGAACTGCGGCCGCTAGGAATCCTGGCAGGCAACAGTATTTTCACTGCGTGCCGACGATGTCGTGGAGGCCGTCCGAATCGAAGGCCGACCGCTGCACACCACCTGTAAAGCCAAGCTGAAGGGCGTGCATCACGAGCACGGTCAGCAGATCTAAGGCAGGATTGGTGAGACATTTTTCGCCTTATACGCGGGTATCGGGCGTTCAGGAGTATGCGCCAAAGACCACGTGTCCGTGGCCGGCCTGACGTGCTGCTGTACAAGCAACCGGCCAATGCCATCTCTGCTGCCCTGAAAAAAATCAACGGACCAGCGCGGCCGACCTGCCGGTCATAGAGATCAACGAAGCCTTCGCCGCCGTTGCCGCCCAGTTCCTGCACGAACTCGGCACGGACCAGGAAGGCATCAACCAACACGGCGGGGCCATCGCGCTCGGTCGTCCTGTAGGCGCGCCCGGAGTCCGACTCATTGGCACGCTGGCTAGGCAACTCTCACTTGCCGGCGCCGGCAAGTGAGACCCGCTGGAATCTGCGGCGGCGGAGGACAGCGCAGGCTGTCATCCTAAGGGCGAACTAGCATTCACGGGACTGGGTCCGCCGCGGGCGGGCGCTGGCGAGAGCAGTAGAAGGCATGGTGACCATGGTCGCGAATGTCCTCGTTGCCTCCTTTGGCACACCATAGGGCGTGGGGCACTTCGTCTTGGAAGTCAAACGTGTCACTGTGGACCCGGCAGCGCGCGGCCTCGTGCGGCGACTCGACTGGTGGCCGGACTGGAGCAGATGGCAGCCGTGGCTGGCGCCAGGCGGGTCACTCTTCAAACTGGCGGCGAACAACCAGAAGCAAAAGCCCTGTACCCGAAGATCGGCTATAGATACACACGCGGCTATTCGCCCTACGACACCGCGACATCACAGTCAGTCTGCTTCGAGAAGCATCCTGAGGCTTGATTCCAGGGAATTCGACCGGCGGAACGCCGTGCGCAACCGTGGCCAGAGGACGACGGCGGTGGTACCACCGTCGTCCTCTGTCCGGTTTTTGTTCTTACTGGTCGGACGCCGGGTCCGTACCGGCCACTGACACAAGCGGCCCCAGCATCAGACTTCCTGGGGTGAACTCCTCACCGCATTCCGCACACGACACCACCGGTTTCAGGTCGGCCCCGCAACTGTGCCGGTAAGAGGCACGGGGAGTCTCGTCGCGCATCCATGTACTGCTCCACGCTGCGAGTGAAATGAGGATGGGCGCGACTTCGGCCCCGGAAGTTGTGAGGTGGTACTCGTAGCGCGGGGGGCGCTCGGAGTACTGGACACGCTCGATCACGCCTTGGCTTTCGAGTGTGCGCAGTCGGCCCACCAGGATGTCGCGGGACGCGCCGGTATTTCGCGCGATCTGATCGAACCGGTGAACGCCCAACGACATCTCACGAAGCGCCAGCAGCGCCCACCGCTCCCCGAGCACGTCGAGCCCCGCCGCGATGAAACACGCCCTGGGCGCATCTACTGCCTTGTCGGTCGGCCGATTCATCGTTCACCTGCTTTCGGTACTTTCTTCAAGTATACAAGTCAGTTGGAAAATCCAACTCACTCGACTACTCTGATGTTCTGAGGTCGCGACAACCGCGTCGCCGCCTATCTGAGATCAGGAGAATCCATGCCACTGCTATCTGGCGCCGTCGTCCTCGTTACCGGTGCAAATGGAGGCCTGGGCCGCGAGCTCGTGGAACAGGCCCTCGCCCGGGGTGCTGCGAAGGTGTATGCGACGGCCCGCCGCCCGCAAGAGTGGAACGACTCCCGGGTCGTCCCCCTCGCCCTCGATGTCACCAACCCTGACTCGATCCGGGCCGCCGTTACCCAGGCCCGAGACGTCACCGTTCTGATCAACAACGCCGGCATGAGCGTCGAATCGGACACCCTGTTGGCGCTCTCCGACGAGGAGTTCCGTGAAGTCATGGAGACCAACTTCTTCGGACCGGTCGCCCTGACCAGGGCATTCGCACCGGTGCTCGCCGCCAGCAAGCCATCAGCGGTCCTCAACATCCACTCAGTGCTCAGCTGGATCGCACTCACCGGCGCCTACAGCGCATCAAAGGCCGCACTGTGGTCGGCGACCAACTCCTTCCGCGTGGAACTGGCCCCCCAAGGTACGCAGGTCACGGGTGTTCACGTCGGCTATATGGACACAGCCATGGCCAAGGGCGTGAATGCCCCCAAGACCTCCCCCGAGGAAGTCGCCCGGAAGTCGTTCGATGGGCTCGAGCAGGGTGATTACGAGGTTATCGTGGACGAAATCAGCGCCGGCGTGAAGCTCGGACTGTCTGGTTCGATCTCGGATCTGTACCCGGCACTGAGTACCAATGCTTCGATATGACCGCGACAAACCCTGAAGACCTGCAGAGCGCTAAGGAGGAAACCCCGGTGTCAACCAACACCTCGGCGCAACGCTCGGAAACCTTCACCTGGATTGATCCGGCAGTCGCACTCAAACAGCTGCCACGGCTGTCGGGTCTGGACTACTTTTCCGGCCTCCGCGACGGCAGCATTGCGCCGCCGCCGATCGCTTCCCTCATGAATTTCGATCTCGTCGATGCGAGGTACGGACACGTCGAGTTCCAGTGCTGGCCGGGAGAAGCGCACTACAACCCCCTCGGAATGGTGCACGGCGGCCTGGCCTGCACGCTCCTCGACACGGTGCTCGGCTGCGCAGCACACAGTACCTTGGAAGCAGGGATCGGCTACACCTCTATCGACCTCGCGGTCAAGTACCTGCGACCCATCACGCTCCAGAAGGGTGCTCTGCGCGCCGAGGGGTCAGTCGTGAAAACCGGCCAGCGGGTGATCTTCACCGAAGGCCGCCTCAGCACCGCCGACGGAGAACTCCTCGCCACCGCCACGAGCACGCTGCTCATCTTCCCCCACCAACCGGGCCCTCTGACAACATGACTGATACCGGCACCGCCGTTGCCCTGACGCCAGCCGCTCAGGTTCGCGCCTTGCCCCAGCCCCCCCCCCTTTCTGGAATGCCGGCGTTGAGCCGTTTCGGCGTTCCCTTGGGGCTTGCCGGTCTTGGCGGCGGCTGGTCCGCCGGGAGGGCACCTCCTTCCACGCACAGGAAGCCCGGGGGTATGGCCGGATCCTTCCCCGTACGACGCGTTCGAGTGCGCTGTGGCTTTCATCGAGGGCATGGGTGGGCGTCGGTCCTCGCAACCGAAAGCCGGTCAATCCACCGACGTGGCAGCCAGGACCCGGTACCGGTACGCCTGCCGAATCTCGCGAGCATGGGAGTTCGGCGCCGCTCGCGCGGGCGCCAACGGCCGGTCATTTAACAAGACAGAGGCAGGGGCGGGGGCAACAACAAGCGGGCGAGCGACCGCGGCAGAGGTGTTTGACAGGCAAATTGTCCACAGGACCAATTTGCGAACGGCGTGATTCCGCAGGTTCTGCCTCCCCGGATCTGGCTCGTTCTGCCATCGAAGATGGTCCTTTTCCACGCCCTCCAGAGCCGCAGACACCGCTCGCGAAGGGCATAGCGGCTCTGGGGAGTCAGATCTCGGCGATATGGATTCCAACGCCAAGGTCCTGGATCGCGTGCCGCGTCGGCTCAGCGAGAGCTGAGTCCGTGACAATAGCGTGAAGCTTCGCGAGGGGCACAATGTTGAAGCGCTCAAGGGATCCGAAGTTCTCGCTGCCGGCTAGCAGGACGCCCAAGGACGCCGCGTCGAGCGCCGCCCGCTCGAGGAGAACCGTCTCGGCCGACGTCGTGGTGACCCCGTGCTCGACGTCCCAAGCTTGAGTGCTGAGGAAGCAGAGGTCGAGGTTCACCGAGGAAAGGGTCGCGGCAGCGAAGGGGCCGCTGCTCGAGCGGCTATCAACGTCGATCGTGCCGCCCGTGTGGATCGTCTCGATCTGTGGGTAATCGAAGAGAGCAGCCGCGGCATAGTACGAGTTCGTCACGACGGTGATGCCTTTGCGGGCGGCTAGGAACGGGACGACCAATTCGCATATGATTCCCGCGTCGAGGAAGACGACCATGCCGTCTTCGACGAGGGCCGCCGCGAGTTCGCCTACGGCCCGCTTGTGCTGCAGGCTGAGCTGAGAGCGTGACGAGCGCTCGGCCGGCGGCTGGGTGCCAGAATTCTCCGCCAGGCGGACTCCACCTTGGACCGCTACGACGTGGCCGCTGGCCTCGAGGTTGGAGATGTCGCGGCGCACGGTCATATACGAGACCCTCAGGAGTTCCGTGATGTCGCGGATGCTCAGGACTCCAGCCGTCCGGAGGAGGCGCAGCAGCTCCTTCTGCCGCTGCTCCGGAATCATTGGACTTCCCACGGTCCCTCCCCTCGTGCCCGCGCTTTTGCCCGAAATCACGGTTGCCGGGCTCGGACCCTCCAGCGACCTCACGCTCAGGTCCCCATACCGAGGTGCGCACCTCCGGCCACGTCGAGTGTCACGCCGGTGATGTAGCGGTTGTCCGGGTCGGCGAGGAAAAGGATGGCGCGGCCGACTTCGTCGGGTTCGGCGAACCGGCGCATTGGAAGTTGCGCGGCGCGCTTGGCCCGGTTGGCGGTTGCGTCCGGTCCTGAGTCTTTTGCGAATTGTGCCCACATGGGAGTGTTCACCGGTCCCGGTGCGATGGCGTTGACCGATTTACCACGGTCAACGCCGTTGTCACCGAGATGGCCGTGGACTATGACCTTGCGCCCGAATGGCTGAATTCCAACGCATCGCCCTTCGTTCCAGACAACGCCACCTGGGTCGAACTGGAGCAACTGGATGGACTCACCATCCGCGCAGCGGACACAGAAACACTCCTGGCCATGAAAATCGCCGCCGAACGGGACAAGGATATGCTCGATATCGCCCGCCTCCTGCGCCGCCTCAACATCACCAACGCCGACGACGCCGTGAACCTCGCCTACGGCAAGTATGGCGAACACTCCATCCCTCTATCCGCGGGCCGGGACAACTACCTCATCGTCGTCGACGACGCCCTTGACGCAGCTACAGCTCTCAAGCCCGAACCCGGAGTATAGTCCAGTGCCTTCAAGAGCCACCGGCATCAGACTTGGGTCCATTCGCCTCACCTCGGATCCCGTCGGACTTTGTACGTTGCTAACCCCATGAGGAAATCAGGGAGCACGCAGCCTCGGCTCAGCGGGCTCCAGGAAGATGACTCCATGCCAGGTTCATCACACCGACGGCGATCAGCACGAGACCACGGTAGCTCGTCGTTGTCAGTTCCGAGGATGCGCCACCGCTGCTAACTGGCCGGCGTCACGACGTCCTCCAGCATTGACCTGTCGAAGAATCGGACCTCGCCCGTTGCCTGGAAGAACACTGGAACTACTGAAGTGTTCGCGTCCTTCGAGGTTTCGTAGATCTCGGGCGCGCTCGCGTGTTTTCGCGCAATGGTTCCAATCAAGTCGGTGCCGCGAACCCGGACGGTTCGATATTTATAGCTCATTTGGACCCTTTCGTCGGCCAAGGCAAACCCTACTCCTGAGGCACAGCGGGGAGCTGATCCGGGCGTCGCTGACCCAAAGCATCGAATGCTCGACACGGAAGCGGTCTCCGTGACGAGGCAAGAAGGCTTGCCCTTATCTGCGGCCCCCACCCCAGAGAGGCCGAAGCCCACAACCCGGTGACGGGTTTCGGCGGCACCGGAATAGGACTGCCTTCGACCCAAAGCACTTCCATCACGGCTGACAAAAGATCCGTTATCGGCGGTTGGGGGTCAGTCGAAAGCGGCTGAGGATTCCAAGGGGCGGCGAAGGCCTTCTAAAGCGGGAACCACGTTACTAGAAAGTTCGCCCGGGCTAGCAGTGCCGGTACCCAATGCTATAAGTAAGACGATACAAACTTTTCAGGTAATCCGTGCGCAGCATAGGGCGATACCTTCGGGTAAATAACCAATCAAGATCAGAAGCCGAAATGAGGCCTGATCCTGATTGTTACGTTGGCCGCCCGATTTTCTACAGTCCTGGGCCCGTTATAGCCAAAGTCAGTCCCGTGAACTCACTAGCCTCTTGGCTGTCATCTGTTGCTAGTGGGCAGCTTGGTACTTCTCCACCACGTCGGCCTGAATCCGGCCGCGGGTATTGACCTGAATACCGTTGTCGAGAGCCCACATCCGAATGGCCTTGGCGTCATTGCCACTCGATTTACGTACTGGCCGGCCACGGCCACCAGAAGTCTTACGGGCGGCATCGGTATAACGGCGTAGGGTTTCGCGGAGTTCGTTAGCGTGCTCGTCGTTGAGATCAATCTCATATTCCGCACCGTCAACAGCAAAATTCACGGTTTCGCTGGCCTTTGAGCCATCGAGATCATCTTCAAGGGTAACTACTGTTTTACGTGCCATACAAAAAGACTATCACCGCCGCGCTGTTATCGGCTTGCTCATTAGGGACTTGCCCCGGCTGAAGGGATTTGCGCTTCTAAATAATCCTACGTCTGTGAACCAGCGCACCCGTGCCTTTTTAGACTCCAAGTGGACGGGGTCAAGTGCGAAGCGCTGACGGCAGGTTGTTTTATGAGCTGCCGGATCTTGACGACTGAATTGAGCAATCAGTTGTTGATCGTGTCCGGCGCGAATGACGCATCCGGCGTTCCTGACTGCTGTCTCGCCGGCTGACACGGTATTGCGTGATACCGGAGGCAGCTTCACCTGGCTCTGCGGCTCGGTTACGAGACGTGGATTTCCTGCCAGGGAGCGATTCTTTCTCCGGGGCTTGGGGTTTGCGATTGGATAATGCTCGCCGGTTTCGGTGCGGGCATGTTCACCTTGAGGGTGAAATCAGTGCGGGTAATGAGAGATTGGGCCTGTTCTAGGGTCTTCCCCGTCAGGTTGGGGGCTACGGTCGACGCATGGGCGGTTGCGGCATCCAGCATATCCCGCCGGGCGTCGGTTGCATTAGCGGAGGCGAAATAAAATCCCGCGGCAGCAGAAGCCAAGGAAACAATCGGGCCGATCAAGGTCTTTTGTAGGTCAGCATTGCTCGAAATAAGAGAAGCAACGGACATGATGACAAGCGTCCCGACCAATAGAACGGCCAAAATAGGCCGAGTCAGGGATGTTGTATTTTCTCGGGCACGATGTTGCCGGAACTTGAAAACCACAATAGAAACCAAACTGATAATAACCAGGGCAATGACAAACCACAGTAGGGCGCTGGCAGCGCTGACAGGGAAGTCCAATGAAGTATCCGCTGCTATTTCTCCGTGCGTCGTCTTCGCTGTGAACTGATATTGGGGCATGGAAGCGGCCGTGTGCTTTTCCACGAAAAATTCCTTTCAAAATGTAGTGCAGGGCCGTGGTTCTGTCGCCCGGTTCCCTGCTATTTGCTTTCCGAATCCTCCTGCCGGAGGCAGAGAAATGGTGGTGCCGTATCTATGTGCCGGCTGTGAGCGTGGTCCTATGACGGGTTTGACGCCCCGCCTGGGCTGACCAGAAACAGCGCAGACAGGCTCGCCGATATTTGCTGACAAGGGGCGTTCCTCAGTCCTCCCGCAAGATTGCGGGGAGGACTGAGGAGTCCCATGCCTGACACCGCATACGGCCGGGTTCGCCGAGGGGTAGTCGACGCAGGTCGTGTTAGGACTTAGTTAGCTGGCCAAGGACGTCCTTGACCTCTTGGGCAATGTCGCCCGCAGCCTTAATTCCGTCGATGAGCTCGTTCCTTAGATCCCGGTATGACGGTGTGTCGGCCTGATACACGTCGACCCGGGCGCCATAGCGCCCGACTGCCTCAGGGAAGTCGTCACGGAATGTTTCCTGCCCATACGAGGCGCAAGCCGGGTCAGGGACCGAGCACCGGGTCGCCGCCGCGAATTCACGTGACACCCAAATTGCATGACCGCCCTCATCCACCACGAGGAGGAGCACCTTCCCTCTTAGCCCTCCGGTCCAGTTGTCATTCTTGGTATAAACGGAACACACGGCCTGACCCGAGCGGTAGAGCGTGCCGACCGTACTCATGGTCTTGGCGTAGCCGACGTTCTCATTGAGTTTGCTGATTGTAACCACGGCCCCAGGAGCGTAAACCGTGTTCGACGACCAGACTGCGTTCCCGTCGGAGCGGTAGATAACGAGGTTGCGGTCATCGCCCAGGACGAGCCTTGAGCCTCCGTTTCCTTCGGTGTGCGTCGCCCATACCGGGACTCCGCCCGGAGTGAGCAAAACAAGGTTCCCGTCGGGCTGCATGACGGCGCGATCTGGCCTGTGTTCCACCGGCAGCTGCCAGGTCCCCGTGTCCCAAACAGCCTGATTCCCAAACGCATACAGGACCAGGTTGCCGTCCCCTTGCATCACAAGGGTGTACTTACCGTTACTGGATGCAATGGACGAATTCGCAGACAGAGTAACGCCTGAATTAAGAGTGTCCACTCTCTTTACCTTCCTCGAATAGTGCCGGCTGGTTGCCCGGACACATCGAGTTTCTTTCAGCGCCCCTGTTTCAACATCCGCAGTTCGACATATGCGGCGGGGTCAAAAGCTTTAGTTCACATGTTCGCCCCGCGGCGACGGGAACCAACCCGGTTCTCGCGTACGTGGTTTCCGGCGGTAGCGGCGATCCGTGCTGTCGCAGGGGAGGACGATTCGGTGCCTCCGTTCAGTGTGGCGCCTGGATTTGCAGGCTAGTAAAGGTCCAGACCTAGCGCGATGGCCGGAGGGCCGCTCCATGCGTTAGGGGCCGGCATTACACGTTGGATGCCGGCTGGGGCCGGCGCCGCGGAGTTCGGGATGCCTAGAAAACCACACCCAGACTTTATCTCCCGGGGATGTCGTCCGTGGGCTCCGAAGCGTTGCCATGTTTCCGATGACTGCATTATCTGCCTGTGACGGAGGTCGCTCTCGTATCGGCTGCCTTGGCTAAGGGTTTTGGCCTGCCCGAGTACGTCGCATTGCAGATGTTGAGACCGCTGTGTGGGAACAGACTCAATCTACCTGGCACCGACAGGAGCCTGAGATACACCAAACAAAACCCAGCAAAGGATTCAATAATGTCCAAAGTTACCTACAACGGCGTTTATCTTCGTATCGAACTTGATCACGAAGAAACTGCGAAATTCACGGACACCCTGACCAATGGAGACGTGCGCGCGATTACGGCATTCCTGGCCGCGCTTGGGGTTTCCGCCGTCGTGGCGCCCATAGTCGCGGCAGCGGTGGCAGTACATCTGGCGTGGGAAATACCGGCGACGAAAGCCGCCGACAAAGGCGATGGTGTCTTCCTAACCGCGTACGGGTTCCCTCTCAACCCTGCCGCGTTCATTCCCTCGACAAGATACCCGCATCCCCAAAACGACACATGGTTCTCATCGGATGACGGAGTTATCGGCTCCTCCGAGGGCGACGTCATCGAAACCCATATCGAGCACGGAGTGATAGATCCGAACGCCGTGGCCTTCCGACTCAACAACCAGAGCCCTGAAGGGTGGGACAAACGAATGATCCTGCGCGATGGGAACGGCGCCGAATACCGCATCGAGGCCAAAGGGTACGCCTCCAACGAGAACGCCATCTATGTGAATGAGGCCGCCAACGACGCGCCCCTCACATTCTGGAAGCCGAAGATTTTTGGAATCTGGACGGAAATTTTTTCGGTCCGGGGCATTCGCAACATACCGGGCGGTGCCCGCGTGTCATTTACCTGGGCTCAAGACTGAGGCCCAGTTCATGCAAGCGACGACTATGCCATCTGCTCCCGGTCGATCGGGTCCGCACCGGGAGCTCTGGTACCCCACCCACAGGCAACAGCATGACTTGAACTCCTTGTGGTGCTGTGCCATCCCAACACGTTCAGAAAGACCATCAGTGAATCCGCATCATCGCGCTATCAACAGGACCATCGGCGCCCCAGCACGGGTCCGCAATTACAGAAGTCCGTGCGCACCGAATGAGCTTGTCTCCGCAGCTTCCGCACGACCAACGGAAGGAATCGTTCGGTGAGACCAGTTCCAGAGACGTTCCCGGTCTCGCAGGACTTCGGAGGAGGGGCGACGGCCGGTGTGGCACCAAGTCCGGACCCGAACAGCGGAATCGCCTACCTCGTCTACCTCTACGGCAACTACCAACCGCTTGGCCACGCTGGTCGGGACATCGCTTGTCCTATCGGTACGCCTGTCCGCGCCATGGCTGGAGGAACGGTGTTGTGGGCGGACTGGGCCACTAACCTCCCGGGCGATGATTCTTGGGTCGGGTGGGCGTCACGATGGTTCCTCTATAAGCGATTTCCTGGCATCTGTTCAGTCATCCAGCACCCGTGGGGCATCGGCGTTTACGCGCACCTGTCCGATAACAACATGGCCCCTGCCGGGATGAAAGTCCGGGAGGGGCAAGTTATCGGGCTTTCCGGCAACACGAAAGCCATCGGCCCGGCCGAATACGTCGGCGCGCACCTGCACGTCGAAGCGCTCATCGACCTCGGCTACTCCAACGCCAACGGTCTCATCTATGGCCGGACCGACCCGGCACAGTTCTAAAGCGGCGCCGCTCAGGACCACAGTATTGACCCCGACATCGCCCGCTACATAGCGGGCGATGTCCCTCAAACGCACGTGGAAATTCAGGTGGCGACATTGTCGACGGTGCCGGGTTCAGGCCGCTCCTTCCAAAGGACGTATAACGCATCTCAAGTGACGGTCACACCGGGCCCTTAACCGGCGGTCCCAAAAGTCTGGGCAATCACGCCCATAGCCTCTGGCAACTGAACAAACATAACAACCGAGGAGAAGCACAAAATGAGTAAAGACCGCGGCAAACAACATCGCCAGCTAAAGGCATCACCGCCGTCCATCATCGACCAGTCGCCAGCCATCACTCTTCAAGGGCTGCAACCATCCCGCGCCTTCGCGAGTGGGGCACAGAACCTGGACCACCACGCCGGTCGTCCCGAGAGGGACCTTGCGGTTGCCGACGAGAAAACGAAGCAGAACCTTCGGTACTGCGATTACTACTGCTTTATGTCATTGAAAGATTTTACGGCCTGGGTCCAGAGGGACGACGAAAGCGACCCGTCCATTTCCTATTCTGTGACCGCATTGGCAACTGAACTTCCCTTCTACTAACGATCACAGAGGTTGAGCCTCTAGCCGGACTTCAAAGTGAGCCCACAGGCATTTTGAGTGGGCCACAGCGGGTCGACTACCAACCACGCGTTTACTATTACCCACAGACATCACTAAATTGGGAGTGTTGGATATATTGGGCTGTCCCGACTCTGGCAGTTGGAGTAGTTGCCTCGCAGCCTAAAGGACCGCGCCACTAGAGGTCGTCCTAATATGATGATTTTTGGCAGGAGCTCTGAGCTTGCCCACTTATCTGCCCGACTTGACCTGGCTTATGGCGGATCGGGCCAGATAATGCTTGTGTCCGGGCCGGCCGGGATTGGGAAGACCAATTTACTCGATTGCGCGACTTTGTCGTGGGAGTCCAGAGGCGGCGCGACGCTGTGCGGCCGAAGTCCCGCTCTCGTGGGCCATGAACTGCCCTATCTTCCATGGGCGCAGGCGCTCGATTCGCCCCGGGGGACCCTGAGCACCCGTGCCCTTGAGAACTTGGGTCGGGCTGCCCGCTGTTTGCAGAGTGATGTGCAGGGAGGCCCACGCTCCCAGGCTGCGGCGTTCTGGCAGGCCCTAGTCCGAACTGCAGACGAAACGCCCTTGCTGGTTGTGTTGGATGACCTCCAGTGGAGCGACGACTCCTCCCTAGGCCTCCTCGCGTCGGGAATCGCGGAACTACCCCGCGCCCCCATATTTTTGGCCGTCGCGTTCCGCGTCTCCCCTGACATGAATCAGTCCCTGCGGCACCTGTGGCCTGAATGGGAGCGTCTGGAACTCTGCCATCATGCCCGCCTCTCAGCACTAGAAGACGGGGCGATAGTCCAGTTGCTAAAGAAAGCAGGCTATGACGGCAGGACTGAAGAACTTCTAAAAAGGGCGGCTGGCAATCCCTACTACGCCCTCACGCTGGCCCGCGCCGCGAGTGACAGTAGCCGCGCAACGCTTCCTGCCAGTCTGCTGGATTTTCTTTCGTCCCAGTTAATTCTTGCTGGCGAAGACGTTCGGCGGCTTGCACAGACTGTGGCTCTTGCGGGAGGCAGTATGGAGTTCCTCATTTTGGCCCGGGCGTTCGGGGGTGATGCTGTCTCTTCGGAGAAACAGATCATTAAGGCGGTCAATCAAAACATCCTGATTTTTGACGTTTCGACTGAAACGGTGGCTCTGGCGCACGACTTGATAGGGGAAGCGGCCACGCATTTGCTTGGACCTGAGGCCCGGGCAAGCATCCACCGCGCGCTAGCTCTCGCGTATGAGTCAGCAACACAGGATGTGCCTTTCCGCACGCCTAAGATGGCTACCCACTGGAGGGAAGCGGGTGAAGCGCCACGTGCCTTCGAGGCCTACCTCCTCGCGGCAGACGAAGCTTCATCCAGCGGTGCGTACAAGGAGCAATGGCACCACCTCGAGCAAGCAATGCTGCTCAGTGAAAGGTCGGCCCCGGCATCAGAGGAGCGCCGCAAATGGATGAATCATCTGCCAATCGCTGCGGAAGCCTCATACCGTGCAGGTAATGCTGCTATGGCGGCACGGTTGGCTCAGCAGGCCTTGGATTCTATGGAGCCCGAGATCGCTGACGAGTTGGATCTGGCCGAAAGACTGGTCCAGTACCTGCGGTGGGCAGGCGACGGGCCGGCAGCAGTGGAACGCGCCCGGTTAACAGCCCGTCGCGCTGGGTCAGCTGAGGGCGTCAGCGTACTGCGGAAAGCCGAAATCACTGCGACTCTTGCTGGCGCTCTGATTGGTTCAGGGCAAGCAGAAGAGGCCATGGAAGCCGCCGCCCAAGTTTTGGCTCTGTGCGCAGAGCAGCCCGGTGACCGTTCAGGGCAGACACGGGCGAACGCGCTGACCACCACAGGGATAGCCTACGCCTTGGCGGGTCGGATAGATGAGGGCGTGGAGATACTTGACCAGGCTCTGGCCCTCGCCCGCCAGCATGACGCAGGCGAAAACCTCCTCCGCACGCTGAATAATCACTCTTTCGTGCTTCAGGAAGCCGGACGCTACGAAGCGGCCGCGGGAGATGCCCTAGAAGGTTACCTTCTGGCAGGGGAACTCCATCTCGACCTAGGTGTAAACGGCCTGTGCATTAGTAACCTCGTGAGCTGTCTCGAATGGCTCGGGCGCTGGGACGAAGCAATGACATGGGTAGGCAAGGGACTCAAGGACGCGGTCGGGTACGAAATCAAAGCCGGCCTTCACGGCACCGCCGCGCTCATACTGGCATATCGTGGAGAACAGGTGGAGGCCTTGGCTTGGATGGAAACTGCCCTGAAGGACATTAGGAAATCCGTACTACCAGGAGTTCAATTTCAACTCACAGCCATGGCAGCTGATGTCGCTCTGGCCTCGGGTGAATATGTGAATGCACTGAACACCACAGTTCAGGCCCTGGAGTCCCCCGCCCTCCATGAGGAACCCAGAGACGTGCTCTACATGGCAACGTTGGGCCTTCTCGCGTCCTCCGGCGCCCGGCCCTTCATGGCCAACTCATCCATCGAAGAAAGAGTTAAACTTCTGGGTACCGCCGGATTGAGAGCAGCGGCGGAAAATTCCGGTGTCGTCCAGCAGGCCTGGGCAACAACTTTCGGCGCCGCGTTCGCTGCGGTATCAGGAGCACAGTCCACACCGGAGTGGCTGAAGGCAGCTCAACAGTGGGAAAGCCTCAGCAATCCGCTCTGGGCTATTCGGTGCCTTAACGCTGCTGGGAGCGCGGACCTCCACAGGAATCGTCGACGCGCAACTAGATTGCTTTCAAAGGCAAGATCCCAGGCCATTGCTCTCGGCGCTAGCCAGCTCATCCAGGGCATTGAAGCGCAGGCGCTAAGCACCAATCTGGTTTTGGCGGACCAAGTGGCGCCGGGCAAGAATCCATCACTTCCGTGGGGGCTTACGGCCCGGGAACTGGAAGTACTGGAGTTCCTCACCCACGGCGCCTCCAATCGAATAATCGGCCGCGAGCTCCTGATCACGGAACGAACAGCAGGGGTACACGTTTCCCACATATTGACAAAGCTTCGAGTCAAAACAAGAGCCGAAGCCGCCGCCATTGCGTTCAGGGAGCGAATGAAGGTGGCAGCGGAGTAGCCCAAAGGGGCCCGCATATCAGGGGATCGCCATATCAAGTGATCACCCGGATGCCGTGCGTTCCCCGATCATCTCTTAGCGACGCTACCGCAATAGTGTAAGAGCCTGAGTCCGGTGCGAGCCCACGCACTTCATCACCTCTGACTGGGTAAGGAACCCCTGCGTCGATTGAGGCCCAAAACTCAGACAACTTCTGTTGTGCTTCGGGCGGATACCCTTGGCTGGGGTAGGAAGCCACGCACCACACGGTGCGGCGTTCATGATCGACTTGAATAACGGCTATGTGCTCAGGTAATTCCTCGAGGCCGATCTTTTCGAGCTGGGTCCAAACGTCCGGCCGTTTATGTGCCAGCCAAGTCTGCAGCAAGTAAAAATCAGCCTTCTCAATCCTGAAGACTATAAGGTCCTTCAATGGCCATGACATGAGCTCCGCCTCCTCAGCAAAACATCTCTTAGACTACGGGGCCGCACCCTAGCCCCTTCGGCTTGCTTGCCGACGCCCTCGAACACGCAAACGACAACAGACAAAAGGATCATCGCACCCGCTGAATCGGATTGTGGGCACCACAAAGGATGCTCGAAAATACGGGAATCGTAGTCGGCGGCATTTTCGCGAAACCGGTCCAGTGTGTGCCCATGCCCGGCGTTAGAATCCCCTCGCGACACCTCCTTCGCTTGTTGACACAGAACGAAGTTACGCCTGTCTACATGAACCGTAAACAGCAAGGGATGAGACGATGGCCTTCCCGGTCATGAAACTGTGCCGCCGGCCGCCGTCAAAAAAATTCCCGGACGCTTGTCACATAGGTACGCCTCGTAACGCTCGGCTAACAAAACGGCCGAGGCTAATGGTTCGTCGCAGAGGGAGGCTGGCCGGCTACGGCCTGCTGATCCTGGGCCATGGTGCCAGCCAGGCGCTCGTAGCTGGCTCCTGGCAACTGTTGATCCGTTGGTGCGTCGCCGCATTTGTCTGGTTTGAGGGCTTCGGCTGGTCTTCATCAACAGGCTCCGGACTCGCACGTGCCATCCAAAACCCTTGATAGGTATGCCGGTCGTCAATCGGTCCTATACTTGGCACGGCAAACACGCGCAAATCGGACATGTGGGTTCTTAGCGGCGGCGTCGTTCGCGGCTTTAACCTCGGGTGGATCGGTGAGGCAGTTTTGCCCCTAGAGGAACAGCGATGACGTCAGTCTGAAGTACACCCCGACCTGACGTCAGGCAGGTGGTCAGGGGTCGTCCAAATAGGGTTAGATTCTTCTTTTCTGACGATGGGTCGAGAAACTCTTAGACCGCACAGTGACACCTGATTACTCCCTGACGGCAGCACGACACATGGCAGGATATGGGCGTTTCATAGAGGTGCCGGGCCGGTGCGGCAGAGCTGTTCGACTTGGCGATCGCACAGGAACTAGCGGTTCGGAAGCCAATCCGTGCAGGCTGATTCTAGAGCCTTCATCATTCGCCGAGCACCAATGCAGGAGAGATGAGAGCTGCGGGGTGCTTCTGTATTCACAGACAAGTCCCTCGTCGAACATGCCGAACTCGCCCTCGCAAAGCACTCGGCCCACACCTAACACAGTAGATTCCAGACGAACTCCGCAGGATTCGACGGCGTCATACCGCCCCACTCCCCCGCCTCCATCAACCACCAGAAGCAACTTCGCTGTTTGATGCTCCTATGTCTCGTCAAGCGGCGTTAAGCCATTGCCGGTAGGCGGTTGTTAGGGCGGTGTCGTGGAGTTTTCCGCGTTCGATCTCTGAGATCCGGGCGGGTTGGACTCCGAAGTGGTTGGCGACGGTTTGAAGGGTGATGGCGCGTTTGAGTCGGGCCGGGCGTAGGTCCTCGGTTCCCGGGGTGGTGGGCGGGTTGGTCAGGAGCCGGTAAACCTCGCGGGCGATGGCGCGTTTGAGACAGCGGATGGCTTCCTTGGTGCCTTTGCCTTCGCTGGTTCGTTTCTGGATGTAGGCCCTGATGCGTGGTTCGCTGTTCATCCGGGTCAGGGCGATGCGGTGGAGCGCTGCATTGGCTTGACGATCTTCGCCTCGGTTGAGGCGGTGACGGGTGGTCTTGCCGGAGGATGCCGGCAGGGGGCTGGTGCCGCAGAGGGCAGCGAACGCGGCTTCGTTCTTGATCCGCTCCGGGTTGTCCCCTGCGGTTACCAGCAATTGCGCGGCGGTCACGATGCCGATGCCCTTGGCCGCGAACAGGGCCGGAGAGGTGGCCTGCACGAGTGCGCGGAGCTGGTCAGTGGCTTCGTCGATCTCTTCAGTTAGGCCGTGGTGGCGACGGGCGAGGTGGCGCAGGGCAATCATGGTGGCAGCCTCGGTCCCGGCGAGCACTTCACCCGGGCGGACGCGGCGCGGGGTCTCGAGCAGGGCTTTGCCGGTGTGCCGGGCGAGTTTCTCGCGCTGGGTTGCAGGGGCGGTGACCAGAACGGCCTTGTTTTGGCGCAGCACGTTCGCCCTGGCCTGCACGGCCGAGTCACGCACCAGGTGCTGGACACGGATCGATTCCACGGGACCGTTGGCGAGTTTAGGTGCCGGCAGGTCATCGTGGGCAAGAGCTTCCCGGGCGGCGGCCACCGCGTCCAGAGGGTCGGATTTGCCACGCAGGCGCCGCGCGGCCCTGTTGGGGCGGACGATTTCTGCGACCTCGAACCCGTTGCGGTGCAGGTGGCGGGCCAGGCCTGCTCCGTAGGAGTTGGTGCCTTCAACCCCGAACCGCACCGGTTCACCGTGCGCCAGGACGAACTCTGCCAAAGCCGCGTAGCCGGCCTGGTCGGCCCGGAACTGCCGGTCTGCCAGCATTTCGCCGGTCCCTGCGTCCAGGACCGCTGCGTGATGGGTGTCCGCATGCGTGTCGACGCCGACAACAACCGTGCGTTGATTTGTCATGATGGAAGTGCCTTTCGCTCGAGCGCGGGGCGGCAACACCGGCCGGGCGGGCAGACAAGACGTTGATGGGGCCTCTTGGCCAGGCTCCTGACTTGTTTCATTGATGGTGGGATGCCGCAGGATCTGCAGTCTTGTAGCGTCCAGGGTGTCAGCCGGCACAGGTCCGCAAGCTCCTTGCCGCCCGGTATCGTCCGGGTTGGCTCACTGATAGCGTGCCGCGCCGCTGACACCCGCCCGGGGCGTGGCTCGACAGAGGCATGCAAACACTTCAAGTCAGGGTGCCCGCCACGGGTGATTCATCACCGACATCGGCGAAAGGAACCCGGACGTGATCGTTATCGGCATCGACCCGCATAAATCCTCCATCACCGCCTCAGCCATCGATTCCTCGGGCTGTCAGCTCGCGGTGCGGCGCTTCGTGGTCAACGCGGGCACCGCCAAGCAACTGCTGGGCTGGGTCGCGCAATGGCCCGAACGCAGATTCGCTATCGAGGGTGCCAACGGACTGGGACGCGGAATCGCCCAGATCCTTGTTGCCTGCAGGGAGTCAGTTGTCGATGTCCCCTCGACACTGGCCATGAAGGTCAGAGTCCTTTCTACCGGCGGTGGCCGCAAGAGTGACCCGGCCGATGCGTTCGCTGTTGCCGTCACTGCCCTTCGGCAGGAGAACTTGCGCCCAGTCACCGCCGAAAACCAGAGCACGATTCTTCGCCTGCTGGCAGAACGCCGCGGAGACCTCGGCCACGAACGCGCCCGGCTGCTCAACCGCCTGCACCGGCTCCTGCGCGAACTGATACCCGGCGGCGTCGATCCCGGCCTCAGTGCCGACAAGGCCGCCGCCGCGCTGCGGACCATCCGGCCAGCAACAGCCACCGACGCAATCAGACGCGAGCTCGCCCGGGAACTGCGACGCACAAATCTAACAGACACCCCGGTGCCCGCCAGCCGCGGACTACCTTGCCCACGACGCCAGCCTGCTCTTTGCCGTGTACACCGGAATGTCCATCCGTGACGGGCTCCTCGTCGGAGACAACACCGTTTCCCAGTACGACGGCGATACCCACGACGGACTGACCCTCCCGCTGAAGGCGACCCAGTCGAGCCAGATCAACGCCGAATTCTTCTACCGCGGCAGCACCATCGCATCGACAAACCACATCACCCTGCCAAACCGCCCAGCAGATCTTGATCCCGACATGACGGGGAAGCGACTGAAAAGTAGAGAAGATCTTTCACAGCCGGAACAGGTCATGTCGCCCACTCGCTGAACGACGATGAAGAGGTAGCACGCACCAAAAACATCGAGGAATCAGACAGGGAGCCGCCGGCCACAGCATCGGCCACCAACAAAAAGGGCCCCGGGAGGGGCCCTCATGTGAACAGTTTGTGCACACTCAGAGGCCCGTAAGCCCCTGAACAGGGAAAACACGTGCCCGAGGTGGGACTCGAACTGCATTCCAGCCCTTGCAAACACTGGGCTCCCCCAGAAACATGCGGAATCCGGCGCGATCCGACCCCTCTACGACCCAGTCCGACGGCAAAAGTGTGCACAATGTGCACACCCCCAAATTCGCCATTCTGCGCGCTCCAAAGAAGAGCCGCGTTCCCCAACGACGGAACGCGGCTCTTCTTTTCGCTCGCATCAGCAGGAACTAAGGACGGGTTCACCCCGTCCTAGATTGTCGGTGCCGCCGTCTGCACTGCACCGAGAGGTGCACCCCGCACTGATGAACTTCACTATGGCGACACCTCCTTCACCCATCTCATGGGTTGCTCGGCACACACGCACATGACCAGCCCAAAGAGTGGACGTAGCCATCCGGGCGCCGCACCAAACGATCGGACGCTCGCTGTGGCGGAAGCCCCGAGGTCATCCTGCTGGTCCAGCGTAGCCGCCTACCGTCACGTCCCGGTTTGGCAGGTCTGAAGACAATCCGGCTGGTGCACGGTTCAGCGCCGTACGCACTCCGTTGGCGGCTGTCGTAATACTAGATGCATGGTCATCAAGATCAGACTCAGCGACCGACAGACCGCGGCTAGCGATGATCCGCTTGGACGTGATTGGTGAACCTCGCGGTGCTGGACACGAACCACACGCCCTACTGTGTGGGCAGCCCCACCGAGGACCTGAACAATGTGCTCACTAAAGAGTGGCCCAACGACATCCTCGCGGCACTTCCCTCTGGCCGGAATGGTCATCGCTGAAAAGGCTTCCCTCCCGTACGATGAACGCGTCTCGTCACTCTGGTCGTTGGGGGAACCATTAGGTATCCGAAATACCCGCAGCAGCATCTGCCACGCGTCTTCGACACTTCGTTCGACTACAAGACGGACACACCGAGGACCAAACCCGACGCTGACAGCGACAGCCAGTTGCTCAGGTGGGACCACGAGCTGCTGTGGACCAAGGAATTGCGTCCCGGTGTCCTTTTCGCCCCGAAGGTGACAAGCAGACAGCGCGAGTACCTCATCTTCACGGACGCCAATGAAAAGAGGCATTGCTACGGCAGCGACGCCATCACCAGCTCCTACACCGGAAGGTCAAGTCCAGCGCCTCTGGCCAACGCCATGGCCAGGCTGAGCGAGGACCAGAAATCTCGCTACCTGGACCCTCCGTACACCATCGGCAGTGCAATGATTTGGCCCGTCAGGACGGGCGAAACCACGATTAACCAGGCCAGGGGATTCGGTCCCTCAGGTCGGCTGATCGGCGATCGCATGGACCTCACTCTTGAGTGCATCCGGCGTCACTACAGCACAGAGCCGGAGGATCCCCCCGTCGGCGCTCTCAAAGACGCCTACGCGGACTTCCTTGCGGTCATCGACTCCTACAAGGACTTCTTCGCGCTCTTTGACGGGTTCAAGGAGTTCGTAGACTTCTTCCACTTTCAAGACCTAGTGACGCCCGACTACGAAGCCGTTCGGTTCTACCTGACCTTCGACAAGTTCGAGGTTTCCGGGACACCGGCCACAAAAGATGAGTACGTGACGTACAGGGAGGCCACGCTCCAGTTCATCGCGGGACGGGGGCGTCGGATGGCCGAGTGGGTCACGGAGCACCACCCCGAAATTGAGGTTCGTAACCCTTGGTGGCAACCCGGTAAGCCAGAGACGGCGTCCACCTGATCTGATAAGTGTGCCCGCCCGCTTCGCCTAGGGCTAACCCCGTGGGCGCGAGTGGCGGCGCTTACAAGGCTTCACCGCCGCCAAGCCATCACTGGCGCTTTTCGACCGGCCGGTACCTGTCCGCGAAGGCCGCGAGGGAGCTCTGGAGCACCGTCATGCTGCCCAGCATGTCCACGGGCCGGGAATGGGATTCTGCCGGTAGCGGGCGGACCATCCAGGCAGCGAACACGTTATGAAGGACCTTCAGGCTCATCGCGTGGTCAAAGAGTCGCAGCGCCGGTTCGTGAAAGTACCCGTCATTAAGCTGGAAGCCGGGACAGAAGGTTTCCTCGCCGATGAACACCCGGATTGCACGGCGCATGGCCTCCGGCTGACCGAGAGCTTGGAAGTGGGTCTCCAGATCTGTCGCCGTCGGCAGGGTAAATTCTCCGCGGATGCTGTCCCAGATATGCTCCGGGACAGCCGGCCAGAAGCGCTCAGCCTTCACATTCAGTGCAGTAGGCATGGCCGTCCTTCTCGCGCGCTTTCTGCGACCGGTGGCGGACCAGGAAGCAGGAGTAGCAGGTGAACTCGTCGTCAGCCTGCGGGACAACCTGCACGACGAGCTCTTCGGCAATGAACTCGCCACCAGGGATCAGACCGTCCAGAGTGTCAGCCTCGTCGAGCTCCTGGACCACGGACCGGGCGTCCGGAGAATTGGCGGACTTCAGGGCCTCCAAGGAGTTTTCCTGGGATTCCTTGACGTCGGTGCGCTGTTCATCGTAGTCAGTTGCCACGGAGGTGCATCTCTTTTCTGTTGATGGGTTTGTCGGCGACAGCAACGTACCGGACGCAGCAGGAATTCCCGAAATGATCAATGCTGTCGCCTCAGTCGAGCAGCCGAAGAACTAGGCCGGGTCCTCTGCCTTAGGGGGGTCAGTTAACCCATTGGCAGGGGTGGCAATCGGTCTTATTTCTGACCCTACGACGAAATGTCAGGCCTTCGGCTCATACTTTGCCCATGATCGAGATACGTCGGCTCTTTCCCCGGAAGTGGGAACCGTCAGATCCCCTCGTCGCCTACAACAACGCGGACGGGCAGGTTGTCATCGCTGCGGCCATGGGCAGGGGAAACAACTCCTACTACGACCGCTACGGTTACCAGGGCTCCAAGGAGATCGTCTGCATCGACTGCAAGGAAGCGGGCCGTGAAGTCCCGGTCCAGCTCGTAGAAGCCAAAACGCGATGCAAGCACTTCCGCCATCAGGCCGGGGAGGCCCCCGACGGCCTGCGCCGCCACGGCGAGACCGCTGAACACCTGCACGGCAAGCGCTTCATCATGGACTGGGCCAGAGACCAGCACCACATCCTTCCTTGGTCCGTCGAAGATGAGGTCTGGATCCCTGGCGTCCGGCTGCGCAGCGACGTCAGGGCGACGGCAACCTCCGGGCGGCATTTGGCATTCGAGGTCCAGCGCAAGCCAATGGACAGCAAAGAGTGGGACCGGCGCCACGGCGGCTATCAGACGGCAGGCATCCGTGACGTGTGGCTGTGGTCTCCGGACGTTCCTGATCTGGTTCTCGATCTGCCGCTGACCAGCGTCGTCCTGGATATGGAGTACGAATCCCTCGGTGTCCTCGTGGCTATGTACTCGGGCAGTTACCGCCACCCCACGGCTGAGCGGTACCTCATGACTCCCACCCACTACGCCTCCGCTCCGCTGTCGGAGTGGATGCTGTCGGACGAAGGATCCCTGGTGCCTCCACCAGGGCTTGCTGAATTCATTGGGCACAAGCCGGAACCGGCCCGGCTGGCACAACTCACGGCCCATCGGGAAGCGCTGGCCCGGCGGACGTCCAGACAGCAGGCGACGCCGGTGGAACGGCGGACGGAGGAACTCAGGCAGTACCGGAGCCGCACCAGTTACAGCCAGGTACTGGGAGCCAGCGCAAGTGCTGCGCGTCTCGACCCGGAACGGGAGGCGCAACGTGAGGCAGAGGCCATCGAACGTATCATGGGCCGCAAACGCTAGACCGATTGGCTCCCCGGCACCCAGATTCGACCCATCACTAAGTCTCTTCGGCTGCAACAGCCAGCACACGATCTGGTCCCAGTTCAAGGGTCAACCTCGGCTGGCGGCCAATCTGAACGTCTCAGTTTCGACCTGCACCGCCGTGCGCTTGTACTGGTATCCCCAGTCGTTCTGCTGTTCATCCCCTCATCCGAGGCTGCTGCCGAGAAGCCTTATGCGCGGGCAGACCGCAGCCGCCGCAGGATCGCGGAGCCCGCTACGGTCATCAGCGCGAAGACAACACCGGCCACGGCCCCGATCCACGACCCAAACATGAAGCCGATTCCCCGAAGGTCCAGTCCCCGCCCCTCTGACAAACCAGGGACGTAGGGAGGCGGGAATAGCTTCGCAATCAGGACGCCGGCAAACGCCGCGTAAATGAAGCAGCCAAGGATGCCGAGGATCAGGTACCGGGGCACCCACGCTGTGGACAACCTGTTGTGGGCGATGATTCCCGCAGTCGCCAGGAAAACGCCCGGGGCAAGCGACAGCACCCAGAACGCGACAAGCTCGAAGTCGTTGTAATCCACAGTCCCTTTATCCCCCTCGTTCAGGAACCGACCAGCCTAGCGGCCGCAACCGGACGGCGAATCCCCTGAGCGCCGATGTTATGACCCCGTAGCCAGCGAAGCACATCGAGGGTAGAAAGGGTGCCTCAGTCTGTACCGGCCGATGCGTCTTTGACGCGTACGGAGGATTCCAGGAAGTTACCGGCGACCTCCAGTAAAATCAGCGTCTCAGAGTAATCGGGCGACTGAGCCCGGTGGACAGCGTCATTACGGGCCTTATTCAGACGCTTCAGATCCTCGAAAGGCACCTCGAACTCAAACCCGGAGACTTTCGCGATGTCGATGGAAATGCCCAGCGTTGGCCCACCCTCCAGGCGCTCACGCTGTCTCTCCGGAAGATCCTCAACCCTCTCGTCCAGAACCCGGACGAGTGCGATCTCTAGCGCCGCAGCGGCGTCAATGACTGTGCGCCGGTAAAAAGCCCGTGCAAATGCCGCATGCGCGTCGCGAATAAGAAGACGCTCCAGGGGCGGCTCCATACCGTCACGGACAGCTTGGAGAATCCCTCGCCATGCAGCCGCGCTGACCGGCTGTATGTGACGCGTGGTGAGTCGAACACCGAGATCGCCTTCGCGTGGTGGGGCCATGAATGTCAGCCCGGCCCCGACCGTTTCCGAGTCGTAGACCCGATGACCGGGGTCGAGATCCTGTCCCGTAAGAATCTCGACCCAGGAGCGTACCTGGTCGAACCAGAACTTGATGAACTCTCCGAGCTGCTGGTCCGGACCCCGCCAGGCTCGGGCTGTATCGGTCGGAGCCTCGACCGCGGTGATGACTATGCGGCGCAAAGCGGTCGCCGGCTGAAGCTCTTTAGGGATCCACGCTGCGTACTTTGTCGTCCACGCGATCAACTCCCCATCAAAGGACTCAGGTACCTCAACGCCGTCGATCACCGGAGGAGCGCCGACAGGAGCGTGGTCCTGCGGCATCACCACGTCAAACTGAACTCTGCCGTATCCGGACGGGTAGGTCCCGCCCAGAGCTGCGCAGCTCACCCAAATGGGAACGGGCAGCTCGTAGATTGCCGTCACGGCCTCGGAAGCGTGTGGAGTCGTTTCTGCCACATTCATCTCGTTCACGACTCCAAACTACTTGGTCCCGCCCTCGTGCCAGTGCCCGGAGTCGTCGTCGCCGGCTGACCCCGCCGGTGCAGATGCGACACCTAAGCTGGGGGCATGAATAAGACCAGACGAGACACGCTCATTTGGTCGCTGGGGGCAGTAGTTTTTTCTCTTAGCGGCGTCAGTTCAGCACTCACCGCAGACGGCAGGTGGTACCTCATCCTCCGGGCGATCCTTCTCCTCGGTGCCGGCGTCGCCTTTACTTCGCGGGCAATCCTGACGGCTCGGACGGTGAACGACTCAAACACCACTGGATAGACACCTTTGCTGTGCGCAGCAGAATGGCCGGCACCCTGATGGGTACCGGCCATTGCTGTGTCCCTCTCCCCCGGCCGGCGATCTAAGCCAGCCCTGGGCGACGTCGTAGCCGGCGGACTTGAGCAGATTGTTCCGTGCCCGGTCGTACCTGCGCGTTGGCCGCAGGATCCTAGACCCTCTTGACCCAGCCAGGTTCCTCTGTCGCACCCTGATACAAGGTGCGCAGTGTCTCAAGATTTTCGACGCCGGCAGTCAGGAATCCACCCAGAACGCTGATACGCGAAGTGAGACGGAACTTCTTGCCATTTTCAACGTCGCTGGCAAACTTCCGCTCCAGAATCACGGGCATCACAGCGCTGTTCGCGTGGGCAAGGCCGCTGCACGATTTCCACACCTGGAGGCCGGTGAAACTGACCCTCCCAGACACTGCTTTGTCCGCAGCAGAAACTACGTCAGTTGTTGTTGGCCGCGGCGTGAGATCCCTGTCCCGGTAGGCGGGAATGGCTTGCTGAAGCTCCAGCAGCCGCCTACGCACGTTGCCGCCTGTTCCCTGCTCAGGCCCAAAGACCTTGCCGAGGTTGGCGAGGTCTTCATTGTTTTCGTACGAGATCCGAAGCGAGAGGAAAGCTTGCTTGTCGACCCTGCCAGCACCTAGCAGCCAGAGCCCATACGATGATGCTTCCACAGCTGACCGGATCATCGAATAGAGGGCCGTCATGGGAACGTCATTGGCTTTCTCGATGTACGTGACGGCCGCCCGGAGGTTGTCGAGGGCAACCATGTGAAAGATGGAGAGCTGATTGGACATCGGCTGGTATGGAGTGAGCGCATCGACGGCGGCAAGCCGACTGCCCTTCTCAGGATCGCGCAGGGTTGGCCCGCTCAGTATCGCTTCCACACGGTGTCCAGCCTGCTGAATGAGCCACAATCCGGCCTGTTCGTCCTTTTCAGATTCAGTAGTATCCAGCGAGTAGACCATGCCCAGAACCCTACAACCGATGCAAGCACCGGATGTCAGGAAAACACATCAGGAGAGGGAGAGTGTCCCGCCATGTCGCCGTTCTAACGAGACAGGACTCGTCCACGGCCAGCTCGTTGCCGTCGGCGATGCGGGAGTCGTCCATCGAGTGCCCCGGATGCCCTCTGAGCAGGTCTTGTCGCGATGTATTTGGCTGCCACCCCAAGCAAGATTCCGATTGGTAGAGTCAACCACGCGGCACCTTTGCTGTTGACGTTCAGGGGGAAAATCATGGGGATTGTCAGTTGGCTGCGGCAGGCAATCGGCGGTAGCTCAGCCTCAGTGGCTGAGCAGAAGGATCCGGTCGAGCAAAAACCAGACCAGCCACCCTTCACAGTTCGCATCTCCATGCACCTCAACGCCTGCCTGGAAGTCGCCGGCACCACCACTTTCGCCAAGGATGCAGTCGTTGCCCTGGCTGATCGCAAGCAACTGGCTGAACGCGGCTATTTCGAAGGCCCGGCGCTCCTTCAGCGCGAGCCAGAGAACCCCGTCGATCCTCAGGCTGTGGCTTTGTTTGTGGATGGCGAGAAGGTCGGCTGCCTCCCGTCCTATGCTGGCAAGGATCTCCCCCTGCCAGCCGGTGCCAGTGAACCGGTGCGCTACCAGCTGCACGTCCTGCGGGATCAAAAACTACTGGCCAAGGCGTACGTCTGGCTGGGCGAGGGTGAGCCGGCATGGCAGTTCACAGCACAAAACCCGCCGGCGCTCACATCCAGGGAACGGATCAACAGCTCCCACACGGAGAACTCCTCGATGGTCAGGGAAGCACTGCAGGGCGCTGGCGAACGGGCTCAGCAGTTCAAGCGCGGCATGGTCGACGGGTTCCACTACCTTGAGCTCGTGGAACCGATCAAGCAGCTGAAACGCGAAGGCCGGCATGAAGAAGCCCTGGTCCTCTGCTACAAGGCCATCGAAGGAGCCGAAGGCGACGCTGGGCGTGACGCACCGGCTCCGGCGTACACCGAGCAGGCCGCCATCATCCACCGCAAGCTAGGCCAGAAGGAAGAGGAGATCGCGGTGCTGAAACGGTGGCTGGCCCGCTGCCCGAAAGCCCACCGCGCCGGCAGCAGCATCGCCGAACGCCTCGGTAAACTCGAGGCGAAGTGATGCCAGGCGGTTCACATGGGCCAGCCGACATCGAGTCCGGCGCTTGGGGTGAGGCCTTCGTGTCCCCGACCCGGAGGACGCCACCGCGAAAACACTTCGGGGAGACCCTGCGGGCCAGTAAGTACAGCCACCGGCTGACCAAGGACGAATACGCATTGGTGAACAAGAGGAACTCGACTCGGCCGCCGCGGGAGTATTGCACCGACGCCGAGTGGGAGGCCGACGCGTGGGCTTTCGAAGACGAGGACCATACTCGCCTCACGGATGAATACTGCGCGATGCACCGCGAAGCCGCACTGGAGAACTTCGACCTGAACATGGCCTTCTTCAGGCAGCTCTCTGGAAAGGACTTCCTGGAGGCGATGGCCGGGGTGCTCGCCAAGCACGAGAATCTGCGGCCCCTCACCGATCTGTCTGTGTGGGACGGCGTGGAAGGGATCTATGTCATGGTTCTCGACCGGTACAAGCAGGCCTACATCGGCCAGGCGCGGGACATCCGGGCGCGGATCAAGCGGCACTGGAGCGGGACCAAGCAGTTCGACCGCCTCATCTTCGGGACCAAGGAATCTTCAGTCCTATCCATCGATTCATTCCGGGCCATGGACACCACACGCATCTTCGCGGCCAAGACGACCCGGGGACTTGATCTGGAGGAGCGTATGGTCAAAGCCTTCCCTCCAGAATTTCTTCTCAACCGCGTCCCCGGCGGCGACAGGCTTATGGGCGACCGGTTCCTGCCCTGGGAGATTAAACGGCGCCAACTGCTGCCCGTGGACTCTGAAGCTGATCCCTCAGGACTAGCCAGCACGTGAGCGGCCGGTCGATGCCTGTGTCCGGCCACAGGGCTAGCTGAAAGCCATCCTCCAAGGGGATCCACCGGTCCAACCGATGCCTTTCAGAAAGACGTCTTCAGCCACTTCTATGTCATCCTCCAGCGGAGGTTCGTCCGGGCTGGCGCCGGCAAAGAGGTACTCCGTCCAGTTGCGGTCCTTCTGAGACCATTTGGACAGCAAACCGGGATACCAATAGACCCACAGAGAGTCGAGAGCGACCCGTTCGTCCAAGGCGGGCAACAGATGACCAATGACCGGTCCCCCGCTGATGAGCTCCACCGCCAGCCCGTCCATGGGATGAATGATCATGAAGGCATTCTTGGACGTGGCGGACGCTCCGACCTTTTGTTGGAGGGCCTCCACCGCCTCCATAATCTTCTTCGAGGCCAATTCAAGAATCTGGACGGCGTTCTGGACTTCGATTTGGTAGGTATCGCCCAATCTCATGTTGTATTCATGCTTGCGCCATTTCCCTGGGAGCGACTTGATCTCCACAGCTGCCCCTACCGAGTCACCGAACGGCCAGGCCGCCTGGATGCCGGCGCGCTCAAACACGAGGTCTACTCCTCCGTCTTCGTCTACCTCCACTGGCAGTGAATGCAGTGCGGTAAGCAGGATCGCCGCTATGTGCTCCCCGGATCGCACTTTCAGCTTCTCTGCCCCCGGCATCTGGACCAACTGGCGGGCGGCATGGACCAGGGCCGCGGCAGACATGGCCACCACATTAAGCCCTTCAGGTCCTCGGTCGACGGGGGGCTTTCCCCAAATGCTGGTCTCGTAGGGCACTAATCCAACTTTCTGATCGCCCAGCAAGAATCAGTCTCCTAGGCACAATGGGATCACATCGAGGTGGGCAGGGGGCTCTGTCAGCGAACGAGCGTAAGCCTGGGCCGCTCATCCGTAATCCCCAGCACCTGTCGAACTCGCTCCGGCGCCCATCTAAGTTCATTGGCCAGGTCGGCTATGGAATACCCAAATTTGTCAGCGACCTTCATGGCTTCGGTCAGCAGCATCGGAACTTCTCCCGGGTAGTCTGCCACAGAAGCCTCCTGGCGATTACCCGACCTGAGCTTTTGGTACGCACGTCGAACTGAAACGTCCGAGGCGCCCTTGAGTTCCTGCATGCGAAATACCAGCGCTTCCGGGGAGACGCCCCACTGCTGACTGATCTGACCAAGCTTTGGGAGATTAATAGTGGCGGGCAGCACCGGCTCTATTTCAGACCGGGGCATAAGAAATTCGGCAGCAAAGGCGTCGGCTTCTCGTTCCTGTCGAGGGTCCCCGACCGCGAGTTCGCGATGGAGGATAAGGTGGCCGAGCTCGTGGGCACATGTAAACCGATGCCGGTAGACAGAACGGGCCCTTTCCGGGGTCACGACTACGATCGGGCGGTTGAGCGCTGTCGTGGAGAACGCGTCCACCCGCGCAGTTGCATCCTGCTCCCCCCGTAGAGCTAACACGGAAACGACGATGCCATTTAGCTCCATGAGTTCTACCAGGTTGGGGACTGGTCCCTCAGGCATTTCCCAATAGGACCTCAGTGCTCTGGCTGCTTCGACAGGAGACATGCTGCCATCCGCTTCGTTGAACGGAACATTCACATCCGGGAAGGCAACCCGCTTTTCCAGAGCAAAAGTTACTTCCCACACCTGTTCGACGAAGGAAGTGGCCTTGAGTCTCTCGGATGCGCGTGTGGAACGAAGACTGCGGAAGTGGGCCTGAGAAACGTCCAGCTTCCCAATCGGCCGGCCCATCGCAAAGAACGCAACGGGCTGTCCTAACTCCTTGGCCAGCAGACCGAGTACTTCGGGACGTGGTGACACGCCGGCCTCATATTGACCTATGGCCGCCCCCGAGACGCCCACTGAATCGCCAAGCGCATGCTTGGTAATTCCCGCCAGCCGGCGTGCCTGCGTCAGCCGGGCCGGGTCAAAGGAATCCCTGACAGCCTGAGTCGACATAAGTTCTTCGGTTGAAAATAGGGTGAGCTGCTTGGTCATGATCCGGATGCTTCCTTAGGCATCAAATTGAGGGCACGACGCGGCTGGGAATCGAAGCCCTTCAGCTCCGCCATTGCTGCTGCATCGGCAGAATCGGCGTCGAACAGCACCTGTGCGTTCTGCAGAATGAGTGTGCCGTCCTCATCCAACTGGGCGTCCGCCCATATCGCGTTGTGCAGTGCATTGTGGTTGCTGGCATAGGCAACCACTACTACGCGGTGATGCTTCAGCGATTCAGAATCGTCCAATTCCCGCAGTGCGTCAACAAAGTCGGTTTCCTCGGGGGTCAGGGAGGCGCGGACACCGTCGCCGAGGTCCAGCATGCCCTGGGACGGCCCCACAGGCATGGAGAAATTGCCAACCCGGGCATCCGATGTTCCATATTTCTGCTGCTTCAGGCCGGCCGTCGCCAGCCTGGAGTACCGCCACGTAAGGAGAGCCGTGCCGTTGACGACGAGTACCTTGGGTTTGCCGCGGCCCGGCCGCTTGAATTCGACTCCCTCAAGTCCTGTCAAAGCCTCTTCGAGCCTCTCCTGGACGGTGTAACTGACCTGTCCGTAGGACCGCTTATGCCTCGAGCGGACCAAAGCTTGCCCGTCCGCATGCTCGTTGTGGCATTCGGTAAGAGTGGCCAGGATAGTCTCAGGAAGACTCTTTCCGTGGGCGCTAAAGCGACGAAATGCCCATTCAATGTCGACCGCACTTTTCAAAGCAACCTCCTGTAGTTTTCTCCCTGAAACCTACATGATCACTTTAGAAAAGTCCACGAATGCGACACTTTTGGGCGCGCCCCCTCGCTACCCTGCCACGATGGCCTCATCACGGCCGGCATGGAAGTTTGTCCTCCGCACAGCTCGTCGCCGTTGAAGATGCCAGCACCGTGCGCCGGCCTCTGCGCCCAGGAGGCCAGGAGGCCAGGAGGCCAGGAGGCCAGGAGGCCAGGAGGCCAGGAGGCCAGGAGGCCAGGAGGCCAGGAGGCCAGGAGGCCAGGAGGCCAGGAGGCCAGGAGGCCAGGAGGCCAGACGATCATCCCAGGCTCTCGAACACCATCGTGGCCTGGATGCGGTCACCGCCGCCGAGACCCTTGCTCCCGCTGCTCGCGGTGGTTATGGTGTGGAGCCGGTAGCCCTTCGCGGCCTGGTCATTGATGGTCTTCTCCAGAGAAGTCAGGTTGCCCGAACCCGTTCCCCACAGTTTTTCTTTGAGGATCACCTGCAGGACGACATAGTGCATTAGGAGCTTCCTTCCAGCGCTGGTCAATTGGGAGCAATGCTAGTTGATGCCTCGCGCTCCTCAGCGGCGCAGGCTATGGCGCGTCGAGGGTGACGCAAGCCTGCTGCGTCAGTCCCCGCACAGCCTGTCATTCCCCGTTTGGGGGGTTGCCCGGGTGAACCGAATTGGTGCTCGTACGCCTGAACTACCGCGAGCGTGTCCATGAAGTGGCAATGAATTCCAGAACTGGGCAGCTGTTTGGAGGGCCAGCCACGTGGCGACTGGTAATCCCCTGGCTTCGGGTAGCCACTCCTCGACAAGCTCTTCCCGAAGGAGCCCGACAATCCGGGCCCGGATTGTTTCGGTGTTTCGGCCCACGTGACCTGCCTGGGGCTGCCCTTGAGCTGGGGCCACGACGATGGCCATTTGTCTTCTAGCCCCTACGGAGTGTGTTTCAGGGCCCGAAGAATAGACTCCTGCGCTGCTCTCTGCTCCGAGATGCGCCGTAGCCGGGCTGACTCTTCCGTGCCTTCTCTGCGGCTTCGCGCGCGCTCCTCCCGGCGTCGCTCGCGCTCCGCAGCTTGTCGGCGTTCCACTGACGCCTTGGCGTACCAGAGGTGAACCGAGCCCAAACCAAGGGGGGATATCTCTCAGTCTGTCAGCGGTCCCCCGGCTTCCTTGATTTCCACCCCGTCATCGCCGTCGCTTTCGTAGCTGACGCCAATCCTGCATTCCTTTTTGGCCCAGCCCCACCAGATCCTCAGGATCCAGCCACGGTCGGCAAGTTCTGCCTTGTAGGCCTCTATGTCCCTGGACGCGTACAGCCACTGCACTGTGTTGGCTCCACCAACATAGGTCTGGACCTAAAGGCCTTCCGGTGATTCCTGCGCAATGCCCATGGCATCGCGCAGCACCCGAACGGCCGCCCTGCGGGCGGGGAAGCTGTTACGGGTGGTGAGCGTCCCGGCACCCGAGCCGCTTGGGGTGACAACGCCTGCGTCGGTCCAGACCGGGTTACCCCAATCGAACAGGTCGCCGGGGGCCCGTGCCTCGATCCGTCTAAACACAGCGTCCGGGTCGATATGCCGGGAATAGATTGTCGACATGGCACCGATCATCCCGTAAATTGCAACTGCTGTTGAACTGATGTTCAACCGCCGCTGCTCCTGGCGTGCGGGGGTGGACAACTTACCGAACTCCGGACGAACCTTCACCAAGGAATCCCAGGCACTGATGAGCCAGCTCGCCTGCGCCTCGAGGTCGGCGGCCGTCACCGGCCCCCCACTCCACAATGTTTCGATGGCACCACTAATGGTGTTGAAGGCGCAGAGCTTGTGCGAGCTCGCGGACACAGAGTTGGCCAGGACTTCCACATTGTCCTGCCCCAAGTGCTCGCTGCCATTGACCAGCCGACGGGCAAGCTCCTGCTCCTTCGTTTCGGAGTAGGCGTACTTCGCGGTCGAATCGTTGACCTTGTCACCTCGGGTGTTATAGATCGTCGCGACTTTCTTGGCCATGGTGTCGTCAAGCATCCAGATGCGCACCTGGAAGCGGGTACTGAGCTCAAAGCTTCCCAATGGATTATCCGCGGCGGCCAGTATGGATTTAATACGCGAGAGCGAATCAACAGCGCAGTCCAACACCCCTGAGGTGATGGTCAGGTTGTTCTGCCCGGTTTCGTCGTCGAACCATATGGAGGATTCCGACTTGCTGGGGTCGAGCCTCACGGAGATGTTGCCAATGATTGCTTCGTTGGCAAGAAGCTCGCTTGTCCACTTGTTGACTTTTGCCTTCGTCTTGCCGCGAAGCTTGGCCTGCATGTGGGCCGGTCGAATATTGCCCGTGAGCACCAAGAGGCCGCTCCGGTAGAGATCGACAATGAACGCCCCAGTCATCTGGCATTCCACATGGACACCGCCAGCGTCGTCGACTTCAGAGACGTTGAGGATTTCCAGCGGAAGTGTGAGCCCCTGGGTTTCTACATGAACCGTCATCTCTACTCCTTGGGTCGATGCGTAAACCAGTTTACGTGTCTTACGTGCATTAAACAATGATCACGTGCAAATAGCTTGATATACGTGTTGTCTCTGGTGGAAGTGCGGCCTATCATGAAAGGCAGTCGGCCCCAACGAAAGAGAGCCCATGCTGCAGGTGGTTACGGGAAGGTTCTTTAGAGACGTCGCCCTGCATGAAACCACGCATCGGCGCGTGCTGTTCACCAACACACGGGCCCTTGCCCTCGATAAGATCGTTTTGCCGATGGCCCAGCTGACCCCCTCCACCGAGTGGACTCCAGTCACCACAGTGTCGGTCGAGCTCCGGGAACGCCTGGAGGCTGTGACCTACGACGGAAGAGCGGGAGGTATCGTCTCAACGGGAGGCGACGCCTTGCTCAATGACCTCGCCGCAGTCCTGTCCTTTGCCGCCAACGCGATTTTCAGCCAGGATGTGGACTTGGTGCGGCGTCTTGTTCCGGTTGCAGGCAACAAAAACGACCCCCGGTCACCCTCCCATGTTCTGCGGAGGACCTTCGAACCGGGCGTGTTCTTGCAGGAAGACGACATCCAGGAGGTGATCCGCTTTGTCGAGCAGCTTGTCGCTCTGAACCGCAGCAGCTATGAACTCGCCATACGGGCCATTCGTCAAGTAGTCGGCGCAAGTACGAGAGTGGCCGATGACCCTTCATTGGCGTACACAATGTTCGTGGCGGCCCTGGAATCGCTATCTTCGGTCACAGATGCACCAAGACAAACATGGGATGCCTTCGACGTCCGCAAACGACGCCTCATCGATGCGTCGCTTACCGGGCTGGACTACGACATGGCCGGGAAGATCCGGGCAGCCGTTCTGGAGGCAGAGAAGGCAGGAGCCACTCGCCGCTTCGTGACTTTCGTCCTCGACCACATCTCGCCTTCCTATTATCGGACGGAGGCCGTCGACGCCCTCCGTCCGATACCAGCCGTCAATATGGAGCGGGCCCTGAAGCGCGCATACGGCATCAGGTCCCGGAACGTACACGATTTGGAGGAGCTCGCACCGGAAGCGTGGACCTACACGAATCAAGCGGATTCGGTGGATCCGGCTGGCAAAGGGCTCATGCTGACTCTCGAAGGGCTCAACCGGCTCTCACGTCACGTCATCCGCGAATTCGTCGCCCGCGCCTCGACCGTCCAAGATGAAGCCTTCGACTACCGAGCGGCGCTCCCCAACGTCCTGCAGCTGCGGTTGGCACCGGAGATGTGGATCAACGACGCGACCGGTCTGACCGCAAAAACGGCCGCTGCCTACTTCGAAGGCTTTGTCGAGCTCTTACTCGACAAAGCTCCACAGATGCCTTCCCCAGACGGCGAGCCGCCTGGACGCGTCATCCTACCGGCCATGGGTCCAGTCCTGTCGCTCATCGAAAACAAGGTTCCCCGGACAAGGAACCTCGCCGCCAAACGGTCCATGGTCGGAATCTACGTTCTGTGGCATTCCCTGTTGCCGGAAGATTCGCATCTCCCAGCAGCTCAAGCGTTCCTGCACACCTACGCTCCGGTTCTTGACCCGCCGAGCATTCAGGCTTTCGTGGTCGCGACCATCCTGGGCCAAGAGATCATCTGGGCAACCGAGGAGTTCCGGGAATTTGCCAAACGTCGGTTGAACGACCGAGCCGATGGCAAAGCGGACCCCATTGCTACAGTCTTCGAAGCCGCGATCGCCGCACGGCTAGCCATGACCTTCGCGTCCACGGAAAACTTAGAACTTGCCGCGGCTTATCTGTCCCGGGCTGTTGAAGAGCTCCCGGGCAATCAGCGCCTAATGCACGCGGAGACTTCATTCCAAAGCGGTGAAACTCTTGAACTAGACCTACATGGGTTGATTTTTGGAGTGCCCATATCGGAGAGCGACGACTCCGCGTCCTTCCCCGTCCGGAGAAGGACGGTTGTAACTTAGTCGGACTGAGACTGCCGGACAGGAATGACAGCATTCGTGTGTGGGTCATAGTTCAGGTCCCCCAACTCGACCACATCAAGATCGTGCCCCACGTTTCGAGTCCTGAGCTGGACTTGGAACTGGTTGAATGACTCGCCGATCAGGTCGGCTGGCGATACTCCATGCACGAGGAATTTCGTGACGGGCACCGAGCCGTTGGCTTCGCCGTGCAGCTGGATGGCATCCCAGTTGGTAATACCCATTGAGTCTTTCCGGACGGCGAACACGAAGAGTCCGTCCTTGCTGGTCATCTCGGCACCTTGGAAATCAAAGCCAACGATCCACCATTCATCGGAGTTGAGGCCAACGACTTCGTACGGGGACTTGTGTCCAATAGTCTGGTGCTCATCTGCAGCGGCAGTGCCTTTCCAGTCGCCATAGCTGGTTTGGGCCGTCTTCAGGATCTCAGTCATGCTGGAAAGCCTAGCCTTGTTTAAGGGCTCGCATTGGACGCTAACGACCAGTCCGAGAAACTAGGCGCGTCATCGTTCCCGGGCAAACCCCATGCCTCAATGAAGGTGGCCTCCAGCAGCTAGAACCTGCGTGGAAGTCGCCGGCACAACCACATTCGCCAAAAAGCCGTCGCAGCGTTGGCTCACCGGAACGGACTGGCGGCCCCCGGCTCCTACGAGAGTGCGGCCCAGGCCCCAGCGGGACCGGAGAACCCTGCAAACCCCCAGGCGGTGGCCGTGCTGGTTGACGGCGAGAAGGTCGCATACCTCTCCCTGTGATGGCGCAAAAAATGGCCTTGCCGGAAGACGCCAGCTACCCAGCGAAGAACCAGCTGGGCGTCCTGTACGAGCCGAAGTTGCTGGCGTTGGCCTGGAGTATACGATCGATAATCCGCCGGCCATTACCACCCATGACCGGATCAACGAGGCCCCTGCCTCGACCATGGTTCGGGAGTTCCCGGCCCGGGTTCACGTTGCCATATTCTGGGCTCATGACTTCCCCGCCCCCAGATGGCCGCTGGCAACTTCAGAAAGTCACCCGCAACCCCTGGGGTGAAATCCCGCTCACAGGCGGTGGCGAGTTCCTCAACCAACACGCGAAACGATACTACGAGCGTCTCCTTGGTTTCGCTGAAGCAACGGACACAGATGCCCGGCGCCACCACTATGTCCCGAAGACGCACTTGAAGCGCTGGTCCAGCGATGGGAAGCGAGTCTGGACCCTAAACACCGACACCGGCGCTCTGAAGCAGCTGGGTGTAAACGACATCTGCGTTGCCGAGAATTTCTACAGGGTCATCGGACCCGACGGCGAAGCTCACAACCGGGTGGAGCTGATGTTCGGCGCCGTTGACGAAGAGGTAAGGCGCATTCAGGACATTCTGCTCGCACTAGGAAAGCGCAGCGACATCAGCTTCGAAGACTTCATGGCAGCAGGGGTGACGGCGGCGCTCCAACGAATGCGGACCTCGCAAAGCCGCCGGCTTATGGAGCAACAAGACCTCTGGTGGGGCGGGCAGCAGGCCGATGGGTTCAGCAGCCCTCTCGCCCATGAAGACCCGCTGCGCCTGAATAACATACACACGGAATCCGTGTTTCACGCGATGTGGGAGGCTGCAGATGTCATGACAAGCCGCCAGCTCGAAATATGGGATGACCCGAAGGGGCGCTTCCTCACCTCGGATGCCCCGGTCCAGACTTCCTTCGTTGGCGACGTGCGTCCCGGCCTGAATGACGCCAAAACCATCTGGTGGCCGATTAGCCCACATCGGGCCGTGGCGTGGACCAATGAGCTCGCCGGCGAAAGGGTCGTCTTCAAGAGGGCTACAACGCCGGTCGCCGACAAAGTTCGGGCAATCATGCTCCAAGGCCGGGACCGTTTCATCATCGCCACCCAGGAACAGCTGCGTACACTCCCAGCTGGAAAGCCCATACCGCGGCGGGCCCAGATGCGCCTGCGGTGTTCCCAGCACCAGCCCTCTGGCGAATATGTCGAACCTCCCGGGTGCGTGGTGGAAACCCGGGAGTGGTACGGCAGCGCCCCCAGCGTCCTGCTGTGCAACAACGGACTTCACCGCCACGTTCCCGAACTGGCCTCACACCGCTGATGAAGGACGATCAGTTGAGGCAAATACGTCAGCAAATTCGCAGCTGCGGCGGGCCATACCCTTACCGCGCTGCCGATCAAGGCCGCCGGTCAGTTCTGAAAATCGCTTCGTACTGTACCCTCATTTTCGGCGCCAGCCTGCTCATGGGCCGTTGAAGAGCGGACTCAGAGATGCAGGTACATGGGCCGCGCGCCCAGACACGGACAGGCCATGACGGGCCAACCAAACCAGGACCGTCTCCGGAAGAAGAGTCGGGATCCCACACACCTGCACTCTGTCGACGGCTCGTTCGCCAGCCACTGGACCCCCGGAGACGTTCCCGCTGAACCCGGAACGTCCAACAACGCCGACGGTCCAGGCCGCAAAGTCATGTCGCCCGAAACAGAAAACTGCATGAAGTGGTCAAGGCAGAACCATGAGCAAGGGACAAAAAGCAGGTCGAAACCCGCCCGTGCACAAGGGTGTGCACAATGTGCACACCCCCTTTGGCCGGACAAACACGCGATGAGCGGACTCTGCTGGCTGGCAGAAAGCAGGTATCCAAGGGTGATCCTCGAAGAAAATTCGGCTTGGTCATGTCGTCACCACAACTCCTGGCCATGAATGAGTGACGGCCAACAACTGGCCACCAAAACAGCAGGAAAGGACAACCCATAACCCTAGATTCCAGCAGACGGAGGGGCCACCAGCGAGGACCCTAACCCCGCCACCCACACAACTGAACAGGTCACCGCGGCGCCAGGCACAGACCGCGGACAGCGTCAGAGGGACCCGCGGAGGGTCAATGTCCACACATTAAGCAAAAACCCCTCTGACGAGGGGTCATGCTGTGCCCAAGGTGGGACTCGAACTGGACTCCAGCCCTTGCAAACACTGGGAGATCCCGGAAACACGCGGAATCCGGCCCAGTCCGGCACCGGTACGACCCCAGTCCGACGACCAAAGTGTGCACAATGTGCACACCCCTCTTTCTCCCCTTCATCAGCTATCGCGCCCCTCGGACAGACGCACCTACCTGATCGCCACCACCAGAATCGGGCGCGCATGAGGCAAAGTGCGACTGTCACCGTTCGGTGACATAATGGAACCGGCGAAGGAGGGACTATTGACACGTACGACCAGCATCGACACGCCCGCGGCGGCCGGCGCCATCATCCGCGCCCGGCGCCAGGAGCGCGGGCTCTCGCAGCAGTCCCTCGCAGAGGCCACCGGTGTTTCGCGTAAGTTCATCGTTGATCTCGAGGCCGGTCACGAACGAGCCGAGCTCGGAAAAACCATGGCCGTCCTCCACACCCTTGGGGTGTCGCTGACCGCCACCGAGCCCATCCCCCGCGGCAGTGACTACGACCCGGCCAGGCGGGACTACGCCGAAACCTTCACACAACTGCTTGACTCACGAGACTTCGAGTTCGCCATCAAGATGCTCGCCGACTACGCCACCGCATCCCTCAAAGCGGGAAGGCCACTACTCCAGCGCAGCCCCCGGCTCAAGGAACCACACTGGTCCGCGGCCCTGGCCGGCATCACCAACTACACCGCACACCGGCTCGGGCAACCCGCCCCGCCCTGGACCAGACGCATCAGGCCCCTCAATGAGGCATGGATGCCGGCAGAGTCCTACCGGAGCGTCCGGGAACCAATGAAGAAACTCACCATGTCCGAAACACCACCGGAACTCGCCGCCATGAACGTCTTCATCCGCGAACGCAGCCTGGCCACCACGTGACCAGCGGAGAACTCACGGCTGCACACATCCGCGCCCTCCTCCAAGAACTCGGCCGACGCCTACAGGCCCGCGGCATACACGGCGACGTCAAACTCGTGGGCGGTGCCGCGCTCATCCTGCAAGGAATCGGCAACCGCCCACATCGACGCCCGACCTAACCACGGTCAACGCCGTTGTCACCGAGATGGCCGTGGACTATGACCTTGCGCCCGAATGGCTGAATTCCAACGCATCGGCCTTCGTTCCAGACAACGCCACCTGGGTCGAACTGGAGCAACTGGACGGACTCACCATCCGCGCAGCGGACACAGAAACACTCCTGGCCATGAAAATTGCCGCCGAACGGGACAAGGATATGCTCGATATCGCCCGCCTCCTGCGCCGCCTCAACATCACCAACGCCGACGACGCCGTGAACCTCGCCTACGGCAAGTATGGCGAACACTCCATCCCGCTATCCGCGGGCCGGGACCACTACCTCATCGTCGTCGACGACGCCCTTGACGCAGCCACAGCTCTCAAGCCCGAACCCGGCGAATAGTCCAGTGCCTTCAAGAGCCACCGGCATCAGACCTGGGTCCATTCGCCTCACCTCGGATCCCGTCGGATTTTGTACGTTGCTAACCCCATGAGGAAATCAGGGAGCACGCAGCCTGGGCTCAGCGGGCTCCAGGAAGATGACTACCGTGATCACCGCCATCCATGCCAGGTTCATCACACCGACGGCGATCAGCACGAGACCCACGGTAGCCCGTCGGTGTCAGTTCCGAGGATGCGCCACCGCTGCTAACTGGCCGGCGTCACGACGTCCTCCAGCATTGACCTGTCGAAGAATCGGACCTCGCCCGTTGCCTGGAAGAACACTGGAACTACTGAAGTGTTCGCGTCCTTCGAGGTTTCGTAGATCTCGGGCGCGCTCCCGTGTTTTCGCGCAATGGTTCCAATCAAGTCGGTGCCGCGAACCCGGACGGTTCGATATTTATAGCTCATTTGGGCCCTTTCGTCAGCCAAGGCAAACCCTACTCCTGAGAGGCACAGCGGGGAGCTGATCCGGGCGTCGCTGACCCAAAGCATCGAATGCTCGACGGTTGGACACGGAAGCGGCCTCCGTGACGAGGCAAGAAGGCTTGCCCTTATGTGCGGCCCCCACCCCAGAGAGGCCGAGGCCCACAACCCGGTGACGGGTTTCGGCGGCACGGAATAGGACTGCCTTCGGCCCAAAGCAATTCCATCTCGGCTGACAAAAGGTCCGTTAGCGGCCTTCAAAAAAAGTGCTGAAAAAGCAGCGGCTTCGGGCTTCCGTGATCGGTGCACGTGGGCCGATACGGAGGAGTCGTTGGAGGTTACGAACCAGTCGTTGAGGTGGTCGGAGTTTCGCCCCTCGTGGTCCCGCGCATGTCGGTGGCGTACGGTGTTTTCGGGGAGCGCAGCATACTTTCAGGCTGAGCTGGCACGATAGCTCCATGAGTTCCGGAAAGCCCCTGCCTCGACGCTCCCTGTTGCTGGGTACGGCTGCCACCACGGTCGGCGGCGCGCTGGGGCTGTGCGCCTGCTCCGTCCCATCCTCGGGTGGCACCGCCGTCCCGCTGGCTCCCGGCGCTTCAGCGCCAACCGGTCGTTCTTTCCGGATCGGGAAGCTCAGCGAGGTCAGCGTAGGTGACACCGCCACCGGGAAAGCCAACGGCAGAACCGTCGTTGTCTTCAGACCCGAAGACCGCAAGGTCGTGGCCTATGACGCAACGTGCACGCACGCCGGCTGCCCCGTGGCGCCTGCCGGTACGAACTTCGAATGTCCCTGTCACGGTTCCACTTTCAGCGGTTCAGACGGCAGCGTCATCACCGGGCCGGCGCGCCGCCCTCTCATGCCTCTAACCGCCGCCATCGACGGGGACTGGATCACGGTCGTCGCCTGACAATTTGGATGAAATGGCACGTGGCGCCTCGCTTGGACTGTCGGTCTGCTCTTAGGGACATCAAGCACAGATGCGCCTGAGAGCGCCGGCGGGCTCGGTCGGGCCTGCCGCACGGCCTACAGGACGGTCTGGCCTGGGAGGTCCCCGCATTGCGCCGTGGCATGAGCAAACAAGCTGTCCACGGCAATACGGAAGCGATAATCCACTGTCCACGCTTCGGAACTCTGCCGCCTGGCCGAGGCCCAAGCCTCCATGGCCGCTCCACTCCCCTGTCCCCGGTTGACGGAATCTGCATTATTGGCCCTTTAAAACAGGCGGGCGAGTGCCTGCAAAAGGTGCTGTTCCGTGCAGGGACATCTCACCCGGAGTACCGAGATCTGGCGCGGCGCAGGACCGCCAAGCTGATGGCCTTTGGCGTAACTGCAATAAGCCGAGCTACTGGAAAGAGGGCCCCGTCATGCAACTACCAGGACAGCTGAACGGTTTACAACTGCTAGTGAGCAGGTTGGAGTGCCAGTTTCAGGCCGAAACCCACGAGGACGGTTCCGGTGATGCCAGCGATGATTCGGATGCTTTTGGCACCTTTGAGCCAGCGGGCGGCATATCCTGCGCCGATAATCAGCAGCGTGAACCATGCCATGGCCAGCAGGCAGTGGAACCCGGCGAGCAGAATGCCCATCAGTAGGGGCGAGGTGTCTGAGGGGATGAACTGCGGGATGGCGGCGATGTAGAAGACGCCAACCTTGGGGTTGAGCAGGTTGGTGCCCGTGCCCGTAAGCCAACCTCTGAACAGATCGTCTTTGCCTGTGATGAGCGCGGGCGCTTCATTTGCCGGGATATCTGGCTCGTTGGTCTTTCGCAGGCAGGTCCACAGAAGGGATGCCCCCAGCCAGATCATGTAGGCCGCACCGGCGAGTGTGAGCATGCGGTAGGCGAGCTCGGAGGCCGCAAGCAGGGCTGATACGCCGACGGCTGCGGCTATTCCCCAGATCATCGCGCCGGTGTTGATGCCAAGTGCTGTGGCAAAGGCGAAGCTACGTGACTTCGAAATGGACGACCGAAGGACCAGTGCGGTGTCCAGACCGGGGAGCAGTGTAAGCAGCCCGGCAACCAGCGCGAATGAAAGGACAGCTGTCATAGGAGTCAACAGCACGGCCGGCCAGAATGCTCCGGCTGGCATGAGCAAGGCGGCAGCCCCAAGCAGCAGTCCGTGGAGGACGGCGGAGCCGGCGATGACTTTGCGCCCGTCACGGGCGGTATCCAGCGTTCGGGCGATGAAGGGTCCCAGCAGGCGGGGTGCGGTGATCGAGGCACCCAGCAGTCCGGCCAACCAGCCGGGAATGCCCCTGGAGTGTGCCAGCAGCACGATAGCGACTACTGCGCCCCCGTCGGCGCTTCGAACCAGGGTCACGGCGAAGACATAGCGGGCCAGTGCCCCGGCCCGGAGTTTCGGCCTGTTTGTAACTTCGGTGCCGGTATTACCCGTGGATACTGAGCGCATCGATGACCCCGGCAACACGGTGGCGCTGGTCCTTGGTCAAACCCTGGATTGGCAGCGGCAGGCAGGCTGCCGGGGCCAGACCCAGATGCTCGGCGATGGCCGCAACCACACGAATACTCCCACCGAACTCGGCGAACAGCTTCCAGAGTGGTGCAAGGCGCTCGGATTCGGTCAGTGCGTCCTGGAACCGGCGTTCCTGGGCCGCCCGGGTGAGCTGCATGGCCAGGGCGGGCAGGGTGCCGCCGATGACCGAGTACCACGCGTCGCATCCGGCAGCCAGGCCGGCGGCGGCCGTGGCGTCACCGGACACACCTATGGTCACGTGCTGGGGAATAACGGCCCGGATGTCTTCGATCCGGGCCCGCGCCTGCTGCGGGTCAGCTGGTACCCCTGGGATTTTGATGGACGCGATACGGGGCAGTTCGGCGATGCGCCCGTAGAGTTCGGTGCTGAAGGTGAAGTGCGTGGTGCCGGGATTGTGATAGACGACGACGGGCAGCGACGAGTGCGCCGTGACCGTCCGGAATAGTTCGAACACATCATCATCGGTGAGGGGCTGGTAGGTCATCGGCGCCAGCAGCAGCGCCGACGCTCCGGCCCGCTCGGCGTTTTCCGCGTGCGTAAGGACCTGCGAGGTCCGGAGTGCCCCGATGCCAACTATCACCGGCGTCCCGCCAGCATGCTGCACAGCCAGATGCGCAACACGGCTTCGCTCGTCACTGCTCAGGTACGCGTAGGAACCGGTGGAGCCGAGTGCAGTGATGGAGTCGACCTTGGCCTCGCTGAGCCTTTCTACCAAGCGGATGAATGAGGCCTCGTGTACCGCATCGTGTGCCAGCGGGGTGATGGGAAAAGCGCTCAGACCAGTGAACATCGGGATAACTCCTCTATTAAATTCGGGATGGAAGCAGTGTGCGAGCGTACGTCGCGACGCCTCTTGTGAGCGTTGCGCCGGCCGGTGCCCCGCCAGCATGTCGTTGGGGTGGCAGGTTGCGCTGCGGGCCGTTAACCGACGAAGTCGAGATCCGCAGGGCTGGGGTTCTGCTCCGGGTGTGCCTGGCGTCGTCGTCCGCCGCGCTGCGCCGCTGTCCCGGCGAGGACGACGAGCAGGATGCCGGCAACCTGGATGGCCGAAGGCTGCTGGTTCAGGATGAGCAGTCCAAGGAGCACGCCAACGGCCGGTTCGAGGGCCATCAGGGTGCCGAATGCGGTGGGCGTCATCCTGCGCAGGGCCAGCATTTCCAGCGCGAACGGCAGCACCGGCAGCAGGATGGCCAGCCCGGCCGCGGCGGCCAGGATGTCAAGGCTGAGGTGGCCGGCCGCCTGGGGAATTCCGACGGCGGCTGCCGCCACTGCTGCGATGGGTACCGTGAGCGTGAGCGCGCCGATGCCGGTGAAGCGGTCCCCGATCCGCTGCGTGAGCAGGATGTAAAAGCCCCACCCGACGGCCGCCAGGGCGGCCCACGCCACGCCAACCGGGTTGAAATCGCCCTGCCAGGGCTGAGTGAGCAGTACCACGCCCGCCAGCGCCAGCGCGGGCCAGGCTAGGGCCTTCCGGTTATGGCTGCGGACCGCGGCCACGGTCAGCGGTCCGAGGAATTCGATGGCGACGGCGGTGCCGAGATCGATGTGCTCCACCGCCGCGAGGAACCCAACGGTCATCACGCCCGTGGTGATCCCGAGGCCGAGCAGTGGCAGCACATCGGCCCGGCGGATGGAGCGCAGGGGCGGGCGGCCAATGGCCAAGAGGATGATGGCGCCCATGCTCAGGCGCAGCCACGCAGTTCCGGCCGGACCCACGGTCTCGATCATGTTCACAGACAAGGCAGAACCAAGTTGGACCGACAGGATCGCCGTCACGGCAAGCCCCCAGGGCGGCGGGACCGGGACATTGAATGAGCCTTGTTGCTTGGGCATCTCAGTTTCCTTCCGTTGTTGCCGGGGTCGGGGTTCCTGCCAGCCGACGACGGGCGATCCTGACGTCCGGACCTAGCCTTTCCAGCCGGGCAGCCAGGTTCTCGGCAGCGGCGTCCAGTGCCTCGTAGGTAATGGGCTCCAGCGCGTCGAGGATGAAGAAGGCTGCGGTGGTTTCGTCGCGGAGCTGCGTTCGGCGGCCTTGGCGCCAATTCCACCGCCGGCAGGTCACGCCATCGTCGTCGCACCACACGACCTCGCCCGGTTCTGGATGCTCAACCATCGCGGCGCCGCCGGCGATAGTGTCGAACAGCTCCGAGCCGGTGGCGCGGATCAACCGCGGTGCTCCGGCATAGCCTTCCAAGTCTTCGCCGCCCAAGGGAACCTGGTGAAGCACCGAGACGGCGTTATAGATGTCGGTCAGCCGGTTCACCCGAGGCAAACCGGATACCGCACGGCGCAGCAATGCCTCCAGGCTATTGCGCGTGCGCTGCGGCTTCGCTCCAAAAGACTTGTACGCCTCCCGCCACGCAGCCACGTGCGGCAGATCCTCCGCAGACCGGGCGCTAAGTACTTCGCAAGCAGAGGCCTCCGCGGCTTGGAGCAGCCTGTCACTGGCATCATCGCTTGGCCCCGGTACCAACCCGTCCACCGCCAGCAGAACAGCCCGGTAGTCCGGCCGCAGCGCCAACACTGCGGCATCGACCCGGGCGCCGCCCAGGAACTCCTGAAGCGTCTCCACATCACGCATCGGTCGCCTCCGGCCGGTGTCCTGACCCCACACCCGGTTCGAAGACCGCCAAGGAGAACCGCGCCGGTTCCTTGCCCACGGTGCTATACGAGTGTTCAACGTCGCCAGGGAACGAAACAGCGTCACCGGCCTCGAGGATGAACTCCTCACCGGCAACGACAACAACTACCGATCCATCCTGGACCTGCAGCAGCTCCTTGGTCCCCGCTGCATGTGCTTCGCTCTCGTGCCTATCCCCGGCGCCCATTGTCCAGTCCCATAGCTCGACCACATCCGGTGATTCAGTCCCTGCGACAAGCACGCCGCGTCCACCGGCGTCGGAACTCCAAAGCGCAGCCCCTTCACCACGGCGGGTAACCGTCACGGGCCTGCGGCGGGGCATCTCGACCAACGCAGGCAGCCCGATCCCCAACGCGTCGCTGAGCCGCAGCAGGGTCCCCACGCTGGGGTTCGCTGCACCCTGCTCCACGTTGACCACCATGCGGCGGCTCACCCCCGCAGCCTCTGCAAGCTGATCGAGGGTCCAGCCCCGCAACTGCCGTTCCTGCCGCACCCTGCCACCGATCGCCGTCGCAAGCGCAGTTGTACTCATATCCATATAGTGCAGCATACTGCACTTCCAGTGCAGTATGCACATCGTGGTTGGTGGGCTAAGCCATCACACGCGCTAAACCGGCTGACGAAGGCGCGCCGCAGGCGCCAGCCTCCCTTCACGACGGGGAGCGACGAGGGCGACCCTTAGCGAGCACGTCTTATCAACCTATCGGCGCTTTATTGAAAGCTAATAAAGCTCCCTAAAACCGTTCTTGAAACCAGCGCTTCCGAGACGGCGTCAGCCAGAAGCAGACTCGCAACTCTTGCGGCGTAAGGCTAGGCGGGAGATGCGCCACCACTCCCCCGTTGGCCTTTCAGGCCACGCAGGCCGACATATGGCTGGGTATCGGCGTTTGAAACTCACAGGACGCCCGTCTGCCTTTGACCATGTTCGCCGGCAACCGGGGCGAAGCCCGCCGCAGCAGATGCAGTCCGGGACCTGAAGAGCGCAGACGCCAGTGCGATGAGGGCCAGGACGATGACGGCGCTGCCCATGGCGATCGCGGTGGCGTTGATGCCCCAGGACGAGGACAGGACGCCGGCGGCAATGGCCGGTACGCTCGTGGCGAGGTAGCTGATGACGTAGACGGTGGCGAGAAGAGTAGCGCGTTCACCGGGGGCGGCTGCGGGCATGATGGTGCGCAGGGCCCCTTGGAACCCGCCACCGAAACCCACACCAGCAATTGCGGCTCCGACGAACAACAGGGCGGTTTGGTGGCTGAGGACGCCTACCAGGAGAATGCCGACACCGGCGGCAAGCGCAGCGGCCCCGAGGATGAAAAGCTTCAGTGGCGGGGACGAACGAAGCAGCATCACAGCTACGGCCCCGGAAATGGTCAGGGCGAACACGAACCAGCCGCCGATCATGGGGGAATTGGATCCCGTTTCAGCTCGCACAAGGGTCGGTCCCAACGAAAGGACGAAACCGCCAATAGCCCATATCGCCACTAGCATCGGCGCCGCGGTAAGAAGGGGACCCCGGGCCGGACTGGGGACCGTCATCCGGACGGCAAGCGACTTCCAAGCCCCCGGTTTCTTGCTGGCGGTCTCGGGGAGCCAGGAAGCCGTTATGAGCAACACCGCGAACAGAGCCGCAAGAATGATGAAGATTTCAATGGTGGGAACAGCTGCGACCGTCGCTAAGGCCGCTGATCCGAGTGCACCCGCTGCCATACCGAGAATCGGGGACACGCTGTTTATGATCGGAGCCTTTACGGGCGCCAGGTCCGTCAGTCCCGCGGCCAAAGCAGCCGTGGCCGCACCCGTCGCGAGCCCCTGGATGGCTCGCACCGCAATCAGTTCCGTGGCGTTATCCGCAAGAATGAACAGGATCATCGCTGCGAGTTGAATGGTCAGAGCGCCAATAATAACGGCGCGCCGCCCCACGTGGTCGGACAGCGCACCGAACACCAGGAGTGCCAGCAGCAGCGCGATCGAGTAGGCCGCGAAGATTGCCGTGATCAGCAGCGCCGACAGATGCAGGGATGATTGATAAATCGCGTATAGGGGTGTGGGCGCGCTTGAGGCCGCGAGGAAGGCGACGGATATGGCCGCCTGCAGTACGAAAGCGGGCCCGGGCTTAAGGCGGCGGCCACTACGCTGGGTGACCGTGCCGGGAGAGCTTGACGCTCCTAGGGTCTTGCTTGAAACATCCATGGACATCGTCCCTACTTTCATAAAGCAAAATTGTGGCTTTTGTCCACAGTAGGACGGTTCAAGCGTTAAAGCAATATTTCTGCGTTAGACTTCTTGTATGACACCCCTTGATGGCTCTCGTCCCGGGGGCCGCAGCGCTCGGATTCAGCAAGCCGTGCATGACGCCACCCGAGAACTGCTGGTCGAAACGGAACGGGACGGAATCAGCGTCCCGGCAATCGCAGCGCGTGCAGGGGTCAACCCGACCACCATTTACCGACGCTGGGGCGATCTGGCGTCCGTGCTTTCCGACGTAGCCGCTGATCGCTTTCGGCAGTCCGACCCCCCCGCCGAAACTGGATCACTTACCGGCGACCTGTCCCTCTGGGCCGAATACTTCCTAGAGGAAATGGGCTCGGGGCCGGGGCGGTCGTACGTCGCGGACGTGCTGGCGGGCGATGCCAACGGTGAAAATACCGGCATTTGCGCGCGATACGCCGCCGACGCCATCACCCAGATATTGGCGCGCTTTCCGAACACGGCAAACCCCGCGGTTGACGAAGTTCTCGACCACGTTGCCGCGCCGATCTTGTATCGCATCCTGTTCACTAAGCAGCGTCCCGAAGCTGGGTACGGGAGCCAGCTAGTGACCCGGCTACTCCGCGGCACCCAAACTGACGCCCATCAGGTCTAATTGCACACCTGAACTCGTCCTACTTAACAGGTGCCGAACGTCTAGGCCCTGATCAGAAAACGTCAGAGGGTCCTCTCCGACGGCACTGCTGTTCTGCTCGTAACCGCCCGCACTTCGAGGGTCGCCCTCGACCGGGTCCCGGTCGAGGGCGATCCTCTGTCCAGTCCATCGTCGAACATACCGAACTCGCCCTCGCAAAGCACTCCGGCCCACGCCTAACAAATAGATTCCAGACGAACTCCGCAGGATTCGACGGCGTCATGCCGCCCCACTCCCCCGCCTCCATGAACCACCAGAAGCAACTTCACTGTTTGTCATTCTGATCCCCATCATCGCTGGGCAGGTCCTCCGCGCAACCAGGGCGCCACGCGCCGCTCACGACCCAACGTTTCGTTCGGCGCTCCTGCGTCGCTTATTTCCTCACGAAACGTTGAATCGATCCCGGTCCCCCAAGTTGCACTCCGGACCCTCAAACCCAGCGGGAACTCCTTTATCAGAGCGACGCACAAATCTGACAGACACATCCGGTGGCCGCCAGTCGGTGAACGAGAAGGAACATGGAACCGCTCACCATCAAAACCCCGGCCGACGTCCTCAGTTTCATTAGGCACACCCTCGGGTTCTGGCCAGCAATTCACAGGATTGAACGCGGGCGATGCACTCGAGCAAGCCAGGACGCTCCGGGAAGACACGCTGGACGCGGGGCAGATCCTGACCACGTTATGGCAGGAAGACGACTGCAAAATAGGGAGTCTTTCACGACGGGAACCGGTCATGTCGCCCCCTCCGTAAACGACAATGAAGAAGTAACAAAGACCCAAGCCATCGAGTTTTCAGTGGAAGGAGCAGCCGGCCACAGCAAGGGCCACCAACAAAAAAGGGCCCCCGAAGGGGCCCCTACAGCACAGTTTGTGCACATTCAGAGGCCCACAAGCCCCTGAACAGGGAAAACACGTGCCCGAGGTGGGACTCGAACTGCATTCCAGCCCTTGCGATCATAGGGAAGTCCCGGAAACATGCGGAATTCGGGCCAATCCGGCCGATGTACGGCCCAGTCCGAAGCTAAGAGTGTGGACATTGTCCACACTCTCATTTCGCCATATTCCAGCTACAAAAAGCGGGCGTCAGGAGAGGCTCCCCCGTTGTGACGAAACGTCCGTTATCGGCTCGTGTAGTACGGGAGTGGAAGTAGGCGACATCGAGGGCTACCGCAAGGAACTGCGGAGTCAATCCCACAACGCCTTTGGCGCCCAACCCTTTGATCCGGCCAAGCGTAATGCCGAAGAAGCTGCCGGCAATGCCAACAGGTGTATTGATTCCGAAAAGGGCTACTTTTACCTGCGAAACCACAGAATGAGGTGGCATGAGGCTTTCTGATATCCCTCCGGCCGGGGCATCGATCGACGCTTGATGCCCCGTGTTGTCACGCATGGGCGACATCACATATCGTCAGGCAACTGCGCCAACTCGTGTGAGAACGAGTAGAAATAAATGGGCGCCGGGAAGCAGGACCTCCCGGCGCCCACACCGAGATCCGCTGTCGCTTGGCGGCTAGATCGCCGACCAGCCAGCGTCGGAGGCCAGAACCGCACCGTTGATGTTGGTACCGTCCTCGCTGAGCAGGAAAGTGATAGAGGCGGCCAACTGGGCGGCGTTCGCAGGCGTGGGGATATTAGCCTGCATGAGAGGCAGGAGCCTTTCGATGGCCAGCTGGGAGCCGAAGTTTGGCTCAATGCCAGTGAGAGTAGGCCCGGGCGCTACGGTATTGAATCGAAGACCCTTCGGGCCATACATCACTGCGGAGTTCTTAGTCAGGCCAACAACGGCATGCTTGGAGGCAGTGTATGCAGCACCAGCAGCTGAACCGCGGATGGCGGCCTCTGAGGAAACATTGACTACCGACCCTGCCCCGGCTTCAAGCATCAGCGGTACAACGGCGCGGGTAAGGCGCATTAGGGCGGTGACGTTGATCCGGAATACGCGGTCCCAGAGGTCATCGTCCACCTCATGGATTGGTGCGAAGTCATCCATGATTCCGGCGATGTTCGCCAAGGCGTCGATGCGTCCGCCGGCGGCAGAAACCACGGCGGCAATAGTTTCCTCAGTAGAGATGTCACCGGCCACTGGGACCAGATCAAGGTTTTTGTTCTCTTCGACGAGAGCGTCGAGGCGTTGCTTGCTGATGTCCGCGGCGATAACCTTACCGCCCTCCTTGGCGATGCGCAGGGCAGTGGCCTGCCCAATACCAGACGCTGCACCCGTTACGACGACGGTTTTTCCTGCGAAGCGCCCAGTAGTGATGGTTTCTTGCCATGTAATTTCGTTGCCCATGATGTCCTTCCAGACGCTAAAGAGTGTTGAGTCAAACATTTGGCACCCGGTCTCACTAGGTGCGGGTGGAAAAGGTGAGGGGCTTTCTACCGATTCGACGAGCGTCGGGTCGGCGGAGCGCCCGGCGATCATGGATCCCGAGGTGGTCGCCGCGGAAGACTCCGATTCACCGCCTAACCGGAGCTGTTGAGGAAGCAAGGAATATCTCCGATCCCGTCATGCCACTCATGGTCAGCCTGGCTGAACTAGCGCGACAGAAAGACTCTCCACTGCCGGTTCAATTCATGGTGAACTTATACCGGGGATTCCGGGCAAAACACTTGAGCACTAGTCGTCCGCTGTCCCATTCTGCCGTCCATCTAGGGGTTCGTGTCGTTGGCGGACCAGTCCGAAGGGGACGGCAGGATGAGCACGCACAATGTATCTACCAGTATCGATGCGCGATATAAGAATCCCCGTTTTGTGTTCCGTGGCGGCGATCTTGACCACGTCGATTGCTTTCGTGAGGGCGTCGTCTACTTCGTAGGCATGTTTGGCGTGTACTTCCAGCATGCCCGGCGTTTCTGTTTGTTGACGGTTTATGTCCATGATCTTCCTGAGTTTCAGCTGATGGTGCGGTTGAGATGCCCATTCAGGCCTGGGTGGGCGATCTTTTTTCACGGTCCTAGGGTGCAGGGCGGAAGCAGGGAGCGTTTGCTAAACAATTCGGGCAGCTCCGAATCCCTACACGGCTGGTTTTCGCGAACAGGCGCCACCGGGCCAACGGCCACGCCGTCGTCCGAGGCTCGATGGGCTACCCGCTGCCCGGTTGGGGGGCCGTCGTGATCGGCGAGGTGTTGAATGGTGGCCTGCTGGCCGAGGGGCGGTCCCGTTGCCTATTTCAGGTGTGCGAGCAAGAACGTGCGAATCTGCTGGAGGAGTTCGCGGTCCTCGGGCGCGACGCCTCCGAAATGGCCGTGCGGTCCGGCTTCCCAGACGTGCAGTTCCGTCGTCACCCCGGCGTTTACCAGCTTCCGGTGCAAGCGAACGGCGTCGGAGAGCAGCATGTCGCGGGTGCCGGAGGTGATGATCGTTGGGGGGAAGGTGTCATCGTATTCGCCGAAGAGCGGCGAGATGTAGGGGTGATCAGCCGGGTACTCGCCCTTGTACGACTCGAGCATGTTGGTGAAGTCGTCGGGGGTCGTGCCCTCGGCGTTGGTGTACCAACTGTCCCCCTGGAAGGTGAAGTCGGTGGGCGGTGTCGCCAGTCCGAGACCTGCGGGAACGGGGAGTCCTTCGTCTCGTGCACGCAAGGTCAGAGCGAGGGCGAGATTGGCACCGCCCGACCCTCCCATGACGACGATGTTGCGTGGGTCATGATCTTCGAGGAGCTCACGGTAGACGGCCATGCAGTCGTCGAGCCCTGCAGGGAAGGGGTGGTGCGGTAGCTGACGGTAATCCATGCCCCAGGTCTGCAGGCCCAGGTTCGCTGCCATCAGCTGGGTCGATCGTCGCGCGGTCGCGCCGCCGCCGAAGGTGAAGCCTCCGCCGTGCATGTTCATCACGACTCGGGGGTCGTCTGGGGTCCAGGACTCTGGTGTGGCGACGGTGAACTTGGCTCCGTTGATCGTGCGGTCAACGCTGTCGACGTGTATATCCGACAGGGGTGCTCCGACGGTGGCCATCGCCATCATCTCCATGACTGCCGGGTCCGTCGACGCGGTCAGCGCTTCGACCAACGCCCAACCTTCGGTATCGGAAGCGGCAGGAGTGGGCACCGAGGGACGCTCATGGACCGCTTTGAGGATCGCTTGCGCTTCGGGCGAGATGCTGGTTGGGATGCGGGATTGTACTGCCACGAGATTGCTCCTAAGGGTGAAGTTGTTAATTGAAGACTGAAGACATGAGGGGATGGTCAGAGCGTTCCGCGCGGAGGGCTGCCTGTTCGGCTGCGTCGAGCGAAATGGTGACTGTGTTATAGCCGTTCGACGAGACCGACACGGTGATGCTGCCGGGTCCGGTGGGGCGAATCGCGGCCAGGAGACGCCCGTCGAAGCTGGTGTGCTGGGCGGCGTCGTATCGTTGGGAGTTGTTGGGCTTGGCGCTGCCCAGCCCCTGGAGGATGGCGGGCCCGCTCACCTCGACGGAGACGGGCTGATTGATCGTCGTGGCGACGGTGCCGGCCGGGTCGCGGAATTCGATCGCGATGAAGGACAGCTCAGCGTCGTCCGCCGTCAGGGTCGTGCGATCGGGGGTCGCGGTGAGAGCGACCTCGTCTGTCACGGTCTGGAGTCTCGTGCGTGCTATCTCCACTCCGCCCCGGTAGGCGATCGCGGTGATCTCTCCTCGCACGTAATCAACGTCGAATGTGCAGATGTAGGCGTGGTCGGGCCCGCACGACCTGCGGCCTTGGGATGTGCCGTTGATGACCAGTTCGATCTCCTCGGCGTCGCTGTACACCTCCACCTCGGTGGGGGAGTGATCGGCGGCATCCCAGGTCCAGCTGGGCAGCGTGTCGCTCCACGCCCACATCCCGGGCAAGCGCGGGCGGCCGAAGTTCTCCGGTCGCTGCACGGCGATGAAGGGCATCGTACGAAGGCCGAAGACGGTCTCCCGATAGTAGGACATGGTGCGGCGATGTCCCGTGATGTCGAGGTCGCCCACCCAGGCGGCGATCCAAGGGAAGGGGGCTTCGAACACGGGGGGCACGTCGGCGTACTGCACCCGTCCGATACCCACTTCGCCGAGATAGTCCCAGCCCGTCCAGGTGAAGTCGCCGAGGATCTGCGGGTTGTCCTGGACCAGCCGCCAGTACTTCGCGATACCCGGAGGGAATGTCTCGCTGCCAACCAGGATCCGGTCGGGGAACAACTCCTTGTCCATGAGGTATCTGCTGTCGCCGTAATTCAGGCCGGCCACGTCGAGAACTGAGAAGGACTCCTCGGTCTTGGCAGTGACCAGCGGGGAGGCGTTCACCTGACCCATGAAGTCCGCGGCGGAGTTCATCAGCCCGTTGACCCCGCCCTCGCTCTCCGCGGCTGCTCCCCCCGCGTGTGCGTGCATCATCTCGACGACCTCCCGGAGGGCGGAGACGAACCCGTTGATGCCGTTTGTGATGAACCGGGTGCTGTCCAGCGACCGGACCTTCTCGGCGATCTGCCGTCCGAGGTTGGATCCGAGTGGGTCCCCGGTTTCCAGGATCTCGTTTCCGATGGAGTAGAAGATGACGCTGGGGTGGTTGAAGTTCTTCGCCACGAGTGCTTCAACGTCGCGCTCCCACCATTCGGGGAAGGAAAGGGAGTAGTCGAAGGACGATTTGCCCTCGGTCCACATGTCGAAGGTCTCGTCCATGACGAGCATCCCGTACCGGTCGCAAGCGTCCAGCATGGCCGGGCTGAGCGGGTTGTGGGAGCTCCGGATCGCGTTGAATCCAGCGTCCTTCAGCAGTTGGATGCGTCGTTCCTCTGCACGGCGAATGGTTGCGGCGCCGAGGATCCCGTTGTCGTGGTGGATGCACGCGCCGCGGAGTTTGACGGACTCCCCGTTGATACGAAGCCCGTGATGTGGGTCGAGCCGGAGCTCACGGATCCCGAACGTGCTGGAGATTTCATCCTGGACTTCGGTTCCCTCGATGACCGCGACTCCGGCAGAGTAGAGCGTCGGTGTTTCGACATTCCACAGTGACGGGCTGGGCACGTAGAGCCGGTGCCGGACGACGACGCTCTCGCCCGCCCGGATCGTGGCGGGCGAACTGCTTTCTGCTACTTGGGCGCCGTCGGGGCCGTCGATGCGGGTGACGACGGTGACGGTTCGGGTGTGCAGACTGTCGTTCCGCACCGTGATTCCCGCGGCCACGACTGCGCGCTCCTCGTCGATGTCGGGCGTGGTGATCTGTAGCCCGCCATGCTCGATGTGGGTGTGGCTGGTGACGATGAGTCGGGTGTCGCGGTAGATGCCGGCGCCGGTGTACCACCGGGAGTCGTCGTGGGCTCGCGCATCGACCCGGATCGTGTTTGGTGCTCCGTATCGGAGGTAGGGGTCGAGGGCGATCACGAATCCCGAGTATCCGTTGGGGCGCTGGCCGGCGAAGACGCCGTTGACGAAGATCATGGCGTCCCGGTAGACACCTTCGAATTCCACCGAGACCTTCTTATCGGCGAAGTCTGCCGGAATGTCGAAAGTCTTCGAGTACTCGAAGACGCCGCCGGGGAAGTAGGCGCCCCGCCCTCCCGAGATCGCGTCCTCGGAGCGGGGAAGGGTGATCATCGCATCGTGGGGCAGGGTGACGGGTGTCCCATCCTCCTGAGGTGCCTGCAGTTGGGCGTAGGGGCTCACCTTAGGCCGGACGGTCCAGCCGGTGTTGAAGGAGGTCGTGGTCAAGGTTCAGCTCTTTTCGGGGCGGACGGAGAAGGTTGGATGACTCGCGTCACGGAAGGGGGTGTTCAGCATGGATCTGCTTTTCTTTCATATTTCGGGGAGGTGATACGCGAAGTTGCGCGAACACCTGATCGATCGTTCGCATGGCGGCGATGGTCTCGGCGGCGGTGTGGGCGGGATGCTGGGTGAGGTCGGCGCTGATGGCATCCCGCACAGCCCGGAGCATTGGGCGGTATCCGCTGCCCTTCCGGGGGTACTCGATCAGTTCCGGGGCGCGGAAGATCTGATGGGGGCTGCGGGCGTGGATCTCCAAGTCGGTCGTGGCCCAGAAGGGCGGGGTGAGGGTCAGCCACCCTGTCTCACCACCGACAGAAGCCGTAAGTTCGCTGAACTCCCCCATCGAGCTGGAGCACTGCGCAAACCGGCCGTCGGAGAACTCGAGAGTGAAATGCTCCGCGACGTCCAGGCCGTCCCCGCGGACCGTCCCGGACGCAGCGACTCCGATCGGCTCGCCGAAGACCGACTGTGCGAGGGTGATCGGGTAGATCCCTTGATCGAGTAGAGCTCCGCCGCTTCTGGACACATCCCACTTGCTGCCGTATTCGTCGTCGGGGAAAGGGATGCAGAAGCTCGCGCGAAGGTTTCGAGGCTGCCCGATCACGCCGTCGGCGATCTCCTTCTTGAGACGGAGGAAAGCGGGACTGAACTTCATCCACATCGCCTCCATAAGGAAGACATCATGTGCGGCCGCGACGTCGAACAGGTCAGCGGCGTCGGCAGACGTCATCGTGATGGGCTTCTCCACGAGGACGTGCTTTCCCGCTTCGAGGGCCGCACGTGCCATCCGATGATGCGTGACGAACGGGGTCGCGAGGTAGACGAGGTCGATGCTGTCATCTACCAGGAGACCTTCGTAATCGTCGGTGGATCGATCGATCCCGAACTCGGCGGCGAACCGTGCTGCTTTGTCAGCATCACGGCTGTGCACCACCACCACCTCCACGCCCTCGCAGGCTTGGATGTCAGGTACGACGCTTCGCGAAATGGCCCCAGTGCCGATCGCCGCCCATCGCTGAGTTCGCGCAGTTTCGGACGACACCGCGCCTGCAGATGCGGTCATGATCGGATGGCGCTGCCATTGGTCCGGGCAACATCGCCGAGCCAGTAGGCACTCGGTTTCGGAGTCCGGGCGAACGTGGTCCGGTCGACAGCGATCAGACCAAACGTCTTCTCATATCCGTGTACCCACTCGAAGTTGTCCATCAGGGTCCAGTGCAGATAACCGCGCACATCCAGGCCGTCGCGGAGGACCGCCGCGAGTCCCTCAAGCGCACCGGTGGTGTAGTCGATCCGCTGCTGGTCATCCGCTGTGGCGATCCCGTTCTCGGTCACCATCATCGGGGTGCCACCCGTCGCCTCCCAGGTGTGACGAAGGGCCAGCCCGAGAGCGTCGGGCCGGTATGCCCACCCTGTCTGCGTCAGCTCCGCGCCTTCCGGTGCACCCTCGAGCCCGTTGGGGCCCACGAGCTGGCTGGTGTACGACTGCACTCCCACCCAGTCGTCATCTTTGGATGCCTCAAGGAACACGTCCTCCCAGACCCACTGGTAGCGGGCCAGTTCGCTCTCGAAGCCGGGGCGGGCGACGAGCCCCTGCACGGCGATCGTCCAGCCGACCTTCACCGACGTCTTCTCTCGCAGGATGGCCCGGGCACGCTCGTGAGCGGCGATCATCACCTGGGTCGGTATGCTCTCCGGCTCCGGCATGGTAAAGGCGTTGATGCCGGCATCGCCATTCACCGGAGCCATCGACTGATTGATCTGGGCAACGACAGCCGCTGGGTCGGGGTACTGCAGTGGCGTGGACATCTGGAACATGACGGCGAACATGTTCGGTTCGTTGATCGTCGCCACCCAGGTCACCCCCTCGAGGATCGGGGCGACGGCGGCGACGTAGTCCCCGAAACGGTCGACCGCTTCGTCCGATCCCCATCCACCAGCTTGGGCGAACCAGAGCGGGCTCGTGAAGTGGTGGAGTGTGATGACCGGTTCGACTCCCACGGACAGGCAGTAGTCGATGATCCGTCGGTAGTGGGCGAGCTCGGCCTTGGCGAACTGTCCTCGCGTCGGTTCGACGCGGGCCCACTCGATGCCGAAGCGGAACGCCGTCAGCCCCAGCGACTTCACGAGGTCGACGTCCTCCTTCCAGCGGTGATAGAGGTCGAGCGCGTCGCCGCTGCGTTCTGCGAACACCGACCCCGGCAGCTGCTCGAGCGCCCAGAAGTCGCTCATGGTGTTGTTGCCCTCGTTCTGGTGGGCGGCAGTCGACGCACCCCACAGAAAGCCGGCGGGGAAACGTGACGTTGTGGTCTCACTAGTCATTGTGATGGCCGTTCTCTTTGTCTGTCTTCACACGACGGACCTCGCTGGTCTGTCCGTCTTGAGGGTTCGGGTTATGCGCTATCGGGGCGGGCATTGATGCTCGCTCCCTTGTGTTATTTCATGATTTGGATGCTGTGGGTGTCGAGGTCGGCGCGGCGTCCGGCGGTGATGGGGAGGATGAGGAGTGCTCCGAGGACTGCGATGATGGCGCCGACGATGTAGACGATGGTGTAGTTGCCGGAGCCTAGTGCCAGGACGAGGCCGGCGGCGAAGGGGCCGATGGCTTGGGGCAGGGTGCTGCCGATTCCGATGATGGCGAGGAAGCGGCCGTTTTCATCGGTCTCGCGTGGGAGGACGTCCAGGGCGAGGGCTTGGTCTACTGCCCCGTAGACGCCGATGGAGAGGGAGAGCAGGAGGCCTCCGAGGATGTATTGGGGGACGCTGGTGGCGGTGCCTGTAATGATCATGCTTCCGCCGAGTGCGATGGCGCTGAAGATCAGGAAGGGTTTGCGGGTTTTTAGTTTGTCGGAGAGGTATCCGGAGCCGACGGCGCCGAGGATGCCGGTGGCGACGCTGGCCAGGCCGGTGACGGCGAGCAGTGCGCCGATTTCGGCTGGGGTCATGCCCAGGCGGCTGGTCAGGAGGTAGACGCCGTAGAGGCCGGCCATCGAGATGGCCAGGAACACGCATGCTTTGCTGATCCATACCCAGGCGAGGTTCGGGTACCGGCGGGGGTTGAAGTAGAAGCCTTCGAAGATCTTGGAGATTTTCAGTTCCGGCCGGGGGGTGTTGACCTTGGGGTCTTTCATGACGAGGGTGAAGAAGAGGCCTCCGACGAAGGCGATGCCGGCGGGCAGGAGGAACAGCCCGATCGGGCTGGTGACCAGGGCGCCGGCCATGGAGATGCCCAGAATGGGTGCGATCTGTGTGATGGCTCCCAGGATTCCCATCACGCGTCCGCGCTGAAGCGCCGGAAGGGTGTCACCGAGGTGCGTGTTCAGCATCGAGGAGGCAATGCCGTACCCGGTGTAAGCAACACACCATCCGATGACCAGACTCGTGACATCGCCAGTGAGCGCGATGGCTGCGGACCCGACCAGTCCGAGGATGCTGCCGAAGAGCAGCCAGGGCCGTCGCCTCCCGAAGCGGGATCGTGTGCGGTCGCTGAAGATGCCGACGATCGGGGTGCCGATCACGACGAACAGGCCGGGGAGGCCCACCGCGAGGGCGAGGATCGCGTCCCGGTTCTCCGGGGCGACCTGAGCGACCCTGATCGCGAGGGAAAAGGCGATGGGAACGATGAAGGCGATGTAGAGCGTCAGCTGGGCGATGTAGATCGCCCAGAGGTAGCCGGTGCGCAGCTTCGGCAGATCATCGTCCGGTTTATCGGTCAAAGCCTCGCCGATACGCTCGGCTCCTACTTGGATCGTCGCCGACTGGTTCAGCGGCAGTTCATACGCTTCAGGGGCGGACAATGGCGAGGAGGACTCCTCAGAAGGTTCGCGTGACATAGATCAGAACTCCATTGTTGTGAAAACCGGGCGGGCTTCAGTCAGCCGTCCCGGTGTCGGGATGCATCGGTAATCCGATGTTGTTACGTGACAATACACAGTGCTGTGGTCTTTGTCACGTGACACTCGTGTAGGCTGGACTCAATTCCAGGAGGAGGAGGGTGCGTGGTCACCACCAGTCATGACGTTGCACGAGGTGCGGGCGTTTCCCGTTCGACCGTTAGCGAGATCCTCAACGGGCGGGGCCACAAGTTCGCCACCGCGACCCGCGAGAAGGTCGAGCAAGTCGCCCGTGAGCTCGGTTATCAGCCATCGGCTGCCGCCAGAAGCCTGGTGCGGGGAACCAGCGACCTGGTCATCGCCCTGATTCCCGACACGACGTTCGGCGGGAATCTTCAGGACATCTTCGAACGCGCAACCGAGGAACTGGCGCAGCACGGGCTCACACTGGTCCTGCGCCTGGCCACGCACTCACCGCAGTCCTTCGACCGGCTGATCTCGTCCTTGAACCCCCGGGGCGTCCTCTCCCTGGCGCCGTTCACAACTCAGGAGCGGCAGATCCTGCAGACCCGCGGAGTGGAGTTCTTCGACGCCGCGCCCCCGGCCGATCATCGCAGCGTCGACTACGAGATCGGCAGGCTCCAGGCCGGCCATCTGATCGGCCGCGGACACAGCAAGCTGGCCTACGCCCACCTCAGTGATTCCCGTCAAGATCCTTTCGGCGCTGACCGGGAGGAAGGAGTCCGGGACGAATGCCGCGACCGCGGCCTGCCCGAGCCCGTCATCCTCAAGTTAGGCATCGACCGCGGCGAAGCCCTCGCAGCCCTCGATTCCATGGGCCAGACACCTTTCGCCGTCGCCTGCTACAACGACGACGTCGCTGCAGCACTCATCGCAGCCGCCCAGGTCCGCGGCCGCCACATCCCCCAGGACCTCGCCCTGATCGGAGTCGACAACACCCCACTATCCCAGGTCATGGTCCCGCGACTAAGCACCATCGGATACCCCGCCAGCGGCGCAGCACACGCCGCAGTCGCCGGCATCATCGCAGCCGTCACCGGCAACCCCGCCCACGCCACAAACCGAGACCTCCCCCTGCAAGTCATCCAAAGAGAATCCACCTAAAACGGTCAGGCCGCGTACCTACTTCAAGCCTGCCTGTATATAGGTGCCGTCGCGGGCTGCCTATGCCGCGTCAGTCTTTACCTAACGTCACCATTCAAAGGAGAATCGATGTCCCTTCAGGTCCCCACAGCTGAGGCACTCATTGCTCAGTACAGTGCGCACGACGCCTGCGCTGCCGATCTACTTTGCGATAGTCATGATCCGGACGCTATTGCATTTTCAATCATAGAAGCCGACCTGACCAGTGCGGACATAACCTACGGGCAACTGCGCGAACGGTCAGAACAAGGGGCTGCAGCTTTGGCGGAATTGGGGGTGGGCCCTCAGGATGCCGTGGCTACGCTCATGAGCAAATCTGCCGATCTGGTGGTGATGCTGCTGGCCATCTGGCGACGTGGTGCGATCCATGTACCCCTGTTCACGGCATTCGCATGGCCGGCAATTGAGATGCGCCTGACATCGTCGACGGCAAAAGTGATAATTACGGATGCCGACCAGCGTCAGAAGATCAAGGACACAAGCGCGACGGTCATCGTAGCTGGGGAGAATGCTTCAGCACCCGACCTCGCCCTCGCCACACTCCTCGCAACCCCACGGCCGCGCATCCCTGCGGAGGCCATCGGAGGAGACGGCACCCTGGTGCTGATCTTCACTTCCGGTACCACTGGTTCGCCGAAAGGCGTCCCAGTCCCGGTTCGGGCGTTGGCCTCCTTCCGCCAGTACATTGACCTCGGACTGGACGTGAATGAGGATGACGTATTCTGGAATGCTGCAGACCCAGGTTGGGCCTATGGCCTCTATTACGGGATCCTGGGACCTCTAGCAGCGGGCCGGCGTAGTCTGCTCTTGCATGCAGGCTTCTCCCCCGAACTCACCTTTGGTGTGTTGGAACGCTTCGGCGTCACTAACTTCGCCGCGGCACCCACGGTATACCGGACCATGCGATCAACGACTAAAGCCTCAGCGAAAAATATTCGGCTGCGTCGCGCATCCTCCGCTGGGGAACCGTTGACACCGGAGGTAATTACCTGGGCTGAGGAAGCCTTTGGCATCCCAGTGAGGGACCACTACGGCCAAACTGAACACGGAATGATGATCGTAAACGCTTGGCACGACAGCCTCCGGGGCCAACTTCGGCCAGGTTCCATGGGCAGGCCCCTACCGGGTTGGAGTTGTTCGGTCCTTCAAGACAACACCGATGAACCCGCCGCAGCAGGTGAAATGGGTCGCGTGGCCGTCGACGTCGCAGGTAGTCCCCTCATGTGGTTCGCCGGTTATATGGAGGCTCCGGAAAAGACCGCTGAACGGTTTAGCGCAGATGGACGATGGTACTTCACCGGAGATGCCGGCAAAGAGGACGAGGATGGAAACTACTTCTTCTCATCGCGCGATGACGATGTCATCATCATGGCCGGGTACCGCATCGGTCCCTTCGATGTCGAAAGCATCCTCGCGGGCCACCCGTCCGTCCAGGAATGTGCCGTCATCGGCGCTCCTGACGAGCTCCGTGGTGAGGTCCTGGAAGCTTACATTGTTCTTTCGGAGGGGACTGCCGGTAGCGACGACCTAATCCTTGACCTTCAAAAGCTCGTCAAGACGCAGTTCGCAGCCCATGCCTACCCCCGACACATCCACTTCGTGGAAGATTTGCCGAAGACGCCCTCAGGGAAGTTGCAGCGGTACGTTCTGCGAAAGCGGCGCGCTCTGGGGAGTTGATGGAAAGCCGCCATGGCAGGACAGCCGCCGACAAGCGCTGGGCCCACACCATTCGCTGCCGCTGGGGCCGGAAATGCGGACATCGCGCTGCCGAACCCCGGCGCGTGATGCCTCGAGTGCTGTACCTCGCCCTCAAAGTTGCCGGCCGCGGGGGCGGTCAAGATGATGCCCTGATCCGGCATGCCCCCTCGAAAGCACCCACTAAATGACCCCGATTATCTTTGACCATTAGGAGAGCGTTGTGAACATCAACGGAGCAGTTGCCCTAATCACCGGAGGGGCCTCCGGGCTCGGCCAAGCCACCGCCACCGCCTTGCATAGCCAGGGAGCTCAAGTGGTACTGGTGGACCTGCCTTCATCAGAGGGCGAAATCGTAGCGAAGACTCTCGGAAGCGGCGCCCATTTCCTGCCTGCCGATGTGACATCCGCCGAAGAAATCGGCTCCGCAGTGGATTTCGCAGCCTCATTGGGAGCTCTACGCATTGTCGTCAATTGCGCCGGCATTGTCGCTCCCGGCAAGGTCCTCGGCCGCAACGGGGCTCTGCCTCTTGCCGATTTCGAGCGGGTGGTGCGCATTAACTTGATCGGCACCTTCAACGTCATCCGACTCGCTGTGGAGAAGATTGCCGTAACGGATGCAGTTGATGGCGAACGCGGGGTCATCATCGATACAGCATCGGTGGCTGCTTTCGATGGACAGATCGGCCAGCCTGCGTATGCCGCTTCCAAGGGTGGCGTTGCAGCAATGACATTGCCATTGGCCCGCGAACTGGCCGGTCACCTCATCCGCGTGATGACTGTGGCCCCCGGCATCTTCGAAACCCCCATGATGTCTGCCCTGCCTGAAGAGGCCCAAAAGTCTCTCGGTCAGCAAGTCCCGCACCCCTCCAGACTTGGTAAGGCCTCCGAGTACGCTGCTCTGGTCACCCACATCATCAACAACCCAATGCTCAACGGCGAAACCATCCGCCTTGACGGTGCGATTCGAATGGGCCCCAAGTAGCTAAGGCGGAGCCCACCATATTCGGGCTAGTCAGTTAGCCCGGCAGCGTGGGCGCACGTCAGGGAACCACCCGGCTGCGCCATTTTTAAACTCCAAGAGGATGCGCACGTGGTGGTCTCCTGGGTCACCTCCACCGGCCGGTAGTGGGATCCAGACGAACGTGTTCCCGGGAGCGGCAAAGAACCGCGATACGTGAAACGACCTCCGGGTGGAAACACCGTTGGATGCACCATGTGGCGGACTTTCCTTCCAGAGTCAGCCGGGCAAACTGCCGGACAGGGGGGGTGAGGTCGGACAAACCTGAAAGGCCATCATGGCAGTCAGATCCACACGTCCCCCGACACCAGGGATCAAGGACGTCGCACGGGCTGCGGGCGTATCCCACCAGCCGGTATCCCGCGTACTCAATGGCCTTCCGCACGTAGCCACAAGTACCAGGGCTCGAGTGGAGTCAGCCGTCGAAGAACTCGGATATCAGCGCAACACCATTGCGCGAACCCTCCGGACGCGCAGTTCCCGGACCACTGGTGTTCTCACCACTAACCTCGCAGGGTACGGGCAAATGCAGGCACTGCTTGGCGTGGAGCGGGTTGCCAGAAGCGCCGGATATTTCGTCAGCATCGCTTCGATGTCCAACACGACAATGGAAAGCACAAAAACGGCCACTCGAAAAGTTCGCTCAAGAACCAGTAGTAGGAGTCATCGTCCTTACTCCCCATCAGAACGTTCCAAGCGCCCTAGAGCATATTGCCCATCCCATCCCTTTGGTAGTTGCCGGATGCTCCTCCAGCGACGGGCACCTGGGTGTTGACTCTCAGCAGCGGCTTGGAGCCCGGTTGGCGGAGCACCTCCTGGACCAAGGACACACCCAAATAGGGCACCTTTCCGGCCCGCTGGCTTGGCATGACGCCGTAGAACGCGCCGCTGGGTGGCAGGACGCCCTACACGAAGCGGGATTGGAAGCGGTCACACTCATCGAAGGTGACTGGAGCGCCCGGAGCGGCTACGAAGTTGCGATACTCCTGCAATCAATGCGCAGTGTCACCGCCATGTTTGTGGCCAACGATCAAATGGCACTGGGCCTACTCCGAGGATTTCAGGAATCAGGTCTCAAAATCCCGCAAGAGTTCGGCATCGTTGGCTACGGCGACCAGCCCGAAGCCTCCTACTTCTACCCGCCTCTAACTACCGTACGGCACGACTTCGAAGCACTTGGATCACTCTGCGTCGAAGCGCTCCTCAACCAGGAAACGGACCGCCTGCGCGACGTCCCCACACCTTCACCGCTCCTCATAGTCAGGAGTACAAGCCCACGCCTGGGCGTTTAGGTCCCCGGCGGTGATGGCCTTTGCCCGGACGCGGCCTTCTGTGTCACAGGTTCCTTGGGTTGCCACTAAAGGTGCCTTTGGCCGGATGGCTCATCGGGGGTCCAATGGTAGTGCCACAGGTGAAGCTTGGGAGATCCCGGCTACGTTTGCTCCTACCAACCTCTCCCCAGGTCATCCGCCCCTCCCCCATAACCGAAGGCTGGGGATACGATCAGGTGTCGCGTCCCCAGCCTCCTCAAAGAACACGACATGAACCTAGCGGATCCAACATCTTCCTACGCGACATCCGCCTTGGCTTCGCACGCTTCGTCACCCAGGTGTGAAGCCGGCGCAGCGCATTGGTACGGGGTCCTGCCGTGGTTCGCCGCGCCGTCGAGCAGTGTGGCCCCCCACTCTCGACGCAGCTCGGTGAGGCTCTCAATCGCGCGGGTGGCTCTCCGTGTCCGCTGCCGACCCCACTCGCAGGCGCCAGGACCAGTGGTACTCAAGGTCGGTCAGCCGGAATTCCGGTCGCGTATCAGGTCCCAGCTGGGCTGTGCCGAGGCCTCGGTGCGCAATGTCGAGCTGCACGATGGTTCGGCGACTCTCCGGCAGCTCCCACCAGTGCTTTGCCGCCTCGAGCTCTTGGACGGTGTGGCGAGCGACGGTTAGCTGCATGGGGGAATCGTGTGTGGTGGTCACCACTCCGACCGGGCCGGTGAGACGCACCGACCGCACGTCGCCACGCCCGCCGTTCTCCTGCGGGAGCACGTACGGCACCGCTGCGTCGTTGATGGTCGAGGTCCATCGGCCGAGCAACGCGGAGGCTCGGCGATCTGGATAGTTCTCCCACGGCCCCAGCCCCACCCATTCCATGTCGTCGAAGGTGCCGGCCAACTCGAACTCGACCCCCACGCGGAGCCCGTCCGCTGTGCCCTCGGGCAGCTTGACGGTCTCGACGAACTCGAACTCATCAGGCGATACCCGGAGGATCCGCTGAGAATGCAGCACTTCGTCACCGAAGGCCGTGCGGTAGCGAATGCGGACCAGGACGGCGCCGTCCGGCTCGTCGTCGATCGACACGGACTCCTCCGTCAGCTCGAAGAAGCCTGTTCGGACGAATCGCTGATCCAGGAAGAAGGACATGTCATTATCGACAAGCGCGCGCCACAGATTCAGTCGCGGGGCGGCCGCCAGCAAAGGATGCGCAACTCGGCCGTCGGCTCCCGTTGGACGGCCTGATGACGTCCTGACCGCGTGTTATGCGTCGCATTGTTTAGCGATGGGGGCGTCTTTGCCGGTGACGATGCAGGTTTCCCCGTCGGTGTCTTGATTTAGTGCCGTTGGCGGCGTCAGGCTGACGATGACTGGATACAACGAACGGC
>NZ_CAKKLY010000016.1 GCF_918698095.1 Arthrobacter sp. Bi83
TCCCAACCCGCTCCCCCATCCTTACCGTCAGGGCTGTCGAGGGATGACCGCCGAGAACGCACGGCCCGTTCGCCTCGCGGTCGTCCAACACGTCATGCCGGTCGGCGACCCCGAGCACAATCGCAAGCATCTCGCTGATATCGTCGCTGAGCACGGCAACGCCGACCTCATCGTCTTTCCCGAGATGTTTGTCCCTGGCTATGACCTGAACGTGGTCACCGCACGCAGCTCCGACCTGGCCGAGCACGCGAGGACCGGGCCGACCGCGAGGCTCGTCAAGGACCTGTCGAAGCGGCACGATGTGACCATCGTGGTCGGGTTCCTTGAGCGCGCCGAGGACGGCAAGTTGTGCAACTCGCTGCTCATCGCGGCTCCCGGTGGCAACCTTGCGACCTACCGCAAGTCCCACCTGTTCCCCGCCGAGCTACCGGTGTTCGAAGCCGGGCACGAGCTGCCGGTGATCGCGACTCCCGCGGGCATCCTTGGGCCGCAGATCTGCTTCGAGCACGCGTTCCCCGCCATTGCGACGACACAGGCCCTCGGGGGCGCCGAAATCCTCGTAATCCCCTCGGCTGTCGGCGCCGACCACGAGCACCTGATCGAGGTCCGGACACGGGCCCGGGCCCAGGACAATCAGATCTTCGCGATCGCAGCCAACTCCAACTCCCCGGGTTTCTGCGGGCACTCCTTGGTTGTGGACCCGCGGGGACGGGTCCTTGCGGCGGCCGGCCTCGAAGACGCCGTCCTCTGCACAACGCTCGATCTTTCGGAAATCCCCGCCGAACGCGGTCGCGAGCCCTCGCTCCGGATGGGACGCCCGAACCTTTATATCCTCGGACACAGGGAGGACCAAGCATGAGCAACCGCAAGCCGCGCGATGCCGGCAACGGCCTGCTCGCCGCGTCATTTACCGAGAACGCTATCCTGGCCGTCACGCGACCCCACCCCCAGGTCGGAATGATCGAAGTGACCGGTGCCCGGGAGTTCTCCGAGGACCATGACCGCGGTGTCGAGGCCCAGGTCAGGGCATACCGTGGTCATCTAGCCAGTGATGCCTCGGCCGCACTGCAGCTGTTCTCCGACACGCCCGTCACGCTCGAGGCAGATGCATATACGGCTGGCGCAGGGCTGGCCTGGACTGCCCGGTCCGCTGGAGTGCTCTCGGTCCGGTTTCGCGGTCGCCTACAACGACCGCCCTACGCCGAAATCACCGACATCGAGCCCCCGCAGCCGCTCCCGCAGGACACTGTCTTCGAAATCGACGGCCCCGTGCTGGCTCTGCATTCCGCCGCCCTCAGCGCGCGTGCGACCATCACGGCCTCTTCACCGGCCGGTTCGGTGGGCTGGGTGGAGGTAGCCGGCGGCTTCGAATGCCAAGCCCCTGGTGGGACCTCCACCGAGCTGTCACTGAGCCTTGAACTCCAGGTCGACGGGGGCCTTCGGGCACCCAGGGGAGGAACCCACGTAGTGCCCGTCACGACCGGAAATCTCGCTGACAGGGCCAGCCAGGCGGCGCGCGCCTACGCGCTCGGGTGCTGCGCGCTCGATATTACCGAAGACCAGACCTGCGTCGTCACCGACCACCGCCTCCTGCCGCTCTCCTGGACGCGCGACGCCTACTTCATCGTCCTGCCCCTTTTGCTCCACGGCAAACCAGGGTCGGTTGAGGAAGACGTCTTGCGGCGCCACTTGAACTGGCTCTTCGGGCCCGCCCGCTCCGGTGGATCCTGGATGCGCAGCCACTTAACCGGGGGGGAGGTCAAAGACCCTGGACTGCAGGCGGACCAACAGCTGTATCCAGTCCTCGAGCTCGTCGACTTCCGTCGTCGGTTCGGGCGCTGGCCTTCAACGGACCTCACGCATTGGCAGCGGGGCATCGGGGCTGCCTTCAACGACCTCGTCATCTCACCCGAAACAGGGCTCCTCGTGAGCCAGGAAACCCCGGCCGACGACCCAGCGGAGTACCCTCATAACTTCTCGACCCAGATCTTGTTCTCCGAGGTGCTCAGCCGGCTCGGCGAGGTCGCCGACGAATTAGGGCTCGACGGCGCCGACCTCACGCGCAAAGCGGGAGAGGTGCGCGAGCAGAGCAAGGCACTATTCCGGGTCGACACCGCCTCCGGTGAGGCGGCATACGCCTACGAAATCGACGGCAACGAAGGCTACCGCCTCTACGCCGATGCCAATGACCTCCCGACTGCCCTAGCAGCAGCATGGGGCTTCTGCTCGCCGGACGACCCTGCCTGGCGCACCACCATGGAAGCGTCCTTCGACCCCGCAGGGCCATACGCCTTGGCCGGCTCCTTCGGAGGACTCGGCTCAGTGCACACCGGAGGCGTGTGGGCGCTCGGCCTTGTCCAAGAGCTTATCTTCGCGCGAACCATAGTCGACGACGAACGCCAGACTCACGTCGCAAACGTTCTCGAGGATTTGCTGTCCGAGGATGGCATGTTGCCCGAAACTGCCGACCCGGAGACGGGAGAATGGCTGTCGCGTCACTGGTTCGGCTGGCCCGGCGCCGCGCTTGCATGCGTGCTCAGCTCCAACGATCTCCGCCCGCAGCTGCACTGACAAGTGCACAACGAAGAGGCTCCCTTGAACTCGAGACTTACAAACCCGCAGCGGAAAAGCGCCGGCGGGCATTTCCCTCGCGCCGGCCGTGGCCGCGGGACTGCCGTCTGCGGTCAGCCCACACTGGCCCGCACCCATGGCGCAGCATCGGAATCAGTACGGCCTACCCCCACACTGATATCGAATCCGACATCAACCAATGCACTTCCGACGTGGCAGCCCAGCTGGTGCAGCGGCAAGACTAATCTCTCAGGATCGGAGCAGCCATGAGGACCTCGTCAACCAGAGCCGGTGTCTGCACCGTGATCGGCCTGGACATCGGCGGATCCAAGACCCACGGCATTAAGCTGGTGAATGGAGCGGTCGTAGAAGACCGGATCGCTGGGAGCGCGAACACGCAGAACGTCAGCACAGCCACTGCTGCCCAGAACCTTGCAAACCTACTCAGGGCCCTCGGAGCGGATGAAGCCGAAGAGGTGTTCATCGGAGCCGGTGGCGTGGACACCGACGATGACAAGGATGCGCTTCAACGCCTCATCACCCCCCATGTGCAACGAGCAAGGGTGACCATCGTTCATGACACCCGACTGATCCTTGCGGCCGCGGGCGCCCCCACAGGCATTGCGGTAATCGCCGGCACCGGCTCCGCCGTCTGGGGCATCGCGCCCGACGGGGCAGAGGCACGAGCCGGAGGCTGGGGCTATCTCCTCGGCGACGAAGGAAGTGGCTACTGGCTGGCCGGTGAATCAGTACGCCACGCTCTCCACCGAGCCAACCTAGGGCTCCGCAGGGACGACCTCACTGCGGCGCTGCTGGACGAATGCGGTCTCGACTCCCCCGAGGAACTGATCAGACTCTTCCATGGCGAGTCTGACCGGACCTACTGGGCGGATAAGTCACGGCTTGTCTTTGACTGCGCCAGAACGGGCCACCCTGCCAGCGTTGCCCTCATCCAGCAGGCAGGAAAAAGCCTTGCCGATCAAACGGGCCAAGTCGCCGCACGGCTCAGAATCCCCGGCCCCGTGGTCCTTGGAGGAGGACTTGGCGTAAATCAAACCGCCCTCCAGGAATCTTTCACCACCCACCTGGCGGCGCGCGGACTTACAGAGGTGCGAGTGCTCACAACCGAGCCTGTGTTTGGCGTCTCCTTCCTTGCGGAAAGAAACACGGACCAAAGCTCCCTGAGCTGGGCTGAACGAACTGCCTGAATCAACCTGAACGTCAGCTCGAAAACACACATGATCGATCATGACGTCACCGAACCCGCTCAAGCCAACTTGACCACAATGGAGGACGTCGCAATCAGCCCCTCATTCGGAAGAATCACACCCACCCGACCACTGCACAGGCCGTCGATGGATGCTCAGACCGGCACGCCGTACTGGGAACATGCCGGGAACGGAGCCATCCGCCGCGGCGACTGGAAGCTCGTTCCTACTTTCCCCGTGCCTTGGGAGCCGTATAACCTGGCCAAAGATCCCAAGGAATTAAACGACATGGTCACTGAAAACCGTGATCTCGCGGAATCACTGCTCGGGGACTGGTCCCAGTGGGCAGACCGCGTCGGAGTCCTGCCCATTGTGCGGATCATTGAGCTCTATTCGCTCCGGGGCCGCCCGGCCATTGAAGCGTCCGGGTGATGCGATGAAACAGGTTGTTGCGCCCGTGATGGAAAGCCGGACCCGGCAGAGGATTGTGTCGCTCCTGTACTCGGCACCCCAGGGACCCTCCGAGATCGCAACCGCCCTCGGTCTATCCCAGCCCTACATCTCGAACCATCTGGCGGCCCTGAAAAGCCACCAACTGGTGACCTCGCGGCGCGTGGGGCGCAAGTCGGTGTATGAACTGGAAGGCACGCCACGGGCGGCGATAATGAATGCCCTTTCAAGCCTTGAACCCGCCCCTGTCCGGCGCTAAGGATAAGCCGTACACTGCAGCGGTAAGATCTGGGCCGATGGCTCGCCACGGAAGGCCGGTGCCAAGCCCGTTCCTCCTCCGCCGCGGGGGGATGGTTTGAAAAGTTCTCCAACCAGAGCAGAAACTCGGGAGGGCATCACGCGCCCGGTGGACTTCGATCCGCCGGGCCAGCCGTCCTCGACTCCGTCCTCGCGCCTTCGTCAGGTAAAGCACACCCCAACCTGGCATAGGGGGCCTTATTGGGCCCCAGAACTAAGGGACTTCAATCCGAGTCCACTGAGAGGCTGGGTTCCGCCCCCGCCCACACCCAGGGACAATTCTCATGGGTTACCCACCGCTACCGCTGCTCCGGGAGCTAATCCAGGGGCTCCCAAATATCCAGCCGTGGATAACCGGATTTGACCCCAACTGTGGACGGAACAGAGTCACTCAGCGCAGCTTGTCCGAGCCTTGCCAGGTTGACGGAGTATCCGTTATCGACTCTTCTATGGTTGTCAACGTAGCAATGGCTGGGGACTGTTGGCATTGAGTGTGCGGTAGATCCGTCGGGCGAGGTAGCGCTTCACGCACCGACGAATTTCTTTCTTGGTTCGCCCTTCTGCTTGCCGCTTCGCTACGTATTTGATGGTCGCTGGATCGAACGCCATCCTCGTAAGAGCAACCATGTGAAGGGCTTTGTTCAGGGTCCTGTCGCCGCCGCGGTTGAGCCTATGACGGACGGTATTTCCAGATGAAGCGGGAATGGGGTTGACCCCAGCCAGGGAGGCGAAAGCCGCCTCGGAACGTACCCGGCCCTGATGAGACCAAGCGGTAAGACAAATAGCTGCCGTGACTGGTCCGAAGCCGGATTCCTGCAGCAGCGGCGCCGCTTCGCTTACGTCAACCAGTTCGGTGATCCGGGAGCCGTTTGTTTTGATCTCAGCGTCAAGGTCGCCGATGCGCTTGGCCAGTCTGACCGCTTCAGAGCGGGCCACCGATACAGCAAGAGCTTCTTCACGGACCCGCCACCGGGACACCTCCAGTATCTGACTTCCGCTCAGCGACTTGCGCGCATCGAAACCCAAATCATTGATCCGGAGCAGCGCGGTCAACGCGTTCACGGTCCTGGTCCGGTCGGTTGTCATCGAATGACGCGCAGTGATTAAGACCCGCAACGCTGCGCGCACCCCTTCGTTCAACCGTGGCCGGCGCAACTTATCCTCTTCCAAGGAAAGGACGGCAGAAGCGATCCTGTGCGCGTCCAACGGATCCGACTTACCAACCCCACGACGCGGCAGGGCGTCCATGCGCGTGGCTTCAGCAACCTGGTAGCCGGCAGCTGCGACAGCACCGGCCAACACGGCACCATAAGAAGCCGCGCCCTCAATCACCCATAGAGTGGCCAGATCGGCCTCGGTGCGACGCGCAACCCAAGCAATGGCGCGGTTGATCCCCGCGCCCGTAGCTGGGAAATCCCGGTTTCCGATCCGTTCGCCGTTTGCCGCGGCAATGATGGCGAAAACGTGCTTCCGGGCGTGGGTGTCGACACCCACGACAAACGGGTGGGAATACGCAACGATAGTCATAGCGGTTCTGGCACCTTCCTCATTTCGCGGACATGGCCAGGCCCGTTACGAGCCGGTACCAGTCCGGGTAGAGGTCACTTCGGAACAGCACTGTGACGAGCCACGCCCCACGCGGGAGCGGACAATCTTCTGATCAAGTCACCGATGTGGGCCGGGCAGGTGCCGGCCGCCCACCCAACGGACGGACAAGTCGATAACAGGACACCCGGGCACGGGGCCAAGCGTTTAATGAGTCACGACCGAGGGGTGGAACGGCCTGCACCTACTCTGCCAGCCAATCCCAGACCAGCCACCCCAATCCTCACAGGCGTTTGAAAATAGGCGGGGGAGTTACTTAAGGGCGTTCCGTGAGCACGGCCATCTAATGAGAGAATCGTGCATCTGATCCGCGGTTCTGCGGCGCCCTTCACCGATGCGGTGGGGATTGGCGCAGTCAATGATGAGGCTACGGTGTGAAGTGACGCTCGCCGATTACCCAGTCTTCGAACGATCAGGCGACCCCTGCAGTTTAAACTCCACCGCGGCCACACTGTGATCAAGGGCGCGTCCCAGATGCCCGGCCTGGCAACGGAAAATCTAGTAGCTACTCCCCCTGCCGCTTGTCGTCTGGTTGGCGAAATCTTTACGGTTTGCTCAACCAGAGCGGCGGGCCAGGGAAGGTCTGGCCTTCCCTGGCCGGCTGGCTGACTAATCCTGACCGGAAATGGGTTAGCGGGTCAGTTTCTGAGCTTGAATGCCCTGGTTCTTAGGCCCTGCCGTGGGAGGTCCGGGACCGCCGTGCGACGGAGTCGAGCATGACGGCCAGGAGGAGCACGACGCCGGTGACCATGAAGCGGAAGGAGGAGTCCAGGTTCAGCAGCGTGAGTCCGCTGGAGATGGACTGGATGACGATGATGCCGAGGATGGCCGCGAACGCGCTTCCGCGTCCTCCGAAGAGGCTTGTTCCGCCGATGACGGCGGCTGCGATGGCGTTGAGGTTGACGTCGCCGGTTCCGCTTCCCTGGTTGGCTGCTGCGAGGCGGGCGGCTCCGAGGAGTCCGCCTACTGCTGCCAGGGTGGAGCAGGTGATGAACACGGAGGTGTAGATGGCTTTGACGTTGATGCCGGCGCGGCGGGCCGCTTCGGGGTTCCCGCCGACGGCGTAGACGGACCGGCCCCACCGGGTGCGCTTGAGGAGGTAGTTGAGGATGAGCGTCAGGGCGATGAATAGGACGAACATCCAGCCGACGCCGCGGCCCTGGTTGAGGTACAGGACGGTGACGCCGAGGGCGACCAGCAGGAGGACGGCCCGGAGCGTGATGTTCTGGAGCGACATCGCGGACAGTCCGGCGTTTTTGCGGGCGCGGGCGTGGACGTAGTCGGTGGCGAACAGGCTGGCGGCTGCGGCTGCCACGAGGAGGTATGACAGCCATGCCGGGACGAAGGCGAGCTGCGCGAAGTAGACCAGGGGTGAGTCGAAGGGCAGGTTGATGGAGCCTTTGGCGCCCAGGATGTAGAGCTGAAGTCCGAGGAAGCCGAGGAGGGCTGCGAGGGTGATCACGAAGCTGGGGACGCCGAAGCGGTTGAAGATTTGTCCGTAGATCCATCCGATGGCTGCGCCGAGTCCGATGGTGACCAGGACGACGAGCCAGGCGGGCCAGCCCATGTTCACGGACGTGACGGCGACGACGGCGGCGGAGAGTCCGCTGACGGAGCCGACGGAGAGGTCGATCTGGGCGACGAGGAGTACGGAGACGATGCCCAGGGCGATGATGCCGACCGCGGAGCTTTCCATGGCGAGGTTGACCAGGTTGGCGGGGGACAGAAAGATCGGGTTCAGGATCTGCAGGACGGCCCAGATGATGATCAGACCGCCGATGACGGGCAGGACGCCGAGGTCGCCGGAGCGGGTGCGGTCCAGGAAGGCTTTGTACTGTCCGCGCAGTCCGGTCCGGTCTTGGAGCCGTTCGTCCTGCAGGTCGAGCGCGAGGGCGCCGGGGGTGGGTTGGGTCTTGGTGTTCATGGTGTCGGGGTCTCCTGGCTGGTGCTGCTGGCGGCGGACCGGCGGGAGACGACGTTGTCGCTGGCTCCGGTGATCGCTGCGATGATCTCTTCGGTGGAGACCTCCCCTACCCGGAAGTCTCCGTTGTTGCGGCCAAGCCGCAGGACGACGATGCGGTCTGCGACGGCCTGGACGTCGGCCATGTTGTGGCTGATCATGATGACGCCGTGGCCGCGTTCGCGCAGCCGTTCGACGAGGTTGAGCACTTCGGCGGTCTGCGCTACGCCGAGGGCTGCGGTGGGTTCGTCGAGGATCACGATCTTCGGGTCCCCCAAGAGGGAGCGGGCGATCGCGACGGTCTGGCGCTGGCCTCCGGAGAGGGAGGCGATCTGGGTGCGGACGGAGGGGATCTTGGCCGAGAGTTGCTTGAGCAGTTCCCAGGAGCGGACCTCCATGTCCACTTCATTGAGCCGCAACGGTGAGAGTTCCTGTCCAAGGAACAGGTTGTCCACGACCGTGAGGTTGTCACAGAGCGCGAGATCCTGGAAGACGGTCGCGATTCCGAGGTGCTGGGCCGCGGCCGGGCTGGGGATGGAGACTTCCTGGCCTTCGAAGGTGATGGTGCCTGAGTCAGCGGAGTGGACTCCGGAGAGCACTTTGACGAGGGTGGATTTGCCGGCGCCGTTGTCGCCGACGATGGCGACGACTTCCCCTTCGGCGACGTCCAGTTCGATGTCCATGAGTGCGGCGACGGCACCGAAGGACTTATTGATGCCGCGCAGGCTCAGCAGCTGGGGCGTTCCTGCCGGGGTGGTGGGTTGTGGTGACATGTTTTTCCCTGTTGTTCCATGGGGCCTTGATGGGTGTGGGAGCCAGTCCCGGCGTCCTGAGAAAGGGGGCGCCGGGACTGGCCTTTGTGGTGCCGGGGGTTACTTGATGCCCGCCTTGGCGCAGGCTGCCGCATAGGTGGAGGTGCACAGCTCGGAGGCCTTCATGATTCCTGAATCGACCAGCGTCTCCTTGAGGTTCTTCGCCGTGACGACAGTGGGAACGAAGAGCTCGGAGGGGGTGTTGAACAGGGTGGTTTTGCCTGCCGGCTTCTCACCTTTCGCGAATGAGTAGGCGATCTGTGCCGCGGCTTCGGCGACCGTCTTGATGGGCTTGGAGATGGTGTTGTACTGGTCCCCGGCGATGATGCGCTGGGCTGCGGCGAGTTCGGCGTCGTTGCCCGTTACTGGCGGCACGGAGCCGCCGGCGGCTTTGAAGGCGGCGATCGCTCCGCCGGCGGTGCCGTCGTTGGCCGCGACAACGCCTGCGATTTTTCCGGGGAACTGGGTGATCTGTCCGCTGACCCAGTCCTGGGCCTTCGTGGGTTCCCAGCCGGGGGTGTCGAATTCGGCGAGGAGCTTAAGGCCGCTGGTGTCCACTGCCGAGTGGATGCCCTTCTTGATCAGGCCGGCGGCGGCGTCTGTCGGGGATCCGTTGACCTGCAGCAGCCCGCCCTGGGCGTTGGTCTCCTTGAGGTGATCCACCAGTGACTGGGCGATCATCGCGCCGATCTTTTCGTTGTCGAAGGAGACGTAGTGGTCGGCGGGCGCGTCCGGGACGGGCCGGTCGTAGGCGATGATCGGCACGTTCTGGGCCTTGGCTGAGTTGACGATCGTTGCCGCTGCTGCGGAGTCGACCGGGTCGATGACGATGGCCTTCACGCCCTGGGCCAGTGCGGAGTTCGCCTGCTCCTGCTGCTTTGCTGCACTGGCGGCGGCGTTGGAGTAGATGACGCTGCAGCCGCCGCACAACTCCTTGATCTTCGCCTCGAACAACGGCTTGTCGAACAGTTCGTAGCGGGTGGAGGCAATGTCGGGCATCAAAAACGCGATCTTTGCCGAGGATGCGTCACCGCCGGAGGCCCCGGGCGCGCTGCCCTGGGCGCAGCCGGTCAGGGCGGCGCCCGCAACGGCGGCCGCAGCAGCGACGGTCAGGATCCGCGTGTAGAAGTTCTTCATCGAATTCTCTTTCTGGAGTGGTCCTAGCAGTGCGGCCACCATTCGCCGCAACTTGTGTGATGAGAATAACAGGAAAAATGTGAAGTTGAACACCATTAGTGATAAATTGTTACAGAAGTAATGGGAGGCATATCCTAGGCGGAGGCGTGCAGCCGAGATTCCCGCAGGAGTGGATCAGGGCCCGGAGAGGAAAGCGAGCACCATGAACGACAGCGCAGGACTGAAGAAACCCCGGGTTAGCAGGCAACGCCGGATCATCGAGCATGTGGTCGAGGCGGGGTTTTCCAGCGCCGCGGACCTGGCGGCGCTCACCGGGGTGAGCCTGATGACGATCCACCGTGATATCGACGACCTGGCGACGCGGGGGATCCTGCGCAAGGTCCATGGCGGGGTCTCGGCGCTGCCCTCGACCGTGTTCGAGGCAAGCTCGGAAATCCGTATGCAGATTCAGCCCCAGGCCAAGGCGGCGCTGGCACGCAAGGCCCTGGAAATGGTGGAGCCGGGCATGTCGGTGATGCTGGACGATTCCACCACCGTCTTCGCCCTTGCCCGGTTGCTTAACGACGTCGGGCCGCTGACGGTCATCACGAATTATCGGCAGGCTATTGAGTTGTTCCGGGAGAACGACGACGTCCGCCTGATCGTGACCGGCGGCCAGTACTCCCGCACGCATGACTCGTTTATCGGGCTGCCCAACGACGGCTCGTTCAGCTCGTACGCGGTGGACGTCGTCTTCCAGTCCACCTCGACAATGGGCACGGAAATGACGTACCACCAGGAGCAGGACGTCGTGCACATGAAGCGTGCGATGCTGAAAGCCGGCACCCGGCGGGTACTCATGATGGACGGAGCCAAAGTGGGACGGACCTCCCTGCATCACTACGTCCCGGTCAGTGACTTCACGGATCTGATCCTCACCGACGACGTCTCCCAGGAGTTCCGGGATGCCGTATCCGAGCACACCCGGCTGCACATCGCACCGCTGCCCAAGGCGCAGAGCCAAACCGGCTAACAGCTTCATAACCCTCGGCCCTGAAACTCGTGGGCATCGCCTGCGGCTTCACGTATGGCTGCTGCGCCGGCCTCCCGCCACAGGGAAGGCCGGCACTTTCGCGATCCCGACCGTTGCTCAGGCTGCCGCGGCGAGGGCGGTTTCGACGTCGGCCAGCAGTTCCTTCCAGCTGGCAACGAACTTGTCGAGGCCTTCGGATTCCAGCAGGGCGACGACCTCGTTGTAGGAGACGCCGAGGGCCTCCAGCGCGTTGAGAGTGGCGTTTGCTTCCTCGTACGTGCCGGTCACCGTGTCGCCGGTGACTACGCCGTGGTCAAAGGTGGCGTCCAGGGTTTTCTCCGGCATGGTGTTCACAACGCCGGGGGCGACGAGCTCGGCGACGTAGAGGGTGTCCGGGTAGGCCGGATCCTTGACACCGGTGGAGGCCCACAGCGGGCGCTGCGGCAGGGCGCCGGCTTCAGCCAGCACGGCCCAGCGCTCGGTGGAGAACTGCTCCTCGTAGACTTGGTAGGCCAGGCGGGCGTTGGCCACGCCGGCCTTGCCCTTGAGGGCCTTCGCCTCGTCGGTGCCGATGGCGTTGAGGCGCTTGTCGATTTCGGTGTCCACGCGGGAGACGAAGAACGAGGCGACGGAGTGGATCTTGGAGAGGTCGTGGCCGTTGTCCTTGGCCTGCTCCAGTCCGGACTGGAAGGCGTTGATGACGGCGCGGTAGCGCTCCAGGGAGAAGATCAGGGTCACGTTGACGCTGATGCCCTCGGCCAGGGTTGCCGTGATGGCTTCCAGGCCCTCAAGCGTGGCGGGGATCTTGATGTGGACGTTGTCGCGGTTGACCTTCTTGTAGAGGTGCTTCGCTTCGGCGATGGTGCCTGCGGTGTTCCAGGCGAGGCGGGGGTCCACCTCGATGGAGACGCGGCCGTCGACGCCGTTGGTGGCGGCGGCGATCGGGGCGAAGAGGTCGCAGGCGTCGGCGACGTCCGTCGTCGTGATCTCGAAGATCGTCTCTTCGATGGACGCGCCGGCAGCGGCCTGGGCCGCGATGGTGGCGTCGTAGTCATGGCCGGTGGTGATGGCGGCGTGGAAGATGGACGGGTTCGTGGTGACACCCACAACGTTCTTCTCTTCGATCAGCTTCTGCAGCGTGCCGGTCGTCAGGCGGCCGCGGGAGAGGTCATCGAGCCAGATGGAAACGCCGGCGTCGGAAAGCTGCTGGGTGGGAGTGCTAGTCATTTCGTTCCTCCTGGTGTTTGGGTTAGACCGTTCCTGCGGACATGAGGGCCTCGGGGTTGGCGCAGTGGGCCAGAGGTTCCCCGTTCAGGTAGCGGCGCACATCGCCGGCGACGATTCGTGCGGCTTTAACCGCTGTTGCCTTGCTGGCGCCGGCCAGGTGGGGTGTCATGACGATGTTCGGGGTGGTCAGGAGCCGTGATGCTGCCGGGATGGGTTCCTGGGGGAAAACATCGAAGGCGGCGCCGAAGAGGTGGCCGGAGTCGAGCGCGTCGCACAGGGCGTCGTAGTCCAGAAGGGCGCCGCGTGCGCAGTTGACGATGATGGAGCCCGGCTGCAGGGCCGCGATCTGTTCGGCTCCGATCATGCCGGTTGTTTCGGGGGTCACGCGGGCGTGGAGGGACAGGACGTTGGAGCGGGCGAGGAGTTCGTCGAACTCCACCTTCTGTGCCTGGCCGGCCAGTGCTTCGTCGGTGACGTAGGGGTCGTGGACCAGGACAGTTGCGCCGAATCCCTGCACCATCCGGGCGACGCGGCTGCCGATGGCTCCGTAGCCGACCAGTCCGACGGTGCTGCCTTCCATCTCCGGTCCGACGTTGTCGTACATGTAGTAGTCGCCCCGCCAGGTGCCGGCGTTCAGATCCGCGTTGGTCTGGGGGATGCGGCGCATTGCCGCGAGCATCATGCCCAGGGTGTGTTCGGCGGTCGCCGCGGCGTTCCGTCCCGGGGCGGAGGTGACGGCGACGCCGTGCCGGGTTGCTGCTTCAATGTTGGCGTTGACCGGGCCGCCGCGGCTGATGCAGAACAGTTTGAGGTCCGGGCATGCCTTCAAGACTTTTTCCGTGAGCGGCGCCATTTGGGTGACGCAGATTTCCACGCCTTGGAGGGCTTCGATGAGTTCGTCTTCGGTGCCTGAGGCCTCATCGACTTCCCCGATGCGGCCGAAGGGCACCACCGGCCAGGGCAGGGTCATTTCGGTGAATGACAGGTCGCGGTCGGTGATTTCGGTGGTGACGGCGTCGGTGAGCAGGCCGTTGAGGACGAAGTGGTCGCCGGCGGCGAGGATGCGGGTAGTCATGATGGTGGTCTCCTTGCTGGATCAGTTCTGGGGCCGGCCGGCGGGCACGAGGCTGGCGGTAACGGGAGTGTTGAACTCGAGCACGGAGACGTAGTCGTCCTTGAAGCTGAGCTCGGTGAGCGAGCAGTTGCGGATGGCCGGGAACACGCGCCGGTATTCGCGTAAGGGGATGCCGATCATCTGGCAGAGGGCGAGCCGGATGGCGGTGGTGTGGGCAACGACCAGGACGCGCCCGTCAGGGTGCTGCCGGGCAATGTCGTGAAGGCAGGTGACGAAGCGGTCCGCGGCTTTGAAGGGGTCTTCGCCGCCGGGCAGGTGATGGGTCGCCGGGTCTGCGCGGAAGTGCGTGAGGGCTTTGGGGAACTGCTGTTCCATCTCGGCGGTGGTCAGGCCTTCGCCTTCGCCGAAGTCCAGCTCCCGGAGGCGTTCATCCACCCGGACGCTCAGTCCGGTGGTGGTGGCGCTGGCGGCGGCTGTGGTCTGCGCGCGGCTGAGCGTGGAGGCATAGATCGCGGAAAGGCCGGCTGTCCGGGCCCAGTCGGCGAGCTGTGCTGCCTGGTCGTGGCCGCGGTGGGTCAGGTCGATGTCGCTGATACCCGCGTACCGGTTTTCGGCGTGCCAGACCGTTTCGCCGTGGCGGCACAGGATGATGTTTGTCATGCGTTTGTCCTTTTGATGGCGTGTTCGGCGGCCGTTGGATCAAGCCAGCCGCGCTGTTCGAGTTCGGTGATGAGCCGGAGGTAGGAGTCATCAAACTTGCCGGTCGCCTGTGGGCGGGGCTCGATGACCTCGCGGACCTTGACCATTTCTGCTGCGACGTCGGCGGTGTCCCGGTCCGGGGAGGCGGCGAGTACCGCCATGCCCAGGGCCGGTTCCGCGTTCTGTGGCAGCGTCACGGCGCGCCCCAGGACGTCGGCCCGCAGCTGGTTCCAGTAAGAGCTCTTGGTGGCACCGCCGGTCAGGACAAGGTTCCCGTCGGTGGGTGCGCCCAGGAGGTCCAGGTAGTCGAAGCAGAGCCGCTCGATGAACGCCACGCCCTGCAGCGCCGCGGCGTACCTGTCCCCCTCATCCGCTGATGTTCCGAGGGTGAATCCGCGGGCTGCGGGTGCGGCGAACGGAAACCGTTCACCGGAGGAGACCAAGGGATAGGTCAGCAGTGGGGAGGGTTCCCGTGTCCTGGCCAGCCCTTCCAGGACGTTCAGGTCCTTGCCGGGGAAGTCCCGGGAAATGACGCCGGCCCCCGTGCTGGAAGCACCGCCGGGCAACCAGTCGCCGTCCGGGCTCTTGTGTGAGTAGACGACGCCGAGGGGGTCCTGGATGAGGTTCCGGGTGACGCCTTTGAGGATCAGGGTTGTCCCCAGGACGGAATTCCAGCTGCCCACGCTCAGCGCTCCGGCGCCCAGCTGTGCCGCGCACCCGTCCGTTGCCCCGGAGATGACCGGTGTGCCTTCGGGTATACCCGTGACCCGGGCGGCGGCGGCGGAGACAGCTCCGATGCGCGTGCCGGACCGGACGAGGGACGGAAGCATGGCCAGCGGGACGCCCAGCGATTCGAAGACGTCCTCGGGCCATTGCTCGGTGATCAGGTGGGCGCCTGTTTTCAGGGCACTGCTCAGGTCCGTGGGGACCATGTGACCGGTCAGGCGTTCATTGATGAAGTCTGACTGGTGCAGCAGCCGGGTTCCGGTGCTGGGCGTGGCCGGATCGTTGAGCAGCCAGAGCAGTTTCGGCAGGGCCCAGGGGGTCTGCATGCGTTTGTAGCCCAGTTCGTCCCAGACATGGGCGCCGGTGGCGTTGACCCTGTCGGTTTCGGCGCCGGCCCGGCCGTCGTCGTACATCAGACCGGGTGTGACCGGCGTGCCACGCTGGTCTGCCAGAAGAATCGTGCCGGAGGTCGCGTCGACGGCGACACCCCCGACGTTGCACCGTTCCAGGCCATGGAGTGCTTCGGAGGCTGCCTCGGACACGGCCGTCCACCACTGTTCCGGGTCCTGTTCGTGCCGGGGACCGTTCCGGTGGCTGGTGAGCTTGCGGGTGCCAGCCCCACGTACGTCCCCCGCGGCGTTGACGGCCAGGGCGCGGACGCTTTGCGTTCCGAGGTCCAGTCCGATCCAGAGGGGTTCGTTGATTGGCTGGTTCATGGCGTGGTTCCTTCCAGCCGGCGGATCTGGCCCGGCGTCGTTCCCGGTGCTGTCAGGTCCGCCGAGCGTTCGGGCACATGCCCGGGGATGATGATGGGCAGCGGGTTCGTGCCGGCCGTTTCCGGGGTGCGCTGGCGCATGGCGGCAAGCCGCGGCCAGGTTTCGCTCACCGTGGACCGCAGTGCCAAGAAGTCCTCGTACAGTTCGGCATAGACTCCGGCCCGTCCGGAATCCGGCGTGAACGTGTCCCGAATCCTTACGTACCACGACGAGACGTCCTCGATCCGGGCGGCTCCCCCGGTAGCGACGAGGCCCACGAGGAAGGCTCCCTTGGCGCCCACTTCCGTGTCGGTCGAGCGCAGCACCGGCACTCCTGTGACGTCGGCGATGAGTTGCAGCCAGATGGGGTTCGCAGCCCCGCCGCCGCAGACCCGCAGTTCGGTCGGGGTGACGCCCGAGGTGCTCAGGCAGTCCCGGATCACCAGCGTCAGTCCTTCCAGCACGGCCCGGGCGATATGTTCGCGTCCGTGGTCGAAGGACAGGCCGAGGAAGGCGCCGCGTGCCTGCGCGTCGAGGAACGGGGCCCTCTCCCCTGCCGGAGAGAGGTACGGGATGAAGGCCAGCCCGTTCGCTCCAGGCTGGGAGGCTTCGGCGAGCTCGGCCAGCTCGGTCGGGTTGCCCAGGTCCAGCAGTTGGCAGGCCCACTGGATGACTTCACCGCCGGCCAGCGTGGGGAAAGCGTTGAGGTACTTGCCGGGCAGCCCCAGGGCCACGGTCAGCCCGGCGGATTTGCCTTCAGTGGTCACCGTGTCGGCGACGATTTCGGTGCACAGGGTCGTGCCGAGGATGCTGCAGGCCTGGCCGGGGGTGACCGCTCCCACGCCGATGGCGGTGGAGGCGATGTCGTAGGAAGACATGACAATCGGCAGGCCCGCCGGCAGCCCCATCTCCAGTGCAGCGGCCCGGGTCAGGGCCGCTACCCGCCGGTCATCGCCGCGCAGCTCCGGCAAGAACGGGCGTGCCCACTCCATGTCGTAGAGCTTCAACAGCTCCGGTGAGTAGCGGCGGGTGCGGATATCCATGAACGGTGCGGCCCCGTCTGATTCATCGATGGCCAGTTCCCCGGTCATCCGGGCAAAGAGCCAGCCGCCGCAGGTAAGGGACGCGTGAGAGCTGTCAAGCCGTTCCGGGTCGTTGTGCTTCAGCCAGGTGAGGATGGCGTTGGGCAATCCGGGAAAGATTTGGGACCCGTTGATCTGGAAGGCTTGTTGGAGCACTCCTTGCCGGGACCAGTCCTCGACGATGGCGGCGGCGCGTCCGTCGTTCCAAAGGATCGCGGGCCCTGTGGGTTCGCCCGACTGGTCCACGAGCCAGCACCCGTCGCCTTGGGCGGTGATGGCGAGGAAATCGATGTCCGACCTCAGCTGGCGCTGGACGCTGCGGACGCTGAAGACCACGGCATCCCACACGGCGAGCATGTCCTGCTCTGCCCAGCCCGGGTGGGGGCGGTTGACGGACGTTGCCTGGCGGACGACGACCAGTTCGGTGCCTTCCTCGTCGTATCCGACGGCCTTGATCATTGTGGTGCCGGCATCAACAGCGATGACCGCCATGGCGTGGGCCTTTCTGTTCCTGGTGGCAACCTGTCGGTTGCCTCCGTATCGTGACGTAATGCGGGTACCCGGAGCGAAGCTGCTCCATTGGAACGGTTCTGCCTCTCAGGTCAGGTGTAGCTGATGATCAGTAGGTGCTGCCAGCGTCCGCGTGCCGGGGCGCTGCCGAGGGGAGCTTCAGCTGCCAGGTCAGTACGGCACTGAGCACGTAGAGCCCGGCGAAAATCCACATGACACCACCGACCCCGACGAGGGACAGAAACAGGGTCACGATCAGCGGGCCCAGGAAGACGGACATTCCGGCGCCGAAGTTCAGGGCTGACATCGCCGCGCCCTTGTGTTCCGGGGCGAGGGACGGCATCAGCGCGGACAGTGGCACGAAACCGGCCAGGGTGGCTCCATAGGCGGCACCGACGGCCATGGCAACCAGCAGGTTAGGGCCGGCGGCCAGGGGCACGTAGTAGAAGGCAAGGGTGGTAATGGCGCATCCGATACCGCCAAAGATAGCGATCGTGTTTCGCCAGCCGAACTTGTCCCCGACGATCCCAAAGATCAGGTTGAAGAAGATGTTGGTCAGGAACACCACGCTGAGGATCTGCAGCCACTCACTGAGTTGGAAGCCAATCTCCCGCGTGAAGAAGACCGGGAGGAACACCAGAAAGCCGAATTGGGACGCGGTGTTAATGGCGCGGACCGCTGCGCCCATGCCGACCTTCGGGTTGCGCCACAGGATGGTCAGGCTCGACGCCAGCGTCGCAACGGGCTTTTCGCCCTCCGGGGCAAGGCGGGAAAAGCCGGAGCGTTCCCGAACCGTTGTGAGAACGATAAGACCGCCGAGGATCACCAGGCCCAGGGCCATCCAGAGGGTATTGAAGGCGCCGACCGCAGGGATAGTGGCACTTGCCAGCAACGACCCGAGCGTGGGCAGGCCTCCTGTGAAAGCGAACCAGAACCAGCCAACGGCCGAGCCTAGCCGGTTTGACGGGGTGGACGCCGCGATCCAGACGAGGAAGCCATAGGCAAAGAGCGGGTAACCCAGACCGCGGAGACCGTAACAGACAAGGAGCAGGGTGTAGTCCATCGAGGGAAGCGCGACCGAGAGCAGAACAACCTGGAAACTGACCCACAGAACCAGTCCGAGGATCATCACCCTGCGCGGGTCCCAAAGATCCGACAAGGCCCCCGAGGCCCACGCGGCCACGCCCGCGGCGACCCCATACAGCGTGAACAAAAGGCCGATCTGGCCCTGGTCCAGGCCCCGGTCCAGCAGGAACGTGGACAAATATCCGGACTCGACCCCGTCACCGATCATGAAAACGAGCAACCCGAGAAAGCCCCACCGCAGCGCGTGCGGCATGCCAATACGGTCAGCCCAAGAACGCTTGGACTCTAGTGCTGTGGTCGAAACTGAAGTTGCGGAAGCGGACGATGCTGCCATTGCTATCTCCTAGATGGCGCGACACTGAACCGCCACTTTGCGGAAGGCTTCAGATGTCTGCGACGAGCGAAAGATTATGTGATCCATATAACGGCATCGACGCTAGTCCTGTCAAGAATTAAGTTATAAATAACAGTTTTTCTGTTACACCTGAAGAAATCGATGAAACGATCGTCAGCGCGTTGCCCTCATTCGTTTCCCAGAAAGGGCGGGGCTTCCGGCAAGGTGAGATGACCGAACGGCAGTACGGAGAAGGCTGAACCGTGGCGCTTACGACGGTCACCTTTCTGTTCGAACACCTCGCGCTCCATCTCGTCGGCTACTTCGCTGGTTCGCGCTGCGCCAGGGGATGGTTTGAGCATCATCCGCCGCCGGCGGCATCCGACGATGCCCGCCGACTGCACCCGATGCAATTACTTCCAAGACGGATGTGCACTGGGGTTCAGCAACGGGTCCGGCGGATGAACGTTCGCAGATTGCGCCTCAGATAGTTGGTGCCCTGAACGACGCCGAGGACTTCCCCCGCCGCCTGGTCGGAGCGATTTCCGAAGTGCGGCGTTGGTCGCCTCTCGGACGTCGCGCCGCCAGGCGAGCCACACCGACTTCAGGGCGCTCAGAACCTTCCTAGCCCCGGCAGCGAACGCGTTCCGTCGCGGAGGAAGGCGGCGCGCTGGGCAGCAAGGATGCCGTGGAAGCGCTCCGCGTCTGTGATCCGTGGTGTGGCTTGTACCGTGGGAGCCATTGTCCGCTCCTAGCGGATGCGATTGGGGCGCCGGTGAACGCGGGAGGCGTTGCTAGACATGCGCGGCCGGACGTGCCATCCGGCCCATGGTGCGCACGACCATCCGGCGCGGCAGGAACTTGGTAGCTATGGCCAGGGGCCGGCCGTTGGTCACCACCGACGGCGGCGCGGAGCGACGGTCGAGCGTCTCGAGCGCGACCCGCACAACATGTTGTGGTGTCGCCCTGGTGGTGCCGTAATCGGCGGACTGGCTGCCTGCGGCGTCGAAGAATTCTGTCTGCATTGCACCAGGGCACACGGCGAGCACGCTGAGTTCGGAGCCGTGCGCCTCCTCCCACAGGGACTCGGTGAAGCTCAGCACGAATGCCTTGGTAGCGCCGTACACACTGAGGTAGGGAGTCGGCTGGAGGCCGAGAAGGCTCGCGATATTGATGAGCACGCCCTTGCCGGCCTTCAGCGGCTCGAAGTACGCGTGGCTCAGGTCGACGAGGGAACTGACATTCAGGGCGATCATGCTCTGGAGACGCTCGGGGTCCTCGGCGTCGAACTCGTCATGGGTGCCGAAGCCGGCATTGTTGACCAGACTCGTCGCCCGGATACCCCGGCCTTCGAGCTCGGCACGAAGTGTTCGGCCGGCGTCGGGTCGACCGAGATCGCGTGCGATGACGGTCACCTTGACCTGATGAGCGAGGGTGAGTTCCTGGGCAAGCGCCTCGAGGCGGTCGGCGCGCCGAGCGACGAGGACGAGGTCGGAGCCCCGGCTGGCCAGCTGCCGGGCGAATTCTGCTCCGAGGCCAGAACTTGCTCCAGTGACGATGGTGGTCTGGGTTGTGTAGTCGATTCTATTCATGGGTACATGATATGCACGCCTGTGCACTCGGTGCAACAAAATACATCGAATGCATTCATGTACCATAAGTGCATGGTTTCTTCATCTCCTCCCCTTCGGGAGAAGACGCGTGCTGTCGTCCGTTCCCTCATTGCCCAGACCGCTATGGCTGCGTTCGCTGAAAAGGGGTACGACCAGACCACCGTCGAGGAGGTCGCTGCCGCCGCCGGCGTCTCCAGACGCACGCTGTTCAACTACTTCAAGAGCAAGGAGGACCTGGCGCTCAGTGGGCTGTCAGAACAGGGCGAGCGGATCGCTGAACGCTTCGCCGCCTCAGCTGCGGACGAGGACATCTGGGAGTCCCTGCGTGCGGCCTTCCACGTGCTTGAAGAGATCGAGACCACCACAGAACGACGACTAGAGATCGTCACCCTCCTCTTCGGCAGTGAATCGCTGCGCGCCGGGCACGCCGAGAAACAGTCGCGCTGGCAGGAACTACTCGCACCGCAGATCGAGCAGCGGCTGCCCCTTTCAGAGCACCGATTGCTCGAGGCGCGGGCGATCGCAGCGGCGGCGATCACATGCCTGCAAGCTGCCACGGAGGAATGGTCACGCCTGCGCGGGCGGGTCGACCTCTTTGACCTCTACGATGCGGCAGTCCAGGCGGTCCGCCGCGCACACTGAGTCCCCACCGATCCGCACGCCCAGCCCGCACCAGACCCATTTACTCAACGGATCCCGGCAGTACAGGACCGCCTCTGCAAGTAGGGCTGGGACGGTCGTGCCCAAGAAGTTCCTGCGAGTGTCCGGCCCGAAATCCGGCTTTGGCGGCACAGCATGATCCCTACACGGCCCCCTGATTTCCGGGAGGGATGCAAAAGGTAGAGACACCGCCCGATTGAGCTACACCCCAATCTGACGCTGGGTGCGCTGACAAGGGGAACTCGCCTGTCGGTGGGAGCCCGGCGTGGTTCTCAGACAGCTGCCCAGGCGCAGAGGTGATATCGCGACCTTTTCGTCTGGCGAGTTCCATGCCTCCGTTTCTTGGGTGCTATTTCGATGATTCCAGGGCTTCCGCACCTCCGTTTCCCGCGCCCCTGACCAGGAGTGAAGCCTGGAATCCAGTCGGGCGAAGTAGTGTTGCCGTATGTCCACTTTGCGGTTTCCGAATGTCTGTGTGCGACTCGGCGCACCCGCCGCTTCCCGGTGCGGCAAGTGCAGGGACGCCAGAAGTTGATGTTGAATCAGCTGGATCCTGCTTCGAGGAGCCCCCTCTATGTGCAACTGAAGGATTCCCTCGTCAAGGCCATTCTGGAGGGGCGTTTTGGTACTGACGGTCAGCTCCCTACCGAACACGAACTCTGTGGGCAGCTCGGAATCTCCCGCAACCCTGTTCACCGTGCAATGGCAGAGTTGTTCGATGAGGGAGTGATCATCCGACAGAGGCGCAAGGGAACCTTCGTTAACCCGGCCTGGATCACGCGGCAGTTGAGCGACACGCGCGTACGCCTGATCGTCCCGACAGAGGACTGGGCCGGTCTCGTACGAAGCGTCAGCCCGGCGGAGATCATTCTCGATGTGGAGGTTGTCCCCTTCCCGGACCTGCACCGCTACCTGCTGGCCGCGGTTGCGGGGGGCGACGCGCCTGATCTTGCGGTGCTCGACTCGGTCTGGGTCCCGCAGTTGGCCGCGGTTGACGCTCTTTGCCCGATCGATGACCTCGACGCGCAGTGGGTGGAGCAGACGTATCGCGCCGATGTGGGCCGTGCCTTTATCGAGGCCACGAGCTATCATGGTCGCGTCGTCGCGGTCCAGGCGGAAGTGGATGTTGCAGGTCTCTGGTTTGATCGCGAGAGCGTGGCTCGCGCCGGCTTTGTCCACGCGCCGACGACAGTGCGCGAGCTTCGGCAAGTCGCCCGGGGATGCCGTGAATTATACGGACGGCCGCCGATCGCGGTGCCCGCAGGACCGGACGCCGCCGAGACTGCCACCTATGTTCTGCACGGCTGGCTCAGTGCCCATGGCGCGTCCGTCATAGCTGAGGAGACGGTCGTTCTCGCCGAGCCGGCTGCCATTCGCGCGGCCCGGGCATTCTCGACGCTTGTCAAAGATGGTCTCGTCGATGAAAGGAGTGCCGGATGGGGCCGGAAGTCCGCCCTGCAGTCACTCGCGTCCGGGTACAGCCAGATTGCGCTGGGCGGCAGCTATGACCTCGCCGATCTGGCCGCACTGACCGGTCTCTCACCCATCCAGTCCCTGGACCGCTTCGGATTCGCTCCGCTTCCCGCAGCGCCCGAGCCTGGGGCGAAAGTACTCGCAGGCGGCCTCGCCTACGCCGTGTTCCGCCAATCGCGCCAACCGCATCTGGCGATGCGAATCATCCGCCGACTGATGGAAGCAACGGTTCAAATGACCGTGGCCGACACCACCGGGCAGCTGCCGTCCCGGGTCAGCGCCGCATCGGTGCTTGCGCGAGGCACGGGTTTCCTCCACGACGTGGCCCGAGTCCTCCCGGAGGCCACTACCCGACCTGCCATTCCGGAGTATGAGCGGGTAAGTGCCCAGCTCAGGCACCTCCTCGCGGCCATCGTCTCCGGCGCGTCGATTCCCCGGGAAGTGCGCCTCGCGGCCCAGGGCATCTCTGCGGTCACTGGCCTCCCCCTGGCCTGACCAGGCTTCGCTCCGTTCCCTTCCGCTGATAACCCTATCGGCCGCTTCAGCATGCCATCACCTTGACATCCGTACCCCCACCCCTCACCATTTGTAATGTCGAAGATGACAAATAAATCCTCGGAGGGCTCCATGACCATCACATTTTCGCGAGGCCGCCGCGTAGCGGCTCTCGCAACCGCACTTATCGGCGTAGCGCCGTTGGCCGCTTGCTCAGGAGGCAATCCAGGCGCCGACGCGTCCGGTAAGCCGAGCGGTGAGATCCGCGTCGTTGCGAACTGGACAGGCGTTGAAGGCCAGGCCTTCCAAGCCGTGGTCGACGGATTCCAGGCCAAGTACCCGGGCACGAAGGTGAAAGTTGATACTGTTCCCTTCGACCAAACCCAGACGCAGCTTGCACAGCAATTCGCCTCAGGCAACGCGCCCGACGCTGCCGTAGCACTTCCCAGCACAGTTCGTCAGTTCTCGAAACAGGGTCTGCTGATGAACCTGGACGATGAGTGGAAGTCCTGGCTTGACCAGGGAGCGTACAACGACTCCCTGAAATCGATCGTAATGGGCTCGGACGCCCACGCCGATGCGGTGTATTTCAAGGGCAACGTGAACGGACTCATCTGGTCCACAAAGAAGACCGACACCACCCTCGGGCTGACCAAGGCCCCCGCAACCTGGGACGAGTTCACCGCTGCCCTGGACAAGGCGAACACCTCATCCAAAGCATTTTCAGTCGGCGCCAAGGATGTCTGGGTGCCTACTCAGTGGGTTGATCCGGTCATGCTTAATGTTGCGGGTGTGGATAAATACCAGCAATTGCAGCAGGGCAAAATTGGGTGGGATGATCCCAAGATCGTTGAGGCCATGACGGTGCTCACCGGACTCATCGACAAGTATTGGTCCTCAGATGCGCTGGACACCGGTTTCAGCAACGAGGTCTGCGGCTGGGTCTCCGGCCAGCACGCCTTCGGCAACAACGGCGCCTTCGTCAACGCCGTCGTTCCGTCCTGCGATAAAAACCTCAAGCCCGGAGATGATTACTCCTTCTTCCCGCTGCCTGCGTACAAAGACCAGAAACCTGCCCAGGCAGTCAGCGGCGACCTGTTCATCGGGAGCAAGCAGACCAAGAACCCGGCTACAACCAAGGCATTCCTGGACTACGTCGGGTCTGTCGACGGCCAGTCGATCTGGGCCAAGAAGGGCGGCTACATTGCCCCGAACATGAAGGTCCCGGCGGATGTTTACCCGACCCCCAATGACAAAAAAGCTGCCGCTCTCTGGCCTAAAGACGCCTCCACCCAGGCCGGCTACGACCTCGATGACTGGATCGGAGGCGAGATCCAGGTGAAATACCGCCAGGCCCTTGATGACCTGATCCGCACCAAGGACGTCGCATCGTTCACGAAGACGATGACCAGCGTCGATACCCGCTCGAAGGGCTAAAGAAACATGATGACGAGCCGCGCCCGAACAGCGCCTCCCACCAACGCCGGGCAGAACACAAGTACGGTCCCCGTCCCGTCAGGACGCGCCAAGCGACGCGGGCGCGGCTCCGAAACCCGTCTTGCCTACATCTTCCTTGCCCCGCTGCTGGCAATCTTTGCCGGCTTCTATCTCTGGCCTGCCGTGGCGACGTTCCTTTCGAGCTTCTTCACGTGGGGAATGCTCAACCCCTGGCGGGCGGATCAGCCCGACACTTGGGTCCCTGCCGGAATTGACAACTACACCACTACGCTCACGAGTGCGGACTTTTGGAACGCTGCACTCAATTCAGTGGTATGGCTCATCGTTTTTCCGTTCCTGGTCGTGGTCATCTCCCTCGCGCTCTCCCTGCTTATCTGGGAAGCGAAAAAGGGCACCGGGTTCTTCCGCAGCGCTATCATCTTGCCGATGACGATCTCTCTGGCCGCGGTCGGTGTCATCTGGGGGTTCATCTACAACCCGGACCCCAACAAGGGGCTGCTCAACGCAGCCTTGAAGCTCATCGGCGTGGGCAATGCCGACCTGAATATCGGTCCGCTCGAGCTGCACCTTGGCCGCTGGCTGTCCAATCCCGGCGTGCTGCATCTGGGCGGGCTGGACGTCCGGCTCACCAATATCATGATCATCATCCCAGCTGTGTGGGCTTTCGTCGGCTTCGGCGTCATCACCTTCACAGCCGGCCTCACCTCGGTACCGGCTGAGTTGGTCGAGGCATCGAAGGTGGACGGGGCCTCGCGGTGGCAGACCATCCGGCACGTAACCCTTCCGAGCCTGCGGCCCTCGATTGTCGTCGTCGTCGTGATCTCGATCATCTTCGCCTTGCGGACCTTCGACATCGTGTTCGTCACGACCGGCGGCGGCCCCGCTCAAGACACCGAAGTCCTGGGATTGCTGCTGTGGCAACAGGCGTTCCAGTTCCTCGACTCCCCCAAAGCCGGGCAGGCCGCCGCGATCGCCATCATCATGTCGTTCGTACTTATTGCCGCCGCCATGCCCTTCCTCCGCAAGAACGGAAACCCCTCATGACGTCCCAGTGGCGCACGCTTACCCTCTACGCCATTCTTACCGTGGCAAGCATTGTCTGGATTGTTCCCGTTGTTGGTGCTGGTGCCATCGCCGTCCTGCCGCTTGATCAGAGCACCAAAGGATGGTGGACGGCCGACCCGGCCACGGTGACGTTCGCTAACTTCGGCCGGGTCTGGGACGGTGGCCTCTCCGGCTACGCTGTGAACAGTCTCATCATCGCCGTGCTGTCCGTGCTCATCACGCTCGCCGTCGGAACGGTCGCCGCGTACGCCTTCGCCCGGATGCGCTTTCGGTTCAAGGGCTTCGTCCACGTCATGCTGCTCACGACCATGATCGTGCCCGTCCAGATCATCCTGATCCCGCTCATCCCGTGGTTCCGGACACTGGGCCTTAACAACGGGTCATGGCAGTATCTCGGCATCGCCCTGGTCCATACAGCATTCGGCGCGGGATGGTCGATCTTCATGCTGAGCAGCTTCTTCGAAGGTATCCCGAACGAACTTCTTGAGAGCGCCAAGATCGATGGTGCGGGATCGTTCAAAGCGTTCAGCGCCATCGCCCTTCCGCTCGCCCTCCCGGGCATCGTGTCGTTCGTCATCATCGACTTCGTATTCGTATGGAATGACCTGCTTATGGGCCTCACACTGCTTGATGCCGATCACCGTCCGATCACTGTCGGACTGGCGAACCTGAACGCGCCTCAGCTCAACCAGGACGACCTCATCTCGGCCGGATCCATCCTCGCGATCCTGCCCCCGCTGCTCCTGTTTGCCCTGCTGAACCGTTACTACGTCAAGGGACTTTTCGCCGGGGCGGTCAAAGGATGATGACCGAAACGACGCGATGTGTTCGCCTGGCTGTTGTCCAGCACGTTATGCCTGTCGGCGACCCCGAGTACAGCCGCCGGCATCTCGCCGATGTGGTCAAAGAGCATGGCGACGCCGACCTCATCGTCTTTCCCGAAATGTTCATCCCCGGATACGACCTTGCCGTGGTCACTGCCCGAAGCGCCGACCTGGCTGAGCATGCCAGGACCGGGCCCACCGCGAGGCTCGTTCGGGACCTGTCGCAACGGCACAATGCGACCATCGTGGTCGGGTTTCTCGAACGCGCCGAGGACGGCAAGCTGTGCAACTCCTTGCTCATCGCCGCCCCCGACGGGGACCTCGCGACTTACCGTAAGTCCCACCTGTTCCCTGCCGAGCTGCCCGTATTTGAAGCCGGGCACCAGCTTCCGGTCATTGCAACTCCTGCCGGCGTCCTGGGACCGCAAATCTGCTTCGAGCACGCGTTTCCCGCCATCGCGACCACGCAGGCACTCGGGGGCGCCGAAATCCTTGTCATCCCCTCGGCGGTCGGAGCCGACCATGAGCACCTGATCGAGGTACGCACGCGCGCCCGCGCCCAGGACAACCAAATCTTCGCGATCGCAGCCAACTCCAACTCGCCGGGCTTCTGCGGACACTCCATGGTCGTCGATCCCCGGGGGCGCGTTCTCGCCGCGGCCGCACTCGACGACGTGGTCCTCCGCGCTACCCTCGACCTGTCGGAAATCCCTGCAGAACGGGGCCGTGAACCCTCGCTCTGGATGGGACGCCCGAACCTCTACCTCTTCGGCCACAGGGAGGACGAAGCATGAGCAAACGCAAGCCCCGAGACGTCGGCAACGGCCTGCTCGCCGCCTCGTTCACAGAGACCGCAATCCTTGCTGTCACCCGACCACACCCACTGCTCGGCATGGTCGAAATGACCGGGGCCCGGGAATTCTCGGAGGACCAGGACCGGGGAGTCGAAGCCCGGGTCCGGGCATACCGAGCCCACCTCGCGAGTGACGCCTCGGCTGCACTGCAGCTGCTCTCGAACAATCCCGTTACGCTCGAGGCAGACGTAACCACGCGCGGCTCAGGCCTGGCCTGGACCACTCGGTCCACCGGACCATTATCCATACGGTTCCGCGGCCGCCTGCAACGCCCACCCTACGCCGAAATCACCGACATCAAACCTCCGCAGCCGATCCCGCAGGACACTGTCATCGACGTCCACGGGCCTGTGCTGACCCTCCGGTCCGCCGCCCTCACCGCGGGCGCGACCATCACCGCCTCGTCACCAGCCGGTCAAGTGGGCTGGGTGCAGGTTGGAGGGGACTTCGAATGCCACGCCCCGGGCAGGACCTCCTCCGAGTTGTCATTGACCGTGGACCTCCAGGTCGACGGCGGTCTTCGCTTCCCCAGGGGAGGGACGCACGTCGTCGCTGCCACAGTCGGTGATCTTTGTGACCGAGCCATTCACGCTGCACGCGCCTACGCTCTTGGCTGCTGCGCGCTCGATGTCACCGAAGACCAAACCTGCGTCGTCACGGACCACCGCCTCCTGCCACTGTCCTGGACGCGCGACGCCTACTTCATCGTCCTGCCTCTCCTGCTCCATGGCGAAACCGGATCGGTTGAGGAAGACGTCGTACGCCGCCACCTGAACTGGCTCTTCGGGCCCGCCCGCTCCGAAGGGCCCTGGATGCGCAGCCACCTAACGGGCGGCCAGGTCAAAGACCCGGGGCTCCAGGCGGACCAGCAGCTGTATCCAGTCCTCGAGCTCGTCGACTTCCGGCGACGGTTCGGGCACTGGCCTTCAACGGACCTTCCCCATTGGCAGCGCGGCATCGAAGCTGCCTTTAGGGATCTCGTCATCTCCCCGGAAACAGACCTGCTCGTCAGCCAGGAAAACCCAGCCGACGATCCCGCCGAGTACCCGCACAACTTCTCAACCCAGATCCTGTTCTCCGAAGTGCTCAGCCGGCTCGGCCAGGTTGCAGACGAACTTGGGCTCGACGGCGCTGAGGTACGTCGAAGAGCCCACAGGGTACGCGAACAGACCAAAGCCCTGTTTCAAGTCGATAGCCCCTCCGGGCGCCCAGCCTACGCCTACGAGGTGGACGCCAGCGACGGGTACCGCCTGTACGCCGACGCCAATGACCTACCAACTGCCCTCGCGGCAGCGTGGGGTTTCTGCTCGCCGGAGGACCCGGCGTGGCGCACCACCATGGAAGCGGCCTTCGACAGCGCAGGACCCTATGCCTTGAGGGGTCCGTTCGGTGGACTCGGGTCCGTGCACACAGAAGGTGTGTGGGGGCTGGGTCTCATCCAGGAGCTCATCTTCGCGCGGGCCGTTGGCGACGATGAACGCCAGGCGCGCGTCCTTGGCACTCTAGAGGAGTTGATGTCCGAGGAGGGCATGCTGCCCGAAACTGCTGACCCCTTAACGGGCGAGTGGTTGTCCCGGCACTGGTTCGGATGGCCCGGCGCCGCGCTTGCATGCGTTCTGAGCTCCAACGATCTCCGCCCACAGCCGAACGGACCCAATCACTACGAAGAGATCGTCCCGCCACGGCTAACTCCTCAAGGAAGGAGCAGCGAATGAGGGCATCGTCAGCCATGACCGGTGTCCGTACGGTGATCGGTCTGGACATCGGCGGCTCCAAAACCCACGGCATTAAGCTGGTGGATGGGTCGGTCGTAGAAGACCGGATCGCAGGGAGCGCCAACACTCAGAACGTCAGCACAACCACGGCTTCCCGGAACCTCGCCGGCCTTCTCAAGGCCCTCGGAGCGGATGAAGCGGACGAGGTGTACGTCGGATCCGGTGGTGTGGACACCGACGCCGACAAGGCGGCACTGCGCAGCCTTATTACCCCCCATATTCCAGGTGTCGCGGTGACCATAGTTCATGACACCCGACTGATTCTTGCCGCCGCGGGCGCCCGGACAGGTATCGCCGTCATCGCTGGCACGGGCTCCGCCGTCTGGGGCATCGCCCCCGACGGTACAGAGGCAAGAGTCGGAGGCTGGGGCTATCTCCTCGGCGACGAAGGAAGTGGCTACTGGCTCGCTCGTGAATCAGTACGCCATGCACTTCACCGAGCCAACCTCGGGCTGCCCACCGATGACCTCAGCACGGCGCTGCTGGAAGAGTGCGGTCTCAACTCCCCCGAGGAACTGATCCGGCTCTTCCACGGCGGCGCCGACCGGACCTACTGGGCAAATAAGTCACGACTTGTTTTCGCCTGCGCCCAAATGGGCCACCCAGAGAGCCTCATCCTCATTCAGCAGGCAGGCAAAAGCCTCGCCGAGCAGGCGCTCCAAGTCGCCACTCGGCTCGGGATACCCGGTCCCGTGGTCCTTGGAGGAGGTCTCGGCGTCAATCAGGTCGCGCTCCAGGAATCATTCACCACCCACTTGGCCGCGCACGGACTAACGGAGGTTCACGTTCTCACGACCGAGCCGGTGTTCGGTGTCCCCTTCCTGGCTGGGAAAACATCAGCCAGCACTCCTGAAGTGGACTACATGATGATGCCCTCCACTCGAGCCCACCATTAGTACGGAGTACAAGCCCAAAATGAGCGCCACACAGTTCACGGTGAAAGACAACCCAAGCAAACTTTACTCAACCGAAGAAGTGACGGTCTCCTTTTGCAAGGACCCCAAAGTCGGACGAATTTGGGTCATGTCACGCTCAGAATTAGCCGACCTGCAGGCCGCGATTGAAGCGTACCTAGCAACAAAGCGCGGGCGGCACGACGGCAGGCCCGCAAAGGTCCGCCACGCACAAATCAACACGCGTGGGCGGTGAGGGTGCGTGCCCCCGGAATCCGTACGGACCGCCCGCTGCGGTTAATAATCGATGTCGGTGACCAATAGAGGTAGGTATATGAGACGCGCAAAAATTGTGGCTACGTTCGGCCCGGCAGTTGCCAGCTACGAAAACATCCTCGCGGTGCTGGAGGCCGGCAGTGACGTCGCCCGCATGAACATGAGCCACGGCGACTACACCGTGCCCGACGTTGCCGAACCTGACTCGACACTCCAGCACCAACCCGCGCGGGCCATCGCACAGGCAGCCGCCCAAACAGGGCTGACAGCAGCCGACTTCGATCTGATCGAAATCTATGAAGCCTTCGCCCGTGTCGCACTCGACAGCGCCGCCGCCCCTAACATCCCTGCAGAGAAAATCAACGCCAACGGGGGTGCGATCGCTCTCGGACAACCCATCGGCGCGTCCGGAGCCCGCCTGGTCCTGCATACCGGTTTGGAACTGGGCCGCCGCGGGACAGGACGCGGAGTCGATGCGCTGTGTGGCGGAGGCGGACAAGGCGATGCCATGGTCCTGTACGGACCGGACCAGACCGCATGATTCTCGTTGCGCCCGACAGCTTCAAAGGCACCTACACTGCAGCCGAAGTCGCAGCCCACATCGCCAACGGGATAAGGTCGGTCGGCGGAACAGCTCTGGAGATGCCCGTCGCCGACGGCGGCGAGGGGACTTTCGATGTCATCTTCCAAGGACTACAGGCCCAACCCCTCACCGTCAGCACCGTCGGTCCTTGGGGTGACGAAGCTAAAGCGGTCATCGGTCTTACACAAAACGGGACAGCCATTGTTGAACTGGCCTCGGCCAGTGGCCTGACCATGCCCACTGAGCAGACACGGGACCCCTTGACCGCCAACACATACGGCACAGGACTTTTGATCGCTGAAGCAGTCCGGCAGGGAGCCCAAAGGATTCTCGTCGCCGCCGGCGGGTCAGCAACCACAGATGGCGGTGCCGGAGCCATCACCGCCATCGAAGAGGCCGGCGGACTGCGCGGAGCCCAACTCGTCGTCCTGTCCGACGTCACCACCAAATTCTCCGACGCGGCTCGGGTCTTCGGTCCGCAGAAAGGAGCCGACCCGGCCACCGTCGACATCCTGACACAGCGACTAGAGCGACTCGCCGAAACCCTTAAACGCGACCCCAGAAAAGTCGACAGGGCCGGGGCGGCCGGCGGTTTCGCGGGCGGCGTGTGGGCACAGTACGAAGCGTCACTAGTCTCCGGCGCGGACTACATCCTCGACCTACTGCAGGCCGATGCGCACATCGCCGCCAGTGAAGCAGTCATCGTCGGCGAAGGCCGACTCGACTCCCAAACAGGCCAAGGCAAAATTATTTCCGGGATACTAGCCCGCAGCCGCGGCATACCCGTCTACGCAGTAGTCGGGTCAACACACGAAGACCTCGGGAGCTACGCCAGCAACTTCGCCGACATCATCACCGCCAGCGACGGACCCGGGATGATTGCCGCAGGCGCCCACATCGCAGCCAAAAGACGGTAACGCGGCAGGTTTGCGGTTTGGTTACACCCCAACCTGACGTCAGGTAAGAGGCCGATGGGCGTCAGCATAGGGTGTGATTCCCCTTTTCCGACACGGCTCAAGAGGCTCTTAGAGCTCAACCTGACAATACTGATCCCCCAGCCGTCCCCAAACCTCCGCCACCGGAGCCGCGAACTGCGCCGCATACAGCGCCGAGTACGCCTCGCCGGCAACCAACAAGGAAGCATGCGTGCTCGTCGCCTCATTTAGGATCAGCACCGATGGCCCGGCCAGGAACGCGCACGCAATCGTGACCAGCTGCTTCTCGCCGGCGGACACATTGGTGCCCTCGTCCTCGGGCACGGTGTCGTAGCCCTTCGGCAACGAGTGCACGAACCGCGCGGCCTCCAGAATCTCGGCTTCGGAAGCATCAGGTCGCCCGTACGCGATGTTGTCCCGGATCGATCCGCGAACACCTACGTATCTGCAGCTCCATGCCCATCCGCGAGCGCAGCTCGCGGATGGGCATGGAGGTGACGTCCCCGCCGTCGAGCATTATCCGGCGCGCATCAATCTCGAAGAACCGCATCATCAGGCTCACCAGAGTCGTCTTCCCGATCCCCGTGGGAGCCTATTCCACGCGAGCATCTGCTGTGCGCAGGGGCGGTGAGCGAGGTGCTCTACAGCGCCGACCAGCCGCCGTCGGACGCCAGGATGGCGCCGTTGACATTGGTGCCGTCGTCGCTGAGTAGGAAGGTGATGGACGCGGCGAGCTGCGCCGCGGTGGCGGGCGTGGGGACGGTGGCCTTCATCAGCGGGACGAGGCGTTCGGCCGCGAGCTGAGATCGCCAGTTGGCCACGATGTTGGTGATGGTGGGTCCGGGGGCCACGGCGTTGAAGCGCAGGCCCTTCGGCCCGTACATCACGGCCGAGTTCTTGGTCAGGCCGACGACGGCGTGCTTGGACGCGGTGTAGGCGGCGCCGGCGGCGGAACCGCGCAGGCCTGCCTCGGAGGCGACGTTGACCACGGAGCCGGTGCCGGCGTCGAGCATCATCGGCACCACGGCGCGGGTGAGGCGCATGAGGGCGGTGACGTTGATCCGGAAGACGCGGTCCCAGAGGTCGTCGTCCACCTCGTGGATGGGGGCGAAGTTGTCCATGATGCCGGCGACGTTCGCCAGCGCATCGACCCGTCCGCCGGCGGCAGCGACGACGGCGGCCACGGTCTCCTCGGTGGAGATGTCGCCGGCCACGGGGACCAGGTCCAGTCCGGCGTTCTCGGCTACCAGGTCATCCAGGCGTTCCTTGCTGATGTCGGCGGCGATGACGCGGCCGCCTTCCTTGGCGACGCGCAGGGCGGTGGCCTGGCCGATGCCGGAGACCGCCCCGGTGACGATGACGGTCTTGCCGGCGAAGCGGCCGCCGGTGGCAGCTTCCTGCCATGAAGCTTCGTTGCCCATGATGTCCTTCCAGACGTTGCTGATCGTGGTGCGGTCCACATTATGACACTCCGTGTCATAATGTAAGGGTGAATACTGGTGGGATGCCTTCGGATGCTTTGAAGACCGCCGTTCCGCGCGCCACCGGGCGCCCGGTGACGATTGATCCCGACGCCGTGGCCGCCATCGCGCTGCGACTCTTCGCCGAGCGCGGGTACGAGCAGACCTCCGTGGAGGACATCGCGCGCGAGGCGGGGATCGGGCGCAAGAGCCTGTACCGCTACTTCTCCAGCAAGGCCGAACTCATCTGGGGCGGAATGGACCCGGTGATCGAGGCATCTGGGCGGGTTTTGGATTCCTTTAGCGTTGCGGGCGCTTCCGACGGCGACATGCTGGTGGGGCTGCGAGATGCGGCTGTCGCTGGAGTTGCTGTTCTCCCTGACCTGGAGGTCACGCGCGGCCGGCTTCGCCTGATCGCTGAACACCCCGAACTGGCCAGCCGGAGTTACGAGTCGCTGGCGCCGCAGCGGGAGCGGACGCGTGCTTACCTGTTATCGGCTGGAGTCAGCGAGGATGTTGCTGGGTATCTGTGCGCCGCTTATCTCGGGGCGACGTTCGAGGCCTGGATGCAGTGGGCTGCGGGGTCGGACGCGGATCCGGTGCCTTATTTGGTGGCGGCGGTTGGGGTGCTGCGCGTGCCGGGCTCATGGATGCCTCGGCAGTCAATCGACGCAACGGCCTCGACCAAGGCAAAGTAGGGGAAGCCCATATCCGGTACTACGTAAAGCTGGGATGAGGCGCTGATGAAGGGAACTTTGTGAACAAGAATCGGCTGGAGGCATTCAGCGATGGCGTACTGGCCATCATCATCACCATCATGGTGCTCGAGCTGCGTGTGCCGCACGAACCGACCTGGCAGGGGTTGGCCGCTGTGCTGCCCACCTTCCTCAGCTACCTGCTCAGTTTCGTTTACGTGGGCATCTACTGGAACAACCACCACCATATGATCCACTTGGCCGACCGGGTAAACGGCGGGATCCTCTGGGCGAACCTGCACCTCTTGTTCTGGCTCTCGCTCTTCCCGTTCAGCACCCGTTGGATGGACGAGTCCGGGTTTTTACAGGTCCCGGTTCTTGTATATGGGATCAACCTCCTCTGCGCGGCCATCGCCTACTTCATCCTGCAGCAGACCCTCATCCGCCATCAGGGCAGGGAGGGTGCCCTCGCCCGGGCCGTCGGCAGGGACTGGAAAGGCAAGGCGTCCCCGCTGATCTATTTGACGGGCCTTGCGCTGAGCGCAGTACAGCCGTTACTGGGAGTTGCGGTCTATACCGTGGTGGCGCTGATCTGGCTTGTTCCGGATCGTCGGGTTGAGCACTTCGTAGCCCAGGCGCACCAAGACCAACGCCGGCGCTGACCCCAGACCCTTAAACCTCCGCCACTGGAGCCGCGAACAGCGCCGAGTACGCCCCGCCGGCCGCCAACAACTCCGCATGCATTCTCCTGCTCCACGATCTGCCCGGCCTCCAGCACCAGGATGAGGTCGGCGTCGAGGATCGTAGACGGCTGTCGCTGCGGGTGGAGCCGTCATCTGCCGGGGGCTCACTGTCTCAGCTCCCGTGCCGCGCGTTCCGCGAGGACGGCGATGGCCAGGGAGAAGCGTCCAGGTAACGGAGAAAGTGCCAGACGGAGCCAGATGGCGTCCGAGTACGCATCGAACCGGGCCGGGCTGACGTGCAGTTCCTCGGCGGCGGCCAGCACCTGCCTGTGAGCCGTCAGATATCTTTCGGGCGTCATGCGGTTATTTCGCAGATGAAGCTCCAGTCGGACGTCCAGGCCGGCCAGATCCCGGGCGGCCTCGTGTTGGGCCGTACTGTCGAAGTCCAGCAATCCGGGCGGCATTTCGTCGGCAGGAACGATGATTTGCCTGTCGTAAAGGTCTCCGTGGGCCCATACCAGAGGATCCGGTGTTGTCCGAAGCAGGTTCGTGGCCACTTGCTCTGCAGCGGCACGCAAGGCATCGCGCTGAGACGACAACTCGGGGACGTTTTCATTGTGCCGCAACCAGTCGTCCACCCGTCGCCACGCCTTCGTGGCTTCCCACTCTGCTGAACGGAGCGGAAGGCTGTAGAGAACGCTCTGTGCCGCGGGATCATAGGAGCCGTTCAGTTCCGTGACCCAGGCGCGCGACCATTTCTCCCACGCCCTGGCGAACTCTTGATCGCAGACGGCGGCCTCCACCTGGCCCAGCTCGTTCAGAGTCTGTCCCTCGATGGCGCTGAAAACGATGACGTCCTTCTGGGAACTCTGACGGAGAATTCTGGGTGTTGTGAAGTTGCCGGCGTCCAGCAGGACGTCCATTTGTGCACAGCGCTCGGCCGGTACGACGGCGCCGCCTGGCTCGAAGATCTTTATGTAGCGGCCCTCCGCCCGGACGACCGCCTGGTGGTGGGGCCAGTACGAAATCAATTCCCCCCGCTCCGCTTCCCCCCGCAAGGCGGGCAGCCCCGGATCGTCCAACGGGATAAGTTCGAACTGCCCGTGACGCAGATGAGCTCCCCTGACGCCGGGCCGTCCCGGAGTCAAAACCTCCAGTACAAATTCTCCTGGTGTCTTGTCCGGCCATGCCCGCTGAATCAGCCAAAATGTACCGGTATCGTCGTCGGCAGACGCTGGAACGGGGGAGGGCCAGTCCCTGGAATCAATTCCTTGGACTGGCGGAGGCGCCAGCCAATGGTTTGCGCCATGAACTGCGGGCGGCCGAGACTCACCAGCCGCTCTTCCAACCCTCGGCTTTCGAGACGACGCCAACCCTTAAACCTCCGCCACAGGAGCCGCGAACTGCGCCTCATACAGCGCCGAGTACGCCCCGCCGGCCGCCAGCAAGGAAGCATGCGTCCCCTGCTCCACGATCTGCCCGGCCTCCATCACCAGGATGAGGTCGGCGTCGCGGATCGTGGAGAGGCGGTGGGCGATCACGAAGCTCGTCCGGTCGGACCGCAACGCACTCATCGCCTTCTGCACCAGCACCTCGGTGCGGGTGTCCACCGAGCTCGTCGCCTCGTCCAAGATCAACACAGAAGGCCGGGCAAGGAACGCGCGCGCAATCGTCAGCAGCTGCTTCTCGCCGGCGGACACATTGGAACCCTCGTCGTCGAGCACCGTGTCGTAGCCCTCCGGCAGCGAGCGCACGAACCGGTCCACGTACGTCGCCTGCGCGGCCTCCAGAATCTCGGCTTCCGAAGCACCAGGCCGGCCGTACGCGATGTTGTCCCGGACCGTCCCGCCGAACAGCCACGTGTCCTGCAGCACCATGCCCATCCGCGAGCGCAGCTCGTTGCGCGTCATCAGGGTGACGTCCACGCCGTCGAGCGTTATCCGCCCCGCATCCAGCTCGTAGAACCGCATCATCAGGTTCACCAGCGTGGTCTTGCCGGCCCCGGTGGGCCCCACTATCGCCACGGTCTGCCCGGGCTCGGCCACCAGGCTCAGGTCCGAAATCAGCGGCTTGTCAACAGAATAGGAGAAGGACACGTTATCGAACACCAGCCGGCCCCGCACCGACTCCGGCGCCACGGCAACAGCCGGATCGGGGCTCTGCTCCTCCGTATCCAACAGCTCGAACACCCGTTCCGCCGACGCCACCCCTGACTGCAGCAGATTGGCCATCGACCCCAGCTGGGCCAGCGGCTGCGTGAACTGCCGCGAGTACTGGATGAACGCCTGCACGTCGCCCAGCTGCATCGCCCCGGACGCCACCTGCAGCCCGCCCACCACGGCGATCCCCACGTACACCAGGTTCCCGATGAACGTCAGCGCCGGCATGATCAGGCCGCTGATGAACTGCGCGCCGAAGCTCGCCTCGAACAGCTCCACATTCTTCTGCCGGAACCGCTCCTCCACCTCCCGCTGCCGGCCGAACACCTTCACCAGCGCGTGCCCCGTGTACGTCTCCTCGATCTGGCCGTTCAGCTCCCCCGTGTGCTTCCACTGCGCCACGAACAGCTTCTGCGAGCGCTTGGCGATCAGCGCCGTGGTCACCAGCGTCAGCGGCACCGTCACCAGCGCAATCAACGCCAGCACCGGCGAAAGCAGGAACATCATCACCAGCACGCCCACCACCGTGAGCAGCGACGTCACCGCCTGGGAGATCGACTGCTGCAGGCTCTGCGAGATGTTGTCCACGTCGTTCGTCACCCGGCTGAGCAGCTCACCTCGTTGGACTGAATCGAAATACCGCAGCGGCAGCCTGTTGATCTTCGCCTCGATCCGCTCGCGCAGCCGGTACACCGTCCGCTGCACCACACCGTTGAGCACATACGCCTGGATCCAGCCGAACGCCGACGCCAGCACATACAGCGCCAGCGCCCACTCCAGCACGCTGGCCAGCGCTGCGAAGTCGATCCCCGTCCCCGGTGTCAGCGTCATCGCGCCGATCATGTCCGCCTGCGAATTCTGGCCGGCCGCCCGCAGTCGCGCGATCACCTCGTCCTTGCTCACCCCGGCCGGCAGGTTTTTCGACACGACGCCGGCGAAGATCAGGTTGCTGCCCTCCCCCAGCAGCCGCGGCCCGATCACCGAGAACGCCACACTCGCCACGGCCAGCGCCAGGACCAGCGCCAGCCACAGCCGCTCCGGGCGCAGCGTGCCCAGCAGCCGCCTGGCCGACGGCCAGAAGTTCATCGCCTTCTCCGCCGGGACATTCATCCCGGCAAAGGGCCCGCCCCTGCCCGGGCCCATCGGCGGCCGGGGCGGCCCCGCGGGCCTCTCTCCTGTCCCGCCCGCGGGAATACGTCCGACGGCGGGTGCTCCCGTTCCGCTGCCGGTTCCGGTCCGGCTTGAGGTACTCATGCCGCCTCCTCCGCCGCCAGCTGGGAGGAGACGATCTCCCGGTACGTCTCGGACGTCTCCAGCAGCTCGCCGTGCGTTCCGCGCCCGACGATCCGGCCGTCGTCGAGCACCAGGATCTGGTCTGCATCCACGATGCTGGACACCCGCTGGGCGATGATCACCAGCGTGGCTCCGGAGGTGTCGTGCTTGAGTGCCTGCCGCAGGCGGGCGTCCGTCGCGGTGTCCAGCGAGGAGAACGAGTCGTCAAAGATGTACAGCTCGGGCCGCTTCACCAGGGCCCGGGCGATGGCGAGCCGCTGCCGCTGGCCTCCGGAGACGTTGGTGCCGCCCTGCGAGATGGGCGCATCCAGGCCGCCCTCCATCTCCCGGACGAAACTGTGTGCCTGGGCCGTGGCCAGGGCGCGCCACAGCTCGTCCTCGGTGGCATCGGGCTTGCCGTAGAGCAGGTTGCTGCGCACGGTGCCGGAGAACAGGTAGGGCCGCTGCGGGACCAGGCCGATGTGCCCCCACAGCAGGTCCGGGTGCAGCTCCCGCACGTCCACGCCGCCGAACCGCACCGAACCGGCGGTGGCATCGAAGAGCCGCGGCATCAGGTTCACCAGCGTGGTCTTTCCCGACCCGGTGCTGCCGATGATCGCCGTCGTCTGCCCCGAGCGGGCCGTAAAGCCGATCCCGCTGAGGACAGGCTGCTCGGCACCAGGGTAGGCAAATCCGACGTCGTGCATTTCCAGCTCGCCCCTTCGCGGGCGACGCCGGGCAACGCCGTCTTCACCAAAATCCCGATCGGCGCCAAAACCCACGGGGTGCGCCGGCGGGCGCACGCTTGACTCTGTGTTCAGCACCTCCCCGATCCGGTCCGCGGAGACCGCAGCGCGGGGGATCATCACCGCCATGAATGTGGCCATCATGACGGACATCAGGATCTGCAGCAGATAACTGAGGAAGGCAATCAGGGTGCCCACCTGCATGGACCCGTCCTCAATCCGGAACGAGCCGAACCAGATCACGGCCACGCTGGAGACGTTGAGCACCAGCATCACCACCGGGAACGCGAGCGCCATCAGCCGCCCGGCGCGCAGGGCCGTGTCGGTCACGTCCGCGTTGGCCCGCGCGAACCGGGCGGTCTCGATGTCCTCGCGCACGAACGCCCGCACCACACGGATGCCGGTGAGCTGTTCGCGGAGCACCCGGTTCACGGTGTCGATCCGGACCTGCATCTTCCGGAACAGCGGCACCATCCGCGTAATGATCAGTCCGACGCCGATCAGCAGTGCCGGGACGCTGACGGCGATCAACCAGGACAGCTGGGCATCCTGCCGGACGGCCATGATCACACCGCCGATGCTGAGCATTGGTGCCGCGACCATGAGCGTGGCGGACATCAGGACGAGCTGCTGGACCTGCTGGACGTCGTTGGTGGAGCGCGTGATGAGGCTCGGGGCACCGAACCGGGTGACCTCCTGCTCGGAGAACTCACCCACCCGGCCGAAGATGGCCCCGCGCAGGTCACGCCCCAGGCCCATCGCCGCCTTCGCCCCGAAGTACACGGCCGTCACCGCGCACGCGATCTGCAGCAGCGTGATGAACAGCATCAGGCTGCCCACCCGCAGGATGTAGCCGGTGTCGCCCTTCGCCACACCTTCATCGATGATGTCCGCATTCAGCGTGGGCAGGTACAAGGAAGCGATGGACTGCGCCAGCTGGAAAACGACGACGGCGATCAGCAGCCGCCGCTGCGGCCGCAGGTACTCAACGAGCAGCTTCCAGAGCATCCGGGCTCCACCTCACGCAGGCACATCACGCACACTGATTTGGACAGTGTACGTCGCGAGGCTGGGGACGTGTTGGCGCCCTCCTTCCACACTTGACAGGGCCGCGGATTCCGTCACCTGTAGGCTGTGAAACACCGCCGGACATCCGCGGTACATCGCATGTTGAAGATTGGGGACTTCATTGGGGGAACAGCGTTTGGATTCCGGCGTGCCCGGTGACATACCGGCAGTCATTAGGTCGTCGGCGGCGTTCTGGCTCGCCAGCGCCGTGGCTGCAGGCTTCCTGCCGGCTGTTTTGGAGGTGGCACGCATCGACTTCGGCCAGTCCACGCCCGATTGGGCGGTGCCGTACATGGTGGCGTTCGCGGTGCCGCTGACCGCCCTGCAGGTGTGGGCCGCGATCGAGCTGCTGAGGGGCGCGGGCTGGGCCCGCATCCTCCTGACCGTGGTCGCCGGTCTTTCCGCGCTGGGAGCGCCGCTAGACCTCTCGGGCCTCATCCTGGCCGGGCTGGCCCTGACGCTGGCCGGTGCCGCGCTGATGTGGACTCCTGCCGCCAACCGGTTTTTCCGGCGGTGCCGGCACGAGTCTCCAGTCCCCGGTCTGGAGCCCGACGCTCCGAGGCGGTCCGCGGTCGGACCCTGACGGGGACGGGGCCGAACGAGGACCCGGCCTGAGTGGGACCGGGTCGCATCAGCCGCCCAGCACCACGTTGACCGGCGGTTCCCCGGCCAGCATGAGGTCGATCTGCCGCTGCAGCAGCCGCCCCATCCGCGGGCGCATCGCGGAGCTCGCCCCTCCCACGTGCGGGGTGATGATGACGCCGGGAGTGCCCCAGAGCGGGTGGTCCCGGGGCAGAGGCTCGGGATCCGTGACGTCTAGGGCGGCACGGATCCGTCCGGACGCCGTGTGGCGGACCAGGGCTTCGGTGTCCGCCACCGGGCCCCGGGCCACGTTCACCAGCAGCGCGCCGTCGGGCATTGCCGACAGGAAAGCGTCGTCAATGAGGTGCTTGGTGGCGTCGCCGAGCGGCACCCCCACAATTACAATGTCGTGTTCCGGCAGCAGCGCGGGCAGTTCCGCGATGCCATGGACGACGCCCGTCTCATCCGTCCGCTGCCGGCTGGCCACCCTCGTGATGCTCGTTTCAAACGGGATGAGCCGCTGTTCGATCGCCTTGCCCACGCCGCCGTAGCCGACAATGAGGACGCGGCGGTCTGCCAGGCTTGCGGTGGGCCTGGTGTCCCACTCGCCCTCCTGCTGGTTCCGCATGATGCGCGGGAACTCCCGCTGGCTGGCCAGGACCATGGCCAGGGCCAGTTCCGCGGTGGACGTTTCGTGCACTCCGGCGGCATTGGCAAAGACCCGTCCGGCCGGAAGCGCCTCCGCCACACCGTCGAACCCGATCGACTGGCTCTGCACCAGCGCCGTCTCCACGCCGTCTAGATTCCGCAGGACCTGCGGGCCGCCCATGTACGGCGGCACCACGATGTCGATCTGGCGCTGCGGCGGCTCGCCCGCGAAGTCCCACTCAAACACCGTGACGGCCGCGTTCGGCGTCAGGTACTCGCGAAGTGCCGCATCCGGCAGGCTCACAGTTATCTTCCGGGTCATGGGTCTCCAACAGCTCCGTCGGCTCGGGGCAGGTCGGTCACATGGGAGGGCGGCCTGCCGGGTGTTCTCTGTCGCCAGCCTAACGGAGCGGCCGGAGGCAACAGCTTTGCGGAGCCCCTGGGCGGGTGTACGTTGGCCGCATGCTGAGCATCGGCTCCATCGTGATCCGCGTTGATGACCTCCCGCGCCAGATGGCCTTCTGGCAGGCAGCCTTGGGCTACGAACCGCGAAGGGCGGCGGATGAGGATTTTGTGATCCTCCAGCCGCCGGACGGCGTGGGCACGTGCATCTCGCTGGACCGGGTCCCGTCGTCGGCCCGCATCCCGCCGCGGATCCACCTGGACCTGTACGCCGAGGACCAGGGCGGCGAAGTGCAGCGCCTCCTCGGTCTCGGAGCCACCCGTGTTGAGTGGAGCAAGCGGCCGGCGGACGCGGACTACGTGATCCTTGCCGATCCGGAAGGCAACCGGTTCTGCGTGGTGGACACCGCGGGCAGCGAGGATTAGCGGATGCCCGCCGGCTGCGCGCCGTCGCCTTCCTCTCTTCGCGCGGGGCATAGATGTGATTCGGCTCAAGGTTTAGTCAAGATGTCCTAAATATGCCCTGATAAGCCTCCACCCGGCTGTACATTGATTCCAAGCTCTCCGTCTTTCCCCCCAGACCGGAGCGCCAGGGAGCCTCCGCGCTTGAGTCCACAGGATTCGCGCAGGGGCTCCCTTTCACTTACGGCCGGAGGACGGCTCTGGCCAGCTAACGGTTCAGGCCGATATGGTAAGCATGCTGACGAATTGTGTTCTTGTTCGTCGGTGCCTGTTCAAGTCGACAAAAGGAGACACTGTGAGCACGAGGGTTGAAAAACGAATTCTGGTCAATGTGCCGGTCAGCACGGCCTACAACCAGTGGACCCAGTTCGAGGACTTTCCCCAGTTCATGGGCGGCGTGAAGAGCGTGACCCAGCTGAGTGACGACCGCCTTGAGTGGGTGGCCGAGATCGCCGGCGTCAAGCGGAAATGGGAAGCGGAAATCCTCGAGCAGATCCCGGACCGCAAGGTCGCCTGGGCCGCCACCGAGGGTGCCACAAACGCCGGATCGGTCGAGTTCGAGGATGTGGGCGGCGGGCAGACGTCCGTCCGGCTCTTCATTGACTACGAGCCCGAGGGCTTGGTGGAAAAGATCGGTGACAAGCTCAACGTGGTGGATCGCCAGGCCGAGTCCGATCTCCAGAAGTTCAAGGAGTTCATCGAAGACGAAGGGTATGCCAGCGGCGCCTGGCGGGGTTCCGTCAACGAAGGCGCCTCCGTCGGCACACCCGGCGTCGAACATGCTGCTATGTCGCGCGGCGACAGCGGCAAGGCCGGAGTATCCGGCAAGCTCGCCGCGGGGGTCGGCGTTGCCGCGGCGGCAGCGGCAGGAGCCGTCGCAGCCACCCGCAGCAGCGATTCGGACGCCACAGTGCGAGTCCCCGACCACACGGCTACCCCGGCGGTGACGCCGGTGTACACCGAGACAGTAGGCACCGCCGGGACGCCTGAAGTGACCGGCACGGCTCCGGTAACCGGTGCGGACAGCTCGGCGCTGGCCGACGAGACGATCGCCCATCCCTTCGACCAGACCAACGGCCTCATTGACGACGACGGCGATTCGGACGAAACAGCCGCCAGTGACACCCAGAGCGCTGCGGATCGCGACGAGACCGCTGACCGCGGCCCGGGCACCGTCCCGCCCATGGGTGGAAATCTCGGCCAGCATTAGGGGCAGCACGGCCGGCTGAATTCCACAGCCTGTTCCCCAAACGAACGCACTGGAGCGACGGCGGGACCTCCCGCCGTCGTTCTTTTTGCTTTCGACGTCAGGTGGCCGAGAAAGAAAAGTTGAACGATAAATTTTTAGGATTGACCTACACGACAAGCGGTGGCAACGTGGGACACATCTCGCACCCTCCTCTCGTCGGGGGTATTTATGCACACCCTCTTCAGACAGTTGGCGTCCGCCGCGGGCGGACACCAGCGAAAACGTCTGCAGCCCGCCACGGTGATGGCAGTCCTCGCACTCGTTGTGTTCCTGGGGGCGTCCACTCAGGGCCTGGCCCGAAACTCTGCATTCAATAACCACCACGGCGCCGCCACCATCTCGGGACTGGCGCCGAGCCCGGCAGTTCATGGTTACCCGCCGGTCGCGTATTTCTTTGACGCGTCCAGTGAGCCGCTGCAAGCGCGCAGCACTGACGGCATGCAAGGCGACGACGCCTGGCTGCGGGACTCTGCCCTGCAGATCGCGGCAACTCCCGCTGCCACTGTCATCAGCTGCTCGCCGTCGCCTTTGCCACAACGGAAAGAGACCCGGCAGGACCGCAGCCGGCCCCCTCCGGAGCTCCACGCCTGACTGGTTGGTTTCCCAAGGGTGCGTCGTACTTTCTTGTGGCTGCTCTGTATTACTTTCTTGGGGCAGCTCTAACGACGTTGACCGGCAGCCTACGCGGGCATCAGTACATTTAGGGCAAATTATGAGAGTTGTCTAATAATTTTTATCGCTGGTCGCGCCTTTCTTAAGGGCTGGCTAGACCAAAGTAATCGTCACCGAGAATTCGGTTGGCTGTGGGGGGCGAATTCAGTAGGCCGTGGGGGCCCATTGAAAAAGTTAAGAGTTGCGCTCTATTCCCATGATTCGCTTGGCTTGGGACACGTCCGCCGCAATCTGGCGCTGGCGCACGCCCTAAGCAATCAGCTTCCCGGCCTCACCGGCCGGCCAGTAACCGGCGTCCTCATTTCCGGGACGGCCCTTGCACCAGGCTTCCAGGTTCCGGCGGGCTGGGACTGGGTTATTCTGCCGGGCGTCGAGAAGGGTCCTGACGGCTACCATCCGCGAAACCTGGCGGTCCCCATGCAGGACCTTGTATCCCTGCGGGCCGCCCTGCTGGAAGCAGTACTGGGAGGTTTCCGCCCCGACCTGATCGTGGTTGACCGCCATCCCACTGGCATTCACCGCGAACTGGAGGCTGCGCTGCGCCGTGCCCGTGCCCTGACTCCGGCGCAGGTTGTGCTGGGACTTCGCGAGGTGCTGGATTCCCCGGAGACTGCCCTCGCAGAATGGGACAGTGCCGGCGGCGCACAGCTCGTCAAAGACCTTTTTGACGCAGTCTGGATTTACGGCGACCCCGCAGTCCATGACCCACTTGCCGCCGGCGAGATTCCCGAGTCCCTCCGGAGCATGATCCGATACACGGGCTACCTGGCGACCGGCAGGCCGCCCGGATCCGGGAAAATCTGCATGTCTGGCCCCTATTTCCTGACAACGGTCGGAGGCGGTGCCGATGGTCACGCCTTGGCGAGCATCGCCGCCGCCGCCGCGCTCCCAGCCGGAATCGGACACCTCATCGTTGCGGGTCCGCAGATGCCGGGGCCTGAGCTGGCCGACCTGCGGCGGCACGCCACGCCCGGCGTCCGGGTGGTCGAAGCCCTGGACGACATGGTCCTGCACATGCGGAATGCTCAGGCGGTTGTTTCCATGGGCGGATACAACACGGTGTGCGAGCTCCTGAGCACCAGCGTGCCTGCGCTGATCGTCCCCCGGAACCACTCCCGCTCCGAGCAGCAGATCAGGGCCGCCTCCCTGGCCCGGGCCGGCTATCTGGACCGCCACGACATGGGCACGCTGACGCCTGCAATCCTGGCGGCCTGGCTGGCACAAAGCCTCGGCACCAAGGTGGACCGGCGGCTGGCGCACCTCAACGGGCTCGCCCGTGTGCCTCAGCTGGCAGCCGCCCTCCTGCAGCCGGTCCTCCAGCCGGCCGGCTCGCGGGCGGAGACCATCAGGGAAGGGGCGGCACGTGCTGCAGTCTGAACCGGCCATCGCCTACGTGCTGAAAATGTATCCGCGATTCTCCGAGACCTTCATCGTTTCCGAAATCCTCGCCCGGGAGGCAGCCGGGGACCGGATCGAAATCTTCTCACTTCTCCAGCCCAACGACCCCCGCTTCCATCCCGAGCTTGCCCGGGTCAAGGCTCCGGTCACCTACATTGACCGGCCGCTCAAGGCGTCCGAGCTATGGGAGAACTTCAGGGCCGCGGATACAGCCGGCCTGTCCGCAGCCCTTTCGCGCAACCTGGGCCAACTGACCGCGGCCGAATGCACCGAAGCTGCGCAGGCGATCAACCTCGCAACTGCCCTTTCGCAGCGGAACATCAGGCATCTTCACGTCCATTTTGCCAACGCGGCCACCAGCGTTGCGCGACTCGCCGCGGCCCTCGTCGGTCTTCCGTTCTCGTTCACGGCCCACGCAGTCGACATCTTCCATGAGTCAGTCCAGGCCGACGAACTGCGGGTGAAGCTGGAAGAGGCCCATCACGCCGTGACCATCAGCCAGTACAACTTCCGTTACCTCCGCCGCCTGTTTCCCGCTGCCACCTCCCGCCTCCATCTGGTGCGCAACGGCCTGGAACTGAATCGTTTCCCCTACCGGGAGCCACGCCCCATCGGTACTACCTTGCGCGTGGCCGCCGTCGGCCGGTTGGTGGAAAAGAAAGGTTTCCAGCACCTGTTGCCTGCCGCCGCAGAGCTCGTGGGCCAGGGCTTTCACCTCGACGTGCAGATCGCGGGCGCCGGCGAGCTTACCGAGGAACTGCAGAACACCATTGAACGACTCAGGCTCGGCAACCACGTCAGGCTGATCGGACCGCAGACCCAGGACGAGGTCCTCGAACTGCTTGACTCCTCCGACGTTTTCGTGGCCCCGTGCGTCATCGGCGCGGACGGCAACGCCGACGGCATGCCTACTGTCTTGCTGGAGGCGATGGCAACTGGCGTGCCCTGCATCAGCACCTCGGTCACAGGCATCCCCGAAGCGATCCATGATGGCCAAACCGGGATTCTGGCAATTCCCGGAAGCCCGCACGCCCTGGCCCGGGCAATCCGCCGGATCAGCGCGCCCGGAACGGACCGGCTTGCCCTGTCCCGAAACGCCCGCGCCCTGATCGAACAGGATTACGACGTCCGCCGGCAGGTGGAGCTGCTCCGGTCCCTGGCCCTTTCGGAAAGGAAGGTGGCATGATGCACGTGGCCTACCTCTGCGCCGACCGCGGAGTCCCCGTCTTTGGCACCAAAGGCTCCTCCGTTCACGTGCAGGAGATCATCAGGGCCTGGCGCAATGCAGGGGACGACGTCACCCTCTACTGCACCCGCCGCGGAGAGGACCGCCCGGCGGACCTTGCCGATCTCGACGTCGTCGAAAACCAGCCGCTCCGGGGGCCCGGCATACACCCGGAGCGTGCTCTCCAGGATGCGGCGCTGGATCTCGCAGACACAGTCCTGAGTGACGGCTGCGACTTGTTCTACGAGAGATACTCGCTGTTCAGCCCGGCCCTGTCCCTTGTTTCCCAGGCCCTTGGCATTCCGGCCGTCCTCGAAGTCAATGCACCCCTCATTGAAGAGCAGCGGCGGTACCGCCAGCTGCTGGACGCGGAAACGGCCGAAGCAATCCTGCGCCACAATGCGGGTGCGGCGCAGGTGGTTTCCTGCGTCTCAGAACCTGTGGTCCGCTGGGTCCGCGGCCGGGTGCCCGCGGCGAGGACCGTGCTGGCTCCGAACGGCGTCAACGTTGAACGCATCACTCCCCGGCGCCCCGGACGGCGGCATTCCGGTCATCTCACCGTGGCCTTCGTGGGGACGCTGAAGCCCTGGCACGGCGTCCCGGACCTGCTCCACGCCGTCGCAATCGCCAACACCCGCTCCGCCGACCCGGACCGCTGGACCGTGCGGATGATCGGAGACGGGCCGGAGCGGGACAACCTTGAACGCCTTGCAGCCACGCTCGGGGTGGAGACGGAATTTACCGGGGCAGTTCCCCCGGGGACCGTGCCCCGCCTGCTTCATGAATGCGACGCCGCCATGGCCCCGTACCCTCCCGAGGACGCCGGCCGGGAAGACTACTTCTCACCGCTGAAGATCTACGAGTACATGGCGGCGGCTATGCCGATCATCGCAACGTCCGTCGGCCAGATCCCGTCCATCCTGGAGCACGGCCGCACCGGGTTGCTGGTTCCGGGCGCCGATACCTCCGGGCTCGCCTCCGCGCTGACGCGGCTGGCGGCTGAGCCGGTGCTGCGCGCAAGCCTGGGGCGCCAGGCCCGGACCGACGCCGAGCGCCGCTTCAGCTGGAACCACGTGCTTTCGACCATCACCGAAGCCTTGACGGCCGAACCAAAGGCGGCATTGCGATGAGCACAACTGCCCGACATGCGGGCGGCCGCGGGGCGCCGGGCCGCGAGCCCAAGCCGGAGTCCGGACTCCGGCGGACGCTCCGCTGCGTGCGCCCGCATCTCAAGGGACACCGGCTCCTGATGGCCGGCGGTTTCGTGGCCCTTGCGGCCGATGTCCTCTTCCGGCTGCTGGAGCCCTGGCCCGTAAAACTCGTGGTTGACGCCGTGTCGCGGTCACTCGGCGCCACGCTGCGCAAACCCGGACCCTCAATGGACGCAAGCCTGGAAACCCTCCTATTGTGCGGCGGAGCAATTGTGGTCATCAGCGTGGTGCGGGCCATCGCCAACTACTGGTCCGCGATCGCCTTCGCCCTGATTGGATCCAGGATCGCTGCCGACCTTCGCGCGCGGACCTTCCGCCATGTGCAGAGCCTCTCCATGAGGCACCACACCCGCGCCTCCTCCGGAGACACAGTCCAGCGCCTGGTGGGCGACGTCTCCCGGCTGCAGGAAGTGGCCGTTACCGCAGGGCTGCCGCTGCTGGGCAACATGGTCACTCTGGTGGCCATGACGGGCATCATGGTGTGGCTTGATCCGCTGCTCGCACTCGTCGTGTTCTTTGCCGGCGGCGCGTTCGTGCTGCTGTCACACAGAAGTTCGCCATCAATAACGGTGGCCGCCCGCAGGTCCCGCAAAGGTGAGGGCGCCCTGGCAACCACCGCTGCCCAGACCCTGAATGCCATGCGTGAAGTCCAGGCCTACGGCCTTGAGGACACCATCAGCGACGACTTCCGGTCCAGCAACAAGCAGACCCTGGGAACGGGAGTGGTGGCCCTGCGGCTGGCCGCGGCACTTGAACGCCGCACGGACGTACTGATTGGCGTGGCCACGGCGATCGTCCTGGCCGGGGGCGGCATGCGCGTGCTGGACCACTCGATCACACCAGGAGACCTGGTGGTCTTCCTGACCTATCTGAAGACCGGGATGAAACCCCTCAAGGACCTGGCCAAGCAAACCAGCCGGATCGCCCGCGCCACGGCGTCTGGGGAACGGGTGGCAGATCTCCTGGAGGCGCAGACCGATCTCCCCGAGGCCGCCGACGCCTGCGTGCTTTCGAGCGCCCATCCCGACATTGTGTTCGACGACGTGACCGCCGGCCACGGCGAGGGAACCACCGTGCTGCACGGAATAAACCTCAGCGTCCCGGCCGGCGAACACCTGGCCATCCTCGGCCCCTCCGGCGCCGGCAAATCAACCCTGGCCAGCCTCATCCTGCGAATGATCGACCCAACGTCGGGGGCAGTGCTGGTCGGCGGCAGCGACCTCAGGGAGTTGAAGATCGCGTCCGTGCGCTCGCACGTTTCAATCCTGCTCCAGGATTCCGTTCTCTTTGGCACCACGGTCCGGGACAACATCAGGTTTGGCCGCCTGGATGCCACGGACGAGGAAATCGAGAACGCCGCCGCCCTGGCCCAGGCAGACGCCTTCATCCGTTCCCTGCCTGAGGGCTACGACACCGTCTTGGGTGAAGCGGCAAAGGATCTCTCGGGAGGCCAGCGCCAACGAATCGCCATCGCCCGGGCCATCCTCCGGCAGGCACCCATTGTGATACTCGACGAAGCGACTGCAGGCCTGGATCCTGCCTCACGCGAGTCGGTTCTGGAGGCCCTGGCTGCCCTCACCCGGGACCGCACCTCGATTACGATCACCCACGATGAGCATTCCGCCCGCTCCTGCGACCGCGTCATCTGGCTCGAGGACGGCCGCATCGTCGAGGAGGGACGGCCGGATGAACTTCTGCAGGATCCGGAGACGCGTTTCGCACGCTGGATGGGCGATCAGGACCCGGGGCGGCCGCTTGAAAGGCTGGAAGTGCCATGACCGCAGCTGCGTCTGCCCTCCGGGATCCGGACCGGGCCCTGGCCAGCCGGGACAGTGGCCTGGCAGGTTTGCCCTACCTGCTGGACAACGGCAATCTGTCCGCGCTCCTCGGCGAAACTGTCCGGGTGACGAGGGTCCGCTACAAACCATGTACTTCCTTGCTGGTTGCTTTCCGCCGGACCCGGAACGGCAGCTTCGATTACGGCTGGGCCCTGACCAAGACCGAGGAGGGAAGCGGTCAGCTCCTCCATCGCGAACAGGCCTCCAAGTCGCGCGACGGGAACATCAGGGTGCTCCGGCCCGACCCCCGTCAGCCGGGTGCCCTCGTCGCCACCGGCGATATAGCCGACGACTGGAAGCTGCGCCGCAACCTTGCCTGGCTCCGCAAGCACGGCGTGGAGCGTCTGGGCGTCGACTGGCTTCCGCCCGACGGCCATCTGGCCGGTGCGGCCAGCGTGCTGCGCTACAAGCCCGAACGGCGACTCGTACTGATGATCCCGGATCCCGCGGCCCCCGTCGTGATCAAGATAGCGGCCAATGCGGCCGACGCCGAACGGCAGCTGGATTTTCAGCAGCGCCTCTACGAGCACGGCGTCCCGCTCCTGCCGCAACTCGGTGACCCGGAGTGCGCACGTCACGGAGTTGGCGCCAGCCCAGTATGGGGCGGAGGTGACCTGGCCGGACTCGACGACGCGCACGCGGCCGGCGGTGCCCATCGCGCCGGGGAGGCTCTCGCCCGGCTGCACGGCCTGCACGTCCGTCCCGATGCCGCTCCCGGTGACTGGTTTGATGATCTGATCAGACAGTTGGCCGCGACCCGCGCCATGGTGACTGCGCTCGTCCCCGAACTGGAGGGGCACGCGCGGAAACTGGAGAGCGGCCTACCCGGCCTGCTGGGCCACCGCGAAGAGCGCACCAGCGTCCCCGTCCACGGCGACTTCTCGGCCGATCAGGTGCTCGTGGGCGGATCGGACGTCCGCATCATCGACTTCGACCGGGCCCACCCTGGCTCCGCCGAAGCCGATCTGGGATCGTTCGCTGCCGTGGAGGAAGCTACTCTGGCGGCGCCCGGTGCTGCAGCCGCGAGCACCCACGGCGCGGGCGGTGCGAAGACCGCCTGTCTGACCGAAGGCTATGTTCAAGCAGGCGGACGGTTCCGGCAAAAGGACCTCGATGCCTGGGCCGCCGTCCGGTTGTTCAAAGGCAGCGTGGATCCGTTCCGGGACCGGTCCCCCGAATGGGCCGCCGACATAGCCTGGCACCTCCGCCGGGCCCTGGAGTTGATCGCATGAGCTGGCACCCTGCTATACCGTCCCGCGTCACCGATGCCGGGGGCAGGGATTGGCTGGTCCGCCGTGCCTGGCCCGGACCCGAAGGCGACGTCTACGTCCTGGAAATCCGGTCCCCTGGGATTCCGGGTGTCCGCGCGGCCCATCTGCGGCACGGAATCTTTGAGCCGGTACCGGAGAAGGACCCACGGCTTCCCGCGCTCGCAAAGGAGGCCCCCAAGGGAGAAGTCGTGGCCCATCGCGCCCACAAACGCGCCGTAGTCCACGCCGGCAGCCGGTACATAAAAGTCTTCCGACCCGGCCCGGCAGAGACGGCAGCCAGGAACCATACCCTGGCCACCGCGCCCCTGACCTCAGGCTGCATCACAGCCCCTTTGCTACTGGAGAGCCGGCGCTCGGTGGTCGTCTTCAGCAGTATTCCGGGGCGCTCATATTATGAGCTCGGGCAGGACCATGCGACCGTTACGGACGCCTCCTTTGCACGGATGTGGCGCGAATGGTCACTGGCCTGGCTGCAAACAGTTGACGTCGCCAACAGTGCCGATTTCCGCAGCAGCGTAGCGGGACTGCCACTGCACCCACCCGCGGCCGAAGTGGCCAATCTCCGGCGCTGGATCGATCTCTGGCTCCTGCAAAGCGAAGGCGTCCCGGAAGCTGCAGCAGCCCGCACCGGCCTCGTTGCACAGGCCGAGAATGCCATCACCGGGCTCATGGCCACGCGCCCCGATCCGTTCCGCTGGGCGCATGGGGACCTGCATGACAAGCAACTGCTGGGGCGGGGAGGAAGCGGCACGCCCGGGTTGCTGGACTTTGACGAAGCCTGCCAGGCCGAGCCTGCACTGGACCTCGCCAATCTCGCCGTGAACCTTGAGCTGCGGTTGTGCCAGAAGCTTCTGACAACGCGGCGCTATGCCATTGCCCACGGCGAGATCATGGCCGTAGCCGAAGAACTGCACGTCGCGCCCGAACGGTTCGCCGCGTATTGTGCCTGCGCGCGCCTCCGCATGGCCTGCCTTTACTCCTTCCGCCCACCCTGGGGGGCACGTGCGACGCGCTACCTGGTGAAGCCCTTCCCCAGCCCGTCCCCGGATCGCGAACCCGTCCCGGTATTGAGCACAGATTGGAGCCTGACATGAGCAGTTCCTCTCGGCGGGCGCGCGGCGCCGCGGATGTTCCGCCGTCGTCCGGCTTTTCCCTCTCCACCGGCGCCCCGGTGTTTACCAGCCTTTCCCTTACCGTCATCGGGACGGGATACCTCGGCGCAACCCACGCCGTGTGCATGGCACTGCTGGGCCACCGCGTGACGGGGATCGACGTCGACGAAGCCAAGGTACGAGCCCTGTCCGAGGGGCAGCTGCCGTTTTTCGAGCCGGGCCTCAAGAAGCTCCTGCGGAAGATGCTGGAAAGCGGCAGGCTGAGGTTCACCAGCGACTTCTCCGCGGCCAGGGATGCTGATGTCCATTTCCTGTGCGTCGGCACACCGCAGGAACCCGATTCCCCTGCCGCTGACCTCCGCTATGTGGACGCGGCACTCGAGCGCCTCGCCCCGGAGCTGGGACGGCATTGCCTCATCGCGGGAAAATCCACCGTTCCGATCGGCACGGCGGAGCGGCTCACGGCCAACATCCAGGCCAGCGCGCCGGCCGGCACGCTGGCGGAGCTGGCCTGGAACCCGGAATTCCTGCGCGAAGGCCACGCGGTGGAGGACACCCTGCACCCGGACCGGCTGGTCTTCGGAGTGCCCTCCGCATGGGCACGGGACCGGCTCGCCGAATGCTATGCCCCGATCATCACCGAGGGCACTCCGGTGGTGATTACAGACCTTGCCACCGCCGAACTGGTCAAGGCGGCAGCGAACTCCTTCCTTGCCACCAAGATCTCGTACATCAATGCGATGGCGGAAATCTGCGAGGCCACGGGCGCGGACGTCAGTCTCCTGGCGAAGGCGTTGTCCTACGACAACCGCATCGGCGGCCGCTTCCTCAAGCCGGGCCTGGGGTTCGGCGGGGGCTGCCTGCCGAAGGATATCCGGGCCTTCACGCACCGGGCCAGGGAACTCGGCGTAGGGCAGGCGGTCGGCTTCCTGCAGGAAGTGGACGCCATCAACCAACGGCGCCGCCAGCGGACCGTGGACCTCATCACCGAAATGGCGTGCGGCGACCTGGCGGGCGTGCGCGTGACCGTTTTGGGCGCCGCCTTCAAACCCGACTCTGACGATATCCGCGACGCCCCGGCCCTTGACGTTGCCCGCATGCTCCACCAGAGCGGCGCCAAGGTCACGGTCTTCGACCCCAAGGCGATGGAGAACGCCCGCCGGAGCTATCCGGACCTCGCTTACGCGAATTCGCTGGAGGAGGCCGTGACCGGGGCCGAAATCGTGGCAGTCCTGACCGAATGGGACATCTTCCGGCGCGCTGACCCGGCTGCGCTGGGCGAGCTAGTGCAGCTGCGCAACATCGTTGACGGCCGGCACGCGCTTGACGCCGTGGCATACCGCGCCGCTGGCTGGGACTATCGGGCACTCGGAGCACCCAACAGGCTACCCGCGCCGGGCCCGGGGTCCACGACGTTCGAAGGGGCGCATCTGCGTGTCTAGTACGGTCAAGGTCCCAGCGACTGGACCCGGTGTGCAAACGGAACAGCGGCCACCCAAACGCCTCAATGCGCCTGGGTGGCCGCTGTTGCCCTGCCTGGATTCACCGGCCCCTTCAGAGTGCCGGGTCGGGTGAGCCTGCGATCCTGTTGTGGTTTTGCATCAGGTGGAGCTGCAGCTTCGCTTCAGCTTCCCGCCGCCGCCGAGCCTGCTCGCGCATCTTCCGCGTCGCCTCGGAGCCTTCGGGATGGAATAGTCCGGCCGTTCTATTACGGGGAGCGCCACCGCCGGAGGGTGCCGCCGCCATAAGTTCTTCGCTCATGCCCGTATCGTCACACGCCCGCGCCCGGCCCGGAAGAGCCGTGACCGTAGTGTGACCGGATCGGAATCAATAAGGGCCGGCGGCGCTTGGGAAGGCACCCCGGCTCACCGGGGCTCTGCCGTCGGCCCCACAACAATTCTAGAAGCGAATCGGCTGTTCAAACAGGGGTTCCGCAGTGCCGTCTCCGGCATCAGCCTGCCGGACGGTCCGCAACGGTTGACGCCGGCACCCGCCCCGTCCTACACTTTTCATACAGCAGAATATAACTTCCACAATACGAAATAGCCGAGGAAGCCAGCACTGCTCAGCAAAGACGCCACCACCGGACCCGCAAGGAACAAAGACAATGACGTACACCGTGAACTGCTCCATCCTGCTGACGGAACTGCCGCTCTTGGAGCGCCCCGCCGCGGCGAAGGCTGCCGGCTTCGACGCCGTCGAATTCTGGTGGCCCTTTGACACCTCTGTCCCCGCCGACGCCCAGGTCACCGAGTTCGAGAACGCCATCAACGACGCCGGCGTGCAGCTCACGGGCCTGAACTTCAACGCCGGCAACATGCCCGGCGGCGACCGCGGCCTCACCTCCTGGCCAGCACGATCCCGCGAGTTCCAGGACAACATCGACGTTGTAGCCGGCATCGGCGAGCGCCTCGGCTGCAAGGCCTTCAACGCCCTCTACGGCAACCGCATCGACGGCGAATCGCCCGAAAAGCAGGACGCCATCGGCGCCGAAAACCTCGCAACGGCGGCTGCCGGCGTCGCCCGCATCGGCGGCACCGTCCTCCTCGAACCGGTCAGCGGCGCCCCCAAGTACCCGCTCCTCGCCGCCGCAGACGCCCTTCGGGTGATCAGCCGGGTCCGGGAAGAATCCGGCGCCGAGAACATTAAGCTCCTCGCCGACTTCTACCACCTGGCCGTCAACGGGGACGACGTCGACGCCGTCATCGAAAAGCACGCCAAGGACTTCGGCCACATCCAGATCGCCGACAACCCCGGCCGCGGGGCTCCCGGAACCGGGCAGCTCCCCCTCGGCGAATGGATCGCCCGCAGCCGCGAACTCGGCTACGAGGGCTACATCGGTCTCGAATATAAGGAACCGGCGGAAACAGCCTTTAGCTGGGCCATCCGCCAGCACGCTTCCAACTAGGTCCCGACAGGCTCGGCCACCAGAACCACCACAGACTTCAGAAAGAGAACCATCATGAGCAACGTTGCAGTCATCGGACTCGGAATCATGGGCCTCCCCATGGCCATCAACCTCGTCAAGGCCGGCCACGCGGTCACCGGTTTCAACCGCAGCCAGGACAAGATCGACAAGCTCGTCTCCGAGGGCGGCAAGGGTGCCACGAGCATCGCGGACGCCGTCAAGGACGCCGATGTCGTCATCACCATGGTCCCGGACTCCCCCGATGTTGAGGGTGTCGTCAGCGGCAAGGACGGCATCTTCGCCAACGCGAAGAAGGGCACCCTGTGGATCGACGCTTCCAGCATCCGCCCGGACGTTGCCAAGCGCCTCTCCGAGGACGCGGTCGCAGCAGGCATCCGCCCGCTCGACGCCCCGGTCTCCGGCGGCGAGCAGGGTGCCATCGACGCCGCCCTGTCCATCATGGTGGGCGGCGACGCGGCCGACTTCGACGCAGCACAGGACGTCCTCAACGCCGTCGGCAAGACCATCGTCCACGTCGGCCCCGCCGGCTCCGGCCAGACCGTCAAGGCAGCCAACCAGCTGATCGTGGCCGTCAACATCGAAGTCCTCGGCGAGGCCATCGCCTTCCTTGAGGCCTACGGCGTGGACACCGATGCAGCACTCAAGGTCCTTGGCGGCGGTCTGGCCGGCTCCAAGGTCCTGGACCAGAAGGGCCAGAAGATGCTGGACCGCAACTTCGACCCCGGCTTCCGCCTTGCCCTCCACCACAAGGACCTCGGCATCGTCACCTCCGCCGCCCGCGAAGCCAACGTCGCCGTTCCCCTTGGCGCCGTCGTCGCACAGCTCGTTGCCGCCACCGTCAACCAGGGCGACGGCGGACTCGATCACTCAGGCCTCTTCAAGCAGGTCCTGCAGCTCAGCGGCCGGAAGTAACCCAGGCCGCCAGTAGGCCAGCCGCCCACAGGGCGGACTTAGCAAGCAAAACCGGGCAACCGCCGTCGTGCATCAACGACGGCGGCTCCCTAAACACACCCAAAAATTCAGCCCACAGCGGGCAAACCCACAGACTTTCAAGGAGCACACCATGACGAAGATGCGCACCGTAGACGCAGCCGTCGCCATCCTGGAAAAGGAGGGCGCCACCGAGGCGTTCGGCCTGCCAGGCGCGGCAATCAACCCGTTCTACTCGGCCATGAGGGCCCACGGGGGCATCCGCCACACCCTGGCCCGCCACGTTGAAGGCGCCAGCCACATGGCTGACGGCTACAGCCGGGCAAAGGATGGCAACATCGGCATCTGCATCGGCACCTCCGGCCCCGCCGGCACCGACATGATCACCGGCCTGTACGCGGCCTGGGCCGACTCCATTCCGATGCTCTGCATCACCGGCCAGGCCCCCGTGGCCAAGCTGCACAAGGAAGACTTCCAGGCCGTGGACATCGAGTCGATCGCCAAGCCGGTCACGAAGATGGCCATGACCATCCTGGAGCCGGGCCAGGTTCCGGGCGCCTTCCAGAAGGCCTTCCAGCTGATGCGCTCCGGCCGACCCGGCCCCGTGCTGCTGGACTTGCCGATCGACGTGCAGATGACCGAGATCGAATTCGACATCGACACCTACGAGCCGCTGCCCGTCGAGAAGCCCAAGGCCAGCCGCAAGCAGCTGGAAAAGGCCCTGGACATGCTCACCGCGGCCCAGCACCCGCTGATCGTGGCCGGCGGCGGCATCATCAACGCCGGCGCCTCCGCCCAGCTGGTGGAACTGGCCGAACTGCTGAACGTTCCGGTCATCCCCACCCTGATGGGCTGGGGCACCATCCCGGACAACCACCCGCTGATGGCCGGCATGGTGGGCCTGCAGACCTCGCACCGCTATGGCAATGAAACCTACCTGCAGAGCGACTTCGTGATCGGGATCGGCAACCGCTGGGCCAACCGCCACACCGGCGGTCTGGACACCTACACCGAGGGCCGCAAGTTCGTGCACATCGACATCGAGCCCACCCAGATCGGCCGCGTGTTCTCACCGGACTTCGGCATCGCGTCGGACGCCGGCGCGGCTCTGGACGGGCTGCTGGAACTGGCCCGCGAACGCCAGGCCGCCAAGACCCTGCCGGACTACTCCGGCTGGGTTGCCGAATGTGCCGAGCGCAAGGCCACCCTGCACCGCAAGACGCACTTCGAGAACATCCCCATCAAGCCGCAGCGCGTGTACGAGGAGATGAACCGCTCCTTCGGCCAGGACACCACCTACGTGTCCACCATCGGCCTGTCCCAGATCGCCGGCGCCCAAATGCTGCACGTCTTCGGCCCGCGCAAGTGGATCAACGCCGGCCAGGCCGGCCCGCTGGGCTGGACCGCACCGGCGGCCCTGGGCGTGGTGCGCGGCAAGCCGGACGAGACCGTTGTTGCGCTGTCCGGCGACTACGACTTCCAGTTCATGATCGAGGAACTGGCCGTGGGCGCGCAGTTCAACCTGCCGTACATCCACGTGGTGGTGAACAACTCCTACCTGGGCCTGATCCGGCAGTCGCAGCGCGGCTTCAAGATGGAACAGAACGTGTCCCTGGCCTTCGAGAACATCAACTCCACTGATTCCTCCGCTACCGCAGCGGGCTACGGCGTGGACCACATCAAGGTGGCCGAGGGCCTGGGCTGCAAGGCCATCCGGGTGGAAGACCCCAACGACCTGGGCTCCGCGTTCGACAAGGCCAAGGCCCTCATGGGCGAGTTCCAGGTTCCCGTGGTGGTTGAGGTCATCCTGGAGAAGATCACCAACATCTCCATGGGCACCGAGATCAACGCAATCAACGAGTTCGAGGAGCTGGCCGAGACGCGCGAGGACGCCCCCACCGCCATCCTGGCCCTGCAGCCCTAAGCCGCGGCGCTCAACACTAAAAGACAGGCACTGCAATGCGCATAGTGATCGCGCCGGACAAGTTCAAGGGCTCGCTCTCCGCCCCGGACGTCGCCCGGCACCTGGAAAGGGGGCTGCAGGCGGGCTTCCGCATCGCGGGGCAGGGTCCCCTTGAGGTACTCCGGATTCCCGTGGCCGACGGCGGCGAGGGCACCTTGGACGCCGCCGTCGGCTCCGGCTTCACCCGCCGCAGCGCCGTTGTCAGCGGCCCCACCGGGCAGCCGCTGACTGCCGAGTTTGCGGTCCGCGGACGGGAGGCCGTCATCGAGATGGCCGCGGCCTCCGGGCTCGCGGTCCTCCCCGATGGCGCTGGAGGAACCGGCGGCAAGGCCAATGGCGCTGGAGGGACCGGCGGCCAGCCGGATTCCGCCAGCGCCAAGGCCGCCACGAGCCTCGGCACCGGCGAACTCATCCGGTCCGCCCTGGACGCCGGCTGCCGGCAGATCATTTTGGGCGTCGGCGGCAGCGCCAACACCGACGGCGGAGCGGGGGTCCTGCAGGGCCTCGGCGCCATACTGTTCGACGCCGACGGCAACGAACTCCCGCTTGGCGGTGCCGCACTGGCGGACCTGGCGAGCATCGACTTCTCCGGCTTCGACGCACGCCTGGACGAGACCCGTTTCGTCCTGGCCAGCGATGTGGACAACCCCCTGCTGGGTGCGGAAGGTGCCGCTGCGATCTTCGGACCGCAGAAGGGCGCCACCCCTGCCGATGTGGCAACACTGGACAGCGCCCTGGCCAACTTCGTCCGCGTCCTCGCCCGGGAAATCGGCCCGCGCGCACTGAAAGCCGCGGACGCGCCGGGGGCCGGAGCGGCCGGCGGCGTTGGCTACGCGGCCATAGCGGCCCTGGCCGCGACGCGCAGGCCGGGCATCGACGTCGTGCTTGAATTCACTGAACTGGCCGCCCGGTTGGCCGGCGCCGACTTGGTGATCACCGGCGAAGGCAGTCTGGACGAGCAAAGCCTGCTGGGCAAGACGCCCATGGGCGTGGCCCGCGCCGCCGCTGCCGCCGGCGCGCCGGTGGTCGCCGTCTGCGGCCGCACCACGCTGACCGCAGAACAGCAGCAGGAATCCGGCTTCCGGCAGGTCTACCCACTGACCGCGCTGGAGGCCAAGGTAGAAATATGTATAGCCCAAGCAGGACCCCTGCTTGAACAATTGGGACAGCGCATCGGCGCGGAGCTGGCGAACCCGGTCCCCGCCGCCACCGCCACGGCGAACAGCGCCCGCACAAAGGAGCCCCTCAATGTCTGAAGAAAGCTTTGACCTCGTCATCCGGGGCCAGCGGGTCCTCACCACCGCCGGCATCGCCGCGCGTGAGATGGGCGTGCGGGGCGGCAAGATCGTCGCCCTCGAACCGTTCGGCAACGGCCTGTCCGGCCGGGAGATCATCGAACTCGCCGACGACGAAACCCTCATTCCCGGCCTCGTGGACACCCACGTCCACGTCAACGAGCCCGGCCGCACCGAATGGGAGGGCTTCGCGTCCGCCACCCGCGCGGCCGCGGCCGGCGGCGTGACCACCATCATCGACATGCCGCTGAACAGCATCCCGCCCACCACCACGGTGGAGGGCCTCAAGCTCAAGCGCGAAGTGGCCGAGGACCAGGCGTTTGTCGACGTCGGGTTCTGGGGCGGCGCCGTGCCCGGGAACAAGGCGGACCTGCGCCCGCTCCATGACGAGGGCGTGTTCGGCTTCAAGTGCTTCCTGCTGCACTCCGGCGTGGACGAGTTCCCGCATCTGGAGGCGGATGAGATGGAGGAGGACATGGCCGAACTCAAGTCCTTCGATTCGCTCATGATCGTCCATGCCGAAGACTCGCACGCCATTGACCGCGCACCGCATCCGGGCGGCGACCACTACTCCACGTTCCTGGCGTCCCGCCCCCGCGGTGCCGAGAACAAGGCCATCGCCGAGGTCATCGAGCGGGCCCGCTGGACCGGCGCCCGCGCGCACATCCTGCACCTCTCCTCCTCGGACGCGCTGCCCATGATCGCAAGCGCAAAGCGCGACGGCATCCACCTCACCGTGGAGACGTGCCCGCACTACCTCACGCTCATGGCCGAGGAGATCCCCGACGGCGCCACCGCCTACAAGTGCTGCCCGCCCATCCGCGAAGCCTCCAACCGCGAGCTGCTCTGGAAGGGCCTGCAGGACGGCACCATCGACTGCATCGTCTCTGACCACTCGCCTTCGACGCTTGACCTGAAGGACCTGGAAAACGGCGACTTCGCCGTGGCCTGGGGCGGCGTCTCCTCGCTGCAGCTGGGCCTGTCGCTGATCTGGACCGAGGCGCGGCACCGCGGCATCCCGCTGGAGCAGGTGGTGTCCTGGATGGCCGAAAAGCCGGCAGCCCTGGCGCGGCTGTCCAACAAGGGCCAGCTCGCCCTCGGTTACGACGCCGACTTCTCCGTCTTCGCCCCCGACGAGGCGTTCGTGGTGGACGTCTCCAAGCTCAAGCACAAGAACCCCATCACCCCGTACGACGGCAAGGCCCTCTCCGGTGTTGTCCGCAAGACGTTCCTGCGCGGCAGCGTGGTGGACGGCCAGACGCCCAGCGGCAAACTGATCCGCCGCGGCGGCGTCTGAGGCGTTCCGTCATGGCCGTCCATGCCCATACGCCGCGCGGGAACCCGGCCGGTGGCAGCGTCGGCGGGCGCCCGCACCTCACTGCCGTCCCGGACCGGAACTCAGGCGCGCCCGGGTTCAAGGCGCGGGGCTTGGCCGTCTGGGTAACCGCCGGGCCCGGGCAGGACATTGATGAGGCTGTTCTCACCCGCGCCGCCGAGCTGGTGCTCGCGCGTGCCCTGAAGATTGCTCCGGAGGCGGAAGTCCACTGGCCTGCCGCCGGAGCTGCAACGTCCGCCGCCGGTTCGTTCCCGTCCGGGAAGCCCCCAGGGGAGGGGGCACCCCACGGGACGCCCGACGGCGGCACTCCCGCGCCGTTGTCGTCCTCCCCGGAGGACTCCCCGCAACTGGACGACGGCGGCGCACCCCACCTCCCGCCGTCGGGCGGCCCCGTCAGCCGGGTCGCCGTGGACCTCGCGAAAGGCGAGGTGCTGCTGGACGGCAGGCCGGTGCCGCTCACCGGCGTCGAGTTCAAGCTGCTGCGCTACCTCGTGGAAAACTGCTCGCGGGCCATCGGCCGCGAGGAGCTGCGGGTGTTCCTGGAATCGTTCGACAGCCCCGGGGCGGCCACCCGCTCCATCGACGTCTACGTGGGCCGGGTGCGGCGCAAACTGCGCGGCGGCCGGCACGCGATCGCCACGGTGCGGGGCGGCGGCTACCAGTTCATCCCCGGCCCGGGCGCCACCGTCCGCGGCCCGGCGGAATACAGTATCTAGCTAGGCTGTTATCCAATTCAGCCCTTGATTCTTCCACCAGCTTTTGTTTCGCAAGATCCATCCGAAGGAATGCCATGAGCCCCAAACTGACCACCAAGCTCCAGCCCGGAACCCAGGCCCCGGACTTCACCCTGCCGGACGCTGAAGGCAAGCAGACCTCGCTGGCCGATTACCGGGGCAAGAACGTCATCGTGTACTTCTACCCCGAGGCGGCCACCCCCGGCTGCACCACCGAGGCCTGCGACTTCCGCGACAACCTGGCCACCTTCCAGGGCTCCGGCTACGAGGTCCTGGGCGTCTCCCCCGACGCCCCGGACAAGCTGTCCCACTTCACCGGCGACTTCGCCCTGACCTTCCCGCTGCTGGCCGACGAGGACCACTCCGTCGCACTGGCCTACGGCGCCTGGGGCGAGAAGCTCGTGGACGGGGAGGTCCGCGAGGGCATCGTCCGCTCCACCGTGGTTCTTGATCCCGAGGGCAAGGTGCGCCTCGCCCAGTACCAGGTCAAGGCCCAGGGCCACGTCCAGGCGCTGAAGGAATCTCTGGGCGTCTAAACGCTCTCTCACCTCCTGCACGTTCCAGGCCGACGCTCTCTCACCTCCTGCACGTTCCAGGCCGACGCTCTCTCACCTCCTGCAACAAAAACCGGAACGCTCTCTCATCTGGTGAGAGAGCGTTCCGGTTTAAGCGACGGGTGGTGACAGAGCGTTCCGGTTTAAGCGACGGGTGGTGAGAGAGGGCTGCCTGGGCTCAGCCGTGTTACGGACCGGCGGTCAGCTCCGGCTGCCTGACCTGCGCCGGGGTGAAGCGGGCGCCGGCGTCGGGAAAGCCCGGAACCGCAATGCGCGCGTGGCTATGGACTTCAGTCACGGTGTCCCGCGTGTGCTCGGCGATTTTGGCCATGGTGGTGACCCACATCCCGTCCATGGCTTTGACTCGGTTGATCAGCTGCTCCAAGGCCACCGCCTTTGAGGGCCGGCCGGAGATGAACGGATGGTTCGTCAGCACGAAACAGCTCCCGGCCGCATGGTGTGCCTCTGCCTCCAGCGTCCACATTTCGAGGACCTTGGCGGGGCTTTCAATGACTCCGCTGCCGGTCACCCCCGGATAGAAGGCGTACTGCTCCCAGTCGTCCAGTGCCCAGTCAACAGGTATTTCGACCAGATCCCTGGAGTCGCCGTCGGCGACGCTGAAGCGGTACGGTGCGTCGCCGTCGAGCAGGCTTGAGTCGTAGAGGAAGCCGCGGTCAGCCAGGAGAGCCGGCGAGTGCCAGTTCAGCTCCCACCAGGGAGCGCGGTAGCCGACCGGCCGCACGCCCGCAACGTTGGCCAGTGCTTCCAGCCCGCGGTCGATGTACCGCGCCTCGGTGTCGGCGTCGATGCCCTGCATGGGTTCGTGGAGGTAGCCGTGGTGGGCGATCTCATGTCCTGCATCCGCGATCCGGCGCACCACGTCGGGGTAGCTTTCCGCGGTAAAACCCGGGATGAAGAACGTGGCCTGGATGTCCTGCCGTTCGAGGATCTGCAACAGCCTGGGGACCGCAACCTTGGGCCCGTACGACTGGTGCGTCATGAGCGACATCCGGCGCGTGCTGGCGGGGTCATGGGCAATGGTGCACGATTCGGCGTCGACGTCGAACGTGAACGAGGCGGCTGCCCGGTACCCTTCGGGCCAGGTGATGGGATGGGCGGAGTCTGCGAAGGCAGGGAATTCCATGGTCCGTTCCTTTCTAGAGGGCGGCAGTGGTTGTTGACGGGAGGGCTACTGTCTCCTGGACGGCTGCCGGGACCGGCTGCGATCCGGCGTCGGCCAGAAACCTGCGGTGGACCCGGGGGCCAAGAACCGCGTAGCACGCGGCGCTGCTGAGGCCACCCGCGAGCCAGGACAGGTCCCAGCCGCCCAAGGCCACGGCGATGGGGCCCTGCATCACCGGGATCAGCCCGTACATGAACAGCCAGGTGGCGAAGATGCCAACCAGGAGGGATACAACGCCGGCCCAGTTGATGCCGGGGAGCCGCCTGGTGCCCACACTGTCGAACAGCCGTCCGCCGTCGGCTGGCCAGCGCTTCTCGATCCAGAAATAATGCACAAGCATGACGCCGCCCCAGGCAGCCACCCAGGCCACGAGCCCGATCAGCCATGCATCCAGGACAGAGGCGAAGTCCTCCTGGAAGATGAAGAATACGACGGCGGCCAGCGAGAAGACGCCGACGAACAGGTTCAGCTTGCGGCGGCTGATGGTGATGTCGAGCGCCTGAGTGGCGACGGAGAAGGTGTAGATGTTCAGGATGTTGGTGGCGATGGGCCCGTGCAGGACCATCAGGAGCACCGGGAGCGCCATGACCCCGAAGTTCTGGACTATGAGCTTTCCGGGGTCGATCTCGCCGCTGTTGGTGGCGAGGCTGGCTCCCAGGATTCCGAGCCAGACGACGGGGATGAACTGGCCGAGGACCGACGCGAGGTAGACCTTGCGCTTTGGCACTTCGGTGCTGACGAACCGGGAGTAGTCGGCGGCGTACGTGAACCAGGTGATCCCCCAGCCAATGCCGATCGCCGTCATGACCGCGCTCATCGCGGCGATCCGCTCCGAGCCTTCGAGGATATTGCCGGCCGGTCCTGCGTAGGACCAGTTGATCTTCATCCCGAACCAGGCGACGGCGGACATCACCGCGAGGATGATGATGGTTGGCGGTACGGTCCATTTTTCAAACGCGGCAATGGCCTTGTAGCCGAACCAGGCGATGGCCACCTGCGCTGCCATGATGGTGGTGGCGACGCCGATCTTCCATCCGTAGTTGTGGGCTGTCGGGTCGACCCAGCCGAGCGTCCCGAAGAGCGCCATCACGAGGTCCAGGATGATCCAGGTGTTCACTGCGCACCAGCCGATCACCAGCAGCGCCTGGATGGAGGCGGGCAAGTAGTTTCCGCGCCGGCCGAACGCCGCGCGGGCCAGCACCATGCCGGTGGCGCCGGTCTTCTGGCCGAGCAGTACAAAGCAACCGAACAGCAGCATTCCGATGAGGTTGCCCAAGACAAGGACAGTGACGGTGTCGGCAAAGCCGAGCCCGAGGTGGATGCCGAGGGCGCCGAGGACCCAGTTGATGGGTGCCAGGTTGGCGCCGGCCCAGATCCAGAACTGTCCGGAGACTTTCCTGGTCCGCTGGGATTCCGGAATGGGCTGGAGCCAGGCTTCGACATCATTGTCGGCTGCCGGCACTGGGCCGTCCGCGGCTGCAGTGGAGTGGTTGTGCATGGGGGCCTCCGTAGGGGGAAGGGGGATACCGCCAGATTATGTGTCACAGGCCACAGTCAACAAGATACTATGTGTACAACACAACGCTCATCTACGTTACGGATCGTAATGCCTGTATTGCTCGCCGACGTGCTTAAGCACCCCACCCTCACGGCCGCTGATCCCGTGATCCGCGCCGGGGCAGGTGCAGCGTCGGGTACACAACTGCGCTGGGTCCATTCGAGTGAGGTACTGGACATTGCGCCGTTACTTAGCGGCGGTGAACTGCTTCTCACCGGGGGTGATGCCCTGGTCTCAGCCACGGACGGCCGGCGCGTGGAGTACGTCCGACAGCTGGCTGAACGCGGCGTCGGCGCCCTAGCCGTGGAGACAGGCCAGACCCTCGCGTCGCTTCCGTCCTCGATGATCCGGGCCGCCGAAGAAGCCGGGCTGCCCCTCATTGAATTCCGCAAAGTAGTGCCGTTCGTGGGCATCATGCAGGCCATCAACTCGATGCTGGTCAGCGAATCGGTGGCACACCTGCGCCGCGCGGACGAGGCCAGCCACGCCATGGCCGTGGAACTGGCCCACGGGAGCAGCCTGGACCGGATTCTCGCCGTGCTGGCCGGGATCATTGAAGCGACGCTGGAACTCTCGTCGGTGTCCGGTGTGACACTGGGAACCGCCGCCCCGGCAAGTGACGGTTCCGCCGGTTCCATTCCGGCGGACGGTTCCGGGCCCGACGAACGGCGCGAAAACGCGGTGGGGACCGGCACGGATGGAACGCCGATCAATATCGACGTCCCCGTCCGCGGCGTGCCCTCCGCCAGGCTGGCAATCAATGTCCCGGCCCATGGCGACGTCAATTTGGCACGCGTTGCCGGCGGGCGGTGCGTTGACATCCTTTCGCTGGCGCTGCTGCAACGGATGCCACCCGGCCTGAAAGAGGTCGCAGGGACCGCGCTGCTGCGCGCTGTCAGCTCCGGCAGTCAGCCCTGGCGGCTGCAACAGCTCTCTCCGACTGCCGGGATTCCGGCCTCGGCAACTGTGGTCGCCATCGTCGTCAGGACGTCCACGTCCCAACAGTTACGCGCCGCAATGGACAAGATCCTGAAGCGCTCAGCCCAGCAGAGCGCCAGCTATGTGGATAATTCAGAGCTTCTTGCCCTCGCAGCCCTTCCTATTGACGGCGCCTCCGCCGCACGGGCGGAACTCGTGGCGGCCTTGCAGGAACTCCCTGTGGAGGCCGGAACCATGACGGCGGTGGGCCCCCTGGCTGCCGGGATCATAAACGCACCGTGGTCGCTGTCGGAGGCGAAATGCGCCCTGGACCTGGTGGTGAACGCATCACTCCGAGCGGCGAGGCTGCCGTCGGAATCCGCAGATGTGGTGGTCGACGTCGAAAACCTCGCCGTGGAGCGAATGGCTGTGCAGCACCTGGACCAGGGGGCACGGCAGGACTTTGTGCGCCAGCAACTTGGACCCGTACTGGAGCACGACGAGCGGCGGAACTCCCAGCTGCTGACAACCCTGGCCATCTGGCTCGACTCCGGCTGCAATACGGCGCAGGCCGCGAGGGAACTTCACGTGGAGCGGCAGTCGATGCATCACCGGCTGCAGCGGATTTTTGAATTGTGCGGCGGAGATCCGCGGGGAACCGGCCGGCTCGCAGCCCTGCATCTGGCCACCCGGCTGGCCGTCCTGTAGCCCCGGCGGGATGGACGCTCTCTCACCTTTCGCAACAAAAATAGGGACGCTCTCGCACTTCCCCCAAGGAAGTGAGAGAGCGTCCCGGCTTAGGCGACAGGAAGTGAGAGAGCGTCCCGGCTTAAGCGACAGGAAGTGAGAGAGCGTCCAGTCAGCGGAGCACCACTGTCCTGTTGCCCTGCAGGATCACGCGGCCCTCGCAGTGCCAGCGGACGGCGTTGCTGAGCGCCTTGCATTCGGTGTCGCGGCCGGCGGCCACCAGGTCCTCCGGGCCGTACGTGTGGTCAACCTCCACCACTTGCTGGGAGATGATGGGCCCCTCGTCGAGCTCGCCGTTGACGTAGTGTGCTGTAGCCCCCACCGTTTTCACCCCGCGGGCGTAGGCCTGGTGGTAAGGCTTGGCGCCCTTGAAGCTGGGCAGGAATGAGTGGTGGATGTTGATGGCACGCCCGTCCAGCTTGCGGGTGAGCGCGTCGCTGAGGACCTGCATGTAGCGCGCCAGCACCACCAGTTCCACATCGAACTCGTCCACGAGCTCCAGCAGCCGTGCCTCCGCGGAAGGCTTGGTAGCGGCGGTGACGGGCACGTGGAAGAACGGGATACCGTGCCATTCCACGAGGGTCTGGTGGTCGGTGTGGTTCGAAACAACGGCCACCACCTCCACCGGAAGTTCGCCGATCCTGGCGCGGAACAGCAGGTCGTTGAGGCAGTGCCCGAACTTCGACACCATGATCAGCACGCGCCGCTTGGAGCCGTGCGGCTCCAGCCGCCAGCTCATCCCGAAGCGTTCCGCCACCGGGCCAAAAGCGGCCCGCAGGGTGTCCGCGGTGGACACATCCCCGTCGGACGCAAAGTGCACCCGCATGAAGAAGTGCCCTTCGGAGCGCTCGCCGAACTGCTGGTTGTCGATGATGTCGCAGCCGTGTTCCAACAGGAAGCCGGAGACGGCGTGCACAATGCCAGGCGACTCCCGGCAGTCCAGCGTGAGGACATGCTCCACGGTGGTCGCGGTCGGACCGGTAAAGGATTCAGTCTCGATGGCAGTCATGGCTCAGCACTCGATCACATTCACGGCGAGGCCCCCGCGGGAGGTCTCCTTGTATTTGGTTTTCATGTCCGCTCCTGTCTCACGCATGGTTTTGATGGCTTTATCCAGCGACACCTTGTGGCTGCCGTCGCCGTGCAGCGCCAGCCGCGCGGCGTTGATCGCCTTCACGCTGGCGATCGCATTCCGTTCGATGCAGGGGATCTGCACCAGGCCGCCCACTGGATCGCAGGTCAGGCCAAGGTTGTGTTCGATCCCCACCTCGGCGGCGTTTTCCACCTGTTCGGGGGTGCCGCCGAGGACCTCGCACAGCCCGGCGGCCGCCATGGAGCAGGCCGAGCCCACTTCGCCCTGGCAGCCCACTTCAGCGCCGGAGATGGAGGCGTTGATCTTGAAAAGAATCCCGACGGCGGCCGCCGCCAGCAGGAAGCGGACCACACCGTCGTCGTCGGCTCCCGGAACAAACTTGACGTAGTAGTGCAGCACCGCCGGCACGATCCCGGCCGCGCCGTTGGTGGGGGCGGTGACGATCCGCCCGCCGGCGGCGTTTTCCTCGTTGACGGCGAGGGCGAAGAGGTTTACCCATTCCATGGCCCGGAGCGGATCGGTGACGCCGGTGTCCGCGGTCAGGGTGTTGAATAACGACGGCGCCCGGCGCCTTACGTTCAGACCGCCGGGAAGGATTCCTTCCGCGGTGCAGCCGTTGTCGACGCATTCGCGCATGACGGCCCAGAGTGCCAGCAGCTTCTCCCGGAGCTCCGCTTCGCTGCGCCACACGAGTTCGTTGGCGAGCATGACGTCGGAGATGGACATGCTTTCGCGGCGGCAGATCTCCAGGAGTTCGTCGGCCGTGGTGAAGGGGAAGGGGAGGACGGTGTCGTCGGCCACCACGTTGTCGCCGGGACCAACGGCGCCGTCAACCACGAAGCCGCCGCCGATGGAGTAGAAGCTCCGTTCGCTGAGCACGGCGCCGGCGTGGTTTAGCGCCCGGAAGGTCATGCCGTTGGGGTGCGCGGGCAGGGACTTGCGGCGGTGCAGCACCACGTCCTCGTCCCAGTTGAAGTCCACTCTGTGGTCCCCGCCGATCCGGAGTTCGGCGTCGAGGGCGGCCGCGGCCACCTGGTCGTCGGCCGTGGAGGTGTTCACCGTTTCCGGGTCCAGGCCCTGGAGGCCCAGCACCACGGCCTTGTCGGAGCCGTGGCCCCGGCCGGTGGCGCCGAGCGATCCGAACAGTTCGGCCTGGACCCTTGTGGTGGAGCTCAGGTGGCCATCACCTTTGAGTCCTTCGGCGAACAGCTTCGCCGCCCGCATCGGGCCGACCGTGTGCGACGACGACGGCCCGATGCCAACAGAGAACAGGTCCAGGGCGCTGAGCGCCATCAGGGCACCTCGGGGGAAGCGAACTCCCTCATGGCATCCAGGAGCCAGCGGCCCAGGAAGTCCGCGAACGAAGCCCGCGGGAACAGCCGGAAGCTGTCGTCCCCGGTCTTCAGGAGGGTGACCGGAATGTTCCCCACCTCCGTGGTCAGGGCCGTTCCCGGCGTGAAGCTCCGCGGGTGCAGGTCCAGGGCGCAGCCTTTCTCCAGCACGGCGCGGGCCCGGGGGCCGGAGAGCTCGAACGTGGTGCGGTTGGCGGACAAGTCCACCACCTGTCCCGGGGCATCGCCCAGGGCTGCGGTGAGCGAGCCGATCAGGTCCCCGCCCAGGGAGTCGTGGGCCTCTTCGGGGGCCACCACAAGGAATTCGGACGGGCCGAGCCACAGGACGCTGACGCCGTCCCTGCCGGTGACCTCGCCGCAGCGTGCCGGCAGGCCGCCGGCGACGGACGCGATCCTGGCGCCTTCCTCGGAGCTGGGGGCGACGCGGACGCCGGCCATGGTCTGGAACGGGCTCTCCTTGAGGACGACTGCCCCTGGTACGGAGCCGGCTTCGAGTGCCTGGGCCAGGTGGGAGGCCGGGCTGCGGCGGATTTCCCGGAGTCCATTGATGCCTGTGAGTGCTGCGGTGTTAGCCATCTTTACGGGTCCCTTCGGGGTCAAAAAGTACGGTTTCGGCGACGACGACATCAACCAGCTGGTCGCCGGCGGCGGCCACGAGGGTCTCGCCGATGCGGTTGCGGCCGTTCTTGATCAGTGCCAGTGCGAACGACCTGCCGAGCGCGGCGCTGTGGTAGCTCGAGGTCACGAAGCCCTGCATGGGCACGGGCCCGTAGGCGGGGTTCGTGGTGATGCCCTTCTCCACCAGCTGGGTGCCTTCTGGCAGCCGGAGTGACCCGTCCACGGGAAGGACGCTGACCAGGTGCTTGCGGTCCTCACGCTGTGCGTCAGCCCGGGCGTAGGAGCGTTTGCCGATGAAGTCCTTGGCCTTGGAGACCACCCATTCCATCCCGGCGTCCTGCGGGGTGACCGTGCCGTCGGTGTCCTGCCCGACGATCGGGTAACCCTTCTCGGCCCGGAGCACGTGCATCGTTTCGGTGCCGTACGGGGTGATGTCGAATTCGGCGCCTGCGGCGGCCACGGCTTCCCAGGTGTTCAGCCCGTACCAGGACGGCACATTGATTTCATAGGCCAGTTCACCGGAGAACGAGATCCGGCAGATCCGCGCCTTCACGCCGGAGGCCAAGGTGGTTTCGCGGAAGGTCATGAACGGGAAGGCTTCAGCCTCCAGCCCGCCGCCCGCGGCGAGTTCGGGGGCCACCTTCGCGATCACCGCCCGGGACTTGGGCCCGACGACGGCGATGGTGGACCACTGTTCGGTCACCGAGGTGCAGTGCACGTCCAGTTCGGGCCATTCGGTCTGCAGCCACTCCTCCAGCCAGTCCAGCACCTTCGCGGCGCCGCCGGTGGTGGTGGTCATGAAGAACCGGTCCTCGTCGAGGCGGAGGGTCACGCCGTCGTCGAAAATCATGCCGTCCGCCATGCACATGACGCCGTAGCGGGCGGAGCCGGGTGCGAGCTTCTTGAACGCGTTGGTGTAGATCCGGTTGAGGAATTCACCGGCGTCCTTGCCCCGGATTTCGATCTTGCCGAGGGTGGTGGCGTCCATGAAACCCACGGATTCGCGGACGGCGGCGCATTCGCGCAGCACGGCGGTGTCCATGTCCTCGCCGGACTGCGGGTAGTACCAGGGCCGCTTCCACTGCCCTACGTCCTCGAACAATGCTCCCTGTGCCACGTGCCACGGGTGGATCGACGTGACGCGGGCTGGGTCAAACAGTTCGCCGCGCTGGCGTCCGGCCAGTGCCGCGAAGGCCACGGGGGTGAACGGCGCCCGGTAGGTGGTGGTTCCGATGTCGCCGATGCCCCGGGACGCTTCGCCGGCCTGCCGGAGGGCGTCGGCGATGACGCCGATCGCGTTGACGCCGGAGGTCTTGCCCTGGTCGTTGGCGGTGCTGATGGAGGTGTAGCGCTTGATGTGCTCCACGGAGCGCATGCCGGCCCCGGTGGAACGGAGAACGTCGGCCACGGACTGGTCGCGCTGAAAGTCGACGAAGTGGTGGTGCCAGTCATCCGGCGTGCCGGCCTGCCCGGGGACCAGCCACAGCTGGCGGGTGGGGCCGGACGCTTTCGGCTCACCGAGCGGGGTGGGCTGCGTAACGGACTCGAAGCCCGCGGCGATGGCTGCCGATGCTCCGGCCGAGATGCCTTCGGCGAGGCAGTCCTCGAGTTCGAAGCTGCCGCGGCCTGAGCCGACGATCTGCTGGTTCGGGACCACGCTGCTCGGCACGAAGGCCGCCAGGTCCTCGTCCCAGCGCAGCTTGCCCTGCCGCTGCGAGTGGAGGTGAACCAGCGGGCTCCAGCCGCCGGAGACTGCCAGCAGGTCGCAGGCGATCTCCTCGATGCCGGAGGTGAGTTCGCCGTCGTCGTTAATGCTGCGGACGGTGACCCCCGTCAGCCGGCCGTCGCCGTCCTCTGCGGCGGCGGTGTCGGCCACAGCGCTGCCGATCAGCACACGGGTGCCGGCTTCGACGGCGGCGGCGGCCACCGGGGTGAGGCGGGGACGGGCGTCGACGACGGCGGCCACCTTGACGCCGGCGGCCCGCAGGTCCGCGGCCAGGGAGTAGGCGCTGTCGTTGGTAGTACTGATGACCGCGCGCTGCCCGGCGGCGACGGCGTAGCGGTTGAGGTAGCTGCGCACGGCCGAGGAGAGCATGATGCCGGGGCGGTCGTTGTTCTCGAACACCAGCGGCCGTTCGTGGGCGCCGGGAGCAAGGACGACCTGATTAGCACGGATGTGCCAAATACGCTGCCGGGAGACACCGGGGGCGGCCGGGCTGGACAGGTGGTCGGTGCGGTTCTGGACGGCGATGACGTAGTTGGCGTCGTAGGCGCCGAAGGCCGTGGTGCGGTTCAGGACGGTGCATTCGGCTCCGGAGACGAGCTCGGCTTCGACGTCCGCCACCCATTCGAGGGCGGGCTTGCCCTCGATGGTCTCGGCCAGGCCGGGGGCCGTGGATCCGGAGAGAAGCGTGCCGCCCAGTTCGGGCTGGTCGTCCAGCAGCATCACGCGGGCGCCGGTGCGCACGGCTTCGCGGGCCGCGGCCAGGCCGGCGGGGCCGCCGCCGATCACCAGGATGTCCGTGTGGACGTATTTCTTGTCGTACTCGGCGCGGTCCTCCTCCGGGTCCAGCCGGCCCAGACCGTTCAGCAGGCCTGCCTTCAGGCCGTCCACCAGGGTGACGGTGGTGGCGGGGAGCATGGACTCGGCCACGTGGCCGGGGAAGCGCGGTTCGATCCGGACCAGGGCGTTGGGTTCCTCCACGCCGGCTGCCAGGATGCCGCGGGGCCGGTCCTCGTAGAGCGAGTTGCCGACCGTGATCCGGCCGTTCGCGAGCAAGGCCGAGGCGAGCGTATCCCCGGGGTGGCCGGTGAATTCCTCGCCGTCCACGGTGAAACGCCAGGAGATGCTGCGGTCGATGCGTCCGCCGGCGGCGAGGCGGGCGTTCAGGGAAGTCACTTGGTTGCTCCTTCCGGGGCGGTGCTGCTGGAGATGATGCTGGTTGCAGAGGTGCTGGGTGCGGCGTTCCCGATGGTGGTGCTGTCCGCGGCGACGCTGGCGGTGCCGACTTCAGCAGCGGCGGGAACCGCCGTCGCCGGCCGTGGCGTGCCCATCGGGTAGACGGCGTGGATGTCGTAGGTGACGGTGTCGCGGAGCATGTTGAACCACTGGCGGCAGCCAGTGCTGTGAAGCCAGCGCTCGGCGAAGGTGCCCTTGGTGTTGTCGCGGTAGAACAGGTATTCGGCCCATTCGCGGTCGTTCAGCTCGTTCGGGTTTTCCGGGTAGGGCACGTGGGCCTGGCCGCCGTAGTGGAACTCGGTCTCGTCGCGCGAGCCGCAGTTGGGGCATGAGATAAGCAGCATGTGCGTCTTCTTTCTAGTGGACGGCGGCTAGTGGGCGACGGCGGCTGCGCCGTGTTCGTCGATCAGGGCTCCGGTTTCAAAGCGTTCCAGCGCAAACGGCCTGTTCAGCTTGTGCGGTGCGCCCGTGGCGATGGTGTGTGCGAACGTGAGTCCGGCAGCGGGCGTTCCCTTGAACCCGCCGGTTCCCCAGCCGCAGTTGACGAACATGTTCTCCACCGGTGTGGTGCCCACGATCGGCGAGGCGTCCAGCGTGGTGTCCACAATCCCGCCCCAGGTCCGGAGCACATGCGCCCGGGCAAAGATGGGGAACAGTTCGACGGCGGCGGCCATCTGGTGCTCGATCACGTGGAAGGATCCGCGCTGGCCGTAGCCGTTGTAGGAGTCGACGCCGGCGCCCATCACCAGTTCACCCTTGTGGGCCTGGGAGACGTAGACGTGCACGTGGTTGGACATGACCACCGTGGGGTGAACCGGTTCGTGCAGTTCGGACACCAGCGCCTGCAGCGGGTGCGACTGGATGGGGAGCCGGAAACCGGCCATTTCCGCCAGGACCGAGCTGTGTCCGGCCGCGCACAGGCCCACCTTTTCGGTGTTGATGGTGCCGCGGTTGGTCTTGACGCCCACTACACGGTTTCCGTCCTTGAGGAAGCCGGTGACCTCACAGTTCTGGATGATGTCCACGCCCAGTTCGTCGCATTTGCGGGCGAAGGCCCAGGCCACGTGGTCGTGCTTGGCGATGCCCGCGCGCGGCTGGTAGGTGGCGCCCATGACGGGGTAGCGGATGTTGTCGCTGATGTTCAGGATGGGGCACAGTTCCTTGACCTGGTCCGGCTCCAGCCATTCGGCGTCCACGCCGTTGAGCTTGTTCGCGCCCACGCGCCGGATGCTCTCGCGGACGTCACCCAACGTGTGGGCGAGGTTCATGACCCCGCGCTGGCTGAACAGGAAGTCGTATTCGAGCTCCTCCGGCAGGATTTCCCAGAGCTTCAGGGCGTGCTCGTAGATGGCCGCGCTCTCGTCCCAGAGGTAGTTGGAACGGATGATGGTGGTGTTCCGGGCCATGTTGCCGCCGGCGAGCCAGCCCTTTTCCAGGACGGCGATGTTGGTCATGCCGTGGTTCTTGGCCAGGAAGTATGCGGTGGCCAGCCCGTGCCCGCCGCCGCCCACGATCACTGCGTCGTAGGAGGACTTGGGCTCCGGGTTGCGCCAGAGGAAGTCCGGGTGTTCCGGAAGCTGCTGCGTGCTCACTGGGCTGCTCCAATCATGTCTGCCTCGAAGTCGGCAATCTCGGTGCCGTCGTTCAGATGCGGGTAGAGGGGAAACTGGTCGGCGAGCGCCGTGACCCGGGCGCCGAGTTCGACGGCGGTGTCCTCGCTGAGCGGTCCGCCGGCGGTTTCGCCGCCGGTCGCCGCGGCGATGAGCGCCGTGGCGATGATGTCCGCCACTTCGGTGAATTCCGCTGCGCCGAAGCCCCGGGTGGCCAGTGCAGGCGTTCCGATCCGGAGACCGGAGGAGACCATCGGCGGGCGGGGGTCGAACGGGACGGCGTTGCGGTTGACAGTGATGCCGATCCGGTGCAGGGCGTCTTCGGCCTGCTGGCCGTCCAGTTCCGAGTTGCGCAGGTCCACGAGGACCAAGTGGACATCGGTGCCGCCGTTGACCACCGAGATGCCGGCGGCGGCGACGTCCTCCTGGAGGAGCCGGGCTGCCAGCAGCTTGGCTCCCTCGAGGACGCGTTCCTGGCGTTCCTTGAATTCGGGGGTTGCGGCCAGCTTGAAGGCCACTGCCTTGGCGGCGATGACGTGCTCCAGCGGGCCGCCCTGCTGGCCGGGGAACACGGCGCTGTTGATCTTGCGGGCGTACTCCTCCTTGGCGAGGATGACTCCGCCGCGCGGGCCGCCCAGGGTCTTGTGCGTAGTGGTGGTGACGACGTCGGCGTACGGCACCGGGTTCGGGTGCAGCCCTGCCGCCACGAGGCCGGCGAAGTGCGCCATGTCCACCATCAGGTACGCGTCCACCAGGTCAGCGATCCGGCGGAACTCGGCGAAGTCGAGCTGGCGGGAGTAGGCCGACCAACCTGCGACGATGAGCCGCGGGCGGTGCTGCAGGGCCAGGGCTTCGACTTCGGCCATGTCCACGCGGAAGTCGGATTCGCGCACGTGGTAGGGGACCACGTTATAGAGCTTGCCGGAGAAGTTGATGCGCATGCCGTGGGTGAGGTGGCCGCCGTGTGCAAGATCCAGACCCATGATGGTGTCGCCCGGGTTCAGCAGGGCGAACATTGCCGCGGCATTGGCCTGGGCGCCCGAGTGCGGCTGGACGTTGGCGAACTCGGCACCGAACAGGGCCTTGACCCGGTCAATGGCGAGCTGCTCGATCACGTCAACGTGCTCGCAGCCGCCGTAGTAGCGCTTCCCGGGGTAGCCCTCGGCGTACTTGTTGGTCAGGACCGAGCCCTGCGCCTCCATGACGGCCGCCGGAGCAAAGTTCTCCGAGGCGATCATCTCGAGGGTGGACTGCTGGCGGACCAGCTCGCGGGCAACGGCCTGCTCGACCTCTGGATCGACTGCGGAAAGTCGCTCATTCAACTGCTCAACCACGGATGCTCCTTTGAAATACCATTTCGTCTATAACTGATATATCAGTGTGATGACAATGGTATGATTGAGATCACAAGAGAGTCAATAGCCGGAAGCAAAGTGGCACTGAGCTTCCATTTGAATCTCGGGCCGCAGTAGGTAAGAGGACCCCAGCACCGAGGAACGGAGCCGCGCCGTGAATGCACTTCCCGCTTTGCCGTCCGCCGAGGACGAAGTACTGTCCCAGGCCGAGGCAGCGTACCGGCAGTTGCGCGACAAGCTGATCATGCTTGAAATCCGGCCCGGCGAACCCATCAACGACGGGCAGTTGGCCGCGGAGCTCGGCTTCGGCCGCACGCCCGTGCGCGAGGCGATCAAGCGGCTGGAGGTGGACCACCTTGTGGTGTCCTATCCGCGGCGGGGAACATTTGCCACCACTGTGGACTTCACGGAGTTGGCCGACGTCTCGGAAATTCGGGAACTGCTGGAGCCGCTGGCGGCCCGCCGCGCCGCGAAGAGGGCAAACGCCGCGATGCGCCGCGAATTACTGCGCGTGGCCACAACAATCGCGGAACTGGATCCGAGCCCTGCAGAATCCCGTGAGCTTATGAAGTACGACCTCACGGTGCACCGCCTGATCTACAAGGCGGCCGCGAACCCGCACCTCGAAGACACCCTGATCCGCTACGACAACCTGGCAACCCGCATCTGGTGCCTGGTCCTGGACAAGGTCCCCTCAGTGAGCGGCCACATCACCGAGCACGTGGAGCTCCTCAATGCGGTGGCCGAAGGGGACGCGGACAAGGCCGGTGAACTCGCTTTGCACCACGTCACGAGCTTCGAGGAGACCATCCGCAAGGTCCTCTAGGCAGCATCACCCCGCCAGACGCTCTCTCACTTACCGCCATAAAAACCGAAACGCGCTCACCGCCAGCCGAAGGCCTGAAGTGCAGGGTTGGATCAGACTGCGCATGACAATCTCCTGACTTGGATCCCCCAGCCATTCGATAGTTCATACAGTGTGCCACGGCGCCGCCCGGGAAGGAACGGCACCCGGAGGCCGGCAGTCGGCACCAGAACCTCGGCCAACACCAGAACGGCGGCCGGCACCGAAGAGGTGCGGACCGCCGTCGGGGTTTCCCGGAAGCTCCTGCTAGATGATCGCTGCGCGCAGTTCCTTCGCGGCCAGCTCGGGGTCCGCGGCGCTGTAGATGGCACCGCCGGCGACGGCCACGTCGGCGCCCGCCCGCTGGACGGCCTCGATGGTGGAGAGGTTCACTCCGCCGGCCACGGAGAACGGCACGCGTGCTTCCTCCCCGGCGCTCAGCAGCACGTTCAGGTTGTAGCCGGGCTTGGCCTGCTCATCCAGGCCGGCGTGCATCTCTACGAATTTCGCACCCAGCGCGCGGACTTCCTTGGCACGGGTGACCTTGTCCGCCACGCCGATCAGGTCGACGACGACGCCCTTGTTGTGGGCCTTGGCTGCCTTGACGGCACCGGCAATGGTGGAGTCGTCGGCGGCGCCGAGCACGGTGATCAGGTCAGCGCCGGCCTTGAAGGCGATGTCGGCTTCGAGTTCTCCGGCGTCCATGGTCTTCAGGTCCGCGAAGACGATCTTGTCCGGGTGGGCGTTCTTGATGGCGGTAACGGCGGAAAGCCCTTCGCTCTTCACCAAGGGCGTGCCGAGTTCGATGATGTCCACGTGTTCGGCAACCTTGCCGGCCAGTTCGAGGGCGGCTTCGGTGGTGAGGAGGTCGATGGCGACTTGCAGTTTCATGTGTTCTTCCTTGGTTTGTTGAGTGGTTCAGGTGGTTTGTTGGCGTTTCGGGGGTTACTCGAGGTTTGCGTGGCGCAGCCAGAGGTCTTCCGGAGCAGCGGCGTCTTCATCCCAAAGACTCTGGAACACCGCTTCCGTCGTGGTGAACAGCACCTGCTCGAACAGGCTGCCGGAGTACTGGCGCGAGACTGCTGATCCGTGGTCCGTCTTCTGCACCCCCGGGATTACGACGACGGCGGAGGCCGCCTCCGCGAGTGGGGAACCCGGGTTCGTGGTGTAGACAGCCACCCGCGCGCCCTGGGCGGCAGCGGTCTGTGCTGCCTTGACGACGCTCGATGTGGTGCCGGAACCGGAGGCGGCGAGCAGCACGTCTCCGGAGCGGACGGCGGGTGCTGTGGTCTCGCCCACCACGTGCACTGTCAGTCCCAGGTGCATGAGCCGCATGGCCGCCATCTTCAGGACGAGGCCGCTTCGCCCGGCGCCGGTGACGAAGATCCGCTGGCCGCGCCGGATCTCAGATGCCAGGGCGGCAACCTGCTCCGGATCCACGCGGGCAGCTGTCCGCTGGATCTCGTCCAGGACCAGGAGCTGGTTCCTGGTGACCGATGCTGCCGGAACTGCGGTGGACGTTCCTGCCAGCGTGGCGGGATCGGTGCCCGTCATGACACTCATGGGTTATCTCCTTCGGGACGTTCTTGCCCTTCCATCTTCGATTGCTAAACGGGCGGGCACTACGGCATGATCGGACGGTCTTTCCCACCCAAAGGGATAGGCGGCGCCGCGGATTTCTATACAATGGACGGGTGCCAGTCACTACCGAAGCCGCCACCCCTCCCCCAACGCCTGAGACGTCCGAAGGCGTGAAACCCCTGCTTGAGGCGATCGCGTCCCTGTCCTCGGCGCCGCTGGCCCAGATCGCGCAGAAACTCCACCGGGCCACCCTCCCGTACCTGCGGAGCAGTGCCCTCGTGATCTTTACGGAAGACTGCACAGGCCGGCCACAGAAAAAGTCCGGTGACGAGTCCGTCATCAGCCAGGTCTCCATCGCCGAACTGGATGCCGTCAGAGCGTCGCTGGACGGGGGCGAAACTTGGCAGGGCCGGGCACCGATCGGGGGCCGGGAACGTCCCATCCTTGCCCTGCCGTCGCCCACAAACGCGTTGCTGGTTCTGACCGATCCCCAGTCCGCCACAGGAGAAAGCGGTGCGGGGCTTCCCGGGCAGGAGCTTACGGTGCCGTGGCTGGTCCGTTACCTGTGGGATCTCGCGGCCGAGCGTATCCGCGAAAAGGTGGCGGATGCACCGCCGTCGTACCTTATCGAGTCCCGTGCGGCGTCCGCCGAACGGGTCAGGGTGACGGCGGAACTGGTTGACCGGCACTCAACCACGCTGGAGACATTGCTTGCCGCCCTGCGCTCCCCCGCCCTCGCGGACGGTGCAGCCCGGAAGTCCGCCACAGATGTCGCCGCCAAGGCCCTGGTGGAACTGCGGACGCTCAATGACCGCACCACGGAACAGGTCGAAGAACCTGTTGCCACGGCCTTCCAGCGCCTCCGCGAAGATCTCCGCCCGCTGATGCATTTCAGCGGCATCGACGTCCAGTTCATCGAGCCCCCAGTCAACGGCCGCGCCCTTCCCGGGGAAGTGGCGCATGCCGCCCGGGCCATCGTCCGTGGGCTCGTGCTCGCCATGGTTGAACAGCCGGATGTGCGCCGCATCCGTACCCAGTGGGATTGCGACGGCGAGAACCTGCTCATCAACGTCCGCGATGACGGCCTGGGCAGCCTCTCCGCAGAGGCTCCCAGCATCGCCCGCCTGACGCAACGGGTGGAGGTCCTGGACGGCCAGATGACGATCGACCTGATGCAGGGCTGGGGTGCCGACGTCGCTGTCACCCTTCCGCTGGACCCGCCCGGCCGCAAACTGCCCGACGTCGCCGCCTGGAACCTGGGTGACCGGGAGCTGGAGGTCCTGCAGCTGCTGGCCGCCGGGCAACGGAACCGGGCGATCGCGGCCAAGCTGCACGTCAGCGAAAACACCGTGAAGTTCCACCTCCGCAACATCTACCGCAAGCTCGGCGCCACTTCGCGCACTGAAGCGATCGCCTTGGCGCACAGCAACGGCCTGCGCTAAGTCGTCTTTCCGCGCTTGCCTCCACCCGAGAGCGGTGGCAAGGTGGCCGCATGGCGATCGAGGTCCGTCCGGCGACGCAGTTCGAGGACGTGAAAGCGGTGGTGGGGCCCAAGCGGCCCGACGCAACCGTGTGCTGGTGCCTGAGCTACCGCATTCCGTCAAAGCAAAACGTTGAGCTGCGGGGCACTGCCCGCGGGGAGCTCGTGCAGGAACTGGTGGCGCAGGACCCGCCGCCCGGAGTGCTGGCGTACGACGGCGGGGAGGCAGTTGGATGGGCCGGTGTCCATCCGCGCGCCGACACCAGCTTCGCACGCAACCGCCGGATCCCTCACGTGGACGACCTCGACGTGTGGGCCGTGTGGTGTATCCGGGTGCGCCCGGGGTACCGCGGGTGGGGAATTTCCCATGTGCTGCTGCAGGGTGCCGTCGAATTCGCACGCTCGTTCGGCGCGCCCGCCATCGAGGGCTATCCGGTGGACAACCAGGGCAGGAAGGTGGACCTCACCATGGCCTATGTCGGTACACGCAAACTCTTCGAGGATGCAGGTTTCACCAAGGCCGCCGACACCGGCTCCGTCCTCAATGGCTTCCCGCGGGTGCTTATGCGCCTTGATCTGCGCTGAGCGTTAACCGCCTCAACGCAATGTCGGCTTCGTCACACTTCCCGGCATAGGATCAAAACGGGGGATTGGCCGAGAGGCCTGTCCCCGCGGTCTCCCTGGAAAGCAGACCGCCGACACTACTTTGAGAGTATGGATCATGGCTTCGAACAATGACCCTGAATCCGATGCCGACAGCGAGGGCGAGGGCGGCCAGCATGGCGGTGTCCAGTCTGTAGACAGGGCCCTCGTTGTCCTGGAGATCCTGGCCCGCGAAGGCCATGCTGGCGTGAGTGAGATCGCCGAGGAAATGGGCATTCACAAGTCCACTGCCTCCAGGCTGCTCGGCTCCCTGGTGGGCAGGGAGATGGTCCACCAGAACAGCGAACGGGGCAAGTATCAGCTGGGCTTTGGCATCCTGCGCCTGGCCAGTTCCATTCCCGGCCGGCTGAGCCTGGTCCGCGAGGCACGCCCTGTGCTCGAAAGCCTGGCCGAGGAGTTCAAGGAGACGGTGAACCTTGCCGTGCTCCGGTCCAATTACGCGGTGAACGTGGACCAGGCCATGGGACCGTCAACTCTGGCTACCTATGACTGGGTGGGGAGCCTGACCCCCTTGCACGCGACATCGAGCGGGAAAGTTCTGCTGGCGGCACTGCCGGTGGAAGAACGGGAAAGGATCCTGACTGAGACCGGACTGCCGGCCCGCACCCCGCGGACCATCACCAGCCGCGACAAGCTTGAAAAGCAACTTCTGGACGTCGCCCACCACGGCCATGCGGTGGTCAGGGAAGAGTTTGAAATCGGTCTGAACTCCATGGCGGTTCCGGTCTACAACCACTTGGGGACGGTGATCGGCGCGGTCAGCATCTCCGGCCCCGCATTCCGCTTCGATCCGGAGAAAACGCCGGGCCTCGTCGAGGGCCTCGGGCAGGCTGGCCTGCGGATCAGTGCCAACATGGGCTACACGCGCCGATGACCCGGACCGGTGGTTGAGCATCGCTATCCAGCAGCGCCTGCACCGCTAGCGCCGCCGCCAAGAAGCCACTCAGCGTTCAGTCCGTGGTCGTCCGTCTCGAGAAACAGATCTTCGGCCGTGATGGTGCCGAGGAGGAATTCCTTGGACAGGGGCGGCCTGTCATAGGGGCGGTGATGCTCATCGCCAAGGGTGACCAACCGTCCGGAGAAGCCCTGAGCGCGGGCTGCCCTGACCGCCGAAAGGCCGGCCAGTGAGGCGCCCACGATCGCAAGTGTCTGCATAACCCACTCGCTTCCTAACTGCTTTATGCGCAACAACAACCGCGATAAGCAACAGCGTGATGTGTGACATGTCGACTGTCAAGGATGACGCCAGGCCAAGGAATTCCTTGACAATTGCGTGTGAGCTAGCGCACTCTGTTGCTGAAGACGATGCGTGTTGATTACTGCGGAACTAAACGAGCAGAGGATCCGTCGCCCCTCCCCCGGCGGAACTGCTGGTCCGCATTCACGAAATCAAGATTGTCGACGGCGACAATCGAATCCGAGGACGAGCCGGACCTGCCGCCGGGCTAACCGCCGGCGGCCACGGCCGCCGTCCCACTTATTCAATTAAGGAACCTCATGACAATCAATAGTGACGTCACTATCGATGAAAGCAGCGAAGACAGTCGGGACTCCGGGGTGGACCCGGCGTTGGAACGAGAGCCTGAACCTCCCCAGGAAGACCTGCAAATCCTTCAGGCCCTGCGGGAAACCGAATCAGAACACGAAGAAGCGCGGCGCAGCAGCCAGCTGTTCCGGAAGGGAGGCATCGACAAGGTAGTCTTCGGCGTCGCCGGACTGCTCACACTGGCCTTTGTCATCTGGGGATTTGCCGGCAGGGAGAACCTGGCCGCCACTTCCCAGGTGGTCCTTGACTGGGTCATGGAAAACACCGGCTGGATGTTCGTTTCCCTCTCGTCCCTATTCGTGGTCTATGTGCTGTGGCTGGCGGTCAGCCGCTTCGGGAACATTCCGCTGGGGAAAGACGCGGAAAAGCCCGAGTACTCCATGGTCTCGTGGGTCTCGATGATGTTCGCGGCAGGCATGGGCATCGGGCTCATGTTCTACGGCGTGGCCGAGCCGCTGTACCACTACATCTCCCCGCCACCGGGCACCGTTGACGGCCAGACTCCCGCGGCGGTCCAAACGGCAATGGCAACTTCGATCTTCCACTGGACCCTGCACCCGTGGGCCATGTACGCGGTGGTGGGCGTTGCCATGGCCTACGGGTCCTACCGCCTCGGCCGCAAGCAACTCATTTCCTCCGTCTTCACGTCCCTGTTCGGCATCCGCAGGGTGGAAGGTCCCATCGGCAAGCTCATCAACATGCTGGCCATCTTCGCCACACTCTTCGGAACGGCAGCATCGCTCGGACTCGGAGCGCTGCAGATCGGCAGCGGCATGGCGTCCAACGGCTGGATCGGCGGCCAACTTGCCACCCCCGTGCTCGTGGTGATCGTTGCCATTCTCACAGCCTGCTTCGTGGCCTCGGCAGTCTCCGGCATCAGCCGCGGAATCCAGTGGCTGTCCAACATCAACATGGTCCTGGCCGCACTCCTTGCGGTCATCGTCTTCGTGGCCGGGCCAACGCTTTTCATCCTGAACCTGATCCCGGCGGCCGTCGGCGACTATGCCCGGGACCTGGCCGAGATGGCCTCCCGGACCGAGGCCGTCGGCGACGATGCCCTGCGCACATGGATGTCCGGCTGGACCATCTTCTACTGGGCCTGGTGGGTCTCCTGGACTCCCTTCGTGGGCCTGTTCATCGCCCGCATCAGCCGCGGCCGCACCATCCGCCAGTTCGTCACTGGTGTCCTGCTGGTCCCCAGCGTCGTCAGCGTGATCTGGTTCGGCATCTTCGGCGGCGCCGCCATCCATATCCAGTCCACAGCTGATGCCACACCGGACACCGGCGATGGCCTGGCCAAGATCGTCGACGGAACTCCCACGATTTCCTTCGATGGTGCGCTGTTCGATCTGCTCCACCACCTGCCCTTGCCCAACGCCATTGCCGCCGCGGTCTCCATCCTGGCGATGGTCCTGGTGGCGATCTTCTTCGTCACGGGTGCCGACGCGGCCTCCATCGTGATGGGTTCACTGAGCTCCGACGGCGCTGAAGAGCCACGCCGGGGAGTCGTTATCTTCTGGGGTGCCCTCACCGGCGCCGTCGCAGCTGTGATGCTCCTTGCCGGCGGCGACAAGCCTGCCGAGGCGCTTGCCGGACTGCAACGGATCACCATCGTCTCAGCGCTGCCCTTCGTGCTTGTGATGTTCCTGATGTGTTTTGCCCTGACAAGGGATCTGCGCAGGGACCCGCTGTCACTGCGCAGGCGGCTGGTCACATCCGTCGTCGAGCGCTCCATCCGCAGTGGAGTCGAACAGCATGGCGGCGTCCAGTTCGATCTGGTGACCAAGCATGAATGTGATGAACGGTGCTCCAAGAGTGAGCTTGATCCTGCCGGGGACAAGCGGCGCTAAGTACAACGCGGCCGGATCCCGGTACCACCTCGGATCGGGATCCGGCCGCACTGACGCGCCCCTGCAAGAACGTCGGACCCAGAAAGGGAAAGCGCAATGTCCGCAACAATCGGCACAGTCGCCGCGGTAACCACCCGGTCATCAGCTCGAAGCCACCACTGATGACCGTTCAACTTGGCTTGCCGGTGTTGCGCCAAGAGGCCCCCTACAACCGGATGAAGATCCCGCCGCGGCGGCCGCAAGGGCAGCCTTCGGGACTGTTCGACCGTTTTGGCCGCCGGGCCACCGACATGAGACTGTCCGTGACGGACAAGTGCAATCTCCGATGCACGTACTGTATGCCTGCGGAAGGCCTGGAATGGCTTCCCAAGCCGGCGGTCATGACCGCCGAAGAGATCGTGCGGATCGTGGGGATCGGCGTCGGTCGGCTCGGAGTCAGGGAGCTGCGCCTGACGGGCGGCGAACCTCTGGTCCGCGGGGACCTCGTGGACATTGTCAGCGCGCTCCGCTGCCGCCACCCGGACCTTCCGATCTCCATGACAACCAATGGTCTGGGACTGGACAAGAAAGCCGAGTTGCTGAGGGACGCCGGCCTCACACGGGTCAATATCTCCCTTGACTCCCTGCACCAAGAGACCTTCACCAAAATTACCCGGCGCCCTTACCTGGGCAGGGTGCTGGCCGGGGTCCAGGCAGCCTCGTCCGCCGGCCTCGGCCCAATCAAGATCAATGCCGTACTCATGCGCGGCATCAACGACGCCGAAGCACCAGCGCTGCTGGCTTGGGCCCTTGAATTCGGTCATGAGCTGAGGTTTATCGAGCAAATGCCGCTGGACGCCGACCATGGCTGGTCCCGGCGCGACATGATCACAGCAACGGAAATCCGGGAAATCCTGGGGACAGTGTTCGTACTGGCTTCCGATCCCGGGGATCGTGACGGCGCGCCCGCCGAACGCTTCCGCGTCCGACGTCGGGACCCGGCCACCGGCGGACCCGCCGGTCCGGTGCTGGGCACGGTGGGAATCATCGCCTCCGTCACGGAGCCGTTCTGCTCGGACTGCCGGCGGACCCGCATCACGGCCGAGGGCACGATCATGAGCTGCCTCTTCTCGCGCCAGGAGTTCGACCTCCTGGGCCTCCTGCGGGAAGGTGCACCCGAGGACGAGCTTGTGCGGCGGTGGGAGGACGCCATGTGGATCAAGCCCAAAGCCCACGGCATGGAACACACAGGCTTGGGGGCGCAAGACTTTGTCCAGCCGGACCGAACTATGAGCGCCATAGGAGGCTAATTTGGCAGTACTGGTCCGTTACTTTGCCGCTGCGGCAGCGGCGGCCGGCATGGCGGAGGAACACTTCGACCTCGCGCCGGGGTCAACGCTGGACGAACTCCTGTCCGCCATACTTGCGGCAGACCGCCCGCAGCCCACTGCCGGCGCTCCGCAACTTGACGGGGTTCTGTCCAGGAGCAGCTTCCTCCGTAACGAAGTGGCTGTCCGCGACCGGTCAACAGCCCTGAATTCGGAGGACGTCCTTGACGTTCTCCCGCCCTTTGCGGGCGGCTAACTCTCCGCGTCTACGAGCGCGTCCCAAACTAGGAAAGGCACTCACATGGCACCATCGGCGTCCACAGTGGCAAAGGTTGAAACGGAATCAGATGAAGCTTCCTCCGTTGATGACTGCGACTACCACGGCTGCTTTTTCTGTTCCGGCCCCGAGACCGACTGACGGCTGCGTCCGGCTTTCCCGATTGCCTCGAGCACGTTGACGCAGCCAAGTTCGGGCGCATACGATCACTTATATATTAGTTATATAACTCACAAATATCAGATAGATCAGTCGCTCCCAAAAAGCCGCTGACGCCGAATCAGAAGACCTCCGGCCACCACCCGCTCCCCCGCATAGACAGCGCCAGGCGCCTGCGAAAAAGCGATGTGTCAACTGCGCCAGCCGCAGAACACTCGAAAGGAACACCCAGATCATGGTTCATAAAGTGAAGGCAGTTGTTGTCAGGGAGAAGAACGCTCCGGTGTCGGTGGAAACGATCCTGGTCCCGGATCCGGGGCCAGGGGAGGCCCTGGTGGATGTCCTAACGTGCGGGGTGTGCCACACGGACCTGCATTACAAGCTGGGCGGCATTGGGGACGAGTTCCCGTACCTGCTGGGCCACGAGGCCACCGGCGTGGTCTCCGCCGTGGGTGAAGGTGTGACCGAGGTGGCCCCGGGTGACCGGGTGATCCTGAACTGGCGTGCGGTGTGCGGGCAGTGCCGGGCGTGTTCGAAGGGCCAGCCGCAGTATTGTTTCAACACCGCCAACGCCACCCAGAAGATGACGCTGGAGGACGGAACCGAACTGTCCCCGGCCCTGGGGATCGGGGCGTTCGCGGAGAAGACACTGGTCGCTGCCGGGCAGTGCACCAAGGTCGATGAGGACGTCGACCCGGCCGCGGTGGGTTTGCTGGGCTGCGGGGTGATGGCCGGCATCGGGGCGGCGATCAACACCGGGGAGGTCAAGCGCGGCGAATCGGTGGCCGTGATCGGCTGCGGCGGCGTGGGCATTGCCGCGATCGCCGGCGCGAAGCTGGCCGGGGCCACCACGATCATCGCGGTGGACATCGATGAGAACAAGATCGAGATGGCCAGATCCCTGGGCGCGACCCATGGCGTGCACTCCCGCACCTCCGACCCAGTGGAGGCGATCCGGGCGCTGACCGGCGGGAACGGGGCCGACGTCGTGATCGAGGCCGTCGGACGCCCCGAAACCTATAAGCAGGCGTTCTACGCCCGGGACCTGGCCGGCAGAGTGGTCCTTGTCGGCGTCCCGACGCCGGACATGCAGCTGGAGTTGCCGCTGCTGGATGTCTTTGGCCGGGGCGGGTCGCTGAAGTCCTCCTGGTACGGGGACTGCCTGCCCTCTCGCGACTTCCCCATGCTCGTCTCCCATTACAAGCAGGGCAACCTGGACCTGGACGCGTTCGTCTCCGAACGCATCACCATCGACCAGGTCGAGGATGCCTTCGACAAAATGCACGAAGGCAAGGTCCTGCGCTCCGTCGTCGAAATCCAGCCCGCCCAGGACATCCAGACTGTCGAAGGCATCCAGACGGCAGGTGCCTCCGCATGAGTGTCACGATCGAAAACCTGGTCACCTCGGGGACCTTCTCGCTCGACGGCGGGACATGGGACGTGGACAACAACGTCTGGATCGTGGGCAACGAGAACGAGTGCGTGATCATTGATTCCCCGCACGACGCCGCTGCGATCATCAGCCAGGTGCGTGGCCGGAAGGTCCTGGCCATCCTGCTCACGCACGCGCACAACGACCACATCGGCGCCGCCCGCGACGTCGCCGGCGCCGTCGCCGCACCCATCTGGCTGAACCCGGAGGACCAAGTCCTCTGGGAACAGGTCTACCCCGGCACCACCCCCGACCGCAGCATCAGCGATGGGGACGAATTTACCGTGGGCGGGGCCACCCTGAAGGCGATCCACACGCCCGGCCACTCGCCGGGCTCCACTTGCTTCCTCCTCGAACAGGAGGGAACGGTGTTCACCGGGGACACCCTGTTCAACGGCGGCCCCGGTGCCACCGGCCGCTCCTACAGCGACTACCCGACCATCCTGACCTCGATACGCGAACGGCTCCTCACCCTCCCCGCGGAAACGGTGGTCCGGACCGGCCACGGCGACAGCACCACCATCGCCGCCGAACGCGAAAACCTCGCCAAGGTATCCCAGTAAGACTGGGCAAAACAGCCGAACGGCCCCCGTCCTGTAGATGGGGGCCGTTCGTGTACCACTTCATAAAGCGGTACTTCGCAAAGCAGAAAGGAGGGACATGTCCCTGATCAAGCGCGTGGCTTTCCTGTCGCTGCACACCTCCCCCATGGAACAGCCCGGTTCCGGGGACGCCGGCGGCATGAACGTCTACGTCCGGGGCCTCGCCTCGGCCCTGGCCGAATCCGGCATCGAAGTGGAAATCTTCACCCGGTCCACCGCCGCCGGCCAGCCCGCCGTCGAACACCCCGATCCCGGCGTCTGCGTCCACAACGTCCTGGCCGGTCCGCCCCGCAAACTCCCCAAAGAGGAACTCCCCGAACTGCTGCACGCCATGGTCGCCGAAATCGAACGCATCCGCGCCCGGCAGCCCCACGGCCGCTACGACCTCATCCACTCCCACTACTGGGTCTCCGGTAGCGCCGGCCTGGAACTTTCCGCACTGTGGAACGTGCCGCTGGTGCACACCATGCACACCATGGCCAAGGTCAAAAACCTCCTGCTGCAGTCCGGCGAGGAACCCGAACCCCGCCGCCGGGAGGACGGCGAACACCGGATCGTGGACGGCGCCACCCGGCTGATTGCCAACACCACCGCCGAAGCCGCCGAACTCGTCTCCCACTACGGAGCCGACTTCGACCACATCGACGTCGCACCCCCCGGCGTCGACCTGTCCGTCTTCACGCCGGCGTTCCGCGCCCGCTCCCGCACCGCCCACGGCATCGGGCCGGGCACGTTCCACCTGCTCTTCGCCGGCCGGATCCAGCGGCTCAAAGGCCCGGAGATCCTGCTCAAGGCCGCCGCCCTGCTCCGCCAGCGCCGCCCAGACATCGACCTGAAACTCACCGTCCTCGGCGAGCTCAGCGGCGCCAAGGACTTCAACCTCAAATCCCTCGTCAGCGCCGCCGGACTGGACGACGTCGTCACCCACCACCCGCCGGTCGGCGCGTCCGAACTGGCCGCCTGGTACCGCGCCGCCGACGTCGTCGTCATGCCCTCTTACAGCGAATCCTTCGGCCTCGTCGCCCTCGAAGCGCAGGCCTGCGGCACCCCCGTGGTCGCCACCCGCGTTGGCGGGCTGACCCGCGCCGTCAGCCACGAACGGACCGGGCTGCTGGTGGACGGCCACCGCGCCGCCGACTGGGCCGACGCGCTGGAAGCCCTCTACGACGACCCCGCCACCCGCGACCACATTGGCCGCGCCGCCTCCATCCGCGCCGAAAACTCCGGCTGGCAGCGGACCGCCGCCATCACGCTGGAAAGCTACCACGCCGCCGCGGAACAACGCCCTGCCCGGCTCCAAGCCTTGGCGGGGTAACCTCCGCAGCTCGCCGCCGGCGGTTGCTTCCTCTGCTGGTCCGCATCCCGCCTAAGCACCGACGCTCCCCCACCGAAAGTGAGGGAGCGTCGCGTGGAAACCTGCAAAAGCTGATGGAGCGTCCGGATGAAGCCCGCAGGATCTGAGGGAGCGTCGGGTCAAGACCTGCAGGAACTGATGGAGGGTCCGGGGTTTAGCGCTCGAGGTCGCCGCGGATGAAGGCCTCGACCTTTTCACGGGCGAGGTCGTCATTGAACTGCTCCGGCGGGGACTTCATGAAGTAGCTCGAAGCCGACAGGAGCGGCCCGCCGATACC
>NZ_CAKKLY010000017.1 GCF_918698095.1 Arthrobacter sp. Bi83
ATCAGGAAGGCGAAGAAGCCGCAGACGGCGTAGGCGATGACGAGCGAGGGGCCGGCGGCGTTGAGCCGGCCGCCGGCGCCGAGGAACAGGCCGGTGCCGATGGCGCCGCCGATCGCGATCATCTGGACCTGCCGGGGCTTCAGGCTCTTGTGGTAGCCCTTGTCCTCCGCGTGGAGAAGCTTTTCGGTGGCGTGCGCGTGGCCGCCGTCGGCCTCGTGCAGACCAGCCGGGGCAGTGGGATTGTTGGACATTTGGTTCCTTTCGAGCTGTCGAGAATGGAAGGAAGGTTCCGGCGGGTAGGCGCGAAGAAGCCCACAGGCCTTAGCGGAAGAGACAAAATCAGGATCGAGACCGGAAATCAGGCCGAATCAGAAAACAGACCACCCAGTGCGGTCGGACAGGTCGGCGAGGGCAGCCGTTCCGGCCAGGGAATTGCCCTTGGAGTCCAGCCTGGGACTCCAGACGCAGATGCAGCACTCTCCGGGGACGATCGCCAGAATCCCGCCGCCCACGCCGCTTTTCCCCGGAAGGCCCACGCGGTAGGCAAACTCGCCGGCCGCGTCATACATGCCGCAGGTCAGCATGACGGAGCCGATGCGCTTCGCCTCGCTCCGGGAGACCACAGCTCCAAACGCTCCGCGTCCGCCCTGTGCGAGGAAGAGGCCGGCCTTCGCCATCTCCACGCAGGTCATCATGATGGAGCACTGTCTGACGTAGTTCGCCACAACTGCCTCGGCGGGCCGGCGCAGGTTTCCGAAATCCTTCAGAAAATGGGCGAGGGCCAGGTTGCGGCTGCTGTTGGAGAGCTCACTCCTGGCGGCGACCTCGTCGATGAAAGGACCCTTTCTTCCGCTCTGGTGACCCACCTGATCGGTGAGGAAGCGGAGGACCTCGCCTGCGGCGTCGGGGTATCGCCCCATCAGGTGGTCGGTCACCACGAGCGCGCCGGAGTTGATGAACGGGTTCCGGGGTATCCCGTGCTCCACCTCAAGCTGGACCAGAGAGTTGAACGACGTCCCCGACGGCTCACGGAGGACCCGGGACCATAGCGCCGCGGGGTCACCGGCGCTCAGCGCCATGGCCAGCGTGAAGACCTTCGAGATGCTCTGGATCGAGAAGGGAAGATCGGCGTCGCCGGCACTGAACACGTCCCCGGACACGGTGGCGACGGCAATCCCGAAACGGTCAAACGGCAGCGACGACAGGTGGGGGATATTTGCGGGAAGTGACCCTGCTTCACTGCGGGGCCGGTGGCGGCGGACAATGTCATCCAGTACCAGGCCAAGAGGCGGCGAATCGAGTGCTGTCATCATGGCTTGGCCACGTGCTCCTTATGTGTGCCGGCCCACTCCTGAATATGAAGGAGAGCGACCAATGAATGGCGGGGATCGCTGAAGTTCAGGCCGGTGACACGGCTGACTTTGCTGATTCTGTAATAGACAGTGTTCTTGTGGAGCTTCATCCGCTGTGCGCATTCGGCAACATCCAGCGACGCCTCGAAGTACGACCGAAGGGTTTCGGCGAGCTCGTGATCGCCGCGCAGGAGGGCCCAGAGACTGCGGTGGCGGAAGTCCGAGGCTGTGAAGTTCTCCACTGCTTCGCGAAAAAGGACCTCCACCTCAAATTCGTCCAGGGTGGCCACCGGGGCGTTCCCTGACCGCCGCATGCAGCCGAGCAATGCCTCCGTTTTGCCGGTCACGGAGTGAATCGACAGAAGATCGGGCGCGATTGGTCCGACTGCCGCGTACGGACTGATGCCCAGGTGCTTACCGGCGTCCCTGACGATGGCCTCGGCAAGGCTCCGGAGCCCGGCTTCGGCGTTGGCGGACTGAAGTGCCGGGATGATCACCGCGGTGTCGCCCTTGAACTGTCCCACGATGGCTGACGGTTTATAGGCAGCCGCATGGATGGACGCGAGATTGGCCAGCTCCCCGTGCTTGAGAGCTGCATCGTCTGCCTGTGCTTCAGCGGCTGACATTCCTATCAGGATCAGGGCGGTTGGGTGGTCAGCGGGAATTTTCGCGCTGTGAGCGGTTGCCGCCGCTTCTGCAGGCCCCGAGAGGACGCGGGCAATCCGGTCCTCGCGCATGTGCACGGACTGCTGGTTGCGGTAGCGGATCAGCTCGGCTGACGCCCGGGCGGCTGATCCGGTCAGGACATAGTCAACGTCCGCTCCGAATCCTTCGCCGGTTTCCTGGAGCCAGATGTACCCCATAATGCGGTCGCCTGCGAACAGGCTGATGGCGACGCGCTCCCGCAGGCCGTCCTGGGGCCTGGCCGGGACCCTGACAGGAAGGCGAGTCCGATGCAGTTCCCGGTAGGCGCCAAGATCTTTGAGGAGGAGTTCGTATTTGCGCGGACCGCGGCGGGCCAGAATCGACGCCTTGCGCAGCTCGTCGATGTCGTTGGACACCGTCGAGTACGCCAGGACTTTGTTGGCGGCGTCCTCGATGACCACGTGGCTCGAGGTCAGGCGGGCCGTCGTCTGGGCGATGGCGAAGAGGTCTTCCTCCAGCAGGGTCAGCACTTCGCTCTGGTAGCTGGGTGGCTGGATCCGGTCCTTCGCGATGGACAGGAGCCGGTCCCAGTCCGCAGCCGGGTCCACCAGAAGGAGACCTGTTCCTGCCGCCCGGAGCAGTTCTTCAGCTTCGCCCAGGTCCTCGGGGCTGCCTTTGACGGCCAGCACGAGCGGAGGATTTTTCAGCAGGCGCCGCAGCGCCGGCAAAGCAGAGCGCCCGCGAACCCCGATCAGCAGGACGAACGCGCCCCTGCCTTCGGCTTTTTCGTCGTCGGCGTCGACGATGAGAAAGCGTTCGATTGGTGAATCGGCGCGGGAGGGCCGAAGAATGAGGCTAGCGAAACCCAGAGGGAGATCCGACAGGATGTCGTCCACTGTAGCTGCGGCCATGTGCTTCTTTCTGACATTGGCGTCCGTCCGGACGGCTCTGTCCGGACACCCAATGCTATCCAGAGCAATCCCTGGATAATATGGAAGCGAGCCTAAATCCAGCGGCAGCTTATTGGTCTGCGTACCAACCCGGACCAGACGGCGGCAGTGCGCACCGCCGTCGTCCTCTGCTTCAGCGGGTCCGCCGTAGGCTCCGTTCTAGGCTGTCGCTTCCTTGCGCAGCGCCGCCACGTGCACGGAAACCCCCAGGTCGCGGATGTTCTCCTGCATCTCCCCTGGGAGCTGGTCGTCCGTTACCACGGCATCCAGCTTCTCAATGGGGGCCACGTTGAACTTTGACACGGTGCCGAACTTGGAGCTGTCGGCCAGCAGGAAGCACGACGACGACGCCTCCAGCGCGGCGAGCTTCACCTCCACCTTGTCCATGGAGGGCGTGGTGACACCGCGGGACATGTTCCAGGTGCCGGTGCTGAGGAAGAACAGGTCAATGTTGATGGACTTGATGGCCTCAGCCGCGATGCGGCCACAGCTGGACGCGCTGGACGGATCCACCACGCCGCCGGTGTGGATCGTCTCGATGTTCGGATAGGCGAACAGGCTCGTCACCACGTAGAAGTCATTGGTGACCACCGTGACGTTCTTCCGCCCGCCAATGTAGGGGACCACGGACTGGCATGTGGTGCCCGCATCCAGGAACACCACCATGTCGTCCTCCACGAACTGCGCAGCGAGTTCTGCGATTGCCTGCTTGCGCGGGAGTTCCAGCTGTGCCCTGAATTCGCGCTCCCGGGGCGGCTCCTGGCTGGTCCATTCCGCCAGGCGCACGCCGCCCTGAACGGAGACCACCTGGCCCAGATCTTCCAAGGCGGTGATGTCCCGCCGGACTGTCATGTGGGAGACGTTCATGTAGTCCGTGAGGCTGCGGATGCTCAGGACGCCTTCGCGCCGGAGCAGACGGAGGATCTCCTGGTAGCGCTGCTCGGGGATCAGTGGCCGTGCTGTGGGACTCACGCGGAACTCCTTCGGGACGTCGTTGAAACTATCTTAACAAGTTTTCACATACTGTTCCGATTTGTGAATATTTGGGGTAATTTCTTAATTGATGTTAAACAAATTTGAAGTCCTAGAGACCATTGTCCGAACCGGCGCCCTGCTGATCGCCAGGCTGGATTCGGCCGACGAGGCCTACCGGGTTGCCGAGGCCGCCATCGACGGCGGCATCCGCGCCGTCGAGATCCCGCTGACCGTTCCCGGTGCGCTTGGCGTCATAGAACGCCTCGCCGATAAGTACGGCGACCAGGGAATTGTTGTGGGAGCCGGCACCGTGCTCGACGCCGAAGCAGCCTATGCTTCGGTTTCGGCAGGGGCGCGGCTGCTCGTCAGCCCGCAGCTGAATCCCAAGATGATCGCCACTGCCAACCGGTACCAGGCGGTCACCGCCAGCGGCGCGTTCACCCCCACCGAGGTGCTCAACACGCTCGAGGCCGGGGCGGACATCGTCAAGCTGTTCCCCGCCGAACTCGGCGGCCCGGCCTACGTGAAAACAATTCTGGCGCCCCTCCCGCAGGCTCCAATCATGCCGTCCGGAGGAGTGACGCCTGAGAATGTCGGCGCGTGGTTCGCGGCGGGCGTGACAGCTGTCGGCGTCGGAAGCTTTGTCACCAAAGCAGCCCAGAACGACGGCGACTACGGGCTTGTCGCCCGCGCTGCGCGGACGTTCCTCACAGCAATCAGTGACGCCCGGGGCTAACGCCGGGCAACCATCCCCAAAACCGACAGAAACTGCCGCCCGGCACCCTGTCAACCAGAACACAAAGGAGTGAGCTGCATGAGCCAAGCTTCAGCAGAAACCGAATCGCCCGAGGCGAAGCCGCTGAAGAGCGTGAAGATCAGGTGGTACCTGATCGCGCTGCTCGTCGTCGGCGGGATCATCAACTACCTGGACCGCAACAACCTCAGCATCGCCAACACCACCATCGCCAAGGAATTCGGGCTCAACACCCTGCAGATGGGTCTGTTGCTGTCCGCGTTCTCCTGGCCGTACGCCATCGCGAACCTTCCCGCCGGCTACCTGGTGGACAAGTTTGGGCCCAAGCGGATGTTCGCCTGGGCAGCAGGGCTCTGGTCCGTTGTGTCCATGCTGTCGTCGCTGGCTAACTCCTTCGGCTTCCTCTACGCTGCACGCGTCGCACTGGGCATTTCCGAATCCCCGTTCTTCACCTCGGGGCTCAAAGTGGCCGACAAATGGTTCAACAAGACCGAGCGCGCGCTTCCCGTATCAATCGTTAACACCGGCTCACAGATTGCCAACGCGATTGCGCCGCCGCTGCTGACCTTCCTCATGCTCACCATGAGCTGGCGGGGCATGTTTGTTGTCATCGGGTCCCTCGGCGTCGTCATTGCGCTCGTCTGGCTCCGGATCTACCGCGACCCCACGATGAAGGAACAGTTCATCATCAAGGGTCAGGAGTTCGAGGATGAGCAAAAGCCCAAGGAGAAGCAGGCCGGCTGGGGTGAACTCCTCAAGCAGAAGAACACCTGGTTCATGGTCCTGGGCGCGTTCGGCATCTTCTACACGGTATGGGTCTACCTCACCTGGCTGCCGAGCTACCTTCAGACGGCTCGCGGCTTCAGCTTGAGCCAGATCGGGTGGCTAGCCGGTCTGCCCTTCCTCTGCGGCATCATCGGTGTCCTGGCCGGCGGCATTCTCTCCGGAAAGCTGATCAAACGCGGCATCCCCGCCATCACGGCCCGGAAGATTCCTATTGTGGGAGGCGCGCTGCTGGCGGCTGCGGCCGTCCTGCCGGTGGCCTATGTGGAGAACACGGCTCTGGCGATTGTGCTGCTCTCCGTGGGCTACTTCGCGGCCCAGGTTCCCATTGGCGTGCTGTGGACTCTGGCAGCGGACATCGCTGAATCCAACCAGGTGGCCTCGCTGGGCGCGATCCAAAACTTCGGCGGATTCCTCGGTGCAGCTGTGGCGCCGATCGTCACGGGCTACATCCTGAACGAGACCGGCGGCAACTACACGCTGGTGTTCCTCATCGGTGGCGCGCTGCTGATCGTCGGAGCACTGTCATACGGCATATTCGTCAAAGACCGCCGCGCCGTCACCCGGGTCTAGCCCCGGCAATGATCACGGTTCCCAGGTTCAAGGAAGAACAGGCAGTTGAAAACCACCACCCCCAAAGTGTTCTTTGTGATCGGCCCGGCTGGCTCCGGAAAGTCCAGTGTCAGCCGGCTCATTGCCCAGCGGTACGGGGCGGCGTACATAGACAAGGACACTGCCACCATCCGGTTCACCGAGTTGCTGCTGACACTCAACAACTCGGACCCCAACGAACGGGACAATAACGAGTTCTACCAGAACGTCATCATGCCCCTTGAGTATGAGTCCATCCTGGACCTTACGCGGGACAACCTCATGGCCGGCAACTCGGTGGTCCTGGACGCGCCCTTCGGGAAGTTCTTTGCAGACAAGGACTACCTGTCCAAGGTCCGGGTACGCCACAACTGGCCCGCGGCGGACCTGGTGGTGGTGAATGTCAGGCTCGCCGGTGAAGCACTCCGCCAGCGGCTGATACACAGGGGCTACCCGAGGGACGAATGGAAGCTGGCCAACTGGGAAACCTTCTGGGCCGGGGCGCAGGCCAACTCCTGCCAATGGCAGGATGCCCGCCAGGTTGACTTCGACAACAGCGCCGCCGCTGCCGACATCACTGCCTTCGCTGCGGCAGTGTCTTCAGGCCAGAGCTAGCGGCGCTCGCGGCTTACCTCGCTGGCGGCGCCTTGCCGCGGATGGCGCACTACGGACGACGGCGGGACTTGCCCGCCGTCGTCTGTGCTGCGCGATCACTTGATGAGGCTCCTGCGAGCTCAGACGTCAGTTGGACGCCCCAAGGTAGCCCGTGACACTCGTCCGAAGGGCTTCGGCATGCTCGTAGATCTCTTCCAGAGAACTGATGGGCACCCGGGTTTCTTCTTTGTTGGCATCAAAGATGCCGATGTACTTTTGGCTGCGGTTGAAGTGCAGCCTCGCGATCGGTTTGCGGTTGTTGTCGTCCAGCAGTACCGCACAGTATGACTTGGCATCGCGCTGGACGACTCGGGCCGGCTTCACCTCGTTGCACACAATCGCCCGGACGATCTGGTAACCTTCCATTTCCTCCAGGGTTGTCTCGATGCCGTCCGCTTCAGCGAGGTCGGCTTCTGCAACAGGCGCACTTGTGACTGTTGCCGCAGCTGCGGTGTCGTCAGCCTGGGGAAAGTTTGGAGCGCCCAGAGCTTTCTTCAGCCGCTCATTGACCTGATCATTGAGAAATTGCTTTGTAGCTTTGACCACCAATGTGGTGAACTGCTCTCGCACTTTTTGTGTATAGGGCCCCGTGTAAACGCGGGCCGTGAGGAACTTGACCCATTCGTCTTCGGGTTCCTTGAACTGTGCAGCCAAGGTCCGCTTGAGCTCGCCGATGTATTTCAGTTCACCTGCGGCATTGATGATGGAGTCCAGATCAAAGACTTCTTTTGTCAGCTTCTGCAATTCAGGAACCAGCGAGTCGTCAATGTCATTGAGATCAAGAACCAGGAACGGCTTGGCGTCCATTCTGTTCGGTGCGTCAAGGTCGGTGAAGAACTGATAGATCTCGCCGTTTGTAAGAATTGCGATCCTGGCGTTGGTCACCGCGAAGTAGCGGAACAACTGTGATGCGTGCTCGATCTTGACTGGTTCCGTCGATTTCTTGCACTCAATGAGAATCTGAATCTCGCCGTCTTTGACGATGGCGTAATCAATCTTCTCACCCTTCTTGAGCCCGACGTCGGCGATGTATTCCGGTACGACCTCAAGCGGGTTGAAGACGTCGTAGCCGAGGATGGTCGAGATGAAGGGCATCACGAAGGCATTCTTCGTGGCTTCTTCCGTCTGTATGACCTCCCGCTGCTGGCGCACCTTTGCGGCCAATGCATTGAGTCTTTCGGAAAATTCCATTTGTCCCCCTGAGGAAAAACTGATTGTGGTGCTAACCGTAGCGCAGCCCCTGGACAATGTGGCGTATTGGGGATTTCGCCTATCGCAGATTGGAGATTGGGCGTCACTGCAGTAAGTCCGCGGGCAACGTAAGGCGACGGCGGTAACGCCCCGCCGTCGCCCGCCTTGGCGGTAGGGGTGAGCTACTCTCCGGTCTCAGCCCGGTCGGCGTCGTAGCCGGCCAAAAGACGCTTGGCCGCGGTATCCATATGGGAGCGCATGGTTGCCGTGACGGCGGCCTCATCCCGGGACTGCAGCGCGCGGAAGATCGCGGTGTGCTCGGCCAAAGCCGCGGCCGCGTGCCCTTCGTCAGTCAGGGCGCGGTCCACCCAGATGCGCAGCAGCGAACGGATGCTTTGGAGGAGCTCCTCAAGGACCTGGTTGCCCGAGCTGGTCGCAATCTCGCGGTGGAAGGCGGCGTCCGCTTCAACAAAAGCCCGCAGGTCCTCCAGGTTGTGCTCCATAGTGTCCAGATTGGCCTGCATGCGGTCCAGTGCTTCATCGGTGATCCGCTGTGACGCGAGCTGAACGGCCTGGACTTCGAGTCCACTGCGAAGCTCCACCAGTTCGCGCGTCCGTGGAGCGCCCAGCATCAGACCCCAGCTGAGGGTGCGGGGGAGCAGCTCGGAGACGCCGTCGCGGAGGTAGGTTCCGGAACCTGGCCGGACAATGACGATTCCCAGGATCTCGAGAGCCGCAAGGGCCTCGCGGACTGCAGAGCGGCCCACGCCGAGAGAAGCTGCCAGGGTTCGTTCTGCCGGGAGCCGCGTACCGGGGGCGATCTCACCGCTGGTGAAATGTGCCAGCAGGCGTTCAGCGACCTCGGACACTACCGAGCCCTGCTCCATGGAACCTAGCGCGGCACTGATTTTTGCCGTCGAGGCGGCGGAGTTTGCGGACACAGTCAAAGCGTAGCAACCAGGCGTGACCGCAAAGGCCAAGAACAAGCGAAAACCACAACACGTCAACCGGTTGACCAATTCTCAAAATGGCTCTATGGTTTTAATCACTCGCCTAGTCGGATACCGGCCAGCTTCCCGCAACTAGGCATTGAGACACATCCCAACGGCATCCAGTGCAGGAAGCTGCCGGGAGACCAACATCTAGGAGTCAATGTGGACACCACCCAATCAGTGTTCGAAAGATCTGCAATCAGAAAAGTGGCGATCCGGCTGGTGCCGTTTGTCGCCCTCATGTTCTTCATCAACTATCTGGACCGCACGGCCATCTCCTTCGCCGGTCCCAACGGCATGAACACGGATCTGGCCCTTTCAGCCGCGCAGTTCGGTTTCGCCTCCGGCGTCTTCTTCATCGGCTACATCCTGCTGGAGATCCCCAGCAACCTGGCCCTTCACAAGTTCGGTGCCCGCCGCTGGCTCGCCCGTATCATGGTCAGCTGGGGCATCGTCTCCCTGCTCTTCACCTGGGTGGGCGGCGTCGAGCACCTCTACATCCTCCGCTTCATTCTTGGCGTTGCCGAGGCCGGGTTCTTCCCCGGCGCCATCCTCTTCCTCAGCCTCTGGGTTCCCTCCCGGCACCGCAGCAAGATTCTGGCCCTCTTCTACCTGGCCCAGCCGCTGACCACGGTTATCGGCGCCCCGCTTGCCGGCCTCCTTATCCAGCAGCACGGCCTCTTCGGCCTCGCCGGCTGGCGCGTCATGTTCTTTGGTGTCGCCATCCCCGCCATCATCATCGGCGTCATCGCCTGGTTCTACCTGGCCGATTCCCCGGCCAAGGCCAAGTGGCTGACCCAGGACGAGAAGACCTGGCTCACCGGCGCCCTGGAGAAGGAAAAGAAGGAAACCGCCGCCAGCAACAAGCACGTCAGCGTCCGCACTGTCTTCGGCAACGGCCGGGTCTGGATGCTCGCCGCTATCTACTTCGGCTTCATCTACGGCCTGTACGCCCTCGGTTTTTTCCTGCCCACCATCATCGCCGGCTTCGAAGGCCTCTACGGCACTAAGTTCGACGTGCTCCAGAAGGGCCTCATCACCGCGATCCCGTACCTGCCGGCCGCGGCTGCCCTCTACTTCTGGTCCAAGGACGCCACCAAGCGCGGCGTCAGGACCTGGCACATCGCGCTTCCCGCCCTTATCGGCGGGCTGAGCATCCCGCTGGCGCTGTTCGCCGGTTCACCCGCCGCCACCATCGCCGTCATCACCATCACGGCGATGTCCATCTTCGCGGCACTGCCCAACTTCTGGACCGTGCCCACCCAGTTCCTGACCGGCGCCGCAGCCGCGGCAGGCATCGCCCTCATCAACACCGTGGGCAACCTGGCGGGCTTCAGTGCCGGCTACATCACGGGCTGGCTCAAGGACTGGACCGGCGGCTACACGGTACCGATGTTCGTGGTGGGCGGCTTCATGCTCCTCTCCGCGATCCTGATGTTGGTGCTGAGCCGCTCCGGCAAGGTCAGCGACGGAATCCCGGCCGAGGCCCTGGACCCTGCGGGAGCCGGACACCACGCCGAGCCGTAAGCACGCCGTAATCGCAATTATTCAACTAACCGGTGGTCGAGCCTGTCGAGACCGATTTCGACAGGCTCAATCACCGGGGCGAGCAATCACTTCAGGAGCTTTCCATGACCCGCCTGTTCAATGAACCAGCAGCCTTCGCTGACGAAATGATCGAAGGCTTTGTCGCCTCCCACGGCCGCTGGGTGAAGCGCGTCTCCGGCGGCGTGGTCCGCAACACGAAGAGCACCCCGGACACCGTGGCGCTGGTGATCGGCGGCGGCTCCGGCCACTACCCGGCCTTCGCCGGGCTCGTCGGCCAGGGTCTGGCCCACGGCGCGGCCATGGGCAACCTGTTCGCTTCGCCCTCCGCGCAGCAGGTCTATAACGTGGCCAAGGCCGCGAACAACGGCGCAGGCGTGCTGCTGGGCTACGGCAACTACGCCGGCGACGTCCTGCATTTCACCCAGGCCCAGGAACGCCTCCGCAAGGAGGGCATCGACTGCCGCAGCATCGCGGTCACCGACGACGTCTCCTCCGCCCCGCTGGCCGAACGCGCCAAGCGCCGCGGCATCGCCGGGGACCTGACCGTGTTCAAGGTGGCCGCCGCGGCCGCCGAGGCCGGCTACACCATGGACCGGATCATGGAAATCGCCGAGCGCGCCAACGACCGCACCCGCTCCTTTGGGGTGGCCTTCACCGGCTGCACCCTTCCCGGCGCCGACCACCCGCTGTTCTCCGTCCCCGAGGGCCGCATGGCCGTCGGCATGGGCATCCACGGCGAGCCGGGCATCGGCGAAACGGACATCCCGACGGCGGATGACCTCGCCGAACTGCTGGTCGCCAAGCTCCTCACCGAAATCCCCGACGGCGCCATCGACGCAGCCACTGCAGGCACCGCGGCCGGTAAGCGCCGCGTGGTCCCCATCCTCAACGGCCTGGGCAGCGTCAAGTACGAAGAGCTGTTCGTCGTCTACCGCCGCGTCGCCCAGCTTCTGGCCGAAGCGGGCCTGGAGGCCGTGGACCCGCAGGTGGGCGAACTGGTCACCAGCTTCGACATGGCCGGCACCTCCCTGACCCTGTTCTGGCTCGACGACGAACTCGAGTCACTCTGGAACGCCCCCGCGGACGCCCCGGCCTTCCGCCGCGGCGCAGTCACGGCCGAAGTCTTGGAGGCGTCCGACGGCGGCGAGCTGGCCGACGTCAAACTCTCCATCCCTGACGCAACCGCGGAGTCCCGCGCCGGCGCCGTGCGGATCCTCGCCGCGCTCGGCGCCGCGAAGGACGTGGTGGACGCCAACGCCGATGAACTGGGCCGGATCGACGCCATCGCCGGCGACGGCGACCACGGCATCGGCATGGAACGCGGCGTCCGCGCCGCTGTTGACGGAGCCCGCGACGCCGTCGCCCGCGGTGCCGGGGCAGCCACCACGCTGCACTTCGCGGCGGACGCCTGGGCCGACAAAGCCGGCGGCACCTCGGGAGCCCTCTGGGGCATGGCCCTGCAGGCCGTCGGTGACGCGATCGGAGACAGCAACGCGCCCGACGCCGGAGCTGTCGCCGCCGGAGTCGCCGGCGCCGCGGCCGCGATCATGGACTTCGGCAAGGCCAAGCCCGGGGACAAGACCCTGGTGGATGTCCTTGTCCCGTTCCGCGACGCACTGGCAGCCGGCGTAAATGCCGGGCAGTCACTGACCGACGCCTGGGGCGCCGCCGCCACCGTTGCGCAGCAGGCCGCAGAAGACACCGCCCGGCTGCTGCCCCTCATGGGCCGAGCCCGCCCGCACGCCGAGAAGAGCCTTGGCACGCCGGACGCCGGAGCGGTGTCCATGGCACTGATCGTCCGGGCAATACACAACACCCTCATCGAACAGACAACCATTAAGGAGAACGCATGAGCGCCAAACTGCGCCTGGTCATCGGAGCCGACGACGCTGGATTCGAATACAAGGAAGCCCTGAAGGCTGACCTGGAGGCCTCCGAGCTGGTCGAATCCGTGACCGACGTCGGGGTGGATGCCACCAGCCACACCCCCTACCCGTCCGTGGCCATCGCCGCCGCCGAACTCATCGCGGCCGGCAAGGCCGACCGTGCCCTGCTCGTCTGCGGCACGGGCCTTGGCGTGGCCATCGCGGCGAACAAGGTCCCCGGTGTCCGCGCCGTCACCGCGCACGACAGCTTCTCGGTGGAACGCTCCGTCCTGAGCAACAACGCCCAGGTCCTCACCTTCGGCCAGCGCGTCGTCGGACTGGAACTCGCCCGCCGGCTCGCCCGCGAATGGCTCACCTACACCTTTGACGAGACCTCCGCCTCGGCCGAAAAGGTCACCCTGATTAAGGACTACGAAGGTGTCACTTCCTGCTAAGAATCCTTCGGCCAGCGCCGTCGGAACAGCACCTCCCAAAGCCATCATCGGCGTCAGCCTGAAAATGTACTTCGGCTACGAACGCACCCTCGAATACTGCCGCGAGGTGGCCACCATCGCGTTCGCGCACCCGGCGGTCCAGAGCGGCGACATCGAGCTGTTCGTGCTGCCCACGCTGCCGGTACTGCCCGAAGCGGCCCGGATCCTCGGGACCGCCGGAGCAGCCGCAGGCGCCCAGGACATCTTCTGGGAAGATGAAGGGCCCTACACCGGCGAGGTCGGCGGCAAGACCGTTGCTGAACTCGGCGGCCGGTACGCAGAGGTGGGCCATGCCGAACGCCGCAGGATCTTCGGCGAGGACGACACGGTCATCGGGCTCAAGGCCGCGGCGGCCTACCGCAACCGCCTCACCCCCGTGCTGTGCGTCGGCGAGCTGCAGCAGGGCTCCGTGGAGGAAGCCGTCACCCGCTGCAGCGCAGAGATCGACGCCGCCCTGAACCGGGCGCAGTCCCTCGGTTCCGCCAGCCGGACCATCGTGGCGTACGAGCCGCAATGGGCCATCGGCGCCCCGGAACCTGCCACCCCGCAGTACATCAGCGCCGTAATAGGCGGGCTGGACGCCCACCTGCGTTCCCTGTCCGGACAGGCCGACAGCCGGGTCATCTACGGCGGCAGCGCCGGGCCCGGCCTGATCGGCCAGCTGGACTCCGCGGTCGCTGGCCTCTTCCTGGGCCGCTTCGCCCACGACCCGAAAGCGCTCAAGACCATCCTGGATGAGGCCGCGGCACGGCTCACCGCGAAGAAGGTGGCGGCATGAGCCGCATAGGCCCGGGCTCAACAATAGGCCTGAGCAGCTACGCCTTCTTCTGGCAGCTCTCGGACAAGGTCTCTGAGCCGCTCAGTATCCACCAGGCGCTCGAGCGGACCGCGGCCCTGGGCGTGGAACTGTTCCAGATCTGCGACTACGCCCCGCTGGAATCCATGACGGACCCGGAACTCAAGGACGTGCGTGCCACCGCGGACCGCCTTGGCGTCGCGCTGGAACTGGGCACCAAGGGCATCCGACCGGAGCACCTGCGCAAGTTCCTGCACATCGCCGGGATCCTCGGGTCGCCGCTGCTGCGGACCATGTTCAACGTCCCGGGCCACACCCCGACGGCGGACGAGGCGGCAGCAATCTTCACCGAGGTCCTGCCGGAATTCGAGGCAGCCGGGGTGAAGATCGCCGTGGAAACCTACGAGCAGGTACCCACCTCCCGCATCCTGGACGTGATCCGCCGCGTGGACAGTCCGTACCTGGGCATCTGCAGCGACCCGGCCAACACAGTCGCGGCGCTGGAGCTGCCGCGTGAGGTGATTGACGCCGTCGCGCCTTACGTCCTCAACATGCACATCAAAGACTTTGCGTTCAGCCGCAAGGAGGGCTGGGTCGGCTTCACGTACTCCGGCGCGGCCCTCGGCGAAGGCCTTCTCGACTATGACTACATGGCCGGGAAGTTTCAGCCCAAAGAAAGAAACATCAACCAGATCGTCGAACACTGGCTGCCGTGGCAGGACTCCGAGGCGGAAACCATCCGCCTCGAAAACCAGTGGACCCAGCAAAGCATCGATTTTCTAAGGAGCAAGTGAAATGTCAGCAGAACAATTGACCGTCGCCGTCATCGGAGCCGGTGGCAAAATGGGGATGCGCGTTTCCCGGAACCTCCAGAAGAGCGCCCACACCGTCTTCTACAGCGAGAACTCCCCTGCGGGCCAGGACCGCGTCCGCGCCGAAGGCCGTGACATCACCTCCACCGACGACGCCGTCCAGGGCGCCGACGTGGTCATCCTCGCCGTCCCGGACACCGTTCTGGGCATCGTGTCCGAAGGCGTGGTGCCCCAGATGAAGGCCGGCGCGATCCTGCTCACCCTGGACCCGGCCGCCGCCTACGCCGGGCTGCTGGCCAAGCGCGATGACGTCGTCCAGGCGGTCGCGCACCCGTGCCACCCGTCCGTGTTCCTGGAGCGCACAACCAAGGAAGAATGGGCCGACACCTTCGGCGGCGAGGGCGCCCCGCAGAACGTGGTTGCCGCGATCGACGAGGACACGCCGGCCGCGACCCGCGATTCGGCCGAGGCCGTCATCCGTACGATCTACGCCCCCGTCATCGACGTGCACTGGGTCACCGTGAAGCAGCTCGCCATCCTCGAGCCCACCCTCGTGGAGACCGTGGCCTGCATGATCGGCACGCTGCTCAACGAGGCGCTGCACGAGACCGTGCACACGGCCGGGGTTCCGGAGGAAGCCGCCAAGGCCATGCTGTTCGGCCACGTGCAGATCGCCCTGACCAACGCCCTCCGCGGCTCCAACCCGTTCTCCGAGGCGTGCGAAATCGCCATCCAGTACGGCAAGGACACCATCATCAAGGACGACTGGAAGAAGATCTTCGACGACTCCGAGCTGGACGGCGTCATCGCCAAGATGCTGAAGCTCGACGCCGTCAAGCGTTAAGGCGGCACGCCGGTCAAAGAAAACGCATGAGGGCGACGGCGGGAATCTCCGCCGTCGCCCTCATGCGTTAACAGGGCCTGCCCATTGACACCCCTCCACCGCGCGCATATTCTACAACCAAATGGTTGTAGATCAGATGAGTGAGGCCGAACTCGACCGCCTTTTCCAGGCGTTCGCGGATGGCACCCGCCGGGACATCATGCGCCGTGTAGCGGTGGGGGAGTATTCGGTGTCCGGCCTGGCGGGCCTCTACGCCATGAGTTTCGCCGCCGTTCAAAAGCATGTGGCGGTGTTGGAGCGCGCGTCCCTGGTCACGAAGGAGAAGCGCGGACGGCAGCAGATCGTGCGGGGCAATCACGAAGGCCTGCAGGGGGCCCGGCGGCTGCTGGATGAGTACGAGGCGATCTGGCGGCAGCGCGCCGGGCGGATCGCGGACATGCTCGCTGAAGATTAGGAAGGGTTCCGCAATGACGGTTATCAGTTCCACCAAGAGTCCCGAGACGCTCAGCTTTATCCTCGTTGCCGAGTTCGACGCCGGCGTCGAACGCGTCTGGCAGATATGGGAAGACCCGCGGCAGCTCGAGCGCTGGTGGGGTCCGCACACCTGGCCGGCCACATTCGAGAAGCACGAGTTTTCTCCCGGCGGAGAGGCGGCGTACTACATGACCGGGCCCGACGGCGAGAAGGCCCGCGGCTGGTGGCGCATCACCGCCATCGAGGCACCCCACCGCCTCGAGTTCGACGACGGCTTTGCCGACGACAGCGGCGCGCCCGTCGAAGCCATGGGGACCACCCATGCGGCCGTCACGCTCGAGGACATCGGCGGGCGTACGCGCATGACCGTGAAGTCCAGGTTCGAGTCCGAGGAGCAGATGGACAAGATGGTCGAGATGGGCATGGAAGAAGGCATGAAGGAGGCCGCCGGCCAGATCGACGGCATTCTCGCCGAGCAGTCCCACGCCTGACCGCCGCTGGGCTCAAACCGGTAAAGCAAACGCCAGCAACCGGAAGTAACGCAAACGCCAGAGGACGGCGGCGGGGGTCCCGCCGCCGTCCTCTGGCGTTTGGTCGCGGAGCTTCCTAGAGAGCGGCGCCCTGGGCAGCGTTGCGGTTCAGGCTGACAGTGAAGGTGTTGGGTCCGCTGCAGGTGACCGCGATGCTGTGCTTGGGGGCGTTGGCCCTTGCCGACAGGTCGTGCACGGCCTTTTCCAGCGTGTGGTCCAGTGCTGACCGGTCCCAGATCTTCAGCGTTACAGAGTCAGTGGTTTCGAACGTCATTATTCGGTGCCTTCATTCATAAATTCGGTCGGGCTTTCGCATCAGCGCGAAACCCGGAACGGGTCAATCCATGAACGCTCAGAGACCTTGTTCAGCTCGGCGAGCTCACTGGTTTGGCCTCGTTGCGTCCACCAGATTGGGTTTAATTTTGCTTCTCCGCCACTGCATCCTCTTCCCGCAGGAGCGAGGTTCAGGGCTATGCAGGCTGGGAAATCGTGTTCTCAGCCCTTCCTTTTCATCATGCACGGCGGAGCGCTGACGTCTCAAGCGGATCGCTGGTGAGGTTCACCACACCAGCGGCTGGCACGGTGCCGGGAGGGCAATATTTCCCTGCAGCAAAGCAAAAGGCCAGAGGATGACGGCGGGAATTCCCGCCGTCATCCTCTGGCCATTTGCTTCCGGTGACTTTTTCTTACGGAGAGTTCTTTCCTGCGCCCGATACTCCCATGACAACGCTGACGGGGCTCACTAGAGAGCCCCTTGGTGCTCGGTTCCGGCCGCGATCGGTGCCAGGCGCGTCACTTCTACCGGCTCCTTCAGGAGCCCCTCGAGCGAAGCGTTGAGGCGTTTGACGGCATCCCCCTCGCCGTGGGCGTCGAGCAGCTCCGCGGTTTCCCATTTTTCAATCATGAGGATCTGGCCGTTCGGGTCCTCATGGATGGCGTACAGCAGGCAGCCTGGTTCGTCGTGCACCTCGGCAATTGCGGGGGAGAGGGCCGCGACGACGTGGTCGAACGCGCCTTCGTTCGGCGTGAACACAGCAGTAACAATGACGGGCATGGGGGTTTCCTTAACTTGCGACGGACCGGATGAGTGGGGCACAGCTGTTGCGCGGCACGAAGTCCGCCTTGACCTCGATGGTTCGGGCGCCGGCCGGGAGCCGGCCCTGCATCCGTCCGAGGACGAGTTCGAGGGAATGCACCGCGAGCATGTCGATGGGCTGCCGGATCGCGCTCAGCGGTGGGTTCGTCAGTTCGGTCCACGGATTGTCGTCGAAGACGATGACCGACAGGTCATCGGGTATCCGCACGCCGACCTGAACGAGGCGCCGGACCGAGCTTTGCACCTGGGCGGTGTTCGCCACGATGAGTCCAGTGGGACTGTCCGGAAGCGCCAGGAGGGACCCTACGGCGTCGCCACCTCCGTCCCCGCGGAACGGCACGTCCCGGACCAGCATGGGATCGACCGTGATCGAGGCGTTTTCGTGGGCTGTCCGGTAGCCGTGGATCCGCGCGCGGCCGGTCGACGTGCTGGCGGGGCCGGTTATGAGGCCGATGCGCGTATGGCCGAGGGCGATGAGGTGCTCGGTGGCGCGGCGGGCTGAGTCGGAGTTCTCGATGCTGACGACGTCCACATCCTCAAGTTCCGCGATGGTGCGGTCGACGAAAACGACGTTTACGCCCAGGTCCCGCAGCCGTTCCCACTTCTCGATGTTCCCTCCAGTCGGGGTGGCGATGACGCCGCCCACGGAGCGGTCCAGCAGTGTGTCCAAGGATTCGGCCTCAAGGTGGGGGTCTTCCTGGGTGGTCATAACCACCACCTGCACCCCATGGCTGCGGGCTTCCCACACGACGCGGTCGGCAAGTTGAGCGAAGAAGGGGTTGGCGAGATCCGCAACCACAAGCCCAACGGTGAGGGCGTGGCCGGCACTGAGCTCACGTGCAGCGGCCCGCGGCCGATAGCCAAGATCCCCGATCACGCGCAACACTTGTTCGCGCTTCGCCGGCGCAACTGGCCCAGATTCGGGATTCAGCACCCGGGACACCACGGAGACCGATACTCCCGCCGCCGCCGCGACATCGCGAATAGTTGGGGCCTTCTTCACTTCTCCTCCTTGAGGTCCTCTAGCGGCTGCAGGTCACTAAGGGTTGTTCATCCGCCCCGTGATCCTTGCCGGAGGAACCTTCGACTGCGTTCCGTTGTGACTGTTGACACAGCCTAACACTGACTGGTACAAAAGTGGTACCGGTTCCACTCGGTCCCGAAAACAGCTCAACCTGCGACGAAGAAGTTGCTCCACCTGAGGTGGAGAGCTCCTCTCCGGCGCGAAACGTCAACCAGAGAGATCCCCATGAACCTCCACAAACTTCTTAGCGACCGCGAGCAGCAGGGCCGCCCGGTTCGAGTCGGACTCATCGGAGCTGGCCGCTACGGCACCATGTACCTGGCCCAGGCGAACAACATCCCGGGCATCCACGTCGTCGCGATCGCCGACATCAATGTGAAGCGCGCTGAAGGCGCATTTGAGCTGGTCGGGTGGCCCCAGAACCAGATCGCCCCTGACATCGCCACGGCACTGAAGAACCGCTCGACCACGATCGTTGCCAATGCGGATGAATTGTTTGACGTCGACATCGACGTCATCGTCGAGGCAACGGGCAACCCCATCGTCGGGGTGAAGCACGCACTGCGCGCCATTGAAACGAAGAAGCACATCATCATGGTCACCGTTGAGGCAGACGCCCTGGCCGGTCCGGCCCTGGCCAAGCGCGCAGAAGAAGCCGGTGTGGTCTACTCGATGGCCTACGGTGACCAGCCGGCCCTCATCATGGAACTCGTCGACTGGGCACGGACCAGTGGCTTCGACGTCGTGTGTGCAGGCAAGGGAGCAAAGTACCTTGAGCACTATCACGAAATGAACCCGGACAACGTCTGGGAGAACTGGGAGTTCTCCAAGGAGCTCACCGACTCCGGGCAGCTGAATCCCTACATGCACACCTCGTTCCGCGACGGCACCAAGGCCTCCATCGAGATGGCTGCCGTCGCCAACGGCGCCGGCCTCACCCCGTCCGACAACGGGCTGTCGTTCACCCCGGGTGACGTGGAGGAAATCGCCACGATCTGCCGCCCGGCCGACGTCGGCGGAGCCCTGGCCCACGAGGGAAGCGTTGACGTCATGTCCAGCGTCAACCGCGACGGCAGCTGGATCAGCCACAACACCCAGGAGGGCGTGTTCGTCGTCGTCAAGGCCACCAACGGGTACGTTTCCGGCTGCTTCAATGAATACCCGTGGCACCCGGACCCGACCGGCCAGTACGCAGCGCTGTACCGCCCGTACCACTACGTGGGCCTCGAACTCAATATGTCCATCGCCAACGCGGCCCTTCGCGGCATCGCGACGGGTTCCCCGGTCGGTTTCTTCGGCGACGTCGTTGCGACCGCCAAGAAGGATCTCAAGGCAGGCGAGTTCCTCGACGGCGAAGGCGGCTTCACGGTGTGGGGCAAGCTTGTGTCCGCTAAGCACTCCGTAGCCATTGGCGCCCTGCCGGTGGCCCTCGCCCACCACGTGGAACTCCGTGCCGACATCGCCAAGGGCGCAACTGTCCGGTGGGAAGACGTCATCATGGACGAATCGCTGTCCCAGGCCCTTGAGCTGCGCCGCGAGACCGAAGCGCTAGTAGCGGACGCCGCCGTCAGCGTCTGACCCCTCTGCTCTACCATCCGGGCGCGGCCAGGAGATGACCATGTCGTTTCACGCCTCCGGAACCAGACTCCTTCCAATGAAGAAAGGCATCACATGAAATCCAAGACCCGCGCCCTCACCGGAGTGCTGGCATGCACCCTTGCCGCATCAGTCCTCGCCGGCTGCGCGTCCGGAGCGCCCGGCGGGGGCGGCCCCGTGGCGAAGATCCAGCTCTCCATCCCGGATCCGCTCACCTCCTCCGTCGGCGTCTCCGCCCAGCACTTCGCCGACCAGGTGAAGAAGACATCCAACGGCTCGGTCGTGGTCACGGTCGTTCCCAACGGAACGAGCTTCAGCGGAGACCAGAACGCGGCAGTCACCAGGCTGCAGGGCGGTTCACTGGACGCACTGATCCTCTCGACCTCCGTGTATGCGTCCGTGGTGCCGGAAATGAACGCGATCAGCATCCCCTACCTCTTCGACGACACGGCTGAGGAAGCGGCGTTCCTGACGGGCAAGCCCGGCGACGTCCTCAAGGAAAAGCTCAAAGAGAAGAACACGGTCGCGCTGTCCTTCCTCACCCGGACCGGCCGGCAGATCACCAACTCCGAGCGGCCCATTGAACAGCCGTCCGACCTCAAGGGCCTGAAAATCCGCGTCCCCGGCAACCCGCTGTGGACTGACTTCTTCGGGAAGCTGGGCGCGAGCCCCACGACCATGGCGTTCTCCGAGGTCTTCACCGGCCTGCAGACAGGAACGATCGACGGCCAGGAAAACCCCATCGAGGTGCCCTGGACCAACAAGTTCTCCGAGGTGCAGAAGTACGTCTCGCTGACGCACCACATCAACGATGCCTGGGTCCTCGCTCTTTCCTCCAAGAAATGGGACTCCCTGACCGAAGAGCAGAAGAAAGCCCTCTCCGATGCCTCGACAGAGACGGCAACGTTCAAAACCGGTTACGACAAGGAACAGTCCGAGAAGCAGCTGGCAGAACTCACAGCCAAGGGCATGAAGGCCAACGAGCCGTCCGCCGCGGGGCTGGAGCAGTTCAAGGAAGTCTCCAAGAGCCTCTACCCCGTGTTCTCCGAGCTCATCGGCAAGGAATTCTTCGATCAGGCGATTGCCGCCGCCAAGTAACAGCATTTGAGGGCCGGAGCGCTTTCCCGCGCTCCGGCCCTCAGCCGAACACCCCCGCTCTCAACGTTGACAGTCTGGAAGAACATGGAACACACACTCGCCCCCAGGGAACTCGAAGAGGTCCTTCCGTCTGACGCGGAAGAAATCCTCCACCACGGGCACGTCGCACCGCGCTGGAGCGGGGCCGTCTGGCTCGACAAGACCCTGGAAGGGATTGTGGGCGCGGCGATCCTCGCCGAGCTCGTCGTCATCCTGCTGAACATCACGGTCCGGGTGGTCACCGGTGATTCGGTGCTCTGGACCCAGGAAGTATCTGAAATCGCCCTGCTGACCATCGCCTTCATCGGCGGTGCCATCGCGTATCCCAAGGGTGCGCACATGTCCGTCCAGGCGCTCATCATGCGCCTGCCGGCGAGCTGGAAGCCGTACCTGGCCGCCCTCGTCGACTGCCTCGTCTTCGTCATGAGCGCGGGAGCGTTTGCGCTGTTCGTGCCGACCCTCGTCCAGCAGATCGAAGAGAAGACACCGATCCTTCAGCTGCCGGTCTTCTGGGTCTCGCTGCCGTTCTCGATCGGCATGGTGCTCATCGCCTGGTTCGCTGTCCTGAAACTCTGGCGGCAGGAACGCCGGACCGTTCTCGTGGCCGCAGGCATTACAGCAATCCTGGCCGCAGCCGTGCTGGTGTCCCAGCCCCTTTTCTACTACGTTTCACCCAACGCCCTCCTCGCCGTCGTGCTCGTTGCGCTCTTTGTTCTGCTGTTTCTTGGCCTGCCGATTGCGTTCGTCCTGGCGCTGGCGTCCGGCATCTACCTCTACCTTGGCGGCATCTCCGAGGTCAGTGCCATCCCGATCGGGATGGCGTCAGGGGCCAAGGGCTTCGTTCTCCTGGCAATCCCGTTCTTCATCCTCGCCGGCACAGTCATGAACTCCGCCGGCCTTACGCTTCCGCTGGCCAAACTCGTCGACGCGCTCATCGGGCACCTGCGCGGCGGCCTGCTTCAGGTGGTCGTCGTGACCATGTACATCTTCTCCGGCATCTCCGGCTCCAAGGTGGCGGACGTTGCCGCCGTGGGCACCACGATGCGCGGCATGCTCGAGGAACGCAAGTACCCCCGCGGCGAGGTCGTCGCTGTGCTCTCCGCCTCGGCCATCATGGGCGAAACCATTCCGCCGAGCATTGTGCTCCTCATCCTTGGATCCATCACCACCATCTCCACCACCACCCTGTTCCTGGCCGGATTCGTTCCCGCAGCCTTCCTGGCCCTCGTGGTCATGGGTCTCGTATTCTTCCGGGCCCGCAAGCAGGGCGGCGTCGCCAGCCCCAAGGCCACCTGGCGCGCACGGGGATCGGCGACGTTCTTCGCCATTCCCACCCTCCTGCTCCCTGTCGGCATGGTGGTCGGAATCCTGAGTGGCTTCGCGACACCCACCGAGGTGTCCTCTGTGGCCGTCGCCTACGCCTTCATCCTCGCCGCCGCCTACCGGCGCGGCAGCAAGAAACTCCTAGGCGACACCCTGCGGGAAACGACAACGACGGCGGGCATGGTCCTGTTCATCATCGCCGCCGCGTCCCCGCTCGCCCAGACGCTTGCCCTCGCCGGCGTCTCCCAGCAGATCCATGACCTCATGTCCGGCCTTGGTGACTCACCCGTGCTGTTCATGCTGTTCACCGTTGTGCTGCTGATCATCATGGGCCAGCTGCTCGAGGGCCTTCCGGCGGTCCTGATCTTCGCGCCGCTGCTCCTGCCGATCGCTACCGACTTCGGCGTCAACCCGGTGCAGTACGCCATGGTGCTGATCATTTCCATGGGCATCGGCTCATTCGCCCCACCGGCGGGAGTCGGCTTCTACGTCGCCTGTGCAACCGCACACGAAACCGTGGAAAAGAGCCTCAAACACTTCTGGCCCTACCTCATCGCGGTCTTCCTGGGGCTGCTTGTGCTTGCCGCCGTCCCGTGGTTCAGCACCTTCCTGCCCGCCCTCGCCGGACTCATCCCCTTCTAAGCCACATGACGACACCGACCAACACCCAGAAGCAGTTGCCCGGCTTCCCGTTTTCCGTCTCGCTGTGCGGCACCGGGCCGATGGGGGCACCGATCGCCCGGAACATCCTCAGCGGCGGCGTTCCGCTGACGCTCTGGAACCGCACGGCAGCCAAGGCCAGAGCCATTTCCGGCGGCAGGGTCGCCGGTTCCCCGGCGGACGCCGCCGCAGAGGTGGTACTCACAGTGTTGCCTGACCTGCCCCAGGTCGCGGCCCTCCTCCCCGGGGAGAACGGCCTGCTGGCCGGGTGGGAAGCTGCCGGAATCAGGAACCCGGTCCTGGTGGTTCACGGGACCGTGTCGCCGGTGGCAGTCGCAGAGTTTGCCGAGGATTGCCGGCGCGATTACGGACTGACCGTCCTCGACGCACCCCTCAGCGGCGGAACCATCGGGGCGGAGGAGGGGCGTCTGAGCACGATGGTCGGAGGCCCACCGGACGTCGTGGGCCGCCTTACGCCGCTCTTCGAGCTCTACAGTTCCACGGTGGTCCTGTTCGGCAAGACCGGCGCGGGGTCAACAGTGAAGGCGTGCAACCAGATCGTTGTCGCCGCCACTGTCACGGCCCTGGCCGAAGCGATGGCCCTGGCCGCCACCACCGGCCTTGACCTCCAGAAGGTGCAATCCATCCTGGCGGGCGGATTGGCCAACTCAGAGGTGCTCCGGCAAAAGGGAGGACGCTGGATCCACGCGGACTTTGAAGGCGGAGGATCCGCGAAAAACCAGCTCAAGGACCTCAGCTTCATTGCGGAGATTGCGAAGGACGCCGGCCTGGAGCTGCCGCTCTCCACAAGCGTCCGGGATGCGTTCGAAGTCATGATCGCGGCAGGTGACGGCGACCTGGACCATACTGGAATTTACCGGTCCATCCTCACCGAAAAGTCCCAAGCCTGACCCCGGTTCATCACGGACGGTCAGTAACGCAAAACGCAAGCGAACGACGGCGGGACTTCCCGCCGTCGTTCGCTTGCGTTTTGCCCCTTTATGGCGGTCTGAATAGCAGCCGTCAGGCGCCCTTGCAGCCTGGTCGCAACCTCTGGTCCCCTAGCGTGGGGGCAGGACGAAGACGTCTGATTTTCCAGAGGAGTAACCATGACTGTTTATGTACAGCCCGGCCAAGAAGGATCCAAGGTCCAGTTCAAGGACCGCTACGAGAACTGGATCGGCGGCGAATGGGTGGCTCCCACTACCGGCCAATACATCGAGAACGTCTCACCCGTGAACGGCAAGCAATTCACCGAGGTGGCCCGCGGCGCAGCAGCGGACGTAGAGCTGGCACTGGACGCAGCCCACAAGGCCGCCCCGGCGTGGGGCAAGGCTTCGGCCGCCGAACGCGCCGCTGTCCTGAACAAAATTGCCGACCGGATCGACGCGAACCTGGAGTTGCTGGCCGTTGCCGAAACCTGGGATAACGGCAAGCCGATCCGCGAAACCCTGAATGCGGACATCCCCCTCGCCGCCGACCACTTCCGCTACTTCGCCTCCGCCGTCCGCGCCCAGGAAGGCGGGCTGTCACAGCTCGACGAGGACACCACCGCATACCACTTCCACGAGCCCCTCGGGGTGGTGGGCCAGATCATCCCCTGGAACTTCCCCATCCTCATGGCCGTCTGGAAAATGGCGCCGGCCCTCGCTGCCGGCAACGCGGTTGTCCTCAAGCCCGCTTCGAATACGCCGGCTTCCATCCTGGTCCTCGCCGAACTCATCGCCGACCTGCTTCCCGCGGGACTTCTGAACATCGTCAACGGATTCGGTGCGGAGGTGGGTAAACCGCTGGCGTCCAGCCCGCGGATCCGCAAGATCGCCTTCACCGGGGAGACCACCACCGGCCGGCTGATCAGCCAGTACGCCAGCGCCAACCTGATCCCGGTCACGCTGGAGCTGGGCGGCAAAAGCCCCAACATCTTCTTCAACGACGTCGCCGAGTCCAATGACGCTTTCTACGACAAGGCGCTCGAGGGGTTCACCCTGTACGCGTTCAACCAGGGTGAAGTCTGCAGCAGTCCCTCCCGCGCGCTGGTTCAGGAAGGCATCTACGACTCCTTCATGGCCGACGCCGTGGCCCGGACCCAGAAGATCATCCAGGGCAACCCGCTGGACACCGAAACCCAGATCGGCGCCCAGGCCTCGACAGGCCAGATGGAGAAAATCCTTTCCTACATCGACATCGGAAAGCAGGAGGGCGCCAAGGTCCTCGCCGGCGGGAACCAGACGGAACTCGACGGTGACCTGGCCGGCGGCTTCTACGTCCAGCCCACCATCTTCGAAGGCCACAACAAAATGCGGATCTTCCAGGAGGAAATCTTCGGCCCCGTCGTTTCCGTGACACGCTTCAGCGACTACAACGACGCCATGGGCATCGCCAACGACACCCTCTACGGGCTCGGCGCCGGCGTCTGGTCCCGCAACGGCAACGTCGCCTACCGCGCCGGCCGCGAGATCCAGGCCGGCCGCGTGTGGGTCAACGACTACCACGCCTACCCGGCCGGCGCCGCGTTCGGCGGCTACAAGTCCTCCGGCATCGGACGTGAAAACCACGCCATGATGCTGGACCACTACCAGCAGACCAAGAACCTCCTGGTCAGCCACTCCGAGAACAAACTCGGGTTCTTCTAGACCTGCTTCAGGACCAAACACAAGTTTTCACCGGCACCACGAAGGGTTACTTGAATGACGAGAATGCTGATTATTGGCCCGCCCGGCTCGGGCAAAGGAACGCAGGCGGAACGGATCTCGGAACGCCTCGGCGTTGTTGCGATCTCAACCGGCGACATCTTCCGCGCCAACGTCAAAGGGGAGACGCCCCTCGGCGTTGAGGCCAGGAAGTACATGGACAACGGGGATTTCGTTCCGGACAGCGTCACCAACGAGATGGTGCGCAGCCGTCTCAGCCAGGATGACGTCGGCCACGGCTTCCTCCTTGACGGCTACCCCCGCACGACAGCGCAGGTGGGCTACCTTGACTCGATCCTCGCCATCAGCGGGCACAAACTGGACGTCGTCCTGCAGCTGACGGCTGACGACGGGGAACTGGTCACCCGCCTGCTGGGCCGTGCCAAGGAAACCGGCCGCAGCGACGACACCGAAGCCGTGATCCGGCACCGGCTGGACCTGTACCACGGGCAGACCGAAGCGGTGGTGGCGAAGTATGTGGAGCGCGGCATCCTGACACAGGTTGACGGCCTCGGCCGGATCGACGAAGTAACCGACAGGGTCATGAGCACTATTGATAATCCTTTGAGGATTTCCGTCGTCAGTGGATCTTAGTCCCGCGTCGCCGTCGCCCGCCGGACGTGTTACGGCCCAGCGGGGCGATCTTGCGCCGGCTGCTTCTACTTGGTGACCTGCAGCCCAGTGTCCCAGTTGAAGTCGGCGAACTCGGGGTTGGCCTGCATGGTCATGAGGACGAACTGGAATCCTTCGAGTTCGCGGGCGCGCTTGAGCGGGCCGACAACCAGGGGGCGCATGCCGCCGGCGCTGACGAAGCTGCTGACAGCAGCGTTGGCGTCGGCGTTGTCTCCGGAGACGAAGACATCCAGGGGCCGGCCGCCCGATACCCCGGCGACCAGGGTGCCGGCGAAGGTGGTGTTGAAGGCCTTGACCACGTTCGAGCTTGCCGGGACGAGCTTGGCAATTTCCTCGGCCGCGGAGGTGCCGGGCTCGACCACCAGGGAGTCAAAGGTTTCGAAGTTCACCGGGTTGGTGATGTCCACGATGGTCTTGCCGGCCAGGGTGTGGCCTAAGGCGGTGACCACGGATTTTGCGGCCTCGAACGGGACGGCCAGGACCACGATGCTTCCCTGCGGAGCGTCCGCGGTGGTGCCGAAGGTGACGCCGGCGCCGAGTTCGCGGGCCAGTTCCTGCGCTTTGGCGGCGTCCTGCCCGAGGATCTCTACGCTCTGGCCTCCGGCCAGGGCGCGAGTGGCGATGCCTCGGGCCATGTTGCCGTTGCCGATGATGGTGATGTTCGTCATGGTGGTCTTCTTTCCGAATATGCGGGCCAGGAGGGTTTTCATCAGATTCTGTTCTGCTGGAGGATCAATACTTGAAGCTACAACTAAATCTACATCCAGAAAGTTGAAGCGTCAAGTGCCTTTGGAGCGGAGCCACATGCCGTCGTCTTGCGGTGGCATGTGAGCTTCTGGATACAAAGCTGAAACGTTCAGTCGACGCCATGAAACAAGCTCTGGCTACGCTAATTCCTACTTGTAAAACGTGATCCGCGTGACGCATCGAAAGGAATAACAATGCTTCGGAGTAGCTTGAGCCTGTTTCTCAGTTCCCGCCAGAAAGATGGAAGCCGTCAATCCGGCGAAACCAGTGCTGTCGCTGAGTTCCCCCAGGGTCAGCTGACGTCCACCGCTTGGGAAGGCTGGTGGCACAACCCGGCACAAGCCTGACGAGGCCGTTAGGGCCATCCGCGCCTGGTCTGAGCCCGGCGGCTTACCCTTCCATCCCGGTTATTATTTGGATATTTTCAGCGGCCCAGTAGGCTGACCGAAAACAGCCAGAGTCAAGGAAGGTGGAAATGACCAGATTAAGCAGAGGTGTGGACGGTGTCCAGGTCCGGGAGGCCTTAAGCCGCGCGGAGCGGAAACTCCGATCCACCCGCCAGGCCTCCAGGACCGCATGGCTGATCGCCGGTATCGTGGCCGCCGCCGTCACCGGATCGGTGATCGTGTGGCAGGTCCTGGACCGCAGCGGGGAACCTGAGGCGACTCCGGATCGAAAAGCCCCGACAGAGCACATGTGACCAGACGCAAGAGAACGACGGCGGGAGGTTCCCGCCGTCGTTCTCTTGTGATGAGGCCCCTCGCTGGTGCCTAGAGGGCGGATCCCGTGGTGAACACCCACGTGCGGGTGACGAACGGGTTGCCCGCGAGGTCGCGGACGGCTCCTGTGCCGCCGGTTATCGTGACCCGGTACTGCGTGTTGGCCAGGAGGGTGGCGCCTGGGTTGATGGTCAGGGTTTGGTTCGCCGTGCTGAAGCCGAGAGCCGCCGTGACCCCTGCGCCGTTGGATACCCGGGTGACCGTCACTGTCGCCGCCGAGATGCCGGTGACGTTCTCACTGAACCGTGCCGTGATGTTGGCATTGCGGCGGGCCCCCGTGGCGTTGATGCCCGGAGTTACCGAAACCATTGTGGGTGCCGGTCCCGTAGTGAACTGCCACGACGTGAACGCGATCGTATTGCCGGCCGTGTCACGGATCGAGGACATCGATGCCGTGTAGGTACGGTCCGGCAGGAGGTTCCCGTTCGGATTCAGCGTCGCCGTCCGGGTGGCGTTGTTGTACGTCACTGCGGCGGGGATCGGGGTCGCCGAACCGTTGAGCCGCAGGACGACAGTGCCGGTGCTGACATTTGCGACTGGTTCACTGAATGTCGCTGTCACGTTTCCGGACTGGCTGACCGAGCGGGCACCTGAGGCAGGTGTCCTGGCCGTCACCGTCGGGGCCACAAACTCCGTGCGCGGCGTTGCCAGTGCGGACCGGGCGGAGGCCGGGCCGGTGCCCACGGAGTTGATCGCCGCAACATCAAAGGTGTAGCCGGTTGCATTGATCAGGGTTCCCATCACCGTGCTGGTGACGTTGGCAACCGTCGTCGTGCGCGTCGGCGTGGTGCTCGTGCCGACGTAGGTGCGTACAACGTATCCGGTGACCGCAGAGGCATTGGCGACCGGCCCTGGCGCGGACCAGTTGACAGTGACCTGGGCGTTGCCCGGAGTGACGGCCCCCATGACCGGTGCTGCGGCGACTACCGCTGCACTGGGAGTCACGGCATTGGACAGAGCGGAGAAGGCACTCGTGCCGAGGTCGTTCGTTGCCGACACCTGGAACCGGAACGCGGCTCCGTTGGTCAGCCCGGTGACAACCAGGCTCGTTGCGCCGGCCGGTGCAGTGCGAAGGGCACCGACCTGGGCGCCGGCTGCGTCCACGACCTTCACTGAGAAGCCGGTGGCAACGCCGCCAGCCCCGGGGGTGAAGTTGACCGTAGCCTGGCCCGCTCCTGCTGCTGCTGCCAGGCCGATGATCGGGGCCGCGGGGGCAACGGTGTCGGAGAAGACAAGCCGTTCGATGTTCCGCAGCGTATCCGTTCCATCGGCGCCGACGTTGTCGGTGACCGTGGTGGTTGACCCCGCCGAGCCAACGGTGCCGTCGCCGCCGGTGGTGGTAACGGTGTAGTTGGCCTGCGGTCCGGAGAAGACCGCGGAGTCGATGTTGCCTGCGGTGTCCGCCGCGGTTGGTGTGATGACCTCCCGGACGGCGACCAGGTTGCCCGGGTCGATGACACCGGCAGCGACGTCCGCTTCCAGGGTGTGGGTGTTGCCCGCCTGGTAGGTGTGCTCCATGAGGTCGGTGCTGCCGATTTCAGTGGCCGGGTCGGCCGGGTTGGTCCGCACGCTGATGCGTACCTGGACATACCGGTCACCGTCGATCACGTCGTTGGCACCGCGGCCTTCGATGCTGTCGCTGCCGAGGCCGCCGAGGAGGATGTTGCCGTCTCCCCAGACTGGTCCGTCGAGGGGGCAGGCCCCCATGGCGGATGCCGCTTCCACCGGGGCGAGCGGGGTGCTCGGAGCGGGGAGGAGGTTACCGAGGCCGGCGATGCGGTCGATGCCCGTCTGGTCGAGGACGTCGCAGCCGCTAAAGCCTGCGCCGCCCACGGCACTGGGCACTACGTCGTCGCCCTTGATGACATCGTTGAACGCCGAACCGGAGTTTGCTTCCGTTTCCTGCCAGCGGTCGCGGTTGACCACCAGCTGGAGGGGGACGCCCGCCAGGTTCTGGTTGATCTTCATGTCATCGTTGGCCCCGACGGTGTCGTACTGGTGAATCGCCCAGTCGAATCCCGCGGCGCCGGCGAACCGGTCAATAGCGGCGTTGGCGGCCATGACGTCGTCGCCGCCTTCAGCGTCGTAGTCGTTTTCGCCCACCTGGCCCACCATGATGTCATTGCCCGGTTTGGTCTGGGCAGGGTCGTCGAAGAACGGTGCGCCGTGGTCGCCCTGGAGCAGGTCCTGGCCTGAGCCGCCCTGGATCCAGTCGTCCCCGCCGTCGCCGAACACGGCGTCTGCACCGTCACCGGCCCGCACGAAGTCGTTGCCGGGTCCGGCGAACGTCTCATTGTCGTTGGCTCCGCCATTCATGAAGTCCTGGCCGTCGCCGCCCATCATGATGTCGTCGCCGATGCCGGCGTTCGTGTAGTCGTTGCCGGGACCGCCCTTGAGGACGTCGGCGCCGGACAGGTCCGTGATGCGGTCATTGCCGTCGCCGCCCAAGGCAACGTCATCACCGCCCTGGCCCTCAATGACGTCATTGCCTGCGTTGCCCCAGATCGTGTCGTTGTCGTTGCCGCCTGCTACCCGGTCCGCCGCGGCGGTGCCGTTGTAGACCGACTGGCCGTTGATGCCGGACGGATCGACGGTGTTCTTTTCCTGGTACTGGATGGTGCCGTCCGGCTTGCGCAGGAGCAGCAGGTTTTCATTGCAGTCAGGGGTGGAAGGATCGTCAGCGACAGAGGGTCCGGAAGCGAGGTAGCCCTCCGGAGTGCCGGCGAGGTTGCTCAGCTGGAACTTGCAGTCGGCCGTCGCGAAGACGTCGGCTTTCAGCGTGTTCGTGCCGTCGGTGTTGCGCATGATCATCTCGGCGAAGCTGTTTCCTTCGAGCTGGGTGCGCAGGTTCATGCCGGGCGTGCGGGCCAGGTAGTACAGCCGGTCGCCGTTCTGGAGATCGGTGAGCTGGTTCTCAAACACGTAGTTGAAGGTGCTGCCGAGCAGGCCGCCGAAGAGGTTGGTCTTCTCCGCGAGGCCGCCTACCCACAGGTCCACCTTGTTCAGGCCGGTCTCCTGGTTGGCCCACGCTCCGGTGCTGTTCATGAAGTCCATCATGTCGGCGGTGGGAGGCGTGGCGCCGGGGCCCGGGTCCACGATGGCCTTGGCAGCTGCCCGCTTGTCAGCCAGTGTTGCTGCACCGGTGATGCTCGGGTAGGTGCCGTAGGCCGCAACGAAGTTGATCAGCGACTCGGGGTGCTTGATGTTCTGGCCGAAGTCAGCCCAGCTGGTGTAGGGGGTGAGCTGGCCGTCCCCGGTTGAGTCGTGGATCTGGCGGCGCACCTCGTTGAGGGGAGGAACGCCGGCTTCCCGGGCGCGGGTCATGTTGATCGTTGCCAGGTCCAGGGGCAGGCCGAGCAGGTTATTGCGAAGCGTGTCGGTCACGAATTCGTCGAGTTCGTTGCCCGTTTGGTCGCTCATGCCCATAACGACTGCGCCTGCGGCCTGCTCCGAGGTGAGCTCGCCGGCGGTGCCGCCGTCCCTGTACGAGGGCGGGTTGAGGAAACCGTTCAGCAGCGGGATCGAGTTGTCGCTCCCGTCCGGGTTGGTGCGGGCGATGGTCTCGGTCAGCATCGAGTGGCCGAACCGGTAGACCGCGTGCGCGAACTCGGCGTGGATCGCCGGGTTGATGTCCGTGTGGTAGACGTGGAAAGGCTGGATCGCGGGCTGGACCTTGCGGGCGAATTCCTCGAACACCAGGTGCTGGTACTCCATCTCGGTGACGAAGCGGGCGGCCTGGAACAGGCGCTCGCCGTTCCAGCCGTCAGGCGTGCCCAGAGCCAATTTCCACTCGGCCAGTGCCGCGACGCCCTTGACCGAGGTGTCGTTGGTCAGGGTGTTCTTGAAGTCCTCCACCAAACGGTCATGCTCGGAGTGGAAAACCTGGTGGATGGTGCTCAGGCCGATGTTTTCGTTGACGCGGCCGTCGCCGGCGGTGAAGTGCGCGTTCAGCATCTCGTCGTCATAGGTGCCCGGAGGCTGGCTGGCGAAATCGGCCGAGGCGACGTTGTCCGCGTCAGGCACCGGAGCCACCGGCGGGGTGGATGGGTTGTGGTCAGTGTCCTGCGGGGACGGGTCCGCGTTGTGGGCGATGTCCGTCAGGAACGGAGTGTCGAAGTAGAGCACGTTCGACGGGACCAGAGTGCCCAGGTTGCCATTGTCGGCGCGGTTGGCCTCAACCAGTCCCGTTGCCGTCACGAACTGCGGAAGCCCGCGTGCGGGACCGGGGACGAACTTGCCGTACGGGTCGACTTCGATCTGGGGGACGTTCAGCACGTCCTTGTCGAGCAGCTGGATACCAAGAAGCTTCGAAGCCTGCTCCTTGGTAGTGGCCCAGGTGGCCATGCCGTTAACGGCCTTGGTGCCGGCTTCCCCGCCGAGGAGCTTGCCCGTCGAGACCGGCTTGCCGTCTGCGTTGTCCACGTATTCCCGCAGGAACACCTGGTGGGAGGGGTGGGAGGTGTAGGTCTGGGACTGGTCCACGTACGGGGAGTCCGTGTTGGTCGCATTCTGTTCATCATCGGCGGTGCCCATGACCCCATCGGGGCCCGGCTGGTTCTGCGCCCGGGTCAGCACCATGAAGCGCTGATTGGCGGGCAGGTCATCCGCGTTGCCGAAGACGTGGTCCGGTCCGGCGACCAGCGGGTCGTCGTCCCGGAGCGGCACGAAGACGTTGCCGCCGCTCTTGACGGTCTGGTCCACGCCGTGGTCAAAGAACTGGCCGAACAGGGTGAACATCGAGTTGTACGGTGGCGACAGCCCGACGTCGGTGGTGACGTTCGGGATGAAGAGCGTGTTGTGCGACGGCACGCATCCGGCGGGAACGCCGTCCACGGGCGGCGTTGCCAGGGGATCGGGGTCGGTGGTGCACGGGTGGACGCCAACATTGCCCTGGGTCCGGACGGGGAAGCCTGCTGCGGCAACGGCGGCGGGGTTGGTGGAGGTCTGGTCCACGATCAGGTTGGAGATGTCACGCGGCTTGCTGTCGAAGACGTTGCCTGTCTTCTGCTTGTAGGAGGTCGGGCCGGCCGGACCGAAACCTGGCGGAACGGGGTCTGCATCATTGAAGACCGGCGTGGTGTAGCGGGGGAACTTCTGGTCAGCGGCGCCGAAGGTCTCGCGGCCGTTGATCAGGTTGTTGCATGAACCGTCGACTGTCCGCAGGCCATAGGAGGTCAGCGCGTCTGGGATCTGGTTGGGGCCCGGCCCGACGAGGGCCCCGCAGGGGCCGGTCTCGGAGGTGGTGTTGGCCACGTGGGCTTCCGCGATCTTGATTTGCTTGAGGATGTAGGCCAGGTCTGAGGCTGTAACGGTGAAACCCTGGCCCACCGGCGCCACCACCGCGTTTGCGTTGACCACGGGGAGGCCCACGGCAATCGGCAAAGCGAGGGCTGTGGCGGCGCTGATGAGCCGGAAGGTTCCGGACCGCGTGCCGCTGCGACTGCGCCGGTGGCTGTGGTTCGGTTGGGGGGCGGGGCCTGCGTGCTTTGCAGTTGCTGCAGGGCCGGATCTTGTGTCTGAGGTTTTCATGGCACACCTGCTGTTTCAAAGGGGATAGGACGCGCTCATCGTGAGGCGGCTCGCTCCGGAAAACCTTGAACAGGAGAGGGGACCCGAACAGGCCCCCTCGGGGGCTGACGGCGCCAAGGTATTCCTAGGTTGGCTCCGTGCTGGCTCCGTGCTGGCTCTGGAAGCGTGTTGACAGGGTGTGCGCAGGCGCGGAAAGACCCCCGCTCCTGCGAATACGCGGATCTCGGGGGCTTTCCTAGCGGCAGGATCAGACAGCCGCGCGGTTGACTGAGCCTGTAATAAAAGCTAAGAACCGTTCCTGAAGATTCGCTGGAAAAAGGGAATTAACAGCCTGTCACTATGGACAGCGGCCAATGACGGCGTCCGTCACAGCTCCGGAACGCACGCTCCAGCGCCGAGGAGAGCCAAACCGGCGCGGTCACCGTCTGCGAATCCCGTGATGTCCGAACCCTCCGGGTACATCAGCTGCTTCGGGTCGTCAACGTGGTCGAGTCCCACAACGTGGCCGAGCTCGTGCATGATGACGGCACGCACATGGGCGGAACCATCGGGCCACTGCAGCATCTCGGTGAGGTCAGGGGCGTCAAGTTCCACCTGGCCCGCGACCAGGACGTAGGGTCGGCCAGGAGTGTAGGCATAGCCGCTTCCACCCAGCCCGTCCACGTCCCCAGCCAGGTCGGGGCTTTCCTCCGGAGTGGACCATCCAATCAGGACCGGGGCCCACCTCTTGCCGTACAGATCGGGCTGGTAGGACTCGCGTTCCTCGCTGGGCGCCTCGGTGGTGCTGCCGTCGTAGACGAACCGCAGCCCGGTTGCGGCTGACACCTCCATGACGGCCTGCTGGATCAGCCGGTCTGCCCCGGGCGGCGCGTTATCCGGCCGGACCACGTAGTGGACGGGGCGGCATGGATCGTAGGCCGCGAACGGCTGGCCGGGGTCGGGGGACTCCTGCAGCTTGTAGGCGCGAGACCCACTGCCCGCCGGCGCCTGGCCCAGCGGAATGTCGGAGGCTTCAACGCCTGGGGGTGGCAGCGGAGCGCCGGGGAGATAGGGGAGGACGGCCGGCAGCACATAGCGTTCGAACAACGCCGGAGTGAAGTACAGGCCCGCCAGCAGGACGAGGCTGCATCCGATGGCCAGCCATCGGCGCCATGGGCGGATTCCGCCAGGCCGCTTGCCCGGGTGGTATGGATATATGTTGTGTCCGGGCATCGGGCCCGAACGCCACGGCAAGGGTTCCTCCAGATTTCCCAGGGCCTCGTCAAGGGCCCATTGCGGGATCCGCCCGCTGGCCGACCGCCGGACCTGCACGGGCCTGCCGTCGGCCGACACGACTACACGGTCCGGGGACGGATCTTCCCACCTGCCGGGGTTCGAACGCTGCATTCGTTCCTCAGTTGAGCCCGGTGGGCCGCCGGCCGGCTTTTGAACGCGCTGGACTAGCGGAGTTATCAAGCATGTTCTTCCCCCATGGAAACGTGGTTGCGGCACCGTGTGATGAGTCACACTAGCAACCGCGTCGCAGGAAAGCCGCAGGGAAGCCGCAGGTTTTGCGTAGATCCGCGCGGTCTGTTCGGCGCCGCGAACCCAAGGGAGCAAGTATCGGCGGCATCGAAAAGTCGGGTACCGCTTACGGGTTCATCCAGATGCGGGTTCGCCGTAGTGTTATTGCATCGGGTGGCCGGGTGTGTGCACGCAGCTTGAGTTGTCTGCACCCGCTGGGCTGGGCGGCCGCCACCTACGTGCCGGAGGGACCGATCCAGTCATGAAAAATATGAGGTCCGAGCTTCCCGCCACCTCTGACTCTGCCACCGCCAGCCAGGAGGTGCCGGATACCACCGGGCAGGCGCCGCGTGCCGACGGCGCTGCCGCTAAAGGCGCGCAGGCAGCCGGCGACCCCCCGGGCGGCGTTACCGTCCCCGCGCGCGAGGCAATCGGAAACTGGCCTGATCCCATGTAGGGGGATCTCAGCCCCCATCAAACGTTTGGACGACGACGGCGGGAGGTCCCGCCGTCGTCTGCCCCGTGGGTGCCGCACGGCAACGCGGCCTTTGGTCAGATGGTGCGCGGTGCGCGTGCCAGGTTCGCGGTGAGCTCGGCGGCGGTCTGACGCGCGACGTAGGCCGGGCGGTCCCGTTCCACTCGCCAGCTCTCGGACAGCGGGCCGACGTTCACGGTATCGAAGCCGAATTCGTCGTAGAGCTTTGTCACCAGCTCGCTGGCCTCCGGGAAGTCGCTGGCGGTGGCAAGCGCGCGGCGGTTGGCGGTGCCGGCCGGCGTCCCGTCGGTGGTGATGTCCTTGGCCAGGATGTGGTTGAATCCCTTGGCTACCTTTGACTGGGAGAGGTGCTCCTGAACCAGCCCCGAGGTGGTGGCTTCGCCGTTGTCCAGGGCCGGCATGCGGCCGTCGCGCTCCCAATAGTAGTTGTTCGTGTCGATCACGATCTTGCCCGCAAGTGGCTCCACGGGGATGTCCCGGAGGCTCTTCAGCGGCACTGTGACGACGGCGATATCTCCAGCCGCCGCCGCTTCGGCGGGCGTCGCGGCCCGCGCGCGGGGACCCAGCTCAGCCACCAGGTCCGCCAGGGTTTCCGGTCCGCGGGAGTTGCTGATCACCACGTCGTAGCCGACCTGCACCGCCTTGCGGGCAACCTGGCTTCCAATGTGTCCTGCTCCGATGATTCCTATTGTTGTCATGTCCGGGCCAACACCGGTTCGCGCGCAGATATTTCACCGTTACGCAAGTGCCGCGCCACGCAAGAGGACGACGGCGGATGCCTCCCGCCGTCGTCTCCTGGCCGTCCGCTCCTGCCAGTGCCATTGAAAGGCACGCAGCACGCCGGAATACTGGAAGGCAGGGCTACAACTCGCGGACGAGAACGGTGGTGAACGATGAGCGGCGGGGCAGCCGGCGAGTTCAAGCGCAGGATGGAGCGGCTGTCTGAGATGCGCGCCGTTCGGGGTGCCGGCATCACGGCCGAGGAGGAAGCGGCGCTTGACGCCGCGGAGGAGCAAGAGCGACAGAAACGCAAGAAGGTCTCTGACGCCGCCAGGGTTGAATACCTGATCCGGGACGCCATGGCCCAGGGCAAGTTCGACAACCTGAAATACGCCGGCAAGCCGATCCCCGGCCTGGGGGAGGGATACGACCCCGACTGGTGGGTCAAGGGCCTGATCCAGCGCGAGAACATCACCGGCATGGGACCGAAGGCCATCCTCCTCCGGACCGAGGACGCAGAGCTGGACGCCCGGCTGGATTCCCAGTACTCGGAGAAGCAGGTGCGGGACATCGTGGAGGACTTCAACGCCCGCGTCATCGATGCCCGGCGCCAGCTCCAGGGCGGCCCGCCCGTGATCACCAAGACCCGCGACGCCGACGCCGAGGTGCAGCGCTGGCAGGAGCGGCGGTCCGCCGTCGCCGCTGCCGATGCCGACCTGTCCGAGCCGGAACCCCGGCGGCCATGGTGGCGGCGTCTCTGGAGTGGCTCCGGCTAAGCCCGGCCGGTGGTCAGCCAGTCCTGCTCGAAGTCAGGATGGTCGGCGTAGGGGAGAGCCAGGGCGTTCAGGGACAGAGTGGTCCATTCAAGGGCCTCCGGAATCCACTGGGAGCCATCCCCGTACGGGTTGCTGACCAGCGTTGCCAAGGCCGTCTGCCGGGCGGCCTCGATGATGCCGATAATTCTTCGCTTTGCCGCACACTCCAGCAGCAGGCGGTTTTCGTACCACTGGCCCGATTTGGAAAGGGTCCTGTCACTGAGAAGTTTCCGGGCCGCGGCCTCATCCTCGGTGATGCGCTCGGACAGGAATTCGACAATGTCCACAAACCGAGCGTACGCCCCGCCGCAATGGCGGGACACGGGGCTATGATCCGCTGCCGAAGTCCGATGCAGACAGCGGGAGGTAGTAGGCGGAGTGGTAGCGGCTGTCGTCGCCGGTCACCACCCAGGCCGATCCCTTGCGGACGCGGAAGCGTTTACTCAGCACCGTGCGGTCGTTGCGGATGAGGTGCTCCACAACGCCCGCCATCACGCCCTCATGCGTGCACAGCACGGTTCCCGTCCCGCGGGCCTCTGCCACCAGGTCGAGGGTCGCTGCGATGCTGCCCCCGGTCAGGTGGTCTGAGCGCTCCACTTCGAGGGACTCCTGCCGGGCAAGCTCGGCGACGGTTTCGACACACCGGGCAGAAGGGGCGGACACAACCCGATCTATTTTGAACATCGACCCCAAAGCAGCCAGTGTTCGGGCGGCGTATTCACCATTCTCAGCCAGCATCCGGCCGTCATCTGAACTGCCCTCTTCGTTTCGTTTGGTGACTTGCGCGCCGCGGACGAGGAGCAGCATTTTCTCCAGGTCGGGCACCGGGCGCACGCCCAGCTGCATCTGGAGCTGGGTGCCCAGGGAGATGATGGCAGGACGGTCCCGAGGCTCCGTTAAGGTGCGCAGGGCTGCCGGAAGAGACAGCCACCGGACCGCGTCTACCTCGTCGTTGGCAGTAAAGCTGCCTGACTCCATCGCCGCTGCCCAGTAACGGATGGTTTTGATCCTGTTCTTGCTGTCTTCATACCGGATGCTGGGCAGTTCCGCGCCAAGACGGCACTCAAAGCCGGTTTCCTCCAGCACTTCCCGTGCCGCACATTCCCTGCCGGATTCTCCCGGCTCGGCTTTGCCCTTGGGGATGGACCAGTCGTCATGGGCAGGCCGGTGGATCAGGAGGACTTCGAGGGCGCCCTTGCGACCGATCCGCCAGGGCAATGCACCGTAGGTGGGGGGCTTGAGCGTGCTCATGCGCTGGCCTCCGTTTGTACCAGGGCCAGGGCCGGGGTTTCCCGTGAATGCTGAAGTTCATCCAGCCGGCTGTAGAGACCGCCGGATGCCACAAGATCCCCGTGGCGGCCGCTTTCCACAATCCGGCCGTGGTCGAGGACGTAAATGTGGTCGGCTCGCTTAAGCGTGGACAGCCTGTGGGCAATGACGATCACTGTGCGTCCGGCCATGAGCCGGTCGAGCCCACGCATGACGTACTGCTCGGAAATCGCATCCAGGCCCGACGTCGGTTCATCGAGGATGACGATGGGGGTGTTCCGCACGAGGGCGCGGGCGATCGCGATGCGCTGACGCTGTCCGCCGGAGAGCGAAACGCCGCGCTCGGCCACCGGCGTGTCGTATCCCTGCGGGAGGTTCCGGACGAACTCGTCCACATGGGCCGCCTCGGCCGCCGCAAACACCTGCTCGCGGGTGACTCCCTCGGATCCGTAGGCGATGTTGTCGTAGATCGTCCCGCGAAACAGGATGGATTCCTGCAGCACCATGGAAATCTGCCTGCGGACGGTGGCGAGCTGCAGGTCCCGCACGTCCAGCCCGTCGAGAAGCACAGACCCCTGTGTGGCGTCGTAGAGACGGGGAATCAGGCTGACCAGCGACGATTTTCCGGCACCCGTGGGGCCCGTGATGGCCACCAGGCTGCCCGGCTCGGCCGTGAGGTCAATACTGTGCAGGACATCGTGCTGCCCCTGATAGCCGAAGCTGACCCCACGCAGCTCCACGCCGCCGCTCAGCCGCGGGGCAGGGCGGGCGTCCGGCTTGTCGAAGACGGCCGGCGCCGTGTCAAGGATTTCCTGGATGCGCTCGGCACTGGCCTGGCCGCGGCTGATCACGGTTGTCAGTTTCGCCAGGGACTTCATCGGCGAATACAGTGCCTTGAGGTATGCGATGAACACCAGCAACAGGCCGAGTGTCATGGTTCCATCCAGCACCCGCTGGGCGCCGATCCAGAGCACCAGTACTGTTCCCAACGTCGCGATGACATCGACCAGCGGCGAGAACAATGACTGAAGCCGTATGACCCTCAGTCCTGCGTTCATCCGTCCGTCATTCCGTGACCGGAAGTCCTCCTCATGGCGTGCTTCGCTGGTGTAGGTCTGCATTACCCGCACGGACGCGAACGTCTCCGACATCGCCGCCGCTATGTCGCTGTCCTTGCTGCGTGCCTCCCGGGAGGCCTTCTTGATGCGGCGCCGGTAGAAGAGCACCGTCACGAACAGCAACGGTGCCACTGCCATCCCGATCAACGCGAACGCCGGGTCGACGAGTACGCAGATGGTGGTGACAAACCCCAGAATGAACACGTTGGGAAGCAGCACGGAAAGCATGGACACCATGAGCGAGCGGACGTAATCAACGTCCGTGGTGGTTCGTGTGACCAGGTCCCCCAGCCGTTGCTTGTCGTGGAATGACAGGGACAACCGCTGCAGGTGGGTAAAGACGTCGGCGCGGATGGCCGCCATGGTCTTTTCGCCGACGCCGTTGAGGATCCGGGTCCCCAGATAATCCGCCGCGGCATTCATCACTGTCATGGTGAGAAGCGCCGATGCGGCGAGAAGGAGCAACTGGAGCGGGCCGAGCCCGGCGAGCCCCAGGTACGCCGCCGTCGGATCCGGCTTGGAATTGCCCCGGGGCTGCAACACGTCGTCAACGATGATCTTCATTGGCCAGGGCAACGCCACTTCCATTGCGGCGACGAAAATAACCAGCAGTGCGCCGCCGCCCATTGCCCAGGCGTGGGGCGTGATAGCCCGCCGAAAACGCCAAAACGTGAGAAACATGTGTCCCCCTAAAGTAGACCTGCGGCATCCAAGGAGAGCCGTGCCGCCTAGCTGCAGAGCGGAAGCCGGAGCATTTTCACCCGGCCTTGCCGCAAGCCGGCCCGTATGTGGGCCGGCACCGCTCCATCCCGAGTGGAGCTTCTTTGGTGCGCTCCAATATCCACGAGGGAGCTTGGGGAAAACGCTGTCAGAGCTTGGGGAAATCCTGTTTGGGTCTGAAGGGTCCCCCAAATTAGGCAGTATCGGCTAATTGGGGGCTTACAAGCGGACCTGCAAGGACTAGCGTTTCTTTCGTAGGACACTGCCTCCCGTTCCTCACGACCAAAGGAGCTTCCATGGGTGACGTGTGGATCCGCACGATCAGCCAGAGCCTGGTTCGTGCCGATAAGGTCACGGAAATTGCCTCGACCCGCGGATCCGTCCATGAGGAACAGGGATATTCGCTGAAGGTCATCGTGGAAGGCAAAGCACACTTCCTGATCGACAACAGCGACCTCCTGGGCAGCCTGGCCGAACGGCTGGAGCACGCACGCCACATGGAGGACGCACTGTTGCTTGCCATGGATGCCGCGCGGGACGCGGAGGCGTCTGTGGTGGTCTGCTACGAACAGGACGGCGAACGCTGGGTCCTCTCGACGGCTTCGGAACTTGCCGGCGGACTGACCTCAGAGGGCCTCGGATTCGGCAGATGACCGGGCCGAACGGACTGCACAGACACCTGAGAATGGCCCGGCCCTAGGTGGCGGGAGCCGTGTTGGGTACGGTGGGCTTCATGGCCCACACCATCGGATCCGGGAAGCCGGTTCAGGGCGCATGACCGTGATCATCGCCTTCGTGGCGAATCTTCTCGTTGCCGTCGCCAAGACCATTGCCGCGCTCCTGACCGGCTCAGCGTCAATGATCGCCGAGTCCGCCCACTCGTGGGCGGACACCGGAAACCAGATTTTCCTGCTGCTCGCCGAGAAAAAGTCGAAGAAAAAGCGCGACAAGGCCCACCCGATGGGCTACGGCCGGGAGGCCTATGTCTGGTCCATGTTCGCGGCTTTCGGCCTGTTCACGGCCGGGGCGGTGGTGTCGATCATGCACGGCGTGCAGCAGATTTTCGCGCCAGAGCCGGCCGGTGACTTTGGCATCGCCTACGCCGTCCTTGCGGCCGCGTTCGTGCTGGAGGGTGTGTCCTTCATCCAGGCGTTCCGGCAGGCGCGGAAGGCCGCAAGGGATCTCGACCGGAACACTCTGGAGCAGGTGCTCAAGAGCTCCGATCCCACCCTGCGTGCCGTCTTCGCGGAGGATTCGGCAGCGCTCATTGGCCTGGTCATTGCGTTCGGCGGGATCTTCCTCCACCAGGTCACTGGATCGCCGCTTCCGGACGCCGCAGGATCCATCCTCGTGGGACTCCTCCTCGGTGTCGTTGCCGTGGTCCTGATCGACAGGAACCGCCGTTTCCTCGTGGGACAGGGCGTGAGCCCCGACATCGAGGAGTCCATGGGGCGCCGGATCCTGGAACACGCGGAGATCGAGCGGATCACGTACCTGCATGTCGAATTCGTGGGGCCGCGCAAGCTATACGTGGTGGCGGCCGTGGACATGACGGGTGACCGTCCCGAGCGCGAAGTGGCCGTGGCGCTGCGCCGGATAGAGCGCGACCTTGAGGACCACGACACGGTCGAGGAGGCCGTGCTGACCCTCGCCACACTGGATGAGCCCAGCCTGACTTTCGGCGCCGGTTCTTCCCGCTAGGGAACGGACGACGGCGGGACCGCCCGCCGTCGTTCTCTTACGTAGAACGCGGATGCCCTCTAGTGACCTGCGATGCCCTCGGCCTCGTGCGGCCCCACGAATTCGCAGGAACCATGATGGCGCTCCGGCAGGATGCAGGTCCGGCCGGTGGCCATATGGACGTTGCCGCACCGTCCCGAACGGGCCACGTCCTCGCGGACGTGGACGCTTCTCAGGTCGGGGCGCTCGCGGCTTTGGTCGAGCGGACGGACGTATTGGGAATTGCGGTGCTCATGACTGTTCATGCCTGCGTGACTCCTCGTTGAGTAGCTGCCCCCAGTAGCGAAAGGCCAGTCGTGTGGACTCTCTGTCGCGTGGACTCTATGTATCAAGTCTCACGCCGCTATGTTAACGCCGGATTACGGGAGTGTTAGTACCTGTTTTTTTAGAAGCTCACGCCCAGCAGGCCGTCCGGCCCTCCGGAAAGGAGTATGAGTACCTGTTTCAGGGGTCACCCCAGCAGGTCGTCCACATAGCACCAGCGCCAGCCCTCGCCAGGTTCGATGCTGCGCATGGCCGGGTGGCCCGTCTCCTCAAAGTGCCTGGAGGCATGGGTGCCGGGCGAGGAATCGCAGCAGCCCACGTTCCCGCACTCCAGGCACATCCGCAGGTGCACGGTTGGGGTGCCTTCGCGGACGCACGCCTCGCAGTAAGGGTTCCGCGGGACTGCGGGGTCGGGCGCCGATTCCAGGTGATCGCAGCCGCCGCCGGGCCGGGCAGTGCGCGCTGAGCCGGTGACGTCCTGCTCGTCGAGGGTGGCGTCGAGCATGGACTCTTCAACGTCCAGCCGTTCCAGGACTTCGCTGAGGACCTCGTGGGCGTACTCGCCGCCTCGCCGCAGGTCCAGCACTTTTGCACGTTCCGCCTCCAGCATGGCTAGCCGCAGCTGGGCGTACCGCTGGCTGGGGGTGGCCGTTTCCGATGTAGGCCGGCCCAGCCGTTCCCACGCCGCCAGCCCCCGCTCCTGCGTCCGCCGCTTGAGCATCGCCACCACCTCAGGCGGATCATCCTCCGTCCGCAGTTCGTGCAGCTTCTCCACTCCCGCGGCCGTGGCCTGCTGCATCAGCGAGGCCTGGCTGAGGGCATCCTCTCGCTGGTCCGGGCCCTGGACCCGGAGGAACCTGACCAGGGCGGGCAGGCTGAATCCCTGCGCGGCCAAGGTACCGGCCACCACCACGAGGGCAGCCAAGATCAGCACGGACCGGTGTTCCAGGGCCTCCGGCAGCGTGAGGACCGCCGCGAGCGTCACCACGCCGCGCATCCCGGCCCAGGAAATGATGGCGGGGAACTGCCACGGCGGCGCGGGATCCGTGCGGGCCACCGCGGGAATGAGCCGGGGCAGGTAGGTTGCGGGAAACACCCACACCGGCCGCAGCACCAGCACAGCCAGCAGGATTACCGCGCAGCCTGCCCAGATGCGGGCAGAGCCCAGGGAATCGTCCTGGACGCCGTCGATGATGGTCCGGACCTGCAGGCCGATGAGGAGGAACACAGAGTTCTCCAGCAGGAACTGCACAGTGTCCCAGTTGCTCCGCTGGCTCACCCGGGCTGCGCCGTTCGGCATGGAAGGCGCCTTGGTGCCCATAATCAGGCCGGTGACCACGACCGCCAGCACACCGGAGGCGTGGATCGCCTCCGCCGGAAGGTAGGCAACGAAAGGTGCCATCAACGACGTCGAGGTGTTGATGGCGACGTTGCGGATCCGCAGCCGGAGCTGGGTGAGCACATAGGCCGCCGCGAGGCCCACCACCAGTCCTCCGCCTGCCGCCAGGATGAAGTCTCCGGCGATTTCCGCCGCGGACACAGTTCCGGAGAGCGCCGCGACGGCGGCGCGGAGGCACACCAGCGCGGTGGCATCATTAACCAGCGATTCGCCTTCCAGGATGCTGACGATCCTGCGCGGCATCCCCACTTTGCGGGCGATGGCGGTGGCCGCCACGGCGTCCGGCGGCGCCACCACGGCGCCCAGGGCGATGGCGGCAGCCAGCGGGATCTCGGGAAACAGCCAATGGACAACCAATCCCACGGAGATGGTGCCGAAGATGACGTACCCCACGGACAGCAGCGCGATGGCGCGGCGGTTGGAGCCGAAGTCAAAGAGGGATGTCCGCAGGGCGGCCGCATAGAGCAGCGGCGGGAGTAGCCCCACCAGGACCAGCTCCGGGTTCAGCTCGATTCTCGGAACGAAGGGCAGGAAAGAACCAACCACTCCGGCCAGGACCAGCAGCAACGGAACAGAAACGTTGATTTTCCTGCCCAGCGCACTGCCGGCGCACACCACCGCCACCAGCACGAGCAGTCCCAGAGCGACGTCCATGCGGCTATTCTCTCAGCTCAGGTTTTGGCACGGGTGCCAGTTCCCGCTGCCGTTTCGCCCCGGGGGAACGGCCCGACGGCGGCGGTCCGCTTTGTTGGCAATGCCCCCTAAGTTTTCTTGAGGGGCGCGTCCGCGATGTCCGCGCCTTCGGCGGGGTCCTGCGAGTGCATGCGGATGTCAGTAGGGTCGGCCGTTTCATCCCCTTCGGCAGGGGCCTCGCTGTGGATGCGCTGCATCCCTTCCAGGTTCTCAGTCATGACTGCCGCTCCTCTGCTGGCGTTGTGTGCTGTAGGTCATCACCTAATGTTCATCTAGCTCCTGCATTCGCGGACTGTCAAGAACCTTCCCTCCGCTCTGGCCGCGGATATTCTTCTGTGCTGAACTGTGTGTTGAGTCGTGCCCGCACCATCCACTCACCGCCCACAGCAGCGCCCGAAGCAATGTCCAAAGCACCGTCGGCCAGCCGGTTCCTGCCGGCTGTTGGGAAGGATCATCACCATGGCAACGTACAAGATCGGCTACTTCGTCGGAAGCCTTGCAAGCGGTTCGATCAACCGCACGCTGTCCAAGGCGCTCATCAGTCTCGCCCCGGAGGAGCTGGAGTTCACGGAGATTCCCATCAGGGACCTGCCGCTCTACAGCTACGACTACGACGCCGACTTCCCGCCGGAAGCGCGGGCGCTGAAGGAAGCCATTGACGGATCGGACGGCATCCTCTTCGTGTCCCCTGAATACAACCGTTCCATTCCGGGAGCACTCAAGAACGCCATCGACTGGGGCTCACGCCCTTGGGGGACCAACTCCTTCGCGCGGAAGCCCACCGGGATCATCGGCGCCTCACCCGGCAGCATCGGCACCGCGGTGATGCAGTCCTCCATGCGCGCCGTGCTGAGCTTCCTCGACGCTCCCCAGCTCAACGCCCCCGAGGCCTATGTGAAGTTCAATCCCGAGGTCTTCGGAGCCGACGGGGAGGTCAAGGACGAGTCCACCGCCGCGTTCCTCCGGCACTACATGGAGGAGTACTGCGCGTTCGTCCAGCGGGTCCTAGCGGCCAATGCGCCCGGGCACATCGGCGACCTGGAGCCCGACGCCGAAAAACTGTCACGCTGAGGCGGTGGTGCGCCTGCCTGCAGTCCGGCCGTCGTAATCCAGGCCGATCTGGCGGGCAGCCTCCTGCAGGAGGGGCACAACTGTCTGTTCGATGGTGTCCGGGGGCGCGCGGTGGGTTTGCAAAGAGACATTCACCGCTGCAACAACGCCGCTCCCGCACCAGACGGGCACGGCGACGCCACGCAGGCCTTCTTCCAGTTCCTGCGAAACCATGGACCACCCTTTCGCCCTGGCCAGGTCTACTTCGGACCGTAACTGGTCGAGGCTTCCGATCGACCGCTCGGTGAAGCGCTGCAGCTGAACCGAGTCGAAGTAGGCATTCAGCTCCGGGTCCGACAGTGCCGCCAGAAGCACGCGCCCCATGCTGGTGGCCCAGGCGGGAAATCTGGTTCCCACGCTAATAGAGACATTGAGAAGCCTGGGTGACGCTATGCAGGCGACATAGACCACCTCCGTGCCGTCAAGAATGCACAAAGAGGTAGTTTCATTGAGTTCTGCGGCCAGGGACCGCAGGTGCCGCTCGGCAATGTCCGGGATAGACAGGTTCGCAAGAAATGAGGAGCCGACCTCCAGTGAGCGGGCCGTCAAGGTGAAGTGGGGGCCGTCGGCACGCAGGTAGCCGAGATCGGTCAAGGTCAGCAGGAAACGCCTGGCCGAGGCGCGGGTCATGTCCGCCTTCGCGGCGATCTGAGTCACGGTCAGGCGTGGCGTATCCGGGGCGAAGGCCCGCAGCACGTCAAAGGCCTTCTCGACCGACTTCACGAAGTACGTCGGATGCTCCTCCATGAACTCCTGCAATCCCTAGAAAACACTCGGGCACCCTGCGGGTGCTGAAGCAAACAGGGTTGCACCGAGCATATCGGAGTCATTGTGATGTCCCTCACCGTGCGGTAATCTATTTCTAGTCGCATAACGCACAGAAGTTCGCTAGTCGAACAAAACTGCATTTCCCACCCATCTAAACCACCGTCTTTCAGTGTGGAAGGACCATCAGAATGACCAACCTCGTAAACGGCTCCACAGCCACGGCAGACCCGGTGCAGCTCAAGCGGGCCAGGAAGGCGGCCCTGGCTGCGTTCCTGGGCGGCGCGCTGGAGTACTACGACTTCTTCATCTACGCCACCGCGGCCTCGCTGGTCTTCTCCAAGATCTTCTTCCCGGCCGGCAACCCCACCGTGGCCCTGATTGCCTCGTTCGCCACTTTCGGCGTGGCCTATGTCGCGCGGCCGTTCGGCGCGGTGGTCTTCGGCCATTTGGGCGACAAGATCGGCCGCAAGAACACCCTCGTGCTGACGCTGGTACTGATGGGATCGGCAACGTTCCTCATCGGCGCGCTGCCTGACTTCGCCACCGCCGGCTACTGGGCGCCTGCCCTGCTGGTGCTGCTGCGCCTCATGCAGGGACTCTCCGCGGGCGCGGAAACGGCGGGCGCCTCGGCCCTGTCTACCGAAGAAGCCCCGGAAGGGCGCCGCGGCTTCTTCGCCAGCTTCGCCATGAGCGGCATTTCCGCCGGCATCGTCCTAGCTTCCCTGGCGTTCCTGCCCGTGGCCGCGATGAGCGAAGTGGACCGCCTCGCCTGGGGCTGGCGCATTCCGTTCTGGCTGTCCATCATCGTGCTTATCGTCGCTTACCTGGTCCGCCGTTCCCTCGACGAGCCCGAGGTCTTTGAGGAAAAGCACGACCACGGCGAACTCGTGAAACTCCCGTTCGCGAAGATGTTCAAGACCCACCCGGCACAGTTCTTCCAGGTGGCCCTGATGTCCTTCGAAACCGTCACCAACACCTTCATGCAGTCCTTCGGCCTCGCCTACGCCGTGTCCGTCGGGGTCCCTGCCTCCACCATGCTTTGGGTCAGCATCGCCGGCAATGTCCTGGCCATGTTCACCCAGCCGCTCATGGCGCACCTCTCCGACCGGTTCGGCCGCCGACCCATCTTCATCGCCGGCGTCCTCGGCTCCGGTGCGATGATCTTCGTGTACTTCTCGGTCATCTCCACCGGCAACATTCCGATGATCTTCCTCACCAGCACCCTGATCACCGCCGGGACCTACGCGATGTCCAACGCCATCTACCCGGCCTGGTTCTCCGAGCTGTTCAACGTCAAGGTCCGCTACTCCGGCATGGCCATCGGCCTGCAGGTGGGCATCCTCTGCGCCGGCTTCACCCCGCTGCTCGGCACCGCCCTCGTCGGCGCCGAAAAGGCGAACTGGGGCCCCGCCGCCTGGATCGTTGCAGCGTCCTCACTGCTCGCCGTCGCCGGCGCCTTCTGGGCCCGCGAAACCAACAAAATCCCGCTCCGCGAACTCGGCAACCCCGTCCGCTAGCGGCAACCCCGGGATGGATCGGGTTGCGGAATGCCGCGGCCCGATCCACCGCCACGTGAAGGCCGCTTCATCCACCACGAAAACCCGCCCTCGGGGCCACGGGGTAGCGTAGCGTCGGCAGGCGCATTCAGCTGGCGCCTGCTCCTGCCAGTCCGGCCCGAGCGAACGAGGTACAGCACTGATGATCACCCGAGCCGACGTTGATGAAGCCACAGCGCGGATTGCCGGGCTGGTGCGTCGCACGCCGGTCATGGCGGCCGACGCCGGAAGCCTTCCCGGTGCGGTCTGGCTGAAGTGCGAGTTCATGCAGCACACTGGCACGTTCAAGGCCCGGGGGGCCTTTAACCGCGTGCTGGCCTGCAGGGAGCGCGGCGAGTTGAAGGACGACGTCGGCATAGTCGTGGCGTCCGGTGGCAATGCCGGCCTCGCCAACGCCTATGCCGCCGCCAGGGCGGGAGTGCCGGCTGCGGTCTTCGTTCCGGAGTCCGCCCCTGCGGTGAAGGTCAGGAAGCTCAGGGAGACGGGGGCTTCAGTCATCCAGCGCGGCGCGGAATACGCGGAGGCCTATGATGCCGCGATGGCCTATGCGGGTGAGACGGGTGCCGTCTACTGCCACGCCTACGACCAGCCGGAGATAGTGGCCGGTGCAGGCACTGTCGGCTCGGAACTCCTCGAACAGGTGCCGGACGTGGACACGGTGCTGGTCGCCGTCGGCGGCGGTGGACTCATGGGCGGCATCGCCGCCGCGGTAGAAGGCCGGGCGAGGGTGGTGGGCGTGGAGCCCGCCAGCGCACCGACACTTCATGCCGCCCTGGCGGCCGGGAAGCCGGTGGATGTGGCTGTTTCGGGAATCGCCGCAGACTCGCTCGGCGCACGCAGGATTGGAACGATCGGCTTTGAGGTGGCCGTGCGGACGGGCGTCCGGAGCGTTTTGGTGTCCGACGACGAGATCGTCGCCGCGCGCTCCCAGCTGTGGGCGGAGTACCGCATGGTGGTGGAGCACGGTGCAGCCACCGCCTATGCCGCCCTCAGCTCGGGTGCCTACGTCCCGGCTGCGGGCGAGCGGGTTGCCGTGATCCTGTGCGGCGCCAACACCGATCCCGCCACGCTCTGATCCCGCCACGCTCTGACGTCCGGCCAGGAAGCGCCGGCGAGCACCTGCCGGCCCGGCCAGCAGGTGCAGGCCGGGCCGGTCCGGGCGGGACGGTCCGGTCGGCACCTTTGGTCAGGCCGGGTTGGCGGCCTCGGCCACGAGGCCACCCAGATTGCGGTACTTATCCAGCCGCCGGGGCAGCAGTTCGCTGATCCCTGCGGACGCCAGGGTGGACAGTTCGTACTCGATGGCCTGCCCGAGGCGCTGGCAGAAGGCCTTGCCTTCGAGCGCGGCGTCGCTGCGTTCGTCCACAATGTGGTCCACGAGGCCGTTGGCGTACAGGGATGCCACGCTGACGCCCTGGGCCTCGGACATGGCCGGCGCAAAGTCGGTGCTCCGGTGGACGATGGCACTCGCGCCTTCGGGCGGGAGCGGGGACAGCCAGGCGTGCTGGGCCGCGATGGTCCGGTCTGCCGGCAGCAGGGCCAGCGCCCCGCCACCGGCCCCCTGGCCGAGCAGCACGGATACCGTGGGGGAGTTCAGGCCGATGAGGTCGTGCAAGGACCTGGCAATTTCGCCGGCCAGGCCGCCTTCTTCGGCCTCCTTGGACAGTGCGGCGCCGCCGGTGTCGATGACCGTCAGGAGCGGTAGCCCCAGCTCCTCGGCCAGCCGCATGCCCCGGCGCGCTTCACGCAGGGATGCCGGTCCCATGGCCGTCTGCTGTGAGGGCCGCGGCCGGGTGTGGCCGATCACCACACAGGACTTTTGGCCGAAGCGGGCCAGCGCCAGCAGCAGTCCCGGATCCTTTTCGCCCTGGCCGGTGCCGTTGAGCGGCAGCACGTCCCTGGCCCCGTACGCGAGCAGCTGCCGCAGGTCCGGTCGCCGCGGGTTGCGCGAGATTTCGATCGATTCCCAGGCGCCGGCGCCGGAGGGTTTTACGGACAGGGTCCGCGGCGGACTGACGCGCGGATGCGGGCCGGTGACAAGTATGCCCAAGGCGCGGTCAACGACGTCGGACAGCTGCCAGGGCGGGACCACCGCGTCCACCAGGCCCTTGTCGAAGAGGTTTTCGGCGACCTGGACGTTTTCCGGGAACGGTGTGCCATAGAGCGCCTCGTAAACCCGTGGTCCCAGGAAGCCGAGCAGGGCGCCCGGCTCGGCCACCGTGATGTGGCCCAGCGAGCCCCAGGAGGCCATGACTCCGCCGGTGGTGGGATGGCGCAGATAGACGAGGTAGGGCAGTCCGGCCTGCCGGTGCGCCCGGACCGCCGCGCTGATTTTCACCATGGACAGGAAGGCGATGGTCCCTTCCTGCATGCGCGTGCCCCCGGAGGCGGGTCCGGCCAGCAGTGGAAGTCCTTCCCGGGTTGCCCGCTCGACGGCGTTCACGATCCGCTCCGCCGCGGCAAGCCCGATGGAGCCTGCCAGGAATCGGAACTCGCTGACGATAACCGCCACCCGGCGGCCGCGGATGAGGCCTTCCCCGGTCAGGACGGACTCATCCACCCCCGTCTTCTCGCGGGCCGCCGCCAGTTCCAGCCGGTACTCGGGACCCGGGTCAGGGTCCGAGACCGGGGTGTCCCAGCTCCGGTAGGAGCCGGGATCGATCACGGCGGCAATGAGCTCCGTGGCGCCCAGGTGCCGCACCTTCTGTTGTGTCAGCATTCTCAGCGGCCTTCCTGCCCGGAACCTGAGCTGCCGAGGGTTGCCGGAGCCAGGCCCAGCCACTGCCGGATCTGGTCCCCGTCCTGATCCAGCAGCGGCGGGGCTGTGTGCGCCTTCAGCGTTGTTTCGGCGGTGTCGGCCGCGCTGAAGAACCGCAGCGGCGGCCCCGGCAGGCTTACGTTCCCGAGGATCTTGTGCTCGACGTCGATCACGAGCCCCTGCGAGTGGACCTGTTCCCACTCATAGACTTCGTCCAGCGTCCGGACCTTGCCCGCCGGGATTCCGGCCTCGTTGAGCTTGCCGAGCAGCGGTTCGGCCTCGAAGTCGGAGAATACCCGTTCGACCTCTTCGATGACTTTTTCGCGGTTGCGCACCCGGTCCGCGTTGGTGGCGAACTCCGGCCGCGTGGCGTCGATCCCGAAGGTCGAGGCAAACGTGGCCCACAGCTTTTCGCTTCCCACGCTGATCTGGACCCTGCCCTGCCGGCAGTGGAACAGGCCGTACGGCGCGATGGACGGATGGTGGTTGCCCTGCGCCTTGGGGACCTCACCCGCGACCGTGGCCCTGGTGCCCTGGAAGGCATGGACCCCGATCAGTGCCGCAAGAAGGGACGTGCGGACTATCTGCCCCTGGCCGGTGCGTTCGCGTTGAAGGAGTGCCGCGAGGGTGCCGAACGCGCCGTACATGCCGGACAGCAGGTCCGCGATGGGCACGCCCACCCGCTGGGGATCGTCCGGGCCGGAGCCAGTCAGGGACATCAGCCCGGCTTCGCCCTGCAGGATCTGGTCGTAGCCGCTTCGCCGGGACTCCGGACCGTCGTGCCCGAAACCGGTGATGGACAGGACCACCAGCGCCGGATTCAGCGCGTGCATCTCGGCGGCCGAGAATCCCAGCCGGTCCAGTACGCCGGGACGGAAGTTCTCGATCACGACGTCCGCCCGTTCCAGCAGTTCGCGCAGGACCGTCCGCCCGTCGTCGCTCTTCAGGTCGAGGGCAATGGATTCCTTGTTGCGGTTGCACGATAGGAAATACGTGGCCTGGGGATCGTCCTCGGGGCCGACGAACGGCGGCCCCCAGCCGCGCGTGTCGTCTCCGGTGCCCGGGTTCTCGACCTTGATGACGCGCGCGCCGAGGTCGGCCAGCATCATTCCGGCGTGGGGCCCGGCGAGGGCGCGGCTCAGGTCCACCACGAGGTAGCCCGAGAGGGGGCCCTCTGCCTGGGGCGTGAAATCAGTGCTCATGCGGGGTTTCCTTACTTGCTGTACGGGCTTTGCTGCAGGGGTGGCGTTCCGGTTCCGGGCTACATCCAGCCCGGGACCACCATGACCAGCCAAGCGACGGCGGGTCCGGCGGCAACCACGATGCCGCTGTAGGCGAGGATCTGCTTGTAGAACTTGTCCTTGTCCACGTCTTCCGGTGCGTTGGCCAGAACCAGGGCGCCGTTGGTGGAGAAGGGAGAGACGTCCACGATCGTGGAAGCGACTGCCAGCGCTGCGATGACGCCCACGGCGCCCACCTCGCCGCTGGCCAGGAAGGGAACTGCCAGCGGGATGAGAGCGGCGAGGATGGCCGTAGAGGAGGCGAAGGCCGAGACGATGCCGCCGATGTAGCAGATCAGCAGGGCTGCCAGCAGCGGCATGCCCATGTTCGACACGCTGTCGGAAACGAACTTGATGGTGCCGGCTTCCTCGAGGACGCCCACGAAGGTCAACATGCCGCAGATGAGCAGGACGGTTGACCAGCTGATTTTGTTCACGGCGCCCTTCTGGGCGGCCGGGGACACGAGGGCCAGGATGATGGCGATGGTGATGGAGACGAAGCCGACGTCCACCTTGAAGCCGAGGGAAATGACGGCGAGGGCCACCAGACCGAGGATGGTGACAAGCTGGGGAACGTTGGCACGGGCACCGTTCCCGGCAGCCGGTGCGGCGGAAGCGGCGGCGCCGGAAGCGGCGGAACCCGGGGTGCTGGTGCCCTTCGCGGAGACGCCGGCGGGGGAGATGTCCGAGCCGGAGCCCTGCAGCGTGACGCCGGCCGCACGGGCACCGACGCTGACGGACATGCGGGTTTCAGCGGCCTGTTCCACCAGGCGGCCGGCCTTCGTGGAGCGGAACCTGTTGCCGCCAAGGACGATGGACAGCACCACGGCAATGGCGAGGTTGAAGACGAAGCTGGCCAGGAAGATCGCCATGGGGTTCGTTTGCAGGTCCGTCTTGGCGATGATGCCGTTGACAGTGACACCGTAGACGGCGATGGGGGAGAAGCCGCCGGCCTGGGCACCGTGGATGACCATCATGCCCATCATGAGCGGGTTGATCTTGTGCTTGGCGGCGAAGCTCAGGGCGATCGGCGCAATGATGGCGACGGCGGCGGGCGACAGGGCGCCCACGGCGGTGATCAGGGCGGTGATGGCGAACATGACCCAGGGGATGAGGGCCACTTTGCTGCCGACGAGCCGGACGGCGCCCCTGACCAGCAGATCTATGGTGCCGTTGTTTTGGGCGATGGCGAACAGGTAGGTGACCCCGACGATCGTCAGGAACAGGCCGCCGGGGAAGTTGGCAAGGATGTCGTTGGTGGACATCCCCAGCACGACTGATCCCAGGACGAACGCCCCTACGAAAGCCAGGGCACCCATGTTGAGGGGCAGCACCGTGGCCAGCAGGAACATCACCGCCAGGATGATGATGGACAGTACGGGAGCGGACATCGTTGTTCCTCCGGATCAAGAGATTGGATGTGACGTGGCTTACTGGCTCACTGGCCTAGCCTCCTAGACACTAGGTGACTTTGTCAATAGTTCTCCGCTAGGCTGGGGTTGACGACGACGCCGGAAGGACGCGCATGCCCAGGAAAGCAGCAACGCAACAGATCTCCCGTCTCTCGCGGCCGCGGCTCTACGAGCAACTGGTGGAGCAACTCATGGACTTCATCGAGTCCGCCCAGCTGGGACCGGGCGACACCCTGCCGGCAGAGCGCGACCTGGCTGAGCGGCTGGGTGTCTCGCGGGCAACGCTTGCCCAGGCGCTGGTGGCCCTCGAGGTGCTCGGTGTGATCGACGTCCAGCACGGCACCGGCGCGGTGCTGGTCTACCGGCCCAACGTCCCGTCCGTGATCAAAGGCCTCCGCGAGCACCGCAGCAGGCTCCCCGAGATCGTGGAGGCGCGCAGCACGCTTGAGGTCAAACTGGCGGAACTGGCGGCCACCCGGCGGACCGACTCTGACATGAAGGCCATCGAGAACGCGCTGGACGCGATGGCAGAAGAAGTGGCCTCGGGTGCCAAGGGCGCACGCGGCGACGAGCTTTTCCACCAGGCGGTCACTGCCGCCGCGCATTCCGCGGTTCTTGCCCAGCTCATGACGTTCATTGCCGGGATGATCCTGGAAACCCGGCTCGAATCGCTCGGGCAGCCTGGCAGGCCGGAGCAGTCACTCGCCTCCCACCGCAAGATCGCCGACGCCATCAGGGCCCAGGACTCCGCGGCCGCAGCAGCGGCGATGTTGGAGCATATCGATCTTGTCTCTGACGTGGCGCTGCTGAAGTGAGCATGAAGCCGTTTCTGTTGCTCGCCTCGCGGGCCGAAGACGCCGCCGCCGAGGATGAGTACGAGGCCTACCTCCGCTACGGCGGGCTGGAGCCGGACCAGCTGAGACGGATCCGGATGGAGCAGGCTCCGCTCCCGCATCTCGACCTGGACGATTATTCCGGTGTAATCGTGGGCGGCAGCCCGTTCACGTCCAGCGACCCCGCAGACCATAAATCAGAGTCCCAGCGCCGGGTGGAGCGTGAATTGTCGGCGCTGCTGGACCGGGTTGTGGCCGAGGACTTCCCGTTCCTGGGCGCCTGCTACGGAGTCGGAACCCTCGGCCTGCACCAGGGCGCGGTGATTGACCGGACCTACGGGGAGCAGTTGGGCGGCGTGACCATCAGCCTGAGCCCGGAGGGCCTGGAGGACCCGCTGCTGGCCGGAATGCCGGCACAGTTCACCGCCTTCACCGGCCACAAGGAAGGCTGCACGGTCCTTCCCTCCCATGCGGTGCTGCTGGCAAGCTCGGCGGCTTGCCCGGTGCACATGTTCCGGATCAAGAAGAACTTGTACGCCACGCAGTTCCATCCCGAGCTTGATGCCGAAGGCCTCGTGACCAGGATCGACATCTACCGCCACGCCGGGTACTTCCCGCCCGAATCTGCTGAGGAACTGATGGAGGCTGCCCGGACCTTCACGGCAACAGAGCCCATGAAGATCCTGCGGAATTTCGTCAAGATCTACGGCCGGTAGCTGGTAGCCGACAGCCAGTGCCGGGTAACGCAAGAGGACGACGGCGGGTGGATCCCGCCGTCGTGTCCGCTTTTGCCGGACCCGACAAGCCCTGTTTTCATCGCCCGGGTGACCGCCGACCTCCAGGAATTGCCTAAAAAGACATCCAGTACGAGGTTTTCGGCCCGGACCTGTGGCTGGCTGACTTCCAGTAACTGCGCGGTCAGCTGTCCTCGGCCGCCGCTGGAACGGCCGAGAGGTGCTCATGCACGGCAACCACGTCGCCGGTCTCGGTCCGGGTGAATATGATGGTCTCCCGTTCATCGCTGGCCAGGGTTCTGGGGCCGGGTCCGGTCCGGACGAGTGTGGCCACGCGGTGCGTAAAGATCGCCGTAGTGCCGAGCATCTGGATGTTCTGCTCGCTGCTGCGGCAATCGAGGACTTTCCAACCCGAACCCACCCAGGTCTCCCACACCTCCCGATACTCGCTTCGGGAACCCAGCGACTCAGGCTCCGGATGGAAAATGAACGTGGCCGATGGGCTGAACGCTGCGAAGTAGCGCTCGGTATCCGTCGATGCGAAGGCAGCGACCAGCCGGTCGGCGGCATCCTGGACCTCCGCCCGGCTCAGCGGCGCAGTCCCGGCAAGACGTGCCATGGCCCGGATCGGTGCCCCGTCGGCGTCGGGAATGCTGAGCGGAAAGAGGAAAACCTCGACGCCGGCGCCCCCAGCCGCTGCCCGTTCAATCTGTTCCAGCCCGGTGAGGTTTTCGACGATAACGCACCCGTTCGCGGCCAGGATGTGGTGTGCCGGGAAGACTTGGCCCGCTGTCCTGTCAACGCTCAGCGCATCCAGCCCGACGGTACGGTAGCCGCGGTCCACGATCAGCTGCGCGGCGTCGGCGTGGAGCCACGGATGGTCCAGGTACTCTGGCGAGCCCCAGTGGCTGGCGAAGCCCGTGTGGAGCAACAGGATCCGGTCCGGATGCCCTGCCCGTCCGTCGCCGGGAGCCGCCGGCCGGATGCCGGCGAGGTGTTCCGCAGTGATAACGCCGCCCGGCCCGGCGGAGCGGACGTCGACCAGTTCCACGGGTCCGTTGAACTGGGCCGGCGGCAGCGCATCGAGTGCCGGGAAGGCATCGTGGACGTGGAACGGTGCGTCAAGGTGCGTTCCCGAGTGGGAGCCGAGGGCGAGGGCAAGCACGTTGGCGCCGTCGCCGTCGGCCGTCAGCGCCGGGGTGATCCGCACTTCGGGATCTCCGGGATAGACGGGCATCCCCGTCCGGAGCGGGACGCTCAGATCCATCCAGGTCACGGTCGGACCGCCAGTTCGTCCAGATCCAGGTTCAGATCCAGATCCTGGTGCCCCGGCGCAACGACGTGTCCGGCGCTGTCCGTCACCGGAGGCACGGCAACGTTCCGGCTGGGAATCCAGCGCGGACCGGCCTCGGGAAACACGGCGCGGGGTTCGGGGAAGATCCAGAGCAGCCCCAGATAGAGCACCGCGGCAAGGACCAAGGAGGCTGGGAGGCCGATGTCCACGCCGCCAGCGAGGTTGCCCAACGGGCCCTGGAATTGGCCGGGCATGTTGACCAGGCACAGTCCCGCCGCGGCGCTCAGCAGCCACGCCAGCATTCCGCGCAGGTTCCAGCCATGGTTGAACCAGTAGCGGCCGCCTGTCTGGCGGCGGTTGAAGACCTGCAGGGCCTCCGCGTCGTACCAGCCGCGGCGGGTGATGAAGCCGATGATCATCACCACCATCCAGGGGGCAGTGCACGTGACAATCAGCGTGGCGAAGGTGGAGATGCTCTGGACGAGGTTGAAGGCGAAACGGCCCACGAAGATGAACGCAATGGCCAGCACGCCGATGAACACCGTGGCCTGCACGCGGTTGAAGCGCGGGAAGACACTGCTGAAATCCAGTCCGGTTCCGTACAGCGAGGACGCACCCGTGGACATGCCGCCGATCAGGGCGATCGCGCACAGCGGGACGAAGTACCAGGCGGGGGAGACTGCCAGGAGCCCGCCCACATAGTTGGGGGCCGCCGGATCCATGAACTCCGGTGCCTTGGTGGCGATGATGGAGGCGGTGGCGAGCCCGAAGACAAACGGTACGAGGGTGGCGAGCTGTGCCAGGAGGGCGGCCCCCATGACCTTGCGCTTGGGGGTGTTCGTGGGAATGTACCGCGCCCAGTCGCCGAGGAAGGCGCCAAAGGAAATTGGGTTGGACATCACGATGAGGGCGGCCCCGATGAACGCCGGGATGAAACCGGCTACGCCCAGGCCGTCCAGGCCCACGCCGAAGGCGCCGGCAAAGTTCAGATCCAGGTCTCCGGCGAACGCGATGTATCCGACCACGAACAGGAGGGTGGCCGCCGTGACGGCGATCTTGTTCACGAGCAGCATGAACCGGAACCCGTAGATGCAGACAGCCAGCACCAGAACCCCGAAGAGCCCGTAGGCCACGGCAAAGGAACCCATGTCCTGGGGCAGGCCAACCAGGCGGTTGAGGCCTCCCACCAGAGCGTCGCCGGAACTCCACACCGAGATGGAGAAGAACGCGGTGGCGGTCAGGAGCGAGAGGAACGACCCCACGACCCGGCCGTGGACGCCAAGGTGGGCGGACGACGAGACCGCGTTGTTGGTACCGTTTGTCGGCCCGAAAACGGCCATCGGCGCCAGCAGGAGCGCCCCGACAGCCAGGCCGAGGACCGTGGCTGCGAGACCCTGCCAGAAGGAGAGGCCGAAGAGGATGGGAAACGCTCCAAGGAACGCCGTGGAAAACGTGTTGGCGCCGCCGAACGAGACCCTGAACAGATCAAAAGCGGTGGCATTCCGGTGCTTCTCCGGGATCTGTTCGATGCCGAAGGCTTCTACCTCGGTTACTTTGCCGCGGGCGCTTTGGCCGCCTTTGGCCTTATGCTGCGTATTTTCCACGCTGATCTCCATCCGACGGCGACGCCTCATGTTGCTTAGCGAGCATCACAAGTTGTTAGTGAGGCTACATTTTTAATGAGGCTACCGTGTGAAGAGGCTCACATCAAAGATTTCTTTCTCATGACGCGGGAAGGGTTCAGCCCCTCCCTTCCACTGACTCAGAAGGGATCGGCTAAAAGACAGCGGACGACGGCGGGTGCGCCCCGCCGTCGTCCGCTTGCCCTTTGGAAAAGGGTCTCGAGTGTTCGTTCGCGCTGTGATGCTTAGTGCGGGGGCGTCACCATCGCCTCGTAGGTCAGGATTTCGGTCCCATTGCCCTCTTCGCCATTGTCCGGGGCCACCCGCACGGTGAGGTGGTTCCCCTCGGCCGTCATCTTGAACGGGTTGCGGGTCGCGACGTGGCCGCCCGCGCTCCACCGCTGGAACGGTGCATCGTGCAGTGTGTTGTGGGTGTTGATGTCGATCAGTGCCATGCCGCCCAGCTCGTACGTCGCGGAAGGACCTCCTGCGGCAGGTGTCTGGGGCAGGTTGGCTATCCCGGCGCACAACATCGTGGAACTCGCCGCGTATTGGCAGTCCTGGTAGTCGATGAAGTTGTCCGGGTTCTGCCAGGAGGTTAGCTCCTTGCCCTTCAGGTTCCACTCGGCGAAGCGGCGCGAACCCCAGGTATTGCCTACGAGGTGGCCGGTCTGCTTGTCCATGACAATGCCGCCGAAGTGGTCCTTGACCTCAAACTGCCTGTGGACGTCCAGCGTGCGGGCGTCAACGCGGTACACGATCGAGCTGCTGTCGGGGCGGTACTCCGCGACCGGAACCCAGACGTTGGTGCCGTCGAAATCGATGCCGCCCGGGTGGTACATGGCGCCCTCGCCCAGGACGATGTCCTTCTGGAGCTTCCCCGCCTTGTCCATGACAAACAGGTGTCCTATTCCCTTGCCGGGCGTACGGTCGTAGCCGCCCTGCGGGCTCGGGAACTTCACGGTGGGCTCGATAATCTCCACCGAGGACAGGAAAATGTGGTCCTTCGTGAACGCTATCCCCTCGGTGTGGAACGTCGGGAAGTCCAGTTTCAGCCTGCTGGTCAGCTGCCAGGCGGTGTTGCGGTCGACGGCGGTGAAGGCGTCTGCGACGGCGGTGTCCGCCCCGTGGTGGCCGGCATTGCCGGGATTCTGGTCTCCAGGGTTTTGGGAGGCCTGGGCGACAGCCGTGCCGCCGATGGCCGACGCTGCGAAGGCGGCCGCGATCACGGCCGCGACGATGGTGCGGGTGCGGGTGGTGCTCATTGGGGAGGGGCCTCTCGTTGGTTCGGACCGGGGCGACGCTACCGACTGGTAGTGAACTGACGGCAACCGCTGCCTTAACACTGCTGGGACAGCCCCGCCCTTCGGGATGCCTGACCGATTTTTCCCCATTGACTTAGGCCCCGGGAGGGCTAACGTTGAACTACGGCAACAAGGATCTGTTGCACGCGCGTGCGCTGGAGGGGGCAGCAGCACTTGCGGGCTGTTCGCACATTCAGGCCTCGGTCTGCAGTCCGCAAACCTTCAGCTTTGCTCCGCTCCGGAGCACCACAACATCAGGTCTCAACTTAGTCCCCAGGTAGCGTCCCATGACCGCTAATTTCGTTACTGCTTTTGCCGTTAAATCCTTCGACGTCCCGGATAAGAAAAGGTATCCGGACAAAGCCGAGGTGGATCTCGTGAGTGTGAACGACTACTCGGTCGCCCGGCTGATTCTCGCCCCGGGCTGGCAGTGGTCGGTGTGCTCCAAACACACGGAGAAGACAGATTTCTGCGAACACAACCACCTCGGATTCTGCCTGTCGGGCACGCTGGAAATCGCCACACCCGACGGCCAGAAGTCCATCATCCACGCCAATGACACCTACGCCATTCCGCCAGGCCACGACGAATGGGTGGTGGGTGCCGAGCCGTTCGTGGCCGTTGAATTTCTCGGTGCGGCGTCGTTCGGCCGGCCTTTCAGCCGCGGCCAGCACGCCCGAATCTGACACGTCTCTGACCCGGTCCCCTGCTCAGCCGACGTGGACCCACGGGCGCCTAGACACGTCCGGCTCCGCTTCGCGCAGGACCTCGCGGGTGACAGGTGCGATCTCGCCCTCTCCGAGAAACAGGAACCGGAGCAGATTGACCACAGGATTGCCTTCAGTCCAGCGGAAGTAGATGTGCGGCATCAGTCCGGTCACGTCCCGGATATGCAGGAGCACCGAGGCGATGGAGTTTGGCACCACCGGCCCGTGCACCTCAAGAACCGGGTAGCCGTGCCGGACGATTCCGCGGACCTCCAGGGCCGTTTCGAAGTCCGAGGAATCGTCCACGATCACCTCCAGGAACAACGCCTGGTAGTCCAGCGGCAGGTGGCTGACCTCGATCGCAGAGGTCAGCTTGTCCCGGTAGGCTTCCGCGGTCAGGCGCAGCGGCTCGTGCGCGATGATGCCGATCGGCCCGTCCAGGTTGGAGGACATGAATTCCAGCGCCTGGCGGTCGAGGTGGACGTGGGTGGCGTGCAGTTCAAAGGAACGCCGGATCCGGGACAGGAGCGAGATCACGATGATGCCGAGGATGAAGAACGAGGCGATCCGGAGGCCTTCGGGCCGTTCGAAGATATTGGCCACCGTGGTGTAAATGAACACTATTGCGATGGCTCCGAACCCGATCGTGCGCTTGCGCTGTTGGCGGCGGCGGGCCGAAAGCGTGACCGCCACCGCTGCCGAGGTCATCAGCACCAGCACGCCGGTGGCGTAGGCGCCGCCCTGTGCATCGACGTCGGCCTTGAAGAGGATGGTGACCAGGAACCCGATCAGCGTGAAGACCAGCACCAGCGGCCGAACCGCCCTGGCCCACCCCGGGGCCATACCGTAGCGGGGAAGGTACCGCGGCACGAGGTTCAGCAGCCCTGCCATGGCGGAGGCGCCGGCGAACCAGAGGATGGCGATGGTGCTCAGGTCATAAAGGGTGCCAAATCCGTTCCCCAGATATTCATGGGCCAGGAACGCCAGGGCCCGGCCGTTGGCCTGTCCGCCGGGCTCGAACTCCTGGGCAGGGATCAGAACCACCGTGGTGAAGCTCGTGGTGACCAGGAACGAACTCATGATGACGGCGGCAGTGGTCAGCAGCTTCCTGGCGCCATCGATCCTGCCCGCCGGATGCTCTTCGGTGTCGCCTGGCCGCCCCTGGATCTGGGGCATCACCGCCACGCCCGTTTCGAAGCCGGACAGGCCCAGGGCCAGTTTCGGGAAAACCAGCAGGGCAATGCCGACCACCATGACGGGGCTTCCGTGCGATGTGGTCAGGGCGTGCCACCAGTCGCCCACGGCCACCGGATGGGTCAACGCTTCGAAGACGGTCGAGGCGACCACCACCACGTTCAGGCCCAGATAGATGGCGACCAGGGCCACCGCGACGCCGATGGCCTCCTTAAAGCCGCGGAGGAATACCGCGGCAAGCAGCGCCAGCAGGACCAACGTGACAGCGACACTGTTGCCCTGCAGCCAGCCGGGGGCATAAGGGTTCTGGATCGCGTGCGCTGTCGCATCGGCAGCCGACAAGGTCATGGTGATCATGAAGTCAGTGGCCGCAAAGCCCAGCAGCACCAGGACGAGGAGTTTGCCGCCCCAGCGCGGCAGCAGGCGCTCCAGCATCGCGATGGACCCTTCGCCCCTCGGGCTTTCACCGGCTACCCTGCGGTATACGGGCAGGGCGCCCAGCAGGGTCACGGCCACCAGCACGAGGGTGGCCAGCGGGGAAATCACGCCGGCCGCAAGCGCGGCGATGGCCGGCTGGTAACCCAGCGTGGAGAAATAGTCCACACCGGTCAGGCACATCACCTGCCACCAGGAATGCTTCTTCAGATGGGAATCGCCCACAGCGCCTGGGCCTTGGTGTGAACCCTTGGCGTCCTGCAGGCCGAACAGCAGCCAGTTCCTGAATTTTTCCCTGGCCCCCGGGCTGGGCGCCGAAGGATCCAACGGCGGTCTGCTAAGCGTGGTCATGTGAGCCTCTCCGGGCGTTGCGCACTTCGACATAACAAATGAATCCGGCGGTGGCCGGCAGATACCAGTGCCTGCGTCGCCGGACGGGCCGGTAGGTGTGGCCGAAGGGATCCTGGACATGAACGTCGTCCAGCTCGTCCCCGTGGGAAAGTCTGCGATCGATCTCCTGCAGGTCGGGCGTGTGCGATGCGACCCCTTCGATGACCACGGTCCAGTAACCCACGGCCGGGCCCGCTTCCAGGGCGAGCGTTTCGAACAGGTCCTGCAGCAGATCAGTCAGGGTTTCGGGGTAAAAACGCCGAAGCCGAAGCGCGTCCGGATGCACGTCCTGCGCCGCCAGCCAAGCCTGGCGGAGCCAGTGGAACTCCACCGGACCGGTTGCCGGCCCCAGCACGAGGCGGCGGTCCGGGGCGAGGGCCAGGCGCCGCTCGTCGCCACTGCGGTCGATGATGCACGCCGCTTCGCCCACGTACTCAAATGCCGGCAGGAGTTCCTCTTCAGACCGGTGATAGGAAAACTCTCCGCTGTCATCCACGGCGACGAAATCCTGCGCGTGGCCGGCATTGCCCGGGATGGCCGGCGGGCCCGGTTCCGGGCGAGGGGTGGTGTTCATCCAAATCGGCTCCTGCCGAGGATCGGCCTGCGGCCACGGCGGCCGGGGCGTCCTCTTGCTTCATGACAGCACGGGCCAGGCCCGGCGGGGGCGGGTCTTAACGGTTTCCATACGCTTCTTAACGCTTTCCATACGCGCCCGGTGTGCCAGGAGTGTTGGCACCGCCCCGGGGAAGGGATAACGTCACAGCCAAGGGTGCCGGTCCAACGAAGGAGTCGCTGCCGTGACCATTGTCGACAACGCTGTGTACGTCGAAGGCCGCCGGACGGCGGACCCTGAGGGGCTGGAGGAGACGTATTTCCTGCTGCGCCAGCGCGAGGGAATGGCATGGATCGGTCTCTACCGGCCGGATGCGCCGGAGTTACGTTCGGTGGCCGACGAATTTGATCTCAGCCCGCTGGCAGTCGAGGACGCGCTGACCGGCCACCAGCGGGCGAAGCTGGAGCACTACGGCGAGACCCTGTTCATGGTGCTGCGCCCGGCCCGCTATCTCGATGACGTGGAAAAGGTGGAGTTCGGCGAGATCCACATCTTCATTGGGCCCGACTTCGTGGTGACCGTCCGCCATGCCGAATCGCCGGACCTGGCCAAGGTTCGCCGGCGCATGGAATCCCAGCCCGGGTTCCTCGCCCTCGGGCCGGATGCGGTGCTGTACGCCATCCTGGACCAGGTGGTGGACGAATATGAGCCCGTGGCCGCCGGCCTCGAGAACGACATCGATGAAATAGAGGACGAACTCTTCGGCGCGGACCCGGAGGTCTCCCGGCGGATTTATGAGCTCTCCCGCCAGGTCATCACGGTCCAGCGCGCCACCGGGCCGCTGGCCGGCATCCTGCAGGCGCTCATGACGGGTACGCCCGACCACCACCCCGGCCCGGAACTGCAGGACCACCTCCGGGATGTCCTGGATCATGTCCTGCGGTTGAACGACCGGATCGCGTCCTTTCGCGCCCTGCTCCAGAATGCGCTCGCGGTCAATGCTGCCCTCGTGGCGCAGCGGCAGAATGATGAAATGCGCCGACTCACTGAGTCCAGCTTCGCCCAGAGCGAGCAAGTCAAGAGGATTTCCTCGTGGGCGGCCATCCTCTTCGCGCCCACGCTGATCGGCACCATCTACGGCATGAACTTCCACTCCATGCCTGAACTCGACTGGGTTTTCGGCTACCCGATGGCCATCGGCCTGATGGTCGGCATGGGCATAATCCTGTACGTCGCGTTCAAGCGCAACAACTGGATCTAGGGTAGCGGCGGAGGCCTACCCATCCCGCCGCCCGGGCCGAAAGAGACTGATCTGTCCGATACCCAATTTGGGTGGGGTCAGGCGCCAGGCAGCGAAATCCTCAAGTTTTCCAGAACCTGCCCCGTCCACACTGGCCGTGTTCCATCCTCATTGCGGCGGTGGCGCAGACATCCGAAGCCCGGGAAATGCCCAAGGGCCATCCCTTGAATCCTCGGGGATCTGCACTACAGGGGAACGGCAGGCCTGCGGCTCTTTGGGTCGCAGGCCTGCCCTCTTCTTTAGTGGACCAGCTCGTTCTTTAGTGGACCAGCTCGCGGGTCAGGCCGTAGGGGACGTCGTCGCTGAGTGAAACGGTGTAATGCCCGGGGCTGAGCCACGTGACCAGAATGCCCTTGTCGTGGGTGCGGGAAGCGACCATCTGGAGGTCCCGGACCACGGAATTTAGCCGCTCTTCGACGTGGCGGGCGCTGTCCACCTTCACTTCGACGGGTTGGGCGGTGGTGGTGTTCATGGTGGGATACCTTTCTGCTTAGTCCTGGGTGCGCTTCACGGTTGTCCCGGTAAGGGGGACCGTGACGTCGCCGCCGAACGGGGCCACGCCTGCTGCTTGCCCGGCCGATCCCGACGAGTCAGGAGTTGCCGTCAGCGTGAGCCCGGCGGTCGTGGCACCGAACTTCGTGGCGTGCCACGTGAGGTTGCCAACGGTCCGTGTTTCTCCGGGCGGTATGGCGATGGCCTCCGGGGAGGACGGCCTGAAGTCGAAGCCCTTCGGCGCAGCAGCACTGATGGTGCCGGTGAACGTGGCGCTTCCGCTGTTGTGCAAAGTTACGGGGCGGGTGGCACGCGAGCCGATCTTCACATTGCCGAAGTCAGCCGGCTCCGGTAAGGCGGTCAGCTCTGCGCGGGCCACGGGATCTGCCGCGTAGGCGGCCATGGCCGGCAGGGCCTTGTTTCTGTAGTCAAACAGGGCCTGGTTCTCCCAGGCGTTGCCCGACGCAGGATCCTCGGGATCCCAGCCGCTTCCGTCCACGGACGTCCAGGCCGGCTCCCAGTAGACAGTTCCGATGCCCCTGCCGCCGGGCGCGGAGGCCACGACGTCCTGGACTGCGCGGAAGTTGGCCGCCTGGCCGGCTGGCGTGGCCGGGTAGCCCTTGACCAGCGAGGTTGCGCTCTTGATGACGTTGTCATAGGGCGAGTTCGGGTTGTCGGCCAGGGTGAAGGGGTAGGCGGTTTCGACCACCAGGACGTCCTTGCTGTACCGCGCAGAGAGGGTGCTGACGGCGTTCTGCAGGTCAGCGAGCGTGCCGTGCCAGTAACCGTAGTAGGACAAGCCGATGACGTCGAAGGGCACCGCGCGGGCGGTGACTTCATCAAACCACCACGTCAGTCCGCCGATGCCGTTGTTGATGTTGGTCAGGTGCAGGATCTTCTTGGTGTCCGGGCTGACTTCGGCAACGGCGCGGGATCCGGCTGTGAGGAAGGCTGCGAGGTTGTCCCACTGTGCGCCGCTTACGGAGTCGTTGGGGTTGACGTCCCAGGTCTGGCCGTACGGCCACATCATCCCGGGGTTGATTTCATTGCCGATCTGCGCGGCGTAGGGAGTGATTCCGGCAGCCTTGAGCGCCGACATGACGTCTCGTGTGTGCTCGTAGACGGCATCTGCGAGAGCTGCCGGGGTGAACCCTTTCCACGCTGCGGGCATTCCCTGCGCGCCCGGGTCCGTCCAGCGGTCGGAGTAGTGGAAATCGACGAGGACCTTCATGCCAGCGTCCTTGGCGCGCCGGGCCATTGCGACCATGTGGGCGCTGTCGTTGTAGCCGTCTGCCGGGTTTACCCAGACCTTGAGGCGGACGACGTTGGCGCCGGCGTCGGCGAAGGCCGTGACGGGATCCACGGCCGTGCCGTCTGCGGTGGAATAGGCTGCCCCGTTGTCCTCGTTTTTGGGGACGCCTGAAAGGTCTGTGCCACGGATGGCGCGCTCGACGCGCCCGCCGGTGAAGGTGACGTTGTCCATGCTGGCCCAGGCGCCGGCACCCGTGGTGCTCAGCCGCAGGGTGCAGTCGCCGCCGCTGACGTAGGCGCTCACGGCCAGAGACAGCCACTTGTCGTCGGTTTCGGTGGAGGGCAGCACCGTGGAGCCATCGGTGCCGCAGCCGGTGAGGACCAGCTTCGAAGAGCCCGCCGGTCCGCCGGATTTGATGTTTGCGCGGAAGGTCCGCCAGCCTTCAGTCAGGCCGGTGAGGGTCTGGGAGGTGGTGGCGGTGCCCGCGGAACCGAGCCAGTGGGTGAGGCGGCTCGCGGACTGGTTGCCGCCGCCTTCCGTTTTCGCCGATCCTGCGGGACCGGCCACGGTCCAGCCGCTGAACCCCGATTCGAAGCCGGCGTTGGCGACTGTACCGGCGGCGAACGCCGGAACGGGGGCCAGCAGCGTGCCGGCGGCCAGTGCCATGGCGGCGGCCGCGGGTATGACGCGCCGTGCCTGTTTGTTTCTGATGGTGCTGTGCGGGGTGGTGCTCTTCATTGCTCGTCCTCCTCGACGTGTGGAAGCCGGCCCGGATCGTGCTGGATCCGGGCCGGCGGTCTGTGGTGCCTAGCTGTTTCCTTCCGGGGCGTGGATGACGCTGACAGTGCCGCCGGGGACGACCGCCGTGTGCTCGAACGCTGCTCCGGTGAGCAGGTCCGTGCCGGAGGCCGGGTACTCGGCGTCGGCGTCGGAGTGGTTGATCAGGAACGTGAAGTGGTCTGTCGGGGTGCTGCGCGTGATGACCTCCAGCCCCTGCGGGGGCTGGGGCGCCGTTGCGATGCCGGCGGCGCCGGCGGCGTCAAGAACGACGGCGGCGAGGTCACCGTCGTCGAGCCTGGTGGACACGTACCACGCGGTGCCGCGGCCGAAGGCATTGCGGGTAATTGCCGGCCCCGAGGCCGCAGGTCCGTCTACGTAGCGCGAAACCACCGTTGCCGAGCCGACGTGGATGTCCTCGGCCCAGACCGTGCCGGAGCCCGAGCCGCCGCTGAGGCTGACCGTCTCCTGCTCACGGAGCGGCAGGAACTCATGGATTTCCAGTCCGAGAATGTCGCGCAGGGCACCCGGGGATGCGCCCGCCGGGACGGTGTCGTTGCCGTCGACTATTCCGGAGAAGTAGGAGACGAGGAAGTGCCCGCCGCCGTCGACATATTCCCGCAGGTTCGCGGCCGCCTTCTCACCGATCAGATAGAGGGCAGGTGCGAGGACCAGGTCGTAGGCGGACAGGTCAGCTTCCGGATGGGCGAAATCGACGGTGATCCCTTGGTTCCACAGCACGGAGTAGTAGGCCTCGATGCGTTCGCGGTGGTCCAGGTCGCTGCTGGGGCGCCATTCCAGGTCCTGGGCCCAGAAGGACTCCACGTCCCAGAGGATCGCAACCCGTGCCCGGACTGTTGAGCCCTTGACGGACGACAGCTTGTTCAGGTCGTCGCCCAGGTCCAGGACTTCGCGCCAGATTCGGGTGCCGGTTCCGGCGTGGGGGAGCATGGCCGAGTGGAACTTTTCGGCACCGTACCGGGAGGCGCGGAACTGGAAGAACATGACGGCGTCCGCGCCCCGGGCCACGTGGGAGAGGCTGTTGCGCGCCAGCTCGCCGGGGCGTTTGGCAATGTTCCGGCCCTGCCAGTTCACCGCGCCGGTGGAGTGCTCCATCAGCATCCACGGGCGGTTACCGGCGAGGGAGCGGGTGAGGTCGGCGTCCATCGAAAGCAGGACATGGTTATCGGTGCGTTCAGCCACGAGGTAGTGGTCGTTGGCGACGATGTCTACCTCCCGACTCCACGCCCAGTAGTCCGGCGAAAGGCAGTTGGTTGCCATGAAGTTGGTGGTGACCGGCACTCCGGGGGCGTGCCGGCGGATCACATCGCGCTCGGCAATGAAGCACTTGAGCAGTGCATTGGAGGTGAAGCGTTTGAAGTCCAGCCGCTGCGCCTGGTTGCTGACGCTGGCCGCCACCCTGGGAGCGTCGACCTCGTCCCATTCACCGTATTTCTGGCCCCAGAAGAGGGTGCCCCAGGCCTCATTCAGTTTTTCCAGAGTGCCGTAGCGGGCGCGCAGCCAGTCCCGGAAGGCCGCAACTGAAGAGTCGTCGTAGGACTCGCTGACCGGTGCGCCGTATTCATTGTGGACGTGCCACAGCACCACTCCGGGGTGGGATCCATAGCGGCGGGCGAGCTGTTCGGTGATGCTGGTGGCGGCCCGCAGGTACTCCGGTGAGCTGGGGCTTGCCATGCCACGGGACCCGCTGCCCAAAGCCATTCCTTCCCGGGTGACCGGGCGGGCCTGCGGATACTTCTTCCAGAACCACGCCGGCGGAGCCGCGGTGGGGGTGCCGAGGTCCACGCTGATTCCGGCGTCCGTGAGCAGGCCCATCAGGTGATCCAGCCATTCGAAGTCGTACTCGCACTCGCGGGGTTCCAGCAGGACCCAGGAGAAGATGCCGATGCTGACCAGGTTGATCCCGGCTTCCCGCATGAGTGCGATGTCTTCGGCCCAGACCTCCCGCGGCCACTGCTCGGGGTTGTAGTCCCCGCCGTAGCAGAGCCCGGCCGGACGCTCCAGCCAGGGTGCCGGCACGCTCCGGGGGGCGGTGCGCTGTAGGACGTCTGTCATCTCTTGATCTCCTTAGAACTGTGTGCGCTCCCAGTTGTATCACGGCCGAAAGTTACGTGGCTAGGACAGCTTGGCTGTTGACATGGATCACACTTCTATGGATTACTGGAACCGCTCACAGTCATGCGGCCCTCGATCGAATGAGCGGCAATAATGCAGACGGATAATTCAAGCTTTTCGACAAGGAGGACGAAATGCGTACGTCATTTCGTGCAGGCGCAGCAGTAGTGCTCGCCGCAGCCGCAATGCTCACCGCCGGGTGCTCCGGCGGAGCTCCGGCCAGTTCGCCCACGGCATCAGCCGCGGCAAACCCTGACCAGAAGGTGGAACTGACCTACTGGGCCTGGGCGCCGAACCTGGACAAGGTGGTCAACATCTGGAACAAGAAGAACCCCAACATCCACGTCACCGTCAACAAGCAGGACGGCGGCGACCCGGCCGTAACGAAGCTGCTCACCGCGGTCAAGGCCGGCAGCGGCGCACCGGACCTGATCCAGGCCGAGTATCAGAAGATCCCGACCCTGGTGGCCGCCGACGCTCTGGCGGACCTGTCCAAGACGCCCGCAAATGAAACCAAGAGCCACTTCCCGGAGGGGGTCTGGAATTCGGTGACCCTGGGCAGCGACGCCCTGTACTCGGTACCGCAGGACACCGGCCCCATGGTCTTCTACTACCGTGCGGACGTTTTCGAGAAGCTCGGCCTCGCCGTTCCCAAGACGTGGGACGAGTATGCTGCAGCGGCCAAGGCCGTCCACGCCGCTGACCCCAAGGCTTACCTTGGCACGTTCTCCTCGAACGATGCCGGCTGGTTCACCGGCATGGCCCAGCAGGCCGGAGCCTCGTGGTGGGGCATCGACGGAGACGCCTGGAGCGTCAAGGTGAATGAAGAGCCCACCCAGAAAGTGGCAGGCTACTGGGGCGGCCTTGTCCAAGACGGCGTCATCGACAACAAGCCGATGTACACCCCCGAATGGAACACCGCACTGAACACCGGCAAGCAGGTCGGCTGGCTCAGTGCCGCCTGGGGCCCGGGCGTGCTCGCGGGCAACGCCGGTGCAACGGCCGGCAAGTGGAAAGCTGCGCCCATGCCGCAGTGGGACGCCGCCAACCCTGCCACCGGCAACTGGGGCGGGTCCTCCACCGCGGTGACCGCGCAGTCCAAGAATCTCGACGCCGCAGCGAAATTCGCCACCTGGCTGAACACGGACGCTGAGGCCGTCAAGGCCCTGGTCACCGAAACCGGAATCTACCCGGCGGACTCTGCCGGGGCAGAATCGGCCCTGACGGAGGCGCCCAAGTTCTTCAGCAACCAGCCCGACTTCTACAAGGTTGTCGGTGACGCCGCCCAGAACGTCGGCTCCTTTACCTATGGCCCGAATGTCAACGTGGCCTTCAACGCCTACAACGACCAGTTCGCCAAGGCTGCACAGTCCAAGCAGAAGAGTGCCTTCCTTGATGCCGTGAGCAACATGCAGCAGGTCACCGTGGACGACCTGAAGAAGACAGGCTTCACCGTCAAGTAATGACCTTCCGGGAGGGCGCGCCGCGTCCTCCCGGAAGCCTTTCACCACCGACTACCGATACCAAGGAAGTGCACCCGTGGCAATGACCGTAACCAGGCCCGGCCCGGCGGCGAAGACCGCACCCGCCGGAGAACCCAGGCGGGCAAGGAACTTCAGATCACGGGTGCTCGTCCCGTACTCGATGCTCGCCCCCGGCATCGTCCTTTTCCTCGTCTTCATGGCGGCACCGATCGTCTACACCCTGGTGCTGAGTTTCCAGAAGAAGAAAGTCAGCGGGCTGGGGCTGGGCAAGGGCTCCCAGAGCCAGGTCTTCGCCGGCCTCGACAACTACATCAGCTCGCTCACCGACCCCGAATTCACCGCCAGCGTGTTGCGCGTGCTGCTGTACGGTGTCATCCTCATCCCGCTGATGCTCGGATTCGCGCTGCTGTTCGCCCTGTTGCTTGACTCCCGCCGCACCCGGGCCGGCAACTTCTCCCGCACCGCGATCTTCCTGCCCTACGCCGTGCCGGCCGTCATCAGCTCCCTGCTCTGGGGCTTCCTGTACCTGCCCGGCGTCAGCCCTTTCCACTTCCTGGCCCGCCAGATGGGCCTGGAGCTCCCGTCCCTGCTGGACCCCAATCTTGTAACATTCGCCATCTGCAACATCGCCCTGTGGGGCGGGGTGGGGTTCAACATGATCGTCATGTACACCTCCCTGAAGGCGGTACCGAGCGAAATCTATGAGGCCGCCAAGCTCGACGGCTGCTCGGAAATCCAGACGGCGCTGCGGATCAAGATTCCCATCATCGCCCCCTCGCTGGTGATGACCGCCCTGTTCTCGATGATCGCCACCCTTCAGGTCTTCGCCGAACCGACCACGCTGCGCCCGCTGGCCAACAGTCTGTCCACCAGCTGGTCGCCGCTCATGCTCGTCTACCGGGACGCCTTCACCCGCAACGACGTCTTCTCTGCCGCCGCGACCAGCATCGTCATCGCCGCGGCCACCTTCCTTATTTCCTTCCTGTTCCTGCGCATCGTGCAGAAGCGGGCCTTCGGACAGGAGAACTGACCGTGAGCACCACCGCCACCCGCCCCATGGCCGTCCGCGCCCAGGCCAGCCGCGATACCGGGACCCGGGAGAAGCCCAGCTTCCTCTCCACCGGAATCCTGATCCTGGGCGCGCTGTACTGCCTCTTCCCCGTCTTCTGGGTCCTGGCCGCCGCGAGCAAGGACGGCACGGAGCTGTTCTCCACCTTCACCCTCGCCCCCAGCACCCACCTCTGGGACAACATCGTCGAACTCACGGCATACCGAGACGGCCTGTTCTGGCGCTGGATGCTCAACACCGCCCTCTACGCAGGCATCGGCGCCGTCGTTTCCACCTGGGTCTCCGCACTCTCGGGCTACGTCCTGGCCAAGTTCGACTTCCCGGGCAAGAACGGCATCTTCAAGGTCCTGCTCATGGGAGTCCTGGTTCCAGGCGTCATCCTGGCCATCCCGCAATACCTGATGCTCGCCCAGGCCGGGCTGACCAATACCTACTGGTCCGTGCTGCTGCCCCAGATCATCAGCCCCTACGGCATCTACCTTGCCCGGATCTACGCCGCAGCGTCGGTCCCCGGCGACGTCATCGAGGCCGCCCGCACCGAGGGCGCCCGGGAAATGTACATCTTCAACCGGATCGCCACACCCATGATGCTGCCGGGCCTGGTCACCATTTTCCTGTTCCAGTTCGTCGCCATCTGGAACAACTTCATGCTGCCCTACATCATGCTCGGCGATGACCACCTGTTCCCGATCACCGTAGGCCTCAACGGCCTGCTCAACCAGGGCGCGTCGGCGCCTGCCCTCTACACGCTGGTCCTGGCCGGCGCTCTGCTCTCAATCATTCCGCTGGTCATCATGTTCCTCTTCCTGCAGCGGTACTGGCGGGTCGACCTCGCAGCCGGCGCCGTGAAGGCCTAGTCCTAGTTAGGCTTGAACCATGACTCACCCCCCGATGAAGCAGCGGCCCAAGATCGACGACGTCGCGGCCGAAGCCGGCGTGTCACGCGGCACGGTCTCGCGGGTGCTCAACGGGGGACACTGGGTCAGCCCCGCGGCCCTGGCCGCCGTCAACGCCGCCATCAAGAAGACCGGGTACCGGGTCAACCCGCACGCCAGGAACCTGGCGACGAACCGTGCCAATTCCGTGGCGTTCCTGCTCACCGAGTCCCACGACCGACTGTTCGAAGATCCGAACTTCGCCGTGCTCATGCGGGGCGCAGCCGACGCCCTCGCCGTGCACGACATCCCGCTGGTCCTCATCATGGCCGGCACGGACGATGAACAGCGCCGAGCCACCGAATTCCTCACCGCCGGGCACGTCGACGGCGTCCTCCTGGTTTCCTCGCACGGCAGCCGGAAAGGCATCATCTCCGAAATCATCGCCGCCGGCGTTCCTGCCATCGCCTGCGGGGTTCCGCTCGGATTCGAAAAGAAGATGGGCTACGTTGCCGCGGATGACTACGAAGGTGCACTGGACGTCCTGAAGCACCTGCGCTCGCGGGGGCGCAAGCGGATCGCCACGATCACAGGGCCGCAGGACACCTCGGGAGGCATCCGGCGGCTGGAGGCCTACCGGGCAGACCAGGGCGCTGACTTCGACGAAAGCCTGGTTGTCCACGGGGACTACAGCCGGGAAAGCGGGGCGAAGGGAATGCGGGATCTGCTGAACCGCGTCCCGGATCTGGACGCGGTTTTCGCGGGGAACGACCTCATGGCGCTCGGGGCCCTGGACGTGCTCAAGGAAGCCGGACTCCGGACGCCCGAAGACGTTGCAGTCGCGGGGTTCGACGACATTAATGTGTCGTCGGAAGCGGCCCCGGCGCTGACCACCGTGAGGCAACCGTTCGAACGGATCAGCGACGAGATGGTCCGGCTCCTGCTGGCCGTCATTGAGGGTCAGCGCCCGGCGGCCATCACCATCCCCACCGAACTGGTCATCCGCGAATCGACCTAGGACCGGCGGATAAGAGGCAGGGTGGCTGCCGCCCTGCCGGCCATCGCGCAGGATTACGCCGGTTTTTCCCCAGCACTCCAAGTTTCGCCGAAGGTTAGAGACAGCTCCGGCGCTTCTCGCGGCACCGGAAAATACACTGGATTTAGCCAGATTCCGTCGCCAGACCCCGCGTCCCTAGGAACCCAAAATTCGTTCTGATTCTTTCCTCCGCTCTGCCCTCGCCACGCTGCTGCTGACAGCACTGTCGGTGACCACCGCGGGAGTGTCCGCGGGAACCGCGGGTACTGTGCCCGTTTCCCGGTCGGCCGGGGGAGCCGCCCGCTACCTCGTGCGCTATGCCCCCGGGACGGACGTCGCGGGGGCAGCCAAGACCCTGCGCTCGCGGAACATCGCCGTCGGACGCACATTCTCGAAGGCGCTTCGCGGCGCCGTCGTGACAGCGACGCCCGCCCAGGCCGCAGAGCTGAAGAGCTCCGCGCAGGTGGCCGCCGTCGAAATTGATGCCCCCGTGACGGCCGCCGAAACCCAGCAGCCAGCCCCGTGGGGACTGGACCGCATCGACCAGCACGCCCTGCCCCTGTCCGGTTCCTACACGTCGGCTGGTTCGGGCTCCGGCGTGAGTGCCTACGTGATAGACTCCGGCGTTCTCGCCTCCCACAGCGAGTTCGGCGGCCGCGTCGCTGCGGGATGGACGGCCGTGGCCGACGGACGCGGAACAGGTGACTGCAACGGCCACGGAACGCACGTCGCCGGCACCATCGCCGGTAAGACCTATGGTGTTGCGAAGGCCGCCACCATCATTCCCGTGCGTGTCCTGGACTGCAGCGGATCCGGTTTCAACTCCGACGTGATCGCAGGCCTCGAGTGGGTGGCCTCCCACCACCAGGCCGGGACGCCCGCCGTTGCCAATATGAGCCTCGGCAGCACCGCCAGCGCCATGGTGGACGCGGCAGTACAGGGCGTACTCAACGACGGCGTCACAGCGGTGGTTGCAGCCGGCAATTCCGCCACCGATGCCTGCAACAGCTCCCCGGCCCGGGTGCCCGACGCACTGACCGTCGCCGCAAGTGACTCGTCGGACCGGCAGGCTTCGTTTTCCAACTTCGGCAGCTGCGTTGACCTGTACGCGCCGGGCGTGGGAATCACGTCGGCAGGGATCGCCTCGGCGACGGCGACTGCCTCGATGAGCGGAACCTCCATGGCGTCGCCGCATGTGGCCGGCGCGGCCGCTGCAGTGCTGTCGCGCTCGCCGGATCTGGCTCCCGCGGCGGTGGCGGCCCGGCTGATCTCCGGCTCCACTCCCGCGGCGATCACGGGCAGCGGGGCCGGAACACCGAACCGCCTGCTGTACTCGGACCCCTCCGCCCGCATCCTCACGGTCCCAACCGTTACCGCCCGCACGCCGGGCGCCAACGGCACCGGCGTGGCCGTCAGCGGCAACGTGACGGCCACCTTCAGCACAGCCGTCCAGGGAATCGGCGGCAGTTCCTTCATGCTGAAAAGCCCCGGCGGCGCCGTCATCCCGGCGGCGGTCACCTACAGTGCCAGCACGCGCACGGCCACGCTGAACCCGGCGTCCGGCCTTGCCAATGACACGAAGTACACCGCCACTTTGCTCGGCGGAACCGCAGCCGTCCGGGACGCCGCGGGTACTCCGCTGGCCACGACCAGCTGGACCTTCACCACGGGGCCGGCGCCTGTGATCACCGGGATGAGCCCCCGTCCCGGCGCCTCCCTGGTCCGGCGGTCGAGCAATATCGCTGTGACTTTCGGCGAAGCCATCCAGGGTGCAGGCACCGGCACCATCTACGTCAAGAACTCGGTCACCGGCGCGAAGATGGCCGCGACGGTCTCCCGCTACGGAACCACCAACCAATGGATCCTGAACCCGTCCGCCACGCTGGCCGCCAGGACCAGCTACACCGTTACCGTCACGGGTGGACCGGAGGCCGTCCGCGACCTCGCCGGCAACAGCCTGACGACGTACAGCTGGAACTTCACCACCGGTTCGCTGTGAAGTAGCAGGTTCGCTTTTAGCTTGCAGGCACAAAGACAGAGGACGACGGCGGCACTTGCGTGCCGCCGTCGTCCTCCCAGTCGCTAAACAGTCAGTGGGAAAGCCCTCGCGGACTGTTACCTACGCCCGTTGTCGACACGGATGTAAGCCGTGGGGCTCGTGTCACGGTCGGACCCCCAAGAATCGCGCTTCTTGTCGTTGTTCTTGAACTGGATCTTCACTTCATGGAACACCTTGACGAACTTGTCGCCGCGGTCAGCACGAACCTTCTCCACGTTGTAGACATGTTCGTCGCTGTCTTTGCCGACCCAGACCCAGCCCTTGTCGGACCCGATGCGATGGTCTCGCCCGTTTTCCTTGAACATTTTTTGCTCGAAGTAAACCCGGGTTCCCTTGTCGCAGTGGATCTTGAACGCGAACTTGACATCAACGGACTTGCTGTCCTTCTTGTCCCTGTTGTTGTTCCTTCCGTGGTCCGCAGTCGGCCTGTAGGCCGTGACGCTACAGTTGTCCCCGTTCGAATGGCGGGGCGCTGCTGCCGTCGCCGTGCTGGCAAAGGCAACGGGGCCGGCAAGCAGTCCCAAGGAAACTGTCGTAATCATTGCGAACCGGGCCGAGAAGGAATGGCGGCTTCGGATCGTCGGAGTTGTAGTCATTTCTACTCCTGCATTGATATGCAAAATTTTTTTGTGGACGGGCAGCACCGGCAGATCCCGTTGCGTTGGCAGGCTGAGTCAGCCGTTTGTGTCCCGTTATTAAAAAGGGCTCCCGTAAGCTACGGGAGACCAGGGGCCGGATTCATTTTCAAGGCTTTGTCCTTGGATCCGGTACTTCATTATCTTACGCCCGACTCTCGGTTTGAGCGCTTCTTTCCACCGATTTTGGTTGCGGGCGATCCTGGAGGCAAATGCGAACGGCCGACGACGGCCTAGGCGTCGTCGGCCGTTATGCGCTCTTATCTGCCTGCCGGCCTTATAGAGCTACCTGCCAAGGAAGCCGAGCAGGGCTTCGTTGACCTCGGCTGCGTGCGTCCAGAGCAGGCCGTGCGGGGCGCCGTCGATCTCCACGTATTCCGCGTCCGGCAGGGCCTTCCTGAACTCCCGGCCGGTGGCGTCGATCGGCAGGATGTTGTCCGCTGTGCCGTGAACGATCAGCGAGGGGACATCGATTTTGGGGATGTCGGCGCGGAAGTCGGTGATCCACGTGGGCACGGCCGCCAGGGAGGCAAAGGCTCCCGCACTTGAGGCCGTGTTCCAGCTGGCATTCACGGACTCCTGGCTAAGGCGGGGTGTTCCCAGGAAGGTCCCGCTGTTGTAGAAGTTCTTGAAGAATTCCGTGAAGAAGGCGTAACGGTCCGCCTTGACCGCCTCGGCGAGGCCGTCAAACACGGACTGCGGGACGCCGGTGGGGTTGTCGTCGGACTGGAGGAGGTACGGCTCCAGGGAACCGAAGAAGGCGGCCTTCGCTACCCGTGCCGAACCGAACATTGACAGGTAGCGGGCCACTTCGCCGGTGCCCATAGAGAATCCGACCAGCACGGCGTCGTTGAGGTCCAGGGTGTTGAGGAGGGTATCCAGGTCGGCAGCGAAGGTGTCGTAGTCGTAGCCGGTCGTGGGCTTGCTTGACTTGCCGAAGCCGCGCCGGTCGTAGGTGATGACCCGGTATCCCGCATCAAGCAGGGCCGCCGTCTGCTTCTCCCAGGACGAGCCGTCCAGAGGGTAGCCGTGGATGAGAACCACCGCCTGGCCGGTGCCGTGGTCCTCGTAGTAGAGCTCGACGTCGGTGCTGTTTTCCTGTCCAACGGTGATGTAAGCCATGTCAGCAGTCCTCTCGGTCTGGTGAGAACGGTCGTCCTCTACCGGTGGTACCAACCTATCCGGATCGAACGCCCGGCGGGAAAGCCGTCCAAGGGCGCCTTCCGGCAGGAATGGCAGCGGACGCGAAAGCGTTGCAGAGGTCATGAAACGTATCGGCTTCCTGTCCTTCGGCCACTGGGGCCCGGTCCAGGGTTCGCACACGCGGACAGCGCGTGATGCCCTGCTGCAGGGGATCGACCTGGCTGTCGCGGCCGAGGAACTCGGCATCGACGGCGCCTTCTTTAGAGTGCATCATTTCGCCCGCCAGCAGGCCTCCCCGTTCCCACTGCTCGCGGCCATTGCGGCCAGGACCAGCCGGATCGAACTGGGCACCGCAGTGGTGGACATGCGCTACGAGAACCCTTTGTACATGGCAGAGGAAGCGGCCGCCACGGACCTCATCAGCGGCGGCCGGCTGCAGCTGGGCATCAGCAGGGGTTCACCCGAGCCGGCGAAGAACGGTGCTGCGGCGTTCGGCTATCTCCCGCGCGACGGGGAGACCGATGCGGACATGGCCCGCCGGCACGCGGAGGAATTCCGCAGGGCTGTGGCCGGTGCCGGTGTGGTGGAAGCGGATCCCCGGTACGCCGGAGGGGCCACCGGCCTGCTGCCTATCCAGCCGCGCTCGGAGGGGCTGGGAGAGCGGATCTGGTGGGGTGCCGGAACCCGCAAGACCGCCGTCTGGGCCGCTCAACTCGGCATGAACCTGATGAGCTCCACCCTGCTCACGGAGGACACCGGCGTGCCCTTTGACGAACTCCAGGCCGAACAGATTGCATTATTCCGGGAGGCGTGGGCGGCAGCCGGTCACAGCCGCGAACCGCGAGTTTCTGTGAGCCGGAGCGTGCTGCCCCTCGCCGATGACGAGGATCGTCAATACTTCGGGCTCAGTGCCCTGCGCGAGAGCCGGGACCAGGTGGGCGCCCTCGACGGCGCCCTGGCCCGCTTCGGCAAGAGCTATATCGGCGAGCCTGACGTCATTGCCGGGCAGTTGGCCGCGGACGCCGCCGTGCAGGCGGCCGACACCCTCCTGCTCACTGTTCCGAACCAGCTGGGCGTCGAGTACAACGCCAAGATGCTGGGGACGATCGCCAGGCACGTCGCGCCGGCGCTTGGCTGGCAGCCGAAATCCTCAGGCGGGGTATCTGCCGGAAACCTGCCTACCGGCAGGCCGTGATCCGGTACAGCGCCCGGCCGCCGTCCGCAGCGACCTGCTCGAAGCCCTGATCCGTGGAGACGTTGTAGAAGCCGGGCCAACTTTTCAGGCTGGCGCTCCCGTGCGAGCCGCCCGCAATGTCCTGGTAGAAGTGCGTCGCCCCCACCTTGAGCAGGGCGGCGCAGACTGACTTGTAAGTGTGCAGGCGGTTGAAGCCGGTGCGAAGCAGCTCTTTGGCTGCGCTCGAAGCCGTCGCAGCGCCCAGCTGGGTGTAGACGACGTGCCTTCCCGTGAGCGCATAGAAATACGTTTCGCCGTTGAAGGGATCCCCGATCACCACGGCATCCGCGGGAAGCAGGGCTCCGGCACGCTGGATGAACGCCTGTTCGCCGCTGGACAGGACGCCATTGCCTGGCTTGGCGGAGACGGCGTAGTTCTGCGCAGCCACAGCGACCCGGTCAACCGACCGGTAAGCCGCCGAACTGAAATAGATCGCGCCGGTGATGACCATGACACAGCCGGTGAAAAGAGCCGCCGGCACCTTCCACCGCCCGGATACGGCGGCGTCGGGCCACCTGGCGGACACGGCCCGGATGACGGTCCCGGTGATGACGACGATGGTCAGCGCGGCCAGAATGCTCCCGGCCATGGCGATGAACGGAGCGATCCTTTGCGTGTCCTTATACCAAAAGCCGGTCAGCCACCTGAGGCCGTTCTCGGGTCCGGCCGCCAGCACGTAAAGCACCACGAACGCCAACCACGAGACGGCAAGCGGACGCGCTTCCCGAACGAAGACGGCAATGATCGCGCCGACGATGGCCAGCAGGCCCACCACGAGGTTGAAGTCATCCGGGGACGGGGTACGGAGGGCGGGAAACTGCGGAAGATCGAACAGCGCAAGATTAACGGAATCAGGAATCACTGCCCGGACCGCCCGGCGATACGCCATGACGCCCGCCAGCAGTTTGAAGCCGGCCAAGGCCGAATATAACAGCACCGCAGCGAGGACCGCCCCGGCAGTGGCGGCCCCGGTGATCCAGGGCCGGCGGCGGAGTCCCCGCAGGAAAAGCGGGAGGAGGCCAGCCGCCACAAACGGAAGAACAGCAACTGCCAGGGCAAAGATGGTGCTCGGATGGGCGGCAACGCAACCGCCCAGGGCCGCCGCGCAGACGACGCCCAGAAGTATATTTTGTCCGCGCGTGGTCACGCCGCGCTCTCCGGAGGTCAGCCGCCGCAGCAGCAGTATGGCCACCGCCGCGGTGGCAGGAACCAGGGCAGTGGCGAGGCCGTTGGGCCACTGCCCGCTGCGCAGCAGCTGGGCGAACGGGAAGCTGATGAAGGAGGCACCCAGCAGCGGCGTCAGCGCCCAGACTGCAGGATGCCGCGGCACGACCGCCGATGCCAGAAAAGCCAGGCCGATCGGCCAGATGATGCCGCCGATGACGACGGAGGACAGATTTGCCGCTGCGGTCACGTCAGGGAAAAGGGCCACCGCGCTGTGCCAGCCGGAGGGGTAATAGGTCGGCCTGCCGGCTCCGAAGATGGGGGCAATGCCCCACGGCGTTGCATTGCCCGATTCCTGGATCCATCGAAGGGCATTCAGGTGGAAGATCGGGTCCCACCCCTGCGACGCTGTCCCCGGGTTTCCGATGCCGCGCAGCAGCGCCCGGCAGGTCAGGACCGAGCCGACGGCCAGGCCGGCACCCACGCCGACCTTCGTGGATGCAGGGAGGGCGGGCGGCACCAGCGGTGTGCGGAATGCATAGCGCCTGCCGATGAGCCAGGGGAGCAGGACCAGCGGAACAGCCAGTCCGACGGCGGTTGCCGGGTTCCACGGGAGGTGCAAGGCCGCCGCCGCGAAGGTTCCCGCCATGTAGAGCAGCAAGGTGACGGCCGGGCCCAGCGCGACGGCGGCAGGCCATCCCGTCCTTAGCGGGAGGAGCGCAAGGGTTCCCGGGAGGAAAAACGCGGCCAGGAGGAGCAGGGTAGTCAGGGCCGGGCGTGCCAGCTCGGGTAGCCAGTCGAGCATGTCCGGTCAGTTTGCTCCGTGCCGGATCTTGTTCCTCCGGGACGTGCCCAGAGTGATTCCAAAGAGCTTGGCGGCATTGGCGGAACGTGAGCCTGGCTGGTCTTCCGCCCGGGGGTAGACCTTCGCGGCTTCTGCGTGCTTCTGCGACACGAGCGCCGCCACGCCGGCCTGCAGGGATCCGCGGTGCGGCGGCATCCCGGGCTCGTCAGCACCCATCGCGAGGGACCACCCGCTTCCCAGCGCGGCCACCGACTCGTGTTTGACGTCGTAGTAGCCCTCTTTCATGCCGACGGCGATGCCGCGCGCGCCGGCGGCGGCAGCGAGGAGATGGAAATGGAAGCGGCTCGTGATCCAGGTCTGGCTGTCCGAGAGCGGAAGGCCGTGGGTCCAGATGTGTGAGAACGGCAGGAACCGCTCCTCGGGGATGAGATCGGCCATAAGCTCGTAGGCCGCGCGGTCGCCACCGGGAATGGCTTCGATGTAGAAGGCCTTGCGGCCCTCGCCGGCGGCCTCTTCCACGGCAGTGCGCGCCAACGCGACGGCTGTCTCGAACCGCTCCGGATCGGCGGTGTCGCTTTGAATACACACGTAGAGCGCAGCCTCTCCCCGGGCGCGGGCGACTTCCCCGGCCACCCCGAGGAACGCGTCATCCAACCCGCGGTCGACTCGGTAGGCCGCTGCCCCGGCTTCATCCCTCGCCGTGACATGGCTGAATCCTTGGAACAGGGGCATCTCGGCAGGCGCGGAGGTCACCAGCGGCATGAGTCCCTGGCCGGTCGCGACGAGTCGTGCACCCGTCAGGTCGCGGACGGCGCGCATGGCGACGACGAGTCCCGCATGGTGCGACCAGTTCTCGTTGATGTAGCCCCCGCCCATGAGGTGGAGCGATTCGGCTTCCCGCAACTTGAGGAGGCCAAGATCGTAGGACGGGGAGCCGAGCCCGGTGACACGGGCTCTGATGGTGTCCGCCGAGGTCTCGATGGGAACGTCGGCGTTTTCGTGAACCAGCCGCCAGAGCGTGTTCGTTACGCGCAGCCGCGGATGCAGCCCGTCGAAGAGGACCTGCGCGAGGCCTGGCTGTGGGCAATCCAGCCAAACCTCGGCGTCGGGCCGCTCGACCGCCAAATACCTGAGCCAGGCGGCGGCAATGAATTCGTCGCCAAAGTTGGGATTGCCCGAGGGGCCGATCAGATAAATGAGACCCGACTGCATGGTGAAGACTATAGCGTTCCTGACCGGCCAAGGCCTGACTCCTTACGGACAGAGTACGAGGATGACGCCGGCGGACGGCGCCGGATCTACAGGGCATGGTCTGTTGCGACCGACAGGCGTAACCTACTGGCAAAGCAGGGATCCTCCGGTTGGGGGTGAGTTCCATGGAAAAGAATGACGACGACGGCGCCGCCCCCCGCGGGCGCGCTCTTCCGGCGGAAGGTCCGGGAGCAGCCGGTCGGACTGAACCTGCAGCATCCTTCCGGCTGGCCGCAAGCCTGCTGTTTGCCGGCGTCGTGCTCTCCCTGGCGGCCGGCATCCTTCATCCGGAGGGTGCCAGCGCGAATGACCACGTAGCCGCCTTCACGGAGTATGCGGCCAGCGACCTGTGGATCGGCGTCCATCTGGGCCAGTTCGCGGGCATGGCGGTCCTCATAGCCGGGCTGTTTGTCCTGGGAACCACACTCGACGACGTGCCGGGCCATGCGCCCTGGACGGCGCGCCTCGGAACACTGGCGGCGGCTGCAGCGCTTGCCCTCTACGGCGGGCTCCAGGCGGTGGACGGCGTGGCGCTCAAGCATTCGGTGGATGCCTGGATCGCGGCGGAGGGGCCGGAGAAGGCCCTGCGGTTCGCCGCGGCTGAGGACATTCGGTGGCTCGAGTGGGGAATGCGAAGCTACCAGAGCTTTGTGCTGGGCGCCGCCCTCGTGCTCCTCGGCTTCGCAGTGCGGACGGCGCGGCGGATTCCCAGGGCGGTGGGCTACCTCATGGCCTTGTCCGGCGTGGCCTACGTTGTCCAGGGCGGGGTCATTGGCGCAGAAGGATTTTCCAGCAGCAACACCGTGCCGACTTTGGCGGGGATCGTGCTGATCGTGGTCTGGACTGCCTGGCTTCTCGTCAGCTCCCTCCGAAGAACCCAGGGCACCGGACCTGGGCGCACATAGACTGGTTCCGCTGCACTGCCGCCAAGGGCACGCGGCGTTTCTTGAAGCGCGGGCCTTGAGGCGGCGCATGATCGGCAGTTCCGAGTGAAAGGCAGTTCCATGAGCGACCCCAACAACCCGACGCACGAATCCGCGGGCCTTGAAGGCCCCGGCGACCCGGACGCCGTCGATCCCCGGCAGCCCCACCCTGAGGCGGGCAAAGCGGGGAACATCCGTGAAGAGCAGCTGACCCAGGCGGCCGGTACCGTGCCGGCGAGCTACGTGGGAAGCGGCGCCCCGGACGCTGAGCACAAACCGGAAGAAGCTGCGGACGAGTCGGGCATGTGGGACTCGGAGGAAAAGTAGGCCGGGACTGTCCCGCCCACGCGGTCAGAACCAGGGAATAACGCGGTCGGCGCGGTGCCGGGTGGCTTCAATGAGCCGAGCGTTGGCTTCGTCGGATCCGCCGGCCCAGGCCTCAGCCGCGGCGCGGTCCATGCCGAAGAGGATGTGCCGCTCCACGAGCCGCGAAAGGCGCAGATCCGGGGGAGTGTCGATGAACCACACCTCGTCCAGCTGGGACCGGACGTGGCGCCACTGCGGCTCGTCGGACAGCAGGTAGTTGCCCTCGGTGATGATGAGCGGCACGCGCGCGGGAACCGCGATGGACGCGGCGACGGGTTCATCGATCGAGCGCCGGAAGTCCGGTGCGTAGACAACGTCTTCGTCCCGCCGCGCCAGCCGCTGCAGCAGCGAGAAGTAGCCGCCGACGTCGAAGGTGTCCGGAGCGCCCTTGCGCTCCTTCAAGGGCGTACCGTCGATGACGGCGTTCCCCAGGTGGAACCCGTCCATGGGAACCACGAGCGCCAATCCGGGCCCCATGGTTTCCGCGAGGCGGGCGGAGAACGTGGATTTTCCGGAGCCGGGGGCACCGGCCACCCCGAGCAGGGTCCGCGTTCCATTGGACAGCCGGAGGCGCAGTTCGGCCACGGCCTGCCGGATTTCCGGGGAGTCGAAGGCCCGGAGCGCGGGCGGCTGGGCGTTGCGCGTTGTCATGGAAAGAATCCTAGGCGAGGTCCGGCGCGGACGTGAGCGGGTCCGGCGCTTCAGCCGGCGGATCAGTCCAGGGGAATCGTCACGGTCACTGCCGTGCCCAATCCTGGTTCCGAGTCGACGGCTACTGTCCCGCCGGCTTCCTGCACCGCCGCGTGCACGGTCCGGTGCCCCGCCGACCGGGGACCCGATCCGCAGCCGTTGTCCGCAACAGTAAGCCGGATACCGTGGAACACGGCGGCGAGCCTTACCGTCACGTCGGTGGCATGCGAGTGCCGGAACGTGTGGCTCAGGGCTTCCTGCGCAGACTGGTACAGCAGGATGGCGCAGCTTGCCGAGATCTCCACGCCGTGATGGGGCGTCTCCCAGTGGGCGCAGGTGCCTTGGCGGCGCAGCGGTGCCGTTAGCCGGTCGATGCAGCCGGCGAGCCCGAGCCTGTGGAAGTCCACGGGTTCAGGATCCGTGATAACTCCCCCGACCTCGGTGACTTCTTCGAGAGTTGCTGCGTTGTTCATGGTGCCCGCGCTTCCTTGCGGCTCTTAATGCGTTCCCCGAGGGAGCCGTTCCCAACAGGCTGATGGATCAAGGGTGGCGCGGGCGGATCAGGCTTAGCGCGGGATTTCCTCAGGATCGGATCAGCTTTTCACCGGGTCAATATTTACCGGGCAAATGTCGGCTGGTCCAATGTTCGCCGGGAGGCTTACTACTGGGCCAGGGTCCAGGGCTGGAGCGCCTGCCGCGGGTACGTGACAGCGTCAGCGGCGTCAAGGACTTCCAGTGCTGTCATGTGGGCCGCGGCCGCGACGTCCCGGATGGGCTTGCCGTGCGTCACCGCTGCCGCCACGGCTGTTTGCAGGGTCACCGCTGCAGGCTCGTGCTCTGCACTCTCGGATTCCAGCGTGGCAGCGGCTTCTTCCACGGCCCGGATGTCGTCATCGTCCATCAGTGCGCTCCTCTTCTCTGCTTCATTGCAGTACCGCCGGCGGCGCCCTCAGGGGTACGTTGCCCCGAAGACGTCACTTCATCCTGATAGAAACAATAGGACAGACAAGTCTGTCTCGGCCAGTCCCAAGGTAGAGTATTTCTCTAATGAACACACCTGATACCACGGAGGGCACCTTGCTGCCCCAAGGTGTTCGTGCTGCGCAGAACGAACCCCTGCACCGGATACTCTCCACTGCCTACGAGCTGTTTTCCCGCCGTGGCATCCGCGACGTCGGCATCAACGAGCTGATTGAGCGTTCCGGCGTGGCCAAATCCACGTTTTACCGGCATTTCCCGTCCAAAGATGCACTGGTTCTTGCCTTCCTGGCCCTCCGAGATCAGGTATGGACCGTGGATCTCATTGTCGCCGAAGCCCGGAGCCGCGGGAACAGCCCCGAGGAACGGCTGCTCGCCATCTTTGACGTGTTCGGCGACTGGTTCCAGCGCGATGATTTCGAGGCCTGCACTTTCATCAACGTCCTCCTTGAGATGGGCCCCGAGCATCCGCTGGGGGAAGCCAGCATCGGCTACCTCGCCCGGATCCGCGGCCACCTCCAGGCGCTTGCGGAGGAAGCGGGCCTGCGCGACACCGAGGAGTTCGCCCGCTCCTGGCACATTCTGATGAAGGGCTCCATCATTTCGGCCACCGAGGGTGACTTCCTGGCGTCCAAACGCGCCCAGCAGATGGCTGGCTGGCTGATCGCCCACCACCGGAGCTGACGCCAGGGCAAGGCTGGCGCCGGCAGGCAGCGCCTCGGCCCACGGGTATCGTACGCCGGGAGAGTCAGCCACCCTTCTTGCCTTTGCCCTTGTTGGAGCCCTTGGCCCGGTTGTCGGTGGCGGGCTGCGTGGTCACGGCCGGTTGGGGAGTCAGGGCGGCGGGAGCCTGGTGGGCGGCGGCGTTTTGGGCGGTGGCGTTTTGGGCCGCGGCCGCCTCTGCGGCGGCTTCCGCTGCCGCTTTGGCGGCGGCGGCCTTATCTGCGGCCGCTTTGGACGCAGCCGCTTTCTTTGCTGCAGCCGTGCTGGCGGCGGCTTTGGCCGTAACCGCCGCCCGGAGGTCAGCCCGGACGGCGTCGATGGCTTTCATGATGCTTTGGTGCCGCTTGAAGGACACGTCACCATTTGCCGCAGCCCGGGTCAGGTGCTCGGCCAGCTCATCGAGGATCCGGAGCCCGGTGGAAGGATCCTCGTTCGCAGCCGCCGTGCTGACGGCCAGGACCTGGGCCTGCAGTTCCGTGCCGGTCTTGGAGTCCAGGTCCGGGGCGGCTGGAGCGCAGCCGGCCAGGGCGGCAACCGCGAGACCGGCGGCAAGAAGTCGCGTGCCAACGCGCAGCCGACCAACCTTGCTGCCCAGCGAATCCATCATGGTTTCCCTACGTTGCCGACCGGTACCCGCCGCTGGGGCATTCTGCCCCAGCCCGCGGGGCCGCCGGAAATGGCAGCCGAATAAATCATAAGCCTACTTATCTTCAATAGGGGATGCGGTATGAGGCCATGAGTGCCGCGAACTCTCGAGGAGGTGGCGCAGGAGGGCCTGTTCCGGGCAGCCGGGGTGTGCAGCCAGATGGCGCACCAGCCGGAGCCTGACGGCGGATTGGGGATCCGTGGCCGAAATGATGTCCAGGATGAGATCGATGACCTGCTGTCGCATCACCGTCCGATCCCGACGGCCGTCCGGGCTGCCCCACGGTGTGCGTGGGCGGGCAGGTGCTTCGAGTTGGCGGAGTCGGGGTCCCGAGGCTTGCGATTCGCGCTCCAGCGGATCCGGGAGATTAGCCGTCATCACGGCCTCCGTGGTGATCGCCGCCGCGCCGGGCAGGCCTGTCCTCGCTTCCGCCGCCGCGCCGGGCAGCCCCGTCATCGCCGCCGCGCCTGAGCCCGCCCTTGTCGTCTGGGATGCTGGTCCCGCTGGCCGGGGGGACCGCCGACCCGACTACAGCAGCCAGAGCGGGCTCGGCCGGCACGACGAAAGCGACCAAAGCGGTATTGCTGCCGGCGGTACCCGGTTTACGGCCCGGGGGCGGCGCTGCGCGGGTGGGCTTGGGTAAAGCCGTAACCGGCATCGCCGTGGAGCCAGCGGGTATGTCCGCGTTTGCCGCCGGGCCCATGGCGGTCACGTTGGGCACCACAATGCCGGGCCTTTGGATCTGGGTCGGTTCGGCCAGGGCTTCGCTCCAGACATTGAATCCGGCAATGGCTATCAGGGGAAGGCTTAGGAGTAACAGCTTCTTCATCGGAGCGCCCCTTTCAGCGGCTTCACTGCCTGACTCCCGCCACTATCCGCCGGTTCTCCTGTGAAAATCTCGGCACGCCATCCCCCCTATGGGGTCATGAAGGGGGGAACTGGGGGGTCAGGGGTATTGG
>NZ_CAKKLY010000018.1 GCF_918698095.1 Arthrobacter sp. Bi83
ATCCGGCCCCGGGCGCCAGCATTAGAATCAATAGAGTGACATATCCAGCAGCAACAGGAGACCTCCCCCGCGCGACAGGTCCGGTGCCGCACCTGTCCCAGGAACGGTCCGCCGTGATCGACCTCGAAGCCATCCGCCACAACGTGCGGCGTCTTGTGGCAGCCGCCTCGCCGGCGCGGGTCATGGCCGTAGTGAAGGCCGATGCGTACGGCCACGGGGCGGTACCGGTGGCGCGCGCAGCCCTTCAGGCGGGAGCCAGCTGGCTGGGAGTGGCGCACATTTCCGAGGCGCTGGCCCTCCGCGCCGCCGGCATCCAGGCGCCGCTGCTCGCCTGGCTGCACACCCCCGAAAGCAACTTCGGCGCGGCGGTGGCCGCCGGCGTCGACATCGGGTGTTCGGGCTGGGAGCTGGAGCGGATCGTCACTGCCGCCCGGGACCAGGAGCGTCCGGCGCGCATCCATCTCAAGGTGGACACGGGCCTTGGCCGGAACGGCGCCACCGTGGAGGTGTGGGACCGCCTCGTGGGCGAGGCCATGGAATACCAGGACGAAGGCCTGCTGCGCGTGGTGGGCATTTTCTCGCACCTCGCAGTAGCCGATGAACCCGAGCGCCCCGAAACCGACGATCAGCTCGCCGCTTTCCGCGACGTCCTGGCCATCGCCGAGGACGCCGGCGTGGACCCCGAAGTCCGCCATTTGGCCAACACCCCGGCCACCCTGTCCCGGCCGGACACGCACTTCGACCTCGTCAGGGTGGGTCTCGGCATCTACGGCCTGTCGCCGTTCGAGGGGCAGACGTCCGCTGAACTGGGACTCCGCCCGGCAATGACCCTGCGCACGGTGGTGGCCCACTGCAAGGACGTCCCCTCCGGCCAGGGCGTCTCCTACGGGTTCAACTACCGCACCTCCGGCGAAAGCACTCTTGGACTCATCCCGCTGGGCTACGCGGACGGCGTGCCGCGCGTGGCCACCGGCGGGCCGGTGCGGGTGGAAGGCGTCACCTACCCGGTGGTCGGCCGGATCGCCATGGACCAGATGGTGATCGACCTCGGCCGCCGGGACGTATCAGCAGGCGGCCACAGCGTCCTCGGCGCGGAGGCCCTGCTCTTTGGCGACGGCGCCGACGGCGGCCCCACCGCCGATGACTGGGCCCGTGCCGCCGGCACCAACAACTACGAAATCGTGACCCGCATTAGCCCCCGCGTGCCGCGCACCTTCATCAACGAAACGCCCGCGCAGTGAGCCTTCCGGCAGCCCTTAATCCGCCGCGCTGGGTCCAGACCCTGAAAGTCACGACGGCGGAACAGACACACGCACTCGGCGCGGCACTCGCGGAGGTGCTGCGGGCGGGGGACCTGCTGGTCCTCACGGGTGAACTTGGCGCGGGCAAGACGACGTTCACCCAGGGCCTCGGGGAGGGCCTGGGGGTGCGGGAGGGCATCATTTCGCCGACCTTTGTGCTGGTCAGAATCCATCCCAACCTCCCCGGCGGTCCCAGGCCCGGCGGCCCGGACCTGGTCCATGTAGACGCCTACCGGCTGGGATCGGCGTCGGAAATCGATGACATCGATCTGGAAAACACCATGGATTCCTCCGTCACCGTGGTGGAGTGGGGACGTGACCGCGTGGAGCACCTGAGCGAGAGCCGGCTCGAGGTGGAGCTGCACCGCACTATTGGAAGCGCCACTGTTGGAAGCGGCGCACTTGAACACCCTGCGGTCGGAGACGGCCCGGACCCAGGCGCCGAACCGCGAGGGGCGGACGCTGTCCTGGACTTCGATACCGAGGACGACGACGAGCCCCGCACTATCATCATCCGCGGCTTCGGGCCGCGCTGGGAGGACCAACCCGTCCTGAAGCAGGCCTCCGAAGGGACATCCTGATGCTCATCCTTGCCATCGATACCTCCGCCGTGGCCAGCGCCGCACTGGTGTCCGACGATGCCCTCGAGGGCGTCGTGGGCAGCTTTTCCACCGAGGACACGCGCACCCACGCCGAGGTGCTCGCGCCGGGAATCGAGAAGCTGCTGGCCGAAGCCGATGTCACGGGTGCGGACGTCGACGCAATCGTCGTCGGCGTCGGGCCCGGTCCGTTCACCGGGCTCCGCTCGGGCATTGCAACAGCCCGGACCCTTGCCTATGTCTGGGGCAAACCGCTCTACGGACTGATGAGCCTGGATGCCGTGGCACTGGAAGTGGCCGAGTCAACCGAGGCGGCGCCCGAGTTTCTCGTGGCCACCGATGCCAGGCGCAAAGAGGTGTATTGGGCCCGGTATACGTTGCAGGTGGGCCAGCTTCCCAGGCTCGTGGACGGGCCGCATGTGGGTTTCGCCTCCGATCTTCCTGACCTGCCCGCCTACGGCGCCGGCGCCGGGCTGTACTCCGATGTCCTGCGGGCCGACCCGGACTTCAGCACGGAACAGCCTGACGCGCTGTATCTGGGACAGTTCGCCCTGGCGAGGCTGGAGGCGGGGGAGCAGCTCATGGACTCCACGCCGCTGTACCTCCGTGAATCCGACGCACAGGTTCCGGGCCCCCGGAAGCGCGCGCTGTGAACGGCCTGTCCGGAACCACCAGGCTGCCGGGCCCGGGCGTGACGGTCCGGGACATGGTTCCGGCCGACATCCCGGCGGTTCATGAGCTGGAGGTGCGGCTCTTTCCGGTGGATGCCTGGCCGCTGCAGATGTTCGTGGACGAGCTGGCCCAGCCCGAGACCCGACGCTACCTGATCGCGGAGGCGCCGGACGGCATCGTCGGTTACGCGGGCCTGATGTGCATCGAGCCGATCGCCGACGTCCAGACCATCGCCGTCGTACCGGAGTATGAAGGCAGGGGCATCGGATCGGCCCTGCTCACGGAGCTGATCCGTGAGGGCCGTCGCCGGGGTGCGGCGGACGTCCTGCTTGAGGTGCGGGCCGACAACCCCCGTGCGCAGCAGCTCTACGTGCGGTTCGGATTTGAGCAGATCCATGTCCGGCGGAAATACTACCGCGACGGCGTCGACGCCCTCATCATGAGGCTGGAGCTCGCGGATGTCCTCACGGTCCACGAGGACATCCCGCACGAGGACGTCCGCTACAAAAACCTCCGCTACCCGGACGTCCGCTACCAGGACGCCGAAATAAACAGCGCCGATCAGCACACAGCCGGCCAGCCCGGCGAAACCACCCCCACGGAGGCAGACCAGCAATGAACCGTTCCCAGCCGCTCGTGCTCGGCATCGAGTCCTCCTGCGACGAAACCGGCGTCGGAATTGTCCGCGGAACGGACCTCCTGACCAACACCGTGTCCTCGTCGATGGACGAGCACGTCAGGTTCGGCGGGGTCATTCCAGAGATCGCATCCCGCGCGCATCTGGACGCCTTCGTGCCCACGCTCCAGGCGGCGCTCGCCGAGGCGAAAGTCACCCTGGCCGATATCGACGCCATCGCCGTCACGGCCGGCCCCGGGCTGGCCGGCGCTCTGATGGTTGGGGTGTGTGCGGCGAAGGCCCTGGCGGTGGCCACGGGCAAGCCGCTGTACGCCATCAACCACCTCGTGGCCCATGTGGGCGTTGGTCTCTTGGACTCACAGTCCGGAACCGCGGGCGGTCCAGGCAACGCGCCGTCGCTCCCCGAGAACCTGGGTGCCCTGCTGGTGTCCGGCGGCCACACGGAAATCCTGCGGATCCGCAGTATCACCGACGACGTTGAACTGCTCGGCTCCACCATCGACGACGCCGCCGGCGAGGCCTACGACAAAGTGGCGCGGATCCTGGGCCTGGGCTATCCCGGCGGTCCCGCCATCGACCGGCTCGCCCGCGAGGGAAACGCCAAGGCCATCCGCTTCCCGCGGGGACTCACGCAACCCAAATACATGGGTACAGCCGAGGAGCCCGGCCGGCACCGCTACGACTGGTCCTTCAGCGGCCTGAAGACCGCGGTGGCCCGCTGCGTGGAGCAGTTCGAAGCCAAGGGTGAGACGGTCCCCGTGGCGGACATAGCAACGGCCTTCCAGGAAGCCGTGGTGGACGTCATCACGTCCAAGGCGGTCCTCGCGTGCCGGGAGCACGGCATCACCAACGTCCTGCTGGGCGGCGGCGTGGCGGCCAACTCGCGGCTGCGCCAGCTCACTGAGCAGCGCTGCTCCGCCGCCGGCATCAGGCTGCATGTTCCGCCGCTGGATCTTTGCACGGACAACGGGGCGATGGTGGCCGCCCTGGGAGCCCAGTTGGTCATGGCAGGCAGCGAGCCGAGCGGCATCGCCTTCGCCCCGGATTCCTCGATGCCGGTGACCACCGTGTCCGCGCCGGCAGTGGAACTGGCCGGGACGGCTGCCGCCTAGGCCCGTCCAGGCCGGACACGAAAAGCTCCAAGTGGTCCTACGCGGTGGGGCCGTTCCGCATCTGCTTTACCAGGTCCAGCACCACAGCCTGCAGGTTACCGCCGCTTTCGGCCGCAACCCGGCGCTGGCGCTGGTAGCCGGCACCGCGGCTGATGATCTTCTCGACGTCGGCCAGTTCGTCCGGGCAGCCCAGCTTCGCGGCGATGGGTTCGAGGCGGTTGAGGGTGTCGAGCAGGTGCTCGGTGACGAGCTGCTCGTTGCCCTGGGCGTCCAGGATGATGATGGCTTCCATCCCGTACCGGGCGGCGCGCCATTTGTTTTCCTGCACATGCCACGGCGGCATAGTAGGTATGGTCCCGCCATTGTCCAGGGTGGTGGAGAACTCGTGGACCAGGCATTGCGTCAGGGCGGCGACGGCGCCCACTTCCTCCAGCGTGGCCAGTCCGTCGCAGATGCGCATCTCGACGGTGCCCAGGTTGGGCACGGGCCGGATGTCCCAGCGGATCTCCGAGAGCGTGTCGATCACGCCGGTGGTGAACATGTCCTGGACGTAGGACTCGTATTCTTCCCAGCTGGGGAACTGGAAGGGCAGTCCGGCGGTCGGCAACTGCTGGAACATGAGGGCGCGCTGGGACGCATAGCCGGTGTCCTCGCCGCCCCAGAACGGGCTGGAGGCGGACAGCGACTGGAAATGCGGGAAGTAGTTGACCAGCCCGTCCAGCACAGGGAGCACCTTGTCCCGCCGGTCCAGCCCCACATGGACGTGGACGCCGTAGATCACCATTTGCCGGCCCCACCACTGGGTGCGGTCGATCAGTTTGGCGTACCTGGCTTTGTCCGTGACCGGCTGCAGCTGGGGCGGGCTGAACGGGTGGCTGCCGGCGGAGAAGACCTCCACGCCCATGGGATCCGTGACTTCGCGGACGGCGGCAAGGGACCGGCTCAGGTCCTCCTTGGCTTCGGCGGCAGTCTCGCAGATCCCGGTGACAAGCTCCACCGTGTTCAGCAGCAGTTCCTGCTTGATGTGCGGGTGTTCGTCGTCTTCGTTCAGCTCGGGGTGCCTGGCAGAGACTCCACGCAGCACCTCGTTTGCCACGGAGGCAAGTTCGCCGGTCTGCGCATCAACGAGTGCGAGCTCCCATTCCACACCAAGAGTTGATTGCCTGGATGAAGCGAAATCAATCTTCATGTGTTCCTCTCGCTGTCTGCTGTCCCGTTTACTGGCCGTTTCTGGCAGAACGGTTGGCAGGGGAACGGTCTTCCAAGTCTAGTGCAGGGGTAGCATCAAGATGATGGCTTGGCTACAGAGAGCGCGTGAGAGTCTTCACATGACTGCTTCCGCCAACCCCGCCAAAAACAAACCCGTCCTGACCGCGGCCGCCCTCGCGTTGCTGCTCGGGGCGGTGGCCTGCACGCCGCAGCCGACGCCGCCGTCGTCGTCCGACGCGGCACCGGTGCCGAGTCCACTCGGTTCCGGTTCGCCCGCATCGTCCGGTTCAGGACAACAGCCGACGACGGCGGCGCCGCCGCCCGCGGCAACCCCGCCGAGGGCGCCCGGCAAGGGAACGGCGCCGCTGGGCTGGGGACCGCAGCAGCGCGACGAGGCGGCGGCGGCCGCGGCGGTGGCCAGCATGACGCTGAGCGAGAAGGCCGGGCAGGTGCTCCTGCCGTTCTATGCCGGCCTCAACCACGAGGCACAGGCCGCCACGGTTGAAAGGCTTCACCTGGCAGGCTCCATGATCATGGGCGACAACGTGCCCCGGGCGGGCGACGGACTCGTCGACGTCAGGAGCATGACGGCCGCCACCGGGCGGCTGGGCGCCGCTTCCCGATCCGGCGGCCGGACGTGGCCCGGACTGATCGGCGTGGACCAGGAAGGGGGACTGGTGGCCCGGCTGGGTGCCCCGCTCACCGGCTGGCCGTCGCCCATGAGCTACGGCGCAGCCGGCAGCGTGCCGCTGGCAACAGAAGCCGGCAAGGGGCTAGCGGCGGAACTCGCAACGCTCGGCTTCACCGTTGACTTCGCGCCGGACGCCGATGTCACCATCGGCCCGGCTGACCCCACCATCGGCGCCCGCTCCATGTCCGCCGATCCCCGTGCCGCAGGAAACCTGAGCGTCGGGTTCTCGCGCGGCATGCTGGCAGCCGGCGTGCTGTCCGCAGTCAAGCATTTTCCGGGGCACGGTTCCGTGACGGTGGACTCACACAAGGACCTGCCCGTCCAGAAGGCCACGGTCGCGCAGCTGAAGGCCAGGGACTGGAAGCCCTTCCAGGCGGCCGTGGCCGCCGGGTCCCCAATGATCATGGCCGGACACATTGCTGTGCCGGCCCTCGAACCGGGCGTCCCGTCGTCGCTCTCGCCGGCCAGTTATGCCGCGCTGCGGGCCATGGGGTTCAAGGGAGTGGCCGTCACGGACGCCCTGAACATGGGGGCCGTGAGCGCGCGGTACCCGCGCGGCTCGGCAGCCCCGGCTGCACTCGCCGCAGGCGCTGACCTGCTGCTGATGCCCGCCGACGTCAATGCGGCCCACGCGGCGATCGTCACTGCTGTTGCTGCCGGCAAGCTGTCGGCAGCACGCCTGGACGAAGCGGTCCGCCGCGTGGTCACCATGATGATCTGGCGCGGACGGACGAAGCCAGCGCAGCTCAACGCTCTTCCGGGCAGCGCCGGGAGCGTGTCGGCAAGAGTGTCCGCCCGGGCCGTCACGGTCCTCGCGGGGCAATGCCGGGGTCCGCTGGTTCCTGGCCGGCTGCGGGTGACGGGCGGGACGGCTCCGGACAGGGCGCTCTTTGCCGCTGCTGCCAGGGACGCGGGCATCGCGCTGGGTGCAGGACCGCTGGTCACCCTGATCGGATACGGCGGCGTTCCTGCGGGCGGAGACATCGCCGTGGCACTCGACGCGCCGTGGCCGCTGGCCGGGTCTTCCGCACCCACCAAAGTGGCACTGTACGGCCGGACGCCCGGCGCCTTCCGGGCCCTGCTGGCGGTGCTGGCCGGCAAGGCGACGGCCCCCGGCAAGCTGCCGGCCGCCGTCGGACCTTACCGCCAGGGTTCCGGCTGTCCCTGACGCCCGCCGTCCCGAAAGGCCGCCGTCTCGAAAGTGCCGCCGAGCGTCACAAACCAGAGATTCCGCGAGCCGTCCGGCCTGCCGGGGGTGGCAGCCGGCAGCATGCCCGTTTAATGGAGGGGTGCCGATTCTGAATAAAGACATGACCCTGTGCATCTCGCTCTCGGCCCGGCCGAGCAACAACGGGACCCGCTTCCATAACTACCTGTACGACCAGCTCGGACTGAACTGGATCTACAAAGCGTTCGCGCCCACCGACCTGGCCCAGGCGATCGCGGGCGTCCGCGGCCTCGGCATCCGGGGCTGCGCCGTCTCCATGCCGTACAAGGAAGACGTGATCGCCCTCGTCGACGCCATGGACCCGTCAGCCAAGGCCATCGATTCGGTGAACACCATCGTCAACGACGGCGGCCGCCTCACCGCCTACAACACCGACTACACCGCGATCGAGCAGCTGCTGGAACGCAACGCGGTGCCCGCGGAATCCTCGGTGCTGCTCAAGGGCGCCGGCGGAATGGCCAAGGCCACCGCGGCGGCACTGCGGGACGCCGGCTTCAAGGACGTCACCATCATCGCCCGGAACGAGACCGCCGGCCGGGCGCTCGCCGGTCTCTACGGATTCCAGTGGAGCGCCGAGCTCGGCGGCGCCACGGCGGACCTGGTCATCAACGTCACGCCGGTCGGCATGGCCGGTGGCCCTGAGGCCGGCTCGCTGTCCTTCCCCGTCGAAGCCGTCGAGGCCGCCAAGGTGGTGTTCGATGTCGTGGCCCTGCCGGCAGAGACGCCTCTTATCAAGGCGGCGCGGGCGGCCGGCAAACAGGTCATCACCGGCGCGGAAGTGGCCACCATCCAGGCGCTGGAACAGTTCGTGCTGTATACCGGCATCCGCCCCACCGACGAGCAGGTGCGGGACGCCGAAGCGTTCGTGCGCGCGCAGTAGCGAACGCTTGGTAGGGCCCTGGAAGGGCTTAGCCCGGCTGGACCGGCTCCACGGAGACGGTCACTCGGTCCTCACCGATCCTGGTGAGGACCAGGGTGGCCGTCTTTTTTCCTGCTTTTTTCCCGCTGCCCTTCCCCGCCGGGAGGAGCTGCTTCCGGAGCTCCTCCGGAGTGACGGACGTGCCGCGCTTCTTGATGTCCAGCACGCCGATGCCGTTCTGCTTCACCCAGGCTTTGAGTCCCTTCACGCTGTACGGCATGACCTCCAGGACTTTGTAGGCGCGGGCGAAGGGGGTGTCCACCAGAGCCGGGGCACAAATGTAGGCAATATGTTCATCCACGAGGTGTCCGCCCAGCTGCAGGGCCAGGTCCGCCACGAGGCCGGCGCGGATCACGGCGCCGTCAGGTTCGTAGAGATAGCCCTCCACGGGCCCCACAGGAGCCGCCGGGCCGCCGCCGAAATCCTCCGCGCTGGTGAGTTCCGCCGCCCCCTGCGGTCCGAGCAGCAGCGCCGCCCGCCGCACCCCGGCCCGGGCCACCGCATTGAACCAGAGCGAGACCTCGGTGACGTCGCCGCCCACCGAGACCCACTGCGCCTCGCAGCCGGCCGGCACGGAGTCGTGCGGCATGCCGGGGCCCATCTTGACACCCACTGCGAGCCCTGATGCGGCGAGCGACTCGACGAAGGACAGCGGAGGCGAAAAGGCCTCAGGGTCCCAGATCCTCTTAGTCCCGGATGTGGATGTAGTGCGCCGCGCCGGATCCAGCCAGACGCCGTCCGCGTCACCGAGGGAAACCGACGTCGCGTCCGAATGCACCACCGTGGCGTGCGGAAACGGGATGAGGTTGATGGTGGCGCACGCGGCGGTGGTCTCATCGACCTCCACGGCAGTCACGGCGATGTCCAGCGACGCCAGCGCCATGGAATCCGCGCCCAGGCCGCAGCCGAGATCGGCAACGTGCCGCACGCCCGCCTGGGCGAAGCGCTGGGCATGCCTGGCCGCCACGTTGAGCCGGGTGGCCTGCTCGAGGCCCGCCTGCGTGAACAGCATCTGGCGGGCGAACTCGCCAAACTTTCCTTCCGCCCTGGTCCGCAGCCGGGACTGGGTGAGTACTGCGGACACGAGGTCGGGGGAGTGCCCCGCCTTGCGGAGGCTTGAGTTGAGCGCAAAGGACTGGTCCTCGCGGTACGGACCCAGCGAGGCCAGCAGCTGCCATCCTTCTTCGGTGAGGAGCTGTGCGATCTGGTCCTGCGGTGCGTCAGACATGCAATCAAGCCTAGTGGAGTGCCCGCCGGCCGCTTGCCGATAGGGTGGTCTGAATGGAACCAAGCGCAACGCCCAGCCCCGATCAGCCTGACCGCAGCCGCACCGGCCTGGCCCGGTTTTCGCATCTGGCCCGGTACGCGCGCACCGCGCTGATCGCCGGCGCCGCCGTCGCCGTCGTCTGCCTCGTGCTCCTGGTGATCATCTTCCTGCTGGACTCCTTCAACGCCACCGTCTATTCGGTGGGCGGCAAGGACATCAACGACGCGACCGACGAGGCGCGCCAGATCCGGGAGCTGTACTCGGGGGTCCGCATCGGCGGCGTTGTCATCCTCATCGTCTCGGCGCTCACGGCCGCCGCCTCCGCCGTCATTCTCGTCCGCCAGCGCAAGAACGCGCCGGACGGCGACGACGACGGCGGCGAAGACGTGGGGTTCGACGCCCTCACCGACCGCTGACGGCAGCGCACCGGCTGTTCACCGCGGACGAAATTCTGGCACTCACCTTGACCGAGTGCTAACCACTTACATAGAGTCGTCATTAGCACTCTCCCTAGGAGGGTGCTAACACATGAAGAACTGCCAGCCTGGCTGCTGCCGGCACCGCGACGACGGTCTGCCGCCAAGGCGCAACAGTTTTACTGTCCATGAATTTGCTGACGAAAAGGAGAGGTCCGAGTGTCGGTCTCTATTAAGCCTCTTGAGGATCGTATTGTTGTCCGCCCGCTCGAAGCCGAGCAGACCACGGCTTCCGGCCTGGTCATCCCGGACTCCGCACAGGAAAAGCCGCAGGAAGGCGAAGTTGTTGCAGTAGGCCCCGGCCGCTTTGACGACAACGGCAACCGCGTTCCGGTCGACGTAGCCATCGGCGACGTCGTTATCTACTCCAAGTACGGCGGAACTGAAGTCAAGACCGGCGGCGAAGAGTACCTCGTGCTGTCTGCCCGCGACGTTCTGGCGATCGTCGTAAAGTAACTCTTTGAATCCCCGTGCCGCTGATCTGGTCTGACCGATCGGCAGCACGGGGTTTCTGTCTTGAAAGGACAAAACCATGGCAAAGCAGCTTGCGTTTAACGACGCTGCCCGCCGGTCGCTTGAAGCCGGCATCGACAAGCTCGCCAACACGGTCAAGGTGACACTTGGTCCCCGCGGCCGCAACGTCGTGCTGGACAAGAAGTGGGGCGCCCCCACGATCACCAATGACGGCGTGACCATCGCCCGGGAAATCGAGCTGGATGACCCGTACGAAAACCTTGGCGCGCAGCTGGCCAAGGAAGTAGCCACCAAGACCAACGACGTCGCCGGCGACGGAACCACCACCGCCACCGTGCTGGCACAGGCCCTGGTCAAGGAAGGCCTGCGCAACGTTGCTGCCGGCGCCGCGCCGGGCCAGATCAAGCGCGGCATCGAGGTCGCGGTTGAAGCCGTTGCCGCACGCCTCCTCGAGAACGCCCGTCCTGTTGAAGGCACCCAGGTTGCCAGCGTGGCAGCCATCTCCGCCCAGAGCGACGAGATCGGCGAGCTCCTGGCCGAGGCATTCGGCAAGGTCGGCAAGGATGGTGTGATCACCATCGAGGAGTCCTCCACCACGCAGACCGAGCTGGTCCTCACCGAGGGCATGCAGTTCGACAAGGGCTACCTGTCCCCGTACTTCGTCACCGACGCTGAACGCCAGGAAGCCGTCCTCGAGGACGCCCTCATCCTCATCAACCAGGGCAAGATCTCCGCCGTCCAGGAATTCCTGCCGCTGCTGGAAAAGGCGCTGGAGAGCTCCAAGCCGCTGTTCATCATTGCTGAGGACATCGACGGCGAGGCCCTCTCCACGCTGATCGTCAACCGCATCCGCGGCACCCTGAACGTCGTTGCCGTCAAGGCACCGGGCTTCGGTGACCGCCGCAAGGCCATGCTGCAGGACATCGCCACGCTCACCGGTGCGCAGGTTGTCTCCCAGGAACTGGGCCTGAGCCTGGATTCCGTCGGCCTCGAGGTGCTGGGTACCGCCCGGCGCATCACGGTCACCAAGGACAACACCACCATCGTTGACGGTGCCGGCTCCGCCGAGGATGTTGCAGCACGCGTTGCCCAGCTGCGCGCCGAGCTGACCCGCACCGACTCCGACTGGGACCGGGAAAAGCTCCAGGAACGCCTGGCCAAGCTTTCCGGCGGCATCGGCGTGATCAAGGTCGGCGCAGCCACCGAGGTCGAGCTGAAGGAGAAGAAGCACCGCATCGAGGACGCAGTGTCCTCCACCCGCGCTGCCCTCGAAGAAGGCATCGTGGCGGGCGGCGGTTCGGCTCTCATCCACGCACTGAAGGCACTCGATGAGGACCCGTCTGTTACGGCCCTCCAGGGCGACGCAGCTGCAGCTGTGGGCATCGTCCGCCGCGCACTGGTCCAGCCGCTGCGCTGGATTGCCCAGAACGCCGGTTTCGACGGATACGTCGTCACGGCCAAGGTTGCCGAGCTGGAGAACAACAACGGCTTCAACGCCAAGTCCGGCGAGTACGAGGACCTGATCGCGGCGGGCGTCATCGACCCCGTCAAGGTCACCCGTGCAGCCCTGCGCAACGCGGCTTCCATTGCCGCGCTGGTTCTCACCACCGAGACCCTCGTGGTGGAGAAGCCGGCCGACGAAGACCAGCACGCAGGCCACAGCCACTAGGCTGCAGCCCCGCGAACAGCGGTCCCGCTCACCGCGGTAGTGCCAAGAAAGGGCCGGTCCAGCAGCAGCTGGGCCGGCCCTTGTCGATGGCGAACATTGCACCATCGACAACCCCCTTTCGCCGACCTGGGGACGCGCTCGGACGGAAGCTTCACAGTCACGGTTCAGGAGAACCCAGCCCTAGTGCAGTCTTGCCCGGAGTTGTAGGCTCTGATCAATCGCGCCGGCCGGGGCGAATTGAGGAATCGATCACCACATCCGCGCTCGTCATGGCAGCCGCGATAAGCCTGAGTGGCTGCGGCGGCTCCAACCAGGCAGGCACCTCCGCACCGCCCGCGAACACGTCCTCGTCAGGCCCGGCCCTGACTCCGGCGGCCAAGGCCTACACCAACGACGAACTCACCTCAATCGTCGCCGGGCTCAAGGATGCTCAGGGGCAGCCCCTGACTGTTGTCCCGGCAGCGCAAATCGATCAGCGGCTGATAGCAGCCCGGGAACTGCTCAAAACCGCGGTCATCACCCCAAAGGTTTGCGGCGTGCTGGCCGACAACAACAGCCAGGTACCCGACGGCAGCACCTACGCGGCAGGCGCAAGCCTGGCAGCGAAGGCCAAAACGGCAACGGTCGTGACCGTTTTCGCTGTCAAGGACCCTGCGGTGATGACGACGCAGTTTGAGAAGAGCGCGGTGGCGCTCCAAGAGTGCTCCAAGTTCACGATCGAATTGAAGGGGCAGAAAATCACCAGTGACATGAAGCCGCTTGAGGCGGCTGTGAAGGTCGATAAGTCCACCAGCGCTCTGACCATCCAGACCCTTCCCAACGGACAGAAACAGGCCTTGGTCACCGTCACCGGAATCAAGGGAACCCTGGCTGCCACGGTGGCGAAAACCGGTCCCGTCGGAGCGGTCACTGCCGCGTCCGCACCCGAACTGGCCAAGCTCGTGAACGCTGCCCTCGACGCAGGCTGACGATCGGATCGTGCCTAGCGTTGTGACCGCAGGGCCTGGCGCCGCAGCCGTGCCGCCGTGCCGTCGGGCAGCCGCTTCGTGGCCAGGCGGTAGAAATACAGGACGGCGACGGCGGCTGCCACGATGCCGCCCAGGTTTACCAGGAGCTGCAGGGCAGAGCCCGCCGCCTTGGGGAATTCACCGAGGACGAGGGCGACGGCAACATACCCTGCGGCCGGAACCGTTGTGACTGAAATGAAGACGCCGATTAAGGCGGCTGAACGCCGGCTGATCACCGACAGCATTCCGGCCGCGCCCGCAAGTACTGCCACGATCAGGGAGAACGGCCCCGGATGATAGATGAACTCGGCGGCCGAAGCGTTGTCCAGAGCATCCCGGGAAAACAGCCCGAGAGGCAGGGCCAGCCACGTGACCAGAGCCGTGGTGAGCATGGCCGCCGGGAACCCGACGGCCAGGGCAAGGGCAGCCCGCCGGCCCAGCCGCCACTTGCGCCGGACCAGTGCAACGGCCAGGGCGGCAAGCGGGCCGAACTCCGGCCCCACGGCCATAGCGCCCACAATCGCGATGGTGGAGTCCGTCACAATACCAATCGCCGCGAGCAGCGTGGCGAGCACCAGAAACGCAAGATAGCTCCAGCTGAGCCGGGAGTCTTCGCCGGTCTGTCTGGCGACTTCGTCCCAGACCACGGAATCGGCGCCTTCGCCGGGGGCGGTTTCCTCGGCCTTGTCTGCCCGGTCCGAAAGGACCAGTTCCGGGGTTGAAACAGCGATGGACCCTGCTTCCTGGACATTCAGGGCCTGGAGTTTCTCCATCAGCTCCTCGACCGCCTCCCTTGCAATGTGGACCACGATGACATCCCCGGGCGGGAGCAAGGAGGCGCCGCGGTGCAGGGCAACTTCGGCCGCACCGGGCTGCTGCCTGCAACTGTCGGCCACGAGCTTCGACAGCCCGGCCGGCACGCAAACACGCATCTGTACGATCACCGCGCACTCCTTTCGCCTGCTGCAAGACTAGCCACGCCGGGGCCGTCGTTTGGCCCAGAAGATCACGAAACGGTAACATGGATGTTTTGTGCCGCGGCTTTGAGGGGTTGTTTGTGTCAGTAGCGAGAACGACGGACCAGCAGGGCCAGGATTCGGGCCAGCTGCCGAGGGCTGCCCAGGTCAAGGCAAAACCGGGCTACCGCCCCGAGGTCCAGGGGCTCCGAGCCCTCGCCGTGCTCATGGTGGTCACCTACCATGTCTGGCTTGGACGTGTCTCCGGCGGCGTGGACATCTTCCTGCTGATCTCCGCCTTCCTGCTCACGCTGTCCTTCGTGCGAAAAGTGGAAAGCGGCAAACCGCTGCGGCTGGTGAGCCACTGGCTGCACCTCTTTAAGCGTTTGATTCCCGCCGCCGTCGTGGTGATCCTCGGCGTCCTTGCGGGCACTTGGCTGGTCATCCCGCAGAGCCGCTGGCCCGACGTCCTCAATGAAGCTTGGGCGTCCCTGCTGTACCGGCAGAACTGGCTGCTGGCGGATACCGCGGTGGACTACTACGCCCAGAACCACGCAGGCGCCAGCCCGCTGCAGCACTTCTGGTCCCTGTCCATCCAGGGCCAGGTGTTCATCCTGTGGCCGCTCATCTTCGCCGCCTCCGCCCTCGTGTGGCGGCTCCTCAAGAGCCGGCGGAACGTCAGCTACCGGCTCGTCGTGCTGGTGGCTTTCACCGGCATCTTCATTGCCTCCCTCATCTTCTCGATCGACCAGACAGCCACAAACCAGGCCTACGCCTACTTCGACACGAGGACCAGGCTCTGGGAGTTCGCGCTGGGCTCCCTGCTGGCTCTGTCCCTGCCCTACCTGAAACCCGGAAAGATCCTCCGCGTCGTGCTTGGCTGGGGCGGTCTCGTGGGGATGATCTCCTGCGGCCTGATCCTGACGGTGGACAGGTCCTTTCCGGGCTTCATCGCGCTGTGGCCCACCCTGTCCGCCGCTGCCATCATCGTGGCCGGCCAGAGCGGCAGCCGGTTTGGCGTGGACCGGGTCCTGAGCTCAAAGCCCCTCGTTGCCCTCGGGGACAACTCCTACGCCCTGTACCTCTGGCACTGGCCCGTCCTGGTACTTGCCCTGGCCGGCACCGGCATCGAAAAGCCCAACCTCGTCCAGGGCCTCGCCGTCGTCGGCGCCTCCGTTGTGCTGGCTGTGCTGACTACCCGTTTCGTGGAAAAGCCGCTGCGGGAATGGCACTGGCCGCAACTGCGGGCCTGGCGCACCGCCGTCGTCATCGTTGCCTGCGGTGCCCTGCTGGCCGGACCGGTGGCCCTCTGGCAGACGAGGCTGACGGCGGACGAGGCGGCCGCCGCCGCCCAGCCCCGCGAACTGACCCCCGGCGCTGCGGCGCTGGCACCGGAAAACGCCGGCAAGCCCACGCCGGAAGCCACCGTCATTCCGGCGCCCGCGGCCATGAAGAACGAATGGGCGGACATCGACGGCCTGTGCACGGACCAGAATGTTCCCAGCGATCCGCTGCTGGCGGGATGCCTGCAGAACAGCAGGCCGGACGTGGTGAAGAAACGGATCGTCGTGCTGGGTGATTCGCACGCCCAGCAGTACATGGCCGCGCTGGGACCCATCGCCAAGGAGCACGGCTGGGAGGTCGTTACCCTCCTGAAAGGCAACTGCCGCTTCGGAGCCGAAACGCCCGACCGTGACGCCGAGTGCAACGCCTTCAACAAGGCCAGCGCTGCCTACGTGATGGAACACAAGCCGGATGCCGTGTTCACCGTGGCCTCCCTGACCCACAAGGAAGCGCCCTTCGAAACCGAAGTGCCGGGATACCTGGCCGGCATCAAGCCTTTCACGGACGCCGGCATGGACGTGGTGGGCATCCGCGACAACCCCCGTTTCGCCGTCAACATGCCCGAATGCGTGCAGAAGTACGGTGCCGAGGCGCCAGAGTGCAACGCCCCGCTGGGCGAGTCGCTCGCCGCGTCATCGCCGCTGGACGCCTACCGCGGCAAGGTGAAGGGCCTGCACCTGATGGACATGAGCGACTTCATCTGCGCCGACGGCATCTGCCCGGCCGTCGTCGGCAACGTGTACGTCTACAAGGACGACAACCACCTCACTAAAACGTACGTGCAGTCAATGATTCCCATGTTTGAAAAGCGGCTGCTCGCCACCACCGGCTGGAGATAGCGGCACTGTGGCACCGGCGGCCGCCGCCGCCGAGTGCCATTGCTCACAATGCCGTCCCGGAATATGGGGATCGCCGCCGAGGTTCTAGAATTTATTCAACACTTCTGCACAGGCCAGTCCCGTAATGACGGGCTGGTCATTAGCTGCAACCCCTACCCGTGAACCCATAACCAAGGTAAGAGGCGCACTCATGACCCAGCCCGAACACAACCCCTTCGGCTTCATTGGCCTGACGTATGACGACGTCCTGCTGCTTCCCGGCCACACGGACGTCATCCCGTCCGACGCCGACACCTCCTCCCGGATCTCCAAGCGGATCACGGTCCAGACCCCGCTGCTGTCCGCCGCGATGGACACCGTCACGGAATCCCGGATGGCCATCGCCATGGCACGCCAGGGCGGCCTCGGCGTGGTGCACCGCAACCTCTCCATCGATGACCAGGCCGACCAGGTGGACCGCGTGAAGCGCAGCGAGTCCGGGATGATCACCAACCCGCTGACCATCCGCCCCGAGGCCACGCTGGAGGAACTCGACGAGCTGTGTGCGCAGTACCGGGTTTCCGGGCTTCCGGTGGTCGACGACGGCAACCGCCTCCTCGGCATTGTCACCAACCGCGACACCCGCTTCGTGCCGGAATCGGACTTCCCGATCCGCCTGGTCAGCGACGTCATGACCAAGATGCCGCTGGTCACCGGCCACGTCGGAATCAGCCGCGACGAGGCCTCGCACAAGCTGGCCACCAACAAGATCGAGAAGCTGCCGCTCGTGGACGAGCAGGGCCGGCTCAGGGGGCTCATCACCACCAAGGACTTCACCAAGGCCGAGCAGTACCCGCTCGCCACGAAGGACGACGAAGGCCGGCTTCGCGTCGGCGCCGCCATCGGCTTCTTCGGTGACGGCTGGGAACGCGCCATGAAGCTCGTGGACGCGGGCGTGGACGCCCTCTTCGTGGACACCGCCAACGGGCACTCCCAAGGCGTGCTGGACATGATCCGCCGCCTGAAGTCGGACCCCGTGGCCGCGCACGTGGACATCATTGGCGGCCAGGCGGCCACCCGTGAAGGCGCGCAGGCCCTCATCGACGCCGGCGCAGACGGCATCAAGGTGGGCGTGGGCCCGGGCTCCATCTGCACCACCCGCGTGGTGGCCGGCGTGGGCGTTCCCCAGATCACCGCCATCTACGAGTCCGCCAAGGCAGCCATCCCGGCCGGCGTTCCGCTGATCGCCGACGGCGGCCTCCAGTACTCGGGCGACATCGGCAAGGCGCTGGTCGCCGGCGCCGACACGGTGATGCTCGGCTCGCTGCTGGCCGGCTGCGACGAGTCCCCGGGCGAGCTGATCTTCGTCAACGGCAAGCAGTTCAAGAGCTACCGCGGCATGGGCTCCCTGGGCGCAATGCAGTCGCGCGGCAAGAACACGTCCTATTCCAAGGACCGCTACTTCCAGGCCGATGTTTCCGGTGACGACAAGCTCATCCCGGAGGGCATCGAAGGCCGCGTGGCCTACCGCGGCCCGCTGGCTTCCGTGGCCTACCAGCTTGTGGGCGGCCTCCGCCAGACCATGTTCTACGTGGGCTCCCCGACCATTCCCGAGCTGAAGTCCCGCGGCAAGTTCGTGCGGATCACCCCGGCCGGCCTGAAGGAATCCCACCCGCACGACATCCAGATGACGGTCGAGGCGCCCAACTACGGTTCCCGCTGACCTACCGCCGCCGGTTGGGCCCCCAGCTCAACCGGCGGAGCTCTGCCGGACTAGGCTGAAGCTATGTCCGAGCTCCTCCCCGCCCGCCAGCCCCGGCGCAAGCTCGCGCTAAGGCCCTATGCCCGCGCCGTGGCGCAGGTGCTGCGGGTCAGTTTCCGGGCCTCGCCGGCGGCCGTGGTCATGAAGGTCGCGGGCTCGCTGATCTCGGCGCTGCTGCCCCTCGTAACCACCTACTTCGCGGCATTGACCACCACGGCATTGGCGGCGGCCTACTCCGGGGATACCGCGGCGGGCCAGCAGGCGATCGTCTACGTCATTGTCACCGCCGCACTGGGACTCTTCTGGGGCGGCTTCAGCAGCGTGGACCGCTACATCCAGCAGCTCATGAGCTTCAAGGTGGGCGCCATCGTGGGTGACCTCATGTACGAGCGGTTCCTCGCCCTGGAATTCTGGCGGTACGACGACAAAGAAACGGTGGACCTCTACGACCGGGCCAAGAGGTTCTCCGATTCCTATGCCAGGGTGCTGGACCGGATTGCCGCAATCTTCACGCAGCTGGTCTCCGTGCTCCTGGCCATTGGTGCCCTCCTGCTGGTCAGCTGGTGGATCGCCGTGATCGTCCTGGTCGCCATCGTGCCCAGCGTGTACCTGCAGTTTAAACTCTCCCGTGAACAGATTGCGCACTGGAATACCCAGGTGGACTCCCGCCGGCAGCGCCGGATGATCGAGACCAACCTCCTGCGCCCGCAGCACATCGCCGAAATGCGCCTGTACGGGATCGTGGGCTACCTCATGGGCCTCCGCTCGCGTCTGCGCGACGCGGACGAGCGCCGCAGGCTCGACTTCCAGAAGCGCTACATCCCCAAGCAGCTCGCAGCGGACGCCCTGCAGTACGGTGCGGAAGTTGTGTCCCTGATCTGGGTGGTGGGCCAGATCATCGCGCGCGCCCAGCCCGTGGGCCAGTTCCTGTATGTGCAGCAGATCGTCAGCCGTGCGCTGTCGACCGCCAACAACCTCGTGTCCTCCCTGAGCTCCATCGACGAGGACCTCGCCAACCTCAAGGACTACGAACTGTTCATGGCGCTGCCGGTGCACTCCGACCATTCGCCGCCGGTGCTGTCCGCACCGAAAATGGTTGAACTGCGCGATCTCCGGTTCACCTACACCGGAAGCGACCTCGAAGTTATCAAGGGCATCTCGATGACCATCCGGGAGGGGCAGCACGTGGCCATCGTGGGGGAGAACGGCGCGGGCAAGTCCACCCTGATCCGCATCCTCGCCGGACTCTACCGCCCCGATTCGGGGCAGGTACTGCTCGACGGCGTCGACCTCGCCGCGGTCGACGTCACCTCCTGGCACCGCCACCTGGCAGTGCTCAGCCAGGAATTCCTGAAATACGAGTTCGCCACGGCGGCGGAAAACATCTTCTTCGGAGACGTCGATTCGGCCCGCGACGACCGCAGGATCAGCCGGGCTGCGGGGGACGCCGAAGCGCTGGACTTCATCAACCGGCTTCCCAACGGCCTGGACAACCACGTCAGCAACTGGATGGAGGATCCGCGGGGACGGAAGGGCAGCGGCCTCTCCGGCGGCCAGTGGCAGCGGCTGGCCATGGCCCGGAACTTCTACCGGAACGCATCCTTCATGGTGATGGACGAGCCCACGTCGGCCATCGACGCCCTTGCCGAACACCGCATCTTCACCCGGCTCTTCGCCGACCGCAGCAGCACCATCATCGCCATCAGCCACCGGCTGGCCACCATCGAGAAGGCGGACGTCGTCTACATGCTGGAGGACGGCCGGATCGTGGAACAGGGAACCCACAAGGAGCTCGTGGCCCTGCGCGGCCGCTACTTCAGGATGTTCGAGTCCCAGCTGAGCGTAGATGAAGGAGTCTGACGGCTTCGGGCACAGAGGTAGCCCGAAGTCGGGTGGGGTGACAGGCGGCTTTTCCGCTTACCAGCGGGTAACCGAGCGCAAACCTAAAGCTATTTTCACATCATGTAAATGGTTGACAGTATGTGTCAAAAGCGTGTGAATTGTCGGTTATTCTTTGTCTTGGATTCGCCCTCGACGGGCGTCATCCGTCACTACCTGCAGGGTCAAGTAAAGTGGTCACGTGACTTACGAGATTGAGATTGGCCGTGGCAAGCGTGGGCGTCGTGCCTACTCCCTGGATGACATCGCGATCGTCCCCAACCGTCGCACGCGTGACCCCAAGGACGTTTCCGTCTCGTGGCAGATCGATGCCTACCAGTTCGACATGCCGGTCATCGCGGCGCCGATGGACTCCGCCATGTCGCCGGCGACGGCAATCTCGCTGGGGCGGCTCGGCGGTCTCGGCGTCCTTGACCTGGAAGGCCTCTGGACCCGTTATGAGGACCCCCAGTCGGTCCTGGACCAGATCGCTGCCCTCGAAGACGAAACCAACAGCCCCGCCGTCACCCGCAGGATGCAGGAGCTCTACCAGGCACCCATTCAGCCCGAGCTGATCACCTCCCGGCTGGCCGAAATCCGGGCTGCCGGCGTCACAGTGGCCGGCTCCCTGACGCCCCAGCGCACGCAGGAACACTACAAAACCGTGGTGGCTGCCGGCGTCGACATCTTTATCATCCGCGGAACTACCGTGTCCGCCGAGCATGTCTCAAAAGACCACGAGCCGCTGAACCTCAAGCAGTTCATCTATGAACTCGACGTGCCGGTGATCGTGGGCGGCGCTGCCGGCTACACCCCCGCACTGCACCTGATGCGGACAGGCGCTGCCGGCGTCCTGGTCGGGTTTGGCGGCGGGGCCACCACCACCACGCGCCGCGCGCTGGGCATCCATTCGCCCATGGCGTCGGCCATTTCCGACGTCGCCGCCGCCCGCCGGGACTACATGGACGAGTCCGGCGGACGGTACGCCCATGTCATTGCCGACGGCGGCATGGGCGCCTCGGGCGACATCGTCAAGGCGATCGCCATGGGCGCTGACGCCGTCATGCTTGGCAGTGCGCTGGCCCGGGCGGAAGAGGCACCGGGCAAGGGCTGGCACTGGGGCCAGGAGGCCCACCACCTGGAGTCCCCCCGCGGCGACAGGGTCAACGTCGGCACGGTGGGACCGCTCAAGGAGGTCCTCTTCGGGCCGGGCCACCACACCAACGGCACCTCCAACCTGATTGGCGCACTGCGCCGCTCCATGGCCACCACCGGCTATTCGGACCTTAAGGAGTTCCAGCGGGTCGACGTCGTGGTGTCGCCGTACGCCGGCAACTGACGCTTCCGCCTTCCTCCCGTGCCCTGCCCATCGGCAGAGGTAAGAAGTACTCTTTGAACTACGACGTTCGATGAGGATGGAGGCGTATCATGATCAGTTTTGCTGGTGGTTCGGCCGTGCCCAAGGGCGCCCTGGGACCGGAGGCGAGGGAAGCCTCCCTCGCCGCGCTCAAGGCCACCACGGAGCCGGGCAAGGAGCTTGACATCCTCATCGTCGGCGGCGGAATCGTGGGCTGTGGTGCTGCGCTCGACGCCATCACCAGGGGACTGAGTGTCGGCATAGTGGAAGCAAGCGACTGGGCGGCCGGCACCTCTTCCCGTTCCTCCAAGCTCATCCACGGCGGACTCCGCTACCTGGAGATGCTGGACTTCGGGCTGGTCAAGGAGGCGCTGCAGGAACGCGGCCTGCTTCTCTCGGAGCTGGCGCCGCACCTCGCGCGGCCGGTCCCGTTTCTCTATCCGCTGCACAAGCCGTTTTTTGAGCGGCCCTACATCGGGGCGGGCATCGCGCTGTACGACCTCATGTCCATCTCCGGCGGCCACAAGCGCGGGGTTCCGTTCCATAAGCACCTGACGCGGCGCGGCACCCTGCGGGCGGCGCCCAGCCTGAAGGACGATGCCTTCGTTGGATCCATCCGGTACTACGACGGGCAGGTGGACGATGCCAAGTACGTGGCCAACCTCGTCCGTACCGCCGCCCACTACGGGGCCCACGCCGTCAACCAGATGGCGGTGGTGGATTTCCTCCGGGAGGGGGAACGCGTGGTGGGTGCCAAGGTGGTCAACCACGAGGACGGGTCCGCCTTCAAAATCAGGGCCAAGCAGGTCATCAATGCCACCGGGGTCTGGACGGACGAGACACAGGCCATGGTCACGGACCGCGGCCAGCTCAAGGTCCGCGCCTCCAAAGGCATCCACCTCGTGGTGCCCAGGGACCGGTTCCAATCAACCGTCGGCCTCATTTTGCGGACCGAGAAGTCCGTACTGTTCGTCATTCCCTGGGGCCGGCACTGGATCATTGGAACCACTGACACTGACTGGCACCTGGACAAGGCCCATCCGGCGGCATCCAGCAAGGACATCGACTACCTGCTGGAACACGTGAACAAGGTCCTCAAGAGGCCCCTTACCCGGGAGGACGTCGAGGGCGTGTACGCCGGTCTCCGCCCGCTGCTGGCGGGGGAGAATGACTCCACCGCCAAGCTGTCCCGCGAGCACGTGGTGGCCCATCCGGTGCCTGGGCTCGTCGTGGTGGCCGGGGGCAAGTGGACCACGTACCGGGTCATGGCCAAGGACGCCGTGGACGAAGCCACCCGGAGCATGGACGAACGCGTGCCCCCGAGCTGCACGGAAACAATCCCGCTCCTGGGCGCCAGCGGATTCAAAGCAGCCTGGAACCGCCGCAACCGGACGGCGGAGGAGAGCGGCGTGCACGTGGCCCGCGTGGAGCACCTGCTCAACCGCTACGGGTCCATGACGTCCGAAGTGCTGGCCCTTATCCGCGAGAACCCTGAGCTTGCAGAGCCCCTGCCCGGGGCAGACGACTACCTGCAGGCCGAGGCCGTCTACGCGGCAACCCACGAAGGCGCCCGTCATGTGCACGACGTCCTGACCCGTCGAACCCGCATTTCCATCGAATCGTGGGACCGCGGTGTGTCGGCCGTACCGGTAGTCGCTAAGCTTATGGGAGAAATTCTTGGCTGGAGCGATGCGCAGCGGGAAAGCGAAATCAAGCATTACCTGGCGCGGGTGGAGGCCGAAAGGCTCAGTCAGCAGCAGCCGGACGACGAGTCCGCAGACGCTGCTCGCCTGGGCGTGGAGGACATCGTCCCGCTGCGCTGAGATCGCAATCCGCCGCGGAAGAGGCGCTCGGCCTCACTGAAGGGACACCACTTTGGCGGAACCACTGGACCGTTACGATGCGGAGCTCACCACACCGGAAATGGTGATTCTGGAGATGGACGCAACGGACAAACTGGATGCATCGATGCAGCTTGCCCGCAAGCTGTACGACGCCGGCCGCATCTCCGACCTCGACGGCTTCCTGAAGCACGTCAACGCGCGGGAGCACCAGCTGGCTACCGGGTTGCCCGGGGGAGTGGGACTGCCTCACGCCCGCAGCGAATTTGTGTCACGGACCTCCATCGCCGTGGGCATCACCAAGTACGGGAAAGCCCTCGACTTCGGCGCTGCCGACGGCCCGGCAACCGTGGTGCTCCTGATCGCCACTCCCGCGAGCTCCTTCTCGGACCACCTCGAGGTGCTGGCCACCCTCGCCAGGTCCTTGTCCAAGGAATCCTTCCGTGAGTCCCTGCGCCGGGCGTATGACGCCGAAGTGATCGCGGAACTGATCAACTCGAGCCTGGTCTTCTTCGACCACTGAAACCTGTGGAACCACCAGCCGTTTCGTTGTTCTACACGCGGACGAAGTACGGTTAAGGGGTGTGGAAAACAGCCCTCAAGCCCCGGTGGATCGCAGGCCTCGTTTTTGCGATCGTCCTTTCCGGTGTGTTTGTGCTGCTCAGCCAGTGGCAGTTCGGCAGGTCCACGACGCCCGAGGTGCCGGTCAATCCGACCACCGAGGAAGTCAAGGACCTCACCGGCACGCTGAAACCCGGCGAATTCTTCCGCGGTTCGGTGGCCGACCAGATGGTCACCGCCACCGGCACCTATGATCCCGCCAAGCAGGTCCTCGTTCCGGGCCGACTTAAGGGCGGCAAGACCGGATACTGGGTGGTTGCGGCCTTCGCCGTCACCGACGCCCCGGTGCTCAAGGGCACGGCAGCGTCCCCGAAAACCTGGATACCGGTGGCGCGCGGATGGATTGCCGATCCCGCGGAAGCGGGCGCCCCGCCGTCGGGCACCATCCGGCTGACCGGGCGGCTCCTGCCGTCCGAGGCGCCGGTGCCCAATATTGCCCCCGCACCGGGTCAGGCCTCCGCGGTGTCGGTCGCGGAACTGATCAACGTCTGGAACGTCAGCAGCTACCCGGCTTTCGTTTCCGCCACTGCCGAGCTTTCCGGAACGTCCGACGTCGGTGCTGCCGGCGCCGCCGGCGGCCTCGAGCCGCTCAGCATCGGCGCCCAGCCCCCGCCGGCAAAGATCAATTGGCTCAATCTTTTTTATTCCGTGGAATGGATTGTCTTCGCCGGTTTCGCCCTCTTCATCTGGTGGCGGCTGGTCAAGGACGACCACCAGCGGCGCCTTGAGGACGAGCTTGATGACCAGCACGAACAGTCCCAAGGCGGACAGACCCATCACGACCAGACCCAACAAAAGGTACAGCCATGATTGAACCCAAGCCTGCCATCCAGCCGCAGCCATCGAATTCAGCGGGCGCGGGGGCGAAGAAGCGACGTTTCGGCGGCACGCAGGCGCAGATCCGTTCTGCCCTGAAGTTCTACAAGGTCATGGCCTACCTCACCGGTGCCATGCTGCTGCTGCTCTGCTCGGAACTGGTGGCCCGCTACGCCTTCGGCCAGTACCTGTTCGCGGGCGGAACGGACGCAGTGACCGGCGAGCCGTTCGGGTTCGGGTTTGCGGACGCGGAGCCCAAGGGTGTGCTCGGCGGCGTCAACGTATCGGTGACGGTGCTGATTGTTCACGGCTGGATGTACGTGGTGTACCTCATGTCCAACTTCCGGCTCTGGACGCTCATGCGCTGGCCGTTCGCCAAGATGGTCCTGCTGGCGCTCGGCGGGGTGGTCCCTTTCCTGTCCTTCATCGTGGAGAAGAAGTTCCACGCCGAGGTGGAGGCCGAACTCGCCGCCAACCCGGAGGCGGCAAGCCGCTACTAGGCTGCCGTTGACGTTTCGTGCGTCACAGCAGGGCCCCTTAAGGTGCGTGCGGGTGACCGTGCAAAGTAGTCTAGGACGGTGACTACTCCCACTGCATCCCAGACTTCCCAGAAGCCGGTGCTGGTTGTTGACTACGGTGCCCAGTACGCGCAGCTGATTGCCCGCCGCGTCCGGGAAGCGAATGTGTATTCGGAAGTGGTTCCGCATACCTACACCACCGAGCAGCTCCTGGCCAAGAACCCTGCCGCCATCATCCTTTCCGGCGGGCCTTCCAGCGTCTACGCCGACGGCGCGCCGAGTGTCGGCGCCGACCTCTTCGAGGCAGGCGTCCCGGTCTTCGGCATCTGCTACGGCTTCCAGGCGATGGCCAACGCGCTGGGCGGGAAGGTCGACAAGACCGGTCTGCGCGAGTACGGCTCCACCCAGACCACCATCCTTGGCGAGGGCCGCTCCGTGCTTGAGGGGATGCCGCAGCACCAGAACACGTGGATGAGCCACGGCGACTCTGTGCACGAGGCACCGGAAGGCTTCGAAGTGCTGGCCACCACCGCCGGCGCCGAGGTTGCAGCCTTCGCGAACGAGGAAAAGTGCCTCTACGGCGTGCAGTGGCACCCGGAGGTCAAGCACTCCGCCTACGGCCAGCAGGTCCTCGAGAACTTCCTGTTCAAGGGCGCCAAGCTGGAACCGAACTGGACCACGGGCAACATCCTCGAGGAACAGGTGGACCGGATCCGCAAGCAGATCGGCGACGCCCGGGTCATCTGCGGCCTCTCCGGCGGCGTGGACTCGGCAGTCGCTGCCGCCCTCGTCCAGCGCGCCGTCGGCGACCAGCTGACCTGCGTGTTCGTGGACCATGGGCTGCTGCGCGAAGGCGAAGCCGAACAGGTGGAACGCGACTTCGTGGCCGCCACCGGCGTCAAGCTCTACGTGGCCAACGAGCAGGAGCGCTTCCAGTCGGCCCTGGCCGGCGTCAGCGATCCGGAGACCAAGCGCAAGATCATCGGCCGCGAATTCATCCGCGCGTTCGAAGAAGCCGAGCTTGCCATCATCGCCGAAGCTGCCGCGCACGGCGAAAAGATCAAGTTCCTCGTGCAGGGAACCCTGTACCCGGACGTCGTCGAATCCGGTGGCGGCGAGGGTGCGGCGAACATCAAGAGCCACCACAACGTGGGCGGGCTGCCTGAGGACCTGCAGTTCGAGCTGGTCGAGCCGCTGCGCGCCCTGTTCAAGGACGAGGTCCGCGCCGTTGGTGCACAGCTGGGCCTGCCGCAGGAAATCGTGGGCCGCCAGCCCTTCCCCGGCCCCGGCCTCGGGATCCGGATCGTCGGCGAGGTCACCAAGGAACGCCTCGACCTGCTGCGCAAGGCGGACGCCATTGCCCGCGCCGAGCTGACCGCTGCCGGCCTCGACAACGACGTCTGGCAGATGCCCGTCGTGCTGCTCGCGGACGTCCGCAGCGTGGGAGTCCAGGGCGACGGCCGGACCTACGGGCACCCCATCGTGCTGCGTCCCGTCTCCTCCGAGGACGCCATGACGGCCGACTGGTCACGCCTGCCGTACGATCTGCTGGCCCGGATTTCGAACCGGATCACGAACGAAGTCGACGGTGTCAACCGGGTGGTGCTGGACGTCACCAGCAAGCCGCCGGGAACCATCGAGTGGGAATAGCGTTTTGAGTGGCCGGTCTCCGCGAGGAGGCCGGCCATTTGGCTTTCTGCCAAGCATGGTTTGGGACTGCCGTTTGTCCCGCGCAACCGGCGCAGGGTGAAATGCGCCGCAACTTAGCCCGTTCCAGTGTTGCGGTCTCTCACCAGCGGCCGTTTCCGGCTACGCTCGAAAGTATGCCCGTATGGTCCAAGGCGTCACGTGCAAGCGCAGAAAAGAAGGCAGTAGTGTCAGTTGGTCAGGTCGACTCAGAGGGTTCGGAGGAGCTCAGGAAGTGGCTGTCCGGGCTTAAGCCCGTCACCGGAGCGGACACCATGCTGCGCTTCACCAAAACGCCTGAAGGTTCCATAGACCTGACGCATGCCCACCCATCCGGCCTTGCCCAGCTCATGGCCGGACGCCGCACCAGGCTGTCCACGCTGATCCGCGACCACCAGCAGTATGTTGTGGCTGCCCGCGCCTCCCGGAACCTTCGCTCCAAGATTTTCGAGCTGGCCAACGACCGCGGCATCGAAGCCGGTTACCTGTCCGCCGGGACCGTGGTGTGGACATCCGCCGTCGGGGGCAAGCCCCAGCGAGTATCGGCGCCGGTCATGCTGACCGCCATCTCCCTTACCATCAGGCCCGGGGAAGACGACTACGAGCTTCAGCTCACGGAACAGGCCCGCATCAATCCGGCACTGATCCGCCACCTGAAGACCATCCACGGCATCGTTTTCGACGTCAACGCCGTCACCAGGATGGCCTACAGCACCGCACGCTTCGACCCGCAGCCCGTGCTGGACAGACTCAGCACCCTCGTCAAACCCATCCACGGCGCCGAGGTGGAGCACAACCTGCTCGTTTCGACGTTCGCGGACCTTGCGGGCAACCTCGACGACCCCTGGATCAACCAGCAAAACCCCCTCGTGGCCGCCCTGTCCCGTGCCGCGGCCGGGGAAGCCGGTGACCTCCCGGTGCTGCAGCCCGGACGCTTCCCGAGCGTGGACGAACGTGATCCAGCCAGCGAACTGCTCCTGCTCGACGCCGACGCGGACCAGCAGTATGTGATCGACGCCGTGCGGGCAGGGGACTCGCTCCTGGTCAGCAGCCCGCCCGGCACCGGACAGACCCAGACGGCGATCAATACCGTTGGTGCGCTGGTGGATGAAGGCAAGACTGTCCTCGTGGTGGGGGACCGGCGCGCCAGCCTCAATGAAGTGGCTGCCCGCTTCGAGGGCCTGGGGCTGGAGTCCATCCTGTTCCAGCTGTCCGGCAGCGCGACGCCCCAGCAGCTCAAGGGGCAGCTGGTCAGGGCAATCGTGCGGAACGAAAAATCAGCCGAGCCGCGGCTGGGCAGCCTGCACAAGACACTCATCGAGCACCGGCACGCCCTGATGGACCACGTGGCGTCGCTGCACAACGTCCGCAAGCGATGGGGCTGCTCGCCCTACCAAGCAATGCAGTCGCTGGCGGAACTGACCTCAATTCAGCCCGCCCCGGCCACCACCGTGCGGCTGAAGCGCAGCGTGCTGGACAACATCCGGGACCGGGAAGAACTCGCGGGCCGGCTGAAGCGCGCCGCGGAACTCGGGAGCTTCAGCAGCGCTTCCACGTCCAGCCCGTGGCACGGCGCCCGCCTCGTGACGCGCAAGGAGACAGAAGAAGCGCAGGAGCTCGCGCGCTCGGTGGAGAAAAAGCTGCCGGTGCTGCACAGCCGCATGAAGGACGTCGCGGACCATGCCGAGATCCGGCTCGGTGGGAACTTTGCGGAGTGGGGTGCCCAGCTCCGGTTGCTGGTGGCAGTCCGGGAGAGCCTGGATAAGTTCACCCCGGACATTTTCGACCGGCCGGTCCACGACCTGATCTCCGCGACCGCGTCGTCGGCCTGGCGGCGTGAGCACGGCATCGACATGCCGTCCATGCAGCGGTCGCGCCTGCGCCGCGTAGCGAAGGAATACGTCCGCCCGGGCGTGCACATCGCCGACCTTCACAGTTCGCTGGCGCTGGTCCAGGAGCAGCGTGCCCTGTGGTCGGACTATGCCACCACGCAGCGGCATCCGGCGGTTCCATCCGGCCTCGCCGAGATCAGCATCATGTACCGCGGGCTCACCCGCGAACTGAAGATGCTCGGAGACGCGCTGCGGCATACGGCGGCCGGTGGAGCACTCGAAAAAACGGCCTACCCGGAACTGATGGAGCGGCTGGAGCGGCTGGTGGCGGACACCCAGACCCTCCAGACGTTGCCTGAACGCACACTCCTCATCGAGAACATGCGCGAGCACGGCCTCGGCGAACTGCTTGCCGACCTCTCGGAGCGGGAGGTCCCGGCGGAGTCCGTCGCGGCGGAGCTTGACCTGGCCTGGTGGCAGTCCGCGCTCGAAGCAATGATCAGCGGCGACGACTACCTCGCCATGTCCGACGGCGACGCCCTGCGCCAGCTCGAAGCCGAGTACAGACTTGCCGACAACGCCCACATCGCCAGCGGTGCCGGGCGGCTGCGGTGGCAGCTCGCCGAGCGCTGGAGTGCCGGCATCGCGGAGAACCCGCGCCAGGCGGACCTCCTCCGGAGCCTCCTCAAGGACGGGCGGGTCACCCTTGCGGCGCTCACGGCCCAGGCTCCCGCGCTGGTTCCCATGCTGGTACCTGTCTGGTCGGTCAGCCCGTACCTTATGACCGGTCTCCTGCCGGCCGAGCAGAAGTTTGACGCCGTGGTGATTCTCGACGCCGAAGCGACCTCGCTCCAGGCGGTCCTGCCCGCCGTGGCCCGGGCCAAGCAGGTTATTGCCTTTGGCGACGACAAGATTGCGAGCCCCCGTTCCTTCACGGTGGCGGTGGAGCGGCTCGCTGCCGGGGAACCGACGCACCAGAGTGTGGGGAGCGCCTTCAGCGCCCTTGCCGAGGTCTTGCCGATGTGGCGGCTGCGGTCCGTCTACCGCGCGGTGGACGAGGACCTCGTCCTGCAGCTCAGCAAGGGTTTTTACGACGGCGGCCTCCGCCGGCTGCCCGAAGGCCAGTCCGCGACTGGGCTGGACCGTGCCCTGCTGGTGGAGTACCTGCCCGACGGCACGGGACTGCCGAGCGCGGACCACGAGGGCGTGGAGTCGGTAGTGGCCGAAGTGAACCGGGTGGTGGAGCTGGTGTTCGAACACGCCCGCTTCCGTCCCCGCACGTCCCTTGCAGTCGTCACCGCCAGCTTGCGGCACGCCGCGAGGATCGGCGAGGCGATCCGAACGCAACTGCCCAACTATCCGATGCTCGCCGAATTCTTCACCGCGGGCGAGGAATCGTTCCGCGTCGTGGATCTGGAGCGTGCCCAGGGTCTGGTCCGCGACCATGTGATTTTCTCCCCCGGCTATGGCCGGACGCCCCACGGCCGGGCACTCCATAACTTTGGTCCGCTCTCTGCCGAGGGCGGCCGTGCCAAGTTTGCCCTGGCAATGACCCGCGCCCGCCAGTCCCTGCATGTCCTGACGTGCTTCAAGCCGGAAGACCTTGACCGGACCCGGCTGGCACACGGAGCCGTGGACCTCTATGAGTTGCTTGACCGGGAAATCGCCGGCAACACCGACCTCGGGACTCCGGCTTCCCGCGCCGCGGCCAGCGAGCAGGCGCTCGGGGCAGATCCTCTCGTGGCCGACCTGGGCGACCGGCTCCGGGCACGCGGGGCTCGCGTCTGGCACCAGTACGACGGTGTCATCGACGTCGTGGCCGCTGCCGACCCCCTGAGCACGATGGGCCAGGACGAGGCCGAGATTCCGCGCCCGGTAGCCATCGAGTCTGACGGCACCGAGCAGTACCGGCAGATGACGGTCCGTGAACGCAGCAGGCTGCGCCCGCAGCTTCTGGAGCGCCTCGGCTGGCGGTATATGCCGCTGTGGACGATTGAGGTGTTCACGGATCCATCGGCGTGCGCTGACCGGATCGGCGGCTACCTCGGACTCGAGAAGCCGGCTCGTCCCGTCAGGTCCGCGGCGGGGCCGGGCTTCCTCGATGACGACGTCACAAGCCTGGCGGGATCCTATGAGCCGTCGGCGGATCAGGAGCCGTACCGGCAAGACCCGGACCAGGACTACGTCGACGATGAGGACCGGGACGACGACGATAGGGGCGGCGTGGACACCCCGGATCAGGACGAGGTAGAAAACGGCGCCGAGAACGATTACGACGGTGATACCGAGGACAGGCAGGAGAGAGCGCAGTGAATCGTGATGCAGTGAACAATGAATCCAGCCCGGGTTCAACGCCTCCCACTCACACTGCGGCTCCCACTCCGGCGAAGCCATCGGGTCCGCTGGAACCGGGCAGCGCGGTGCCCAACAAAGCGTCTGAGGACGATCCCAGGGCCTGGGGCGACTCTGAATCCGACAACGACCATGATGCCTGGCTCAAGGAGCAGAAGCCGCCGCACTGGGGCTAGCCGTAGCTGAGTTCATGCGGTGTCACGGGCCTGGGCCCACGAGTACGAAAAAGAGTTTTCCTTGCGTTGACGCCCCCGCCAGGGCGCTTGCCTCGGCCGGGGTGGCGGCCACCACCATCAAACCGTCGGAGTCCCCGGAGCTGAGCCACTGTCCGTCCTGGCCCTCCTCGGCCGAGGTCCACAGTACGGGCACCGCCGTGGCGAGAACTTTGGAAGCCGCCTTCTGCTCATAACCACTGCCGCTGGTGAGTACGACGTTGACGAGCTGGCCGGGGGAGACGAGCCGGATTGACGAGGGGTCCGCCATCCGCAGCGGCACGGCGGCTGAGCCGGGTGGAGCGCCGGTAAGCAGGCCGGGCCCCACCAGCTGGGCGTCTGTGAAGAGTTGCCCCATCCGGAGCGGTGCGGCCAGTTGCTTGCCATTCAGTCCCGTTGCTTCCGTAAATGTTCCAGCGGAGAGCATGGAGGGCAGAACATTGATGGCGGCCAGGTCTGTGCTGCCAAGCGTAGCCCCGGCCGGCAGGTCCCGTGCGGCGGCGAGAGCCGAGACTGTGTGTGCGGGGGCCGGGGTCAGCTGGTGGACGGCGATTCCGGCCGCCCCACAGAGCAGTAGCGCCACAGCCAGGCGGCGGTTGCGGTTCAGCCAGGCTGTCAGGCGGCCGGTCCCGGACCGCCCGGTCCGGGGCACGGCATTGCGCTGGTTGCTGCGGGCGGCGGGACGGGAGGCCCTGAGGGGAAACAATCCGATGGCTGGCATGCTGCCACGCTACGGAGCCGCCGCTCGTCAGCAACAGGTGACTGCCGCTCTATGTGGAAAACGTAAATGTGGTGGAAAACGTCCACAGGCAGGCAAGCCCCTACGCGGGAAATTGCGCTTTACTCAAAACTGCGTCTTGCACAAGACTGCGTTCTGCAAAAAACTGGGCGCTACGAAGTACGCGGTCAGCTCAGCTGGCGGCAGCGGCAGGCGCGCTCGAGGGAGCGGCGGCCGCCGGCGATGACGTGGCGGGCGACGGTGAGACCGTGCTGCCCTTGGCGTCGCGCGAGTCCGTCCGGTAAAAACCGGAGCCCTTGAAGACGACGCCGACGCTGTTGAACTTCTTGCGCAGGGTCCCCTGGCATTCGGGGCAGGACGTCAGAGTGCTGTCGGTGAATGACTGCACGATGTCAAAGGCATGGCTGCAATCCTTGCAGGCATAGGCATACGTGGGCACTGTAGATCCTCCTCTTGGACAAACGACAGGTCCAGTGCTGCCAAGTCGCCATCTCCGGGAAGATACTGGACGGAATTCCGTGCCGGAAATGGCTCCATTAGCAGTCGCAGGGCCTGAGTGCCAATTCTATCACCTTGCTGCGGTAACCATCATGTCAGTTGGACCACACCGGAGGGTGTGAGCACCGCGTCGACGGGGCGGTCAAAGCTTTCAACAGGAATGCTCGAGGCGGGCAGGAGCTCGGAATCATAGATGACCGCGGCCCTTGGTGCGTGCACGCCGGTTGCGTCCATGGCTGCCAGGAACTTGTCGTAGTATCCGCCGCCCTGACCGATCCTGTTGCCGCTTCCGTCCACGGCTGTGGCAGGCAGGAACATCCCTGCCACATCCCCGACGGCCTCCAGCCCGTGCCGTTCCCCTGCCGGTTCCTCGATGGGGGCGTACCTGCTGCGGACAAATTCGGTGGCAGGATTCCAGAGGACCCAGCTGAGAGCACGGTCAGGTTCGCAGACTGGCAGCAGCACCTTGTAGCCAGCCTGGAAGAGCGCCGTTATGAGCGGGAGCGTAGGCGGCTCGAAGGCCACGCCCAGGTAGGCAGTGAATGTCGCCGGTCTGCCGGCTGCGATGCTGTCCGCCCAGGACAGCCCATGAACGGCGATTCCGGCTCCCGCGGCGGACAGGACGCCGGGCTGCATTCCCACCCGGATCTTCCGGTGCCGGGAGCGGATCTCATCCTTTGATGGCGGGGTCTCTGGTGACATGGTGCCTCATTCCTTGTCGCGCGGAATCCCACCGGGCCACTGCCGGAAGCATTTACCGTATGAATGTTCCCTCCGATACATTAGTCCAGTGACTTCCACTAAGCCTTCAGTCCGCAAGGCCGTCATCCCCGCTGCGGGACTCGGCACCAGGTTCCTGCCTGCCACCAAGGCCATGCCCAAGGAGATGCTGCCGGTGGTGGACAAGCCCGCCATCCAGTACGTCGTCGAAGAGGCCGTCAAGGTGGGCCTCAATGACATCCTCATGATCACCGGCCGGAACAAGCGCGCCCTGGAAGACCACTTCGACAGGGTTCCCTCGCTGGAGTCAATGCTGGAAGCCAAGGGCGACACCACCAAGCTCGAATCCATCCAGGCGGCCAGCAACCTCGGCGACATCCACTACGTCCGCCAGGGCGACCCCATGGGCCTTGGCCACGCCGTACTGCGTGCAAAGCAGCACGTCGGCTACGAGCCGTTCGCGGTCCTTCTTGGGGATGACCTCATCGATGCACGGGACGAGCTGCTCAGCACCATGATCGAGGTTCAGGCCAAGACCGGCGGCTCCGTCGTCGCCCTGATCGAGGTGGAACCTTCCCAGATCAGTGCCTACGGCTGCGCCGACATCGACGAAACCGACATGAACGGTTACGTGCGGATCCGCAAGCTTGTGGAGAAGCCCGACGTCGACGAAGCGCCGTCAAACCTGGCCGTGATTGGCCGCTACGTGCTCCACCCTGCCGTCTTCGACGTCCTCGAAAAGACGGAACCGGGCAGGGGCGGGGAAATCCAGCTCACTGATGCACTTCAGGAACTTGCCGCGGGGACCGGCGAGGGCTACGGCGTGTACGGCGTGGTGTTCCGCGGCCGCCGGTACGACACCGGGGACAAGCTCAGCTACCTCAAGGCCTGTGTCCAGCTGGCCATCGACAGCGACGACCTGGGCCCCGGCCTGCGCGAGTGGCTGCCCGAGTTCGCCGCCAGCCTGACCAAGTAACTCCCCATGAGGGGCAGCCACATCTGGCCGGTCACCCTGGAGTGCGGGGACCTTGTCCTGCGCCCTATCAGATACCGGGACCGCAGGGAATGGACAGAGGTCCGTTCACGCAACACTGAGTGGCTGGCACCCTGGGAGGCTTCCAACCCCGCGCCGGGCGGTGCTCTCCCTGATTACCGGCAGATGGTGCGGTCCCTGAATGCCCAGGCCACCCAGGGGACGGCACTGCCATTCGTGATCACGGCATGGACTCCAGGCTTCCGCGATCCCGTCATCGTTGGGCAACTGACGGTCTCCTCCATCGTGTGGGGCTCTGCCATGACGGCCACGCTCGGCTACTGGGTGGATGAGTCGCGGGCGGGGCAGGGAATCGCTCCGACCGCGGTGGCCATGGCCACGGACCATTGCTTCCGCGCTCTGGGGCTGCACCGCATGGAAATCAACATCCGCCCCGAAAACGGGCCGAGCCTGCGTGTCGTGGAAAAGCTTGGCTTCCGCGACGAAGGCTACAGGCCGCGGTTCCTGCACATCAACGGCGAATGGGCGGACCACCGCACGTTTGCCTTGACTTCGGAGGAAGTTCCGGAGGGCCTTCTCAGCAGATGGCTGCGCACGAGGCCCGCCTGACAGGGACATGCCGCGACTTTTTCGTCATAAGTCCAATGATTTGAGAGCCCGGGAGCGACACACCGAGACGAATGCCACAAGAGGTCACCTATTCCTCATACGGTTTTGTGTGTGGACTTCCCTCTTAGCAGCTCAGTCATCCTTGTGGTCGCTGTCGCGCTCTGGATTGTGTGGGTTGCCCCTTACGTGCTCCGAAATGGCCGGCATCAGTTCCAGGCTGCCGGCGATCTGACGCTGGAGCCCGTCGACCACGAAACTGCAAACCCGCAAGCCGGAACGGTCCTTCATATGGCCGCCCAGCAGGAGAACCCCATGGACACCAGGAAGAGCAGCGAATCCGCAGCAGGCGTTGCGCCGGGCAAACCCGGCCGCGAGCCTGCCGTCAAGGACGGAGGCGCCTTCCGGATCCGGTATGGGCGGACCGCCATCGCCCTGGCCGGGCTCCTGTTCTTCGCTACGGCCGTCGTGTCGGGAGTGCTGCGGATCTTTGGGCTCGGAAACGGCTGGCTTCCAGCAGTGTCGTTCCTGGCGGGCATCGCCGCCGTCGTTCTTCTCCGCAGGCTCGCTGTGCGGGATCGCCGCAAGAAGGTGAACGCCGCGTTTACTGCAGCCATGGGTGCCCCTGCCGAACGCGTGGACCGCGCCGCGCGCGTTGACGTCCCGGCAGCCGCCGGCGAGGCCGTTCTTCGCGAAAGCAAACTGTTCGACGCTGAAGCCGCAGCCCCCCAGCCCAAGCCCTTGACCGCCGTCGAACTCCGCGAGGCCGCCCTGGCGGTAGCCCTCGCCGCCGGCGACAACAGCGGCCAGGCTGCCAAGGCGCAGGAAGCTGCCGAGCCGGCGGCCGCTAAAGCCACCAGCTGGGAGCCCGTCGAGGTCCCGAAGCCCACTTACGTGGAGGCCGCAAAGGCGGAACGGCCCGCGCCCGAACCCCTTGACCTGCCGGAGGCCCCTAAGTCAGCCGGCAAGCCGTCCCTCAAGCAGGGCCCCGCCGCAGCGCCCGCCGTCGCCTCCCCGAATGCCGGGCCAGCCCGGCCGCTGACTAAGGCGCAGAGCGCGCTGAGCAACCTGGACGACGTCCTGCAGCGCCGCCGCGCGTAGCCTCCTTTCGTGTAGCGTCGGATCATGACCCGCATCTGTGTGGCCGGGGGTACCGGCCAGGTTGGCCGCGAAGTGGTGCGCCAGGCCCTTGCCCAGGGTCACGCCGTCGCCGTCCTCAGCCGTAACCCGCCGTTGGAGGGTAGTGCCGGGCACCACGGCGGCGTCACCTACTTTCGGGCTGACGTCACCACCGGTGAGGGGCTGTCCGAGGCGGTGGCGGGTGCCGACGTCGTCATTGACTGCCTGGAGGGCATGGCCGGCAAGGCGCTCAAACAGTTCGCCGCCGGCGGCGCACTTCTGCTGGCGGCGGCGGTGGACGGCGGGGTGGCCAGGGCTGTCCTCCTCTCCATCATCAACTGCGACCAAAGCACCTACAGCTACTACCGGGCCAGGGCGGACAAGGAACGCCTGTATAAACGTTCGGAGCTGGAAACCGTGACCGTCCGGGCAACGCAATTCCACAGCCTGGTGGTTCGACTCTTCACTGCCGGGGCCCGGATCGGCATCATTCCTGCAATCAGGGGCGCGCGCGTCCAAACGATTGCGCCTGCCGACGTGGCGGCCGCGCTGCTGGAGGCGGCCGTTGAGCCGCCTTCGGAGGAGCTGCACCGGTTTCGGACGGTTGGCGGCCCGGAGACGGTTGACATGAAGGCGATGGCGGAAACATGGAAGCGCGTCACGGGTGCCAAGGGAGTGATCGTCGGGCTGCCGCTGCCGGGCGCCATGGGAAATTTCCTGCGCGAGGGCAGGAATTTGGCCCCCGGAGAACCCTACGGCCGGGAGACATTCGAGGCTTGGTTGGCAAAGCGGCCGGAAAATTTGTAGCCTAGGGAAACCGGCGTTGCGGTTCCTCTTCCAGAGGCAGCGTCCCCGGGGTTATAGCTCAGTTGGTAGAGCGCTTCGTTCGCATCGAAGAGGTCAGGGGTTCGAATCCCCTTAGCTCCACAGTTTTCATGACGTGACGGTTCAGATGTCACATCCGTTGCCGTCCTGGCGGGCCCATAGCAACCCGCTCAACCTCACCCGCGCGGTGCCAGCGGCAGGGGCACCCTTTCCACCACGCGGGGCGCAAGCAGCAGGTGCTCCTCCGGGGCGGCCCCGGCTCCAGCGTTGCCGGCAAGTTCGCAGGTCAGCAGGCGCACTATGTGCCGGGCGGCATCCTCCACCGGCTGGGCCACACTGGAGAGCCCCAAGGCCGCGGCCACGGGCGTGTCATCGAACCCGACCACGGCGGCCCTGAGGCCGGGACCGGCGGGCTGCCCGGGCGCGAAAAGTCCCGGTCGCAGTTCACGCAGGCATTCCAGCGCGCCGATGGCCAGCGAGTCGCTCGCGCAGACAATGGCCGTGGCGTCCCTTGCGATGAGCTCCCGGCCGCCGGAGACCCCTCCGGAGATGGTGTCGGGCGCGGCCATGCTGAGCCCGGGAACGTGCTGCCCCAGGCCGGAGGCGCGCATCGCCCGTTCCCAGCCGGCGCGGCGAGCGTCTCCCACCGGGGCGCCGTCCTGCCAGCCCAGGAAGCCGATGCGGCTGTGGCCCTGACGGGCAAGCATGGTCACCGCTTCCGCGGTTCCGGCGGCCCCGTCAACGTCCACCCACGCATGGCTCGCCGATTCGCTCGGCAGGCCCGCGTCCCACGGGCGTCCGAACACGGCGAAAGGAGTTCCGTGTTCCTGCAGCCAGCGGGTTCGGACGTCGTCCGGTCTGCTGGAGGTGAGGATGAACCCGTCGAGGCCGGCGATGTGGAGCAGCTGTTCGTACTGGAGGACTTCGTCGTCATCGGAATCGGCGCAGAACAGGGTCAGCCGGTACCCGGCTGCCTGGGCGGATTCGGTGAGTGCATGCAGGAAGCGGTCAAGGACGGAGCCGTTGATGCCGTCAGTGGCAGGCAGCAGCCTCATGCCCAGATTCATGGACCGCCGCGTCCGCAACTGGCGTGCGGCTGCGCTGGGCCGGTAGCCCGCAGCTTCGATGACTGCGAGGACGCGCTCCCGTGTGGCCGGCTTCACCCGGGCCGGTGCATTGAGCACGTTGGAGATGGTCTGCCTGGACACCCCCAGCTCGGCGGCCAGACTTGCGAGGGTGGGTCTGGCCACGAATGCTCCTTGGGTCTTTTTCCGTCTCACAGTAACGTGTGAGACGATTTTAACGCGGAAATTTGATCGATCAAATTTTGATCGACCTCCTTCGCTTGTTCACCAGCACCGTTCCGCAGCCTTCTTCCGGTTTCCCCCAGTCTTGACTTCCAGGAGTATTTTCGTGGCCTCTGAGCAGCCATACCTGCACAACCTTTCCGGTGTCTTCAGCGCCCCCATCCAGGCGTGGTCGGACGCCCACGGACAGATCCGCAGGGCCGGTGCCCAGGGGATCTACTGCGGCGACGACCGCGTGCTGAACAGTGCCGTCCTGACTGTTGACGGCCGGGAACCTGACTGGGTTTCAACCCAGCTCCGCTCATCCAAGGAGACTGACTACATCTACTTTGTGCGTGCGGAGGCCGAGGTTGCAGACCCGCTGCTTTCCCTGGTCAGGACCCGCACCGCCGCTTCGGGCAGGCTGCGGCCGGGCAAAGACGCTGAATCGCTCTCCGGGTGCTCCGGACGGGTGGCGGAAACTCTGAGGCTTGAGTCGGCGTTCCGCCAGTCCGTGACACTGAACGTCCGGCTGACCATGACGGCTGACAACACCACCATGGAACAGATCAAGCAGGGGGAGCGGTCCAGCCGGCCCGTTGAACCGGCCGCCGACGGCTGGTCCTGGCGCGACGCCGACACAGTGTTGGCCCTTACCACCGGCTCAAGCGACGGAGCGGGGCCAGCCGCCGTCGGCTTCGCCGGAAGCACGGTGACCATCGACTGGTCCGTGGTGATCAAACCGGGAGCTGCCGTCGAACTTGAGTGGGCAGTGGACCTGACCGACGCCGATTCCCCGATGCTTGCCGGCGGCGGCCCGCCCATCGTCGCCCCTCGTTCCGCCGATCCGCGGATCAACAGCCTCCTGCAACGGTCGGTCAGCGATCTCAACAGCCTGCGGCTGGCGCATTCCTCCCATCCGAACGACACCTTCCTCGCGGCGGGCGCCCCGTGGTTCTTCACCATGTTTGGCCGGGACTCCATCATTGCCGCCCGAATGCTGCTGCCCATCAACACGGTCATCGCCGCCGGCACCCTGCGCGCCCTGGCCGGACGGCAGGGAACGGAAACGGACCACACGTCTGCGGTCCAGCCCGGGAAAATCCTGCACGAAGTCCGGCGGACGGTCCTGTCCATGGCCGAGGGCGGCCAGGCCCTGCGGCTGCCGCCTGTGTACTACGGCACCATCGACGCCACTCCGCTCTGGATCTGCCTCCTGCACGACGCCTGGAAAGCCGGCATGCCCGATGCGGAAGTGGCGGAGCTTCTTCCCAACCTCCAGGATGCCCTGGAGTGGCTCCGGGACCATGGTGACCTGGACGGGGACGGGTTCCTCGAATACCTGGACACCTCCGGGCACGGACTCGTTAACCAGGGCTGGAAAGACTCGGTTGACGCCATCCGCTGGCACGACGGTTCCCTGGCAGCCGGGCCCATCGCCCTGGCTGAGGTCCAGGCCTATGCCTATGAGGCAGCAGTGGTCGGGGCCGAGTTGCTGGAGGCCTTCGCCCGGCCCGGCGCCCAGGAGTGGCGGGATTACGCAGCCGGCATGGCTGAGCGGTTCCGTGCCCAGTTCTGGTGCGAGGACGATTTGGGTCCCTATCCAGCCCTGGCCCTCGATGCGGACAAGAAGGCCGTTGACGGCGTCACGTCCAACATGGGCCACCTGCTCGGTACGGGCATCCTGAACGACGTGGAGAAGGAGATCGTGGTCCGGCGCATCATGGACCCGACCATGTTTTCCGGGTACGGCGTCCGCACCCTGTCCAGCACCAACGGCGGCTACTGGCCGACTCGGTACCACGCCGGAGCGGTGTGGAGCCACGACACCGCCCTGATCATCAGCGGCATGCTGGCCGACGGCTTTTCGGCCGAAGCCGCCCAGCTTGCGTCGGGGCTGCTGCACGTGGCCGAGGCCAATGACTGGCGGCTGCCTGAACTGTTTGGCGGCCACGGCTCGGACGCGGTGCGTAATCCCGTACCGTTCCCCGCAAGCTGCCGCCCGCAGGCCTGGGCATCGGCCAGCTCAGTAGTGATCGCCGCGGCCCTCGGCCAGAAAGCAGAGGATCCGGGCGCGCGCAGCCAGGACCAGTTGCTGGTTTCCACCGGGCCGAAGTAGCCTCGCCCACGCAGTCCGGCCAGACCGCAGGTGCGGTGCGTCCGCACCGGCCGGCTGGGGAGGCGGCTAGCAGCCGCTGGATTGTTCGTCTTCCAGCTGTTCGTCGGATTCGACCCTGCGCAGTACGGCCAACCTGTCCGCAATCCTGACCAGGGCGGAGGGGTCCTGCGACGGCGGTCCGGCGGTCCGGGCAGCGGCGGCCTCCCAGTCGAGGGGCCCTGGACCGATGAGGAAGGGCGTGACGTCCCGCTCGTGGAGCAGGTCCAGCACCTCCAGGAAGCGGTGCCAGGCGGCGGCGGAACCCGCGGCGGACTCCACGGCGGGGGACGGGACGCCGTCGATCACCCAGGCGGTGAACCCGCTCGCCAGTGACAGGTAGTCCCCAGCTCCCAGCGGGCTGCCGCACAGCGCGGCGAAGCTGACCCAGATCATGTCCGGATCTGCGTTCTTGACCGCGATGGCCTGCGAGGGGAGTGCCACGACCCGCTGCTGGGACGGCGCCGGCCGGAACAGCCCGCAGGCGCCCAGTTGCCGGTCGGTTCCCGGGGTGATGATGAGCCCGCGGCTGTACCCGGACATGTCGCTAGAGCCAGCCCTTCCGCTTGAAGATGGCGTACATCAGCCCGGCGGTGCCCGCCATCAGCCCGATCGCCATGGGATACCCGAAGACCCAGTGCAACTCGGGCATGTGGTCGAAGTTCATGCCGTACACACCCGCCACGAACGACGGCGCGAAGAAGATCGCGGCCCAGGACGAGATCTTCTTTACTTGCTCGTTCTGCTCAGCGCTCGCCTCATTTTGCCGGTTGGCCGTCAGCGTCCCGTCAAGCGTGAGGGCGTTCTGCAGGAGGTCTCGGAAAGAGTTGGCCCGGGAAATCACCCGCTCCACATGGTCCTCCACATCCCGCAGGCTGTGCTGGAGGTCCGTGTCCACCACATACTTTTCGAATCCCCGTTTCAGCTGCTGCATCATCTCGGGCAGGGGATGGATGGCGCGCTGGAACTGGATGACCTCGCGGGCCAGCTCATAAATGCGCCGCGACACCGTGGAGTCGCCGGCGAACAGCTGGTCCTCAATCTCGTCGATGTCGTTTTCCAGACCGGCCACCACCGGAGCGTAGTCGTCCACCACCTTGTCCAGGAGCGCGTACAGCACAGCTTCCGGACCGTGGCGGAGGAGATCAGGCCTCGCCTCCAGCCGGCGCCGGACCTGCCCAACGCCGGACATCTCCGCGTGCCGGATGGTCACCACGAAGTTCTTGCCCGTGAAGATGTGCAGTTCGCCGAACTCCACGGTCTCCGTGTCGTCGATGTAGCGCGCAGGCCTCAGTACCGTGAAAAGGTTGTCGCCGTAACGCTCCAGCTTCGGCCGCTGGTGGGCCGAGATGGCATCTTCGACCGCGAGCTCATGGAGGCCGAATTCCGCGGCGACGGCAGCCATTTCGGGTTCTGTCGGCCGATAGAGCCCGATCCAGGCCAGGCCGCCGTGGGCTGACAGCGTCTCAAAGGTCTGCTCAAGGCTTTCGGGTTCTGCCCTGCGGATCCCGTCAACGTAGACGGCGTTGTCGATGATGGTCACGGTGTGCGGCTTCCTGTCCGGCCGTTCAGGACATCGCGCCGATGATGACACCGGCGGCAGTCACGGCTAGCACATCATGGCCGGAATCGATGAGGGTCACGGCCGCAGGGCGTCCGGCGAAGCCGTTGTGGACGACGTGGCCTCCAGCGCGGAAAACAACAGCCAGCACGAAGGCAAACAGGCCGCCCGACAGGGCGTTGTGCAGCCCCAGCTTGCTGATCAGCACAGCGAGCAGGACGGCCGTCAGGGCGGCAGCCACCATCATGGGCACCCAGATGCCGGCGCCGCCCTCGGCGTTCTTCAGGTCGTCTTCGGTCTTGCCGAGCGCCGCCATCCACCTGTTGCCCAGCACTGCGGGAAGGTACCAGACAAAGCCGATGGCCATGCTGGCGACGAAGGCAAGCAGCACGGCGAGCCAGTTGATCTGGGAAACATACGAGAGCCAATCCATCTTCGAATCCTATTCCCCAAGGCGGCGGTCGGCCGCGCGGCCAGCCGCCGGCCGCGCCGGCGGGCCTGGAGTGCCCGGAACTGCAGCTCCCTGGGCACCGGCTCCCTGGGCCAGACGGCTGATCAGCGGTTCCGTCCGGTACGGGATGTGCGTGTGAAGCGCCAGGACGGTTTCCGTCCGGATGACCCCTTTGATCCGGAGGATCGAACGGAGGGCGGCCTGCAGGTTATGCGTATCCGTGGCCACCACCCGGCACCAGACGTCGCCCCGGCCGGAAATTTCGTGCACCTCCAGGACCTGGGGAAGGAGGCGCAGGGCGCCCACAACGCCGTCGAGTTCGCGGTGGGTCACCTCGATCGTCACGAAAGCGACGACGTCGTACCCCACCGACTCGAGGTCGATTTCCCGGCCGCCGTCGTGAAGTATGCCGGAGCGCAGCATCCGGCGCACGCGCGACTGTGCTGTGTTCCGCGCAATGCCCAGTTTGTCGCTCAGTTCGCCGATCTGGACCCGCGGATCACGGACCAGTTCCAGCAGAATCCTGAGGTCGGTAGGGTCTAGGCTGTTCAAATCATCACTCCGGTTCACTTCTGCGTTAGAAAATTGACTGTTTTGCTCAATTTTCCCACGAAAGAGGGTTCCGGTACGCACTCCTGCCTCATTCTTTAGGTATCCATTCTCATTCGCGGCGGACGCTCCCACAAGGAGCCGGAGCCGCGGGACACAGGCAAGGGCACGGGTATGACCGTCTTCAGCGAACTTCGAATGCGACCGGCCGCCGCCAGCCGGTGGGGTTGGGATGCTTCCAACACCGCACGGCTTGCGATGGCCGGCGTGGTGATTTTCACGCTGCTGGTGGGGGCCAATCTGGCAACGCCGCTGTACCCTCTGCTGCAGGCAACGCTCGGTCTCAGCTCCTTCGACATCACGGTGGCATTTTCCGTCTACGTCCTCGCCCTCGTGTCCACCCTTATGCTGGCGGGACACTGGTCGGACCACATCGGACGCCGCGCAGCACTGCTGCTCGCTGTGCTGACGGGGCTGGCGGGTGGCTTCGTCTTCGCCCACGCGGACAGCCTTGCGGCGCTTTCGGCGGGGCGGGCCCTCCAGGGCGTGGCCGTGGCCCTGGCCACGGGCGCCAGCTCCGCCGCGCTGCGCGAACTGCTCCCGGCGCGGCCCGAGTGGGCCTCACGCTTCACCCTTCTGGCCTCTGCCGGGGGAGTCGCGGCCGGTCCGGCCATCGGGGGAGTCCTGTCGCTCCTCCCCGGCCCCACCTCCACGCCCTACTTCATTCACTCCCTGGTCCTGCTGGCACTCTTGGTCCCGCTGTACCTGCTCCGCGCCCGTCCCGCCATCAAGCCGGCTGAGGGACCGAGGCCGCTTCGGGCCCTCGCGCCCCGACGCCCCTCGGTGTCGGAGGAGGCGCGCGGCGCGTTCTGGCTGGCCGCCGCCGTCGGGTTCCTGAGCTTCACCGTCTTTGGCTTCTGCCTCTCACTGGCGCCCGGCTACTTCGCCCGGATCCTCAGCATTGATTCCCGGCCGCTCATCGGCGTCCTGTCCGGACTCACCCTCGGCGCATCAGCCTTGAGTCAGCTGCTCAGTGTCCGCGGCCGGTTCGCGGTTCCGGCAGGGCTGGCCCTGCTTGGAGGGTCGGTAATGTTCATCGCCGCCGCGGCGTCCTGGAGCAACCCCTGGCTGCTGGTCGGTGCCAGCCTGGCCGCCGGCGTCGGCCAGGGCATCGCCTTCCGCACCGTGTTCAACGACGTGGCAGGCAAGGTGGAAGCCTCCCGTCACGCCCAGATCATCAGCACGGTGTACGTGATCACGTACCTCGGCAGTGCAGTCCCGGTGGTCGGGCTGGGAATCGCGACGGCGGCCTACGGGCTTGAGGGGGCCGTCGCCGGATTCGTCGTGCTCTGCGGCATTGCGGCCGGGACGCTTGCTGCGGTCACGCTGCGCCAGTCCCTTCGGGACGCCTGACGGGGACGCCTGACGGGGCGGCGTTTTGCTGCCTGCGGCGGTAACGCCTAGTCCTGCTCCGGAAGCGGCCCGTGGTTGCCCTGCATGTGGTCGAACACCAGCGTGGTTTCGGTATGTCCCACCACAGGATCTGTGGCGAGGTTGTCCAGGACCCAGTCGCGGAGGTCCTCGGTGGTGGCGACGGCGATGTGCAGCAAGTAGTCCACCGAGCCGGAGGTGTGGAACGTCGACAGCACTGCCGGCAGCCTGGGGACGCGGGCCGTAAAACGGTCGATCTGCTCGCGGTCGTGGGCGCGGAGCCGGACGGCGATCAGGGCCTGGACGGAGCGGCCGATTGCGGACAGGCTCAGTTTGGCCTCAAACCCCTGGATGATGCCGCGCTCGGAGAGTGCCCTGGTGCGCATCAGTGCCGTCGACGGGGCGATACCCACCAGTTCGGCAAGCTGCTTGTTGGAGATCCGGGCGTCGTCAACCAACGCGGCCAGCAACCGTTCGTCGATGGCGTCCAGCGGCTCGGCATTTCCCGATCCAGGCCGAATATTCTTCGCGTTCGTGGTCACGGATCCTCCTCGAAGTGTTCTCCGTTCATCATAGTCGCGGCTTTCCGGCCGATCCATTCACAAGGACTGTATATCTCCGAATATTTGCCAGATACTCGCGGCGTTCAATGGCGAATAATTCACAAGGAGCAGAATGCGTTCTCTCGACTCACTGGCAGTCCACGCCGGCCGCGACGGGCTCACAGGCCAGGGTATCCATGCGGTGCCCATCGACCTTTCCACCACGGCTCCGCTGCCCTCGGTCGCGGACGCCGGCCTCGCCTACGAGCAGATGGGGTGCCGCCCTGGTGCTGCACAGTGCAACCAAGTTCATGGGAGGCCATGGTGATGCCATGGGCGGTGTAGTGGCGTCTTCGCCGGAGTGGGCCACCCGCCTCCGTCAAGTCAGGGCCGTCACCGGCGGCATCCTCACACCGTGGCCGGCCTACCTCCTTCACCGCGGACTTGCTACGCTGCCCGTCCGGGTGCGGGCGCAGCAGTCCACCGCCCACAAGGTGGCCGCCGGGTTGGCGGAACATGAGCTGGTGCGCACGGTCCGCTACCCGGGCCTTCCCGAAGGCGATCCCCACGGGCTGGTGGGAACGCAGATGTCCGGGCCCGGTTCCCTGCTCGCCTTTGAACTGCGCAGCGCCGAACATGCCGGGCGGGTCCCTGCCGCCGTCCGGATGATCACCCACGCGGTGTCCCTTGGCGGCGTCGACACGCTCATCCAGCACCCGGCAGGCCTCACGCACCGCCCGGTGGCCCCGGAGGCCAAGCCGCACGCCAGCCTCCTCCGGGTCTCGGTGGGGCTCGAAGACGCCACGGACATTCTCGGAGACCTGGTCCAGGCCATCGAAGGGACCCGCTAGCCGCCGGCTGCCGGGTTCTCCTGTCCGGCCGCCTGCCGCCCGCGCTCCCTGTGGTGCGGGCGGCGGCCGGTACCGCCCGCCGCGGCGGGATGCACGACGGCGGTGATCACCGCCGTCGTGCATCCCAGCACAATCACGGTGACGGCGAGGGCCGTCCAGCCGAGGGACTGGTAGACCAGGCCGCCGGCCCAGCCGATGATGCTGGACCCCAGGTAGTAGGCGAGGTTGTATAGCGACGCGGCCTGCGCCCGGCCGGTGACGGCGATGGCACCCGTCCAGCCCGCTCCGATGCTGTGGGCGGCGAAGAAGCCTCCGGTGAAAATGAGCAGCCCTGCCAGGATGAGGACGAGCACCTGGGTGAGGGTGAGGGCCATGCCCGCCGCCATCAGGACGATGCCCGCCAGCAGCACGGAGCGCCGGCCGAAGCGCAGTGTCAGCCCGCCCGCCCAGCGCGACGTCACGGTCCCGGACAGGTAGGCGAGGAAGATCAGGCTGATGACGGTGGCCGGAAGGCTGAAGGGTTCCCCGGAGAGCCGGAATCCGAGGTAGTTGTAGACGGCCACGAAGCCGCCCATCAGGAGGAACGCCTGGACGTAGAGTGCCAGCAGGCGCGGATTGCGTACGTGGCCGCCCAGCGTCCGCGCGGCTCCCCGGAGGCCCTTGGCCGGAACGGCCCTGAAGCCGCGGGCCTTCGGCACAAGGACCAGGAACAAGACAGCGGCGACGGTGGCCAGCGCGGAGACTGCGAGGGCGGCGGCGCGCCAGCCCCACAGCTCGCCGACCGGCCCGGCCACCAGCCGTCCGGCCAGTCCGCCCAGGGTGGTTCCGGCCACATAGCTGCCGGCAGCCATGGCGGCATGGGCCTTGTTGATTTCCTCGTTCAGGTAGGCGATCGCAATCGCGGGGATGCCGCCCAGTGCCATGCCTTCCAGCATCCGGAGTCCAAGGAGCAAGGGGAACGACGTAGCCAGCGGAACGAGCAGCCCCAGCGCGGTGGCGGCGCAGATGCCCCAGGTCATCGCCCGGACGCGTCCGATTCTGTCGGCCAGGAACGACCAGGGGATGACGGTGAGCGCCAGCCCCACCGTGGCCAGTGAAATGGTCAGCGCGGCCTCGGCCGCCGTCACCCCGAGCTCCCTGGACATCAGCGGCAGCACCGCCTGCGTGGAGTAGAGCTGCGCGAAGGTTGCCACACCCGCAAAGGCAAGCCCGGCGAGGACCTTGCCGTACGCGGCCGAACCCTTTGGATGACCCTCCCACAGCGCTTGCGGAGCGGAACCGGATTCAAAGCTGGGGTTCGGACTTTGGGGCATTGGCATTCTTCCAGCGTAGATCTACCCTGATTTAGCATCCAATGCATGATTCAGTGCGGATTCATGCACTAACGCACGTATTTCGATCCGGGGAGCCATGGATATTCAGCACAAGCAACTGGCCCAGCTGCTGCCCATTCTGCCGGTGCTGGCGGAACTCGGCCGCACGCAGCACATCACAGAAACGGCCGAGCTGCTCGGCGTTCCGCAATCCACGGTGAGCCGGGCGATGGCCCGCGCCAGCGCCGCGGTGGGCACGGAGCTGCTCATCCGCGAGGGCCGGGGTGTCCGCCTCACGCCCGCCGCCAAGGCCCTGCTCCCGTACATCGAGTCCGCGCTCGCAGAATTCCGGACCGGTCTTGATCTGGTGCAACACGAATCCGAGGTGGTCCGCGGCCGGATCGCGGTGACCTTCCAGCACACCTTCGGCGAGGCCACCCTGCCGCTGCTGATCAGCGCGTTCCGGAACCGTCACCCGCAGGCGGAATTTGACCTCAGCCAGGGATCCAGGGACAGCTGTCTCGCGGAGCTCGCCTCTGGAACGGCAGATCTCGCCCTGACGGCCCCGGTGGCTGTTGCCAGCCGGAGCATCGGTTCGGCCGCTCTCTACAGGGAGCCGCTTCGGCTCGTGGTGCATCGCCGGCACCGCCTTGCCGGCCGGCAGGCGGCAGCGGTGGGGGATATCAGGAGGGACCCCTTTGTTGCCATGGGGCCCGGATACGGCATGCGGTCCCTCACGGATGCGATGTTCCGCGAAGCCGGCTTCCGCCCCCGGATCGCCTTCGAAAGCCAGGATTCCCACACTGTCCGCGGTCTGGTCTCAGCCGGACTGGGGGTGAGTATCCTGCCGCCGGGCGGCGGTGCAGGTCCAGGCACAGCGGCCAGTACCGGAGATTTGGGCTGGGTGGAGATACCGCTGGAATCGGAACTGGCGTACCGCGAAATCGGCCTCGCCTGGCGCGAGCGCCGAGGGCGCGATTCCGAGCCAGATCCTGTGCGCCTCTTCCGCGAACTCGTACTCGGGGAAGGCCCGGCGCTGTTGGCCGGGCTGGTCTCTGCCCCCTCGGGTGTGTGACCCTTCATCGGGATACAGCGTTCATCGGGGCGTGAGATCCAGGCGCTCAGGTAGCGTCAGAGCGCCTGTTGAGTCGGAGAGCCTGTTGAGTCAGAGTGCCTGTTGAGTCAGAGTGCCTGGATCTCACTCCTCGGCGAGAAGACGGCTCATGACGTCGGCCACGGGGCCCGGCCGGGCGCTCTGCCAGCCCGTTCCCGCCCACAGGTTCAGGCGTTCCGCGTCCCCTGCTGCAGCGGCAGCGGCCCGGATGGGCGCAGTGAGGTGGTGGATGGCCGGGTAGCCGTCCGGGGCGTCCTGATGGTCCCGCACGAACGCGTTGACCAGGGCACGCGCGTAGCGGCCGGTGAAAGCGCGCGTCGGCTGCGTCTCCGTGAACCGGTCAGCCCCCAGCGCGTCCTTGTGCAGTTGCCGGGCACCGCTTTCGTCCGTCCGCAGGAGGGCTGTGCCCACCTGCACCGCTTCCGCGCCGGCAGCGAGTGCCGACCCCACCGCCGCAGCATCGGACACGGCACCGGCAGCCACCAGCGGAAGGCCGACGGCGGCGCGCACCTGCAGGACCAGCGCCGCCGTCGTGGACGGGACGCTGCTCCGGGCAGTGTCCGCCAGGAAGGCGCCGCTGTGAGCACCGGCGCTGCCGTGCTGCACGACGAGCGCGTCCACGCCGCGGTCCGCGGCGAGCGCCGCTTCAGCCGCACTCGTGACCGTGGCAAGGACTGTGGAGCCGGCCTTGCGGAGCCCGGCGATGACGCGGGCGTCGGGCAACCCGAAGGTGAAGCTGACAAATTCGGCAGGATGGAGCAGCAGTTCGTCGATCTTGTGCTGCCAGCCATCATCGTCGCCGAGGATCAGAGGCGGAACCTCGACGCCATAGCGGGCGGCATCAGCGGCAAGGCGGTCGCGGTAGTGCTCCAGCAGTGCCACGGCCGCGGGGGAGGGCTGCAGCTGCTGGGGATCCGGGACAAAAACATTCATGCCGAACCGGACGCCGGCCGCGCGGGCGACCCGCATCTCATCGCTCATGGCCGCAACCGACTTGTACCCGGCTGCTAGGAAGCCGAGACCGCCGGAGCGGTGGACGGCCTCAGCGAAGCGGGTGGTGGACGTGCCGCCGGCCATGGGCGCTGCGATGATCCGGGTGCCAAATATGCCGTGGGACATTGCCTGCTCCTCGAGACGCTTCAGTAGGCTGTTGGGGTGACTGACTCTGACAACCTACCCGATGCCCTGTCTGTTCCCTCCGGCAGCGCTGTTCCTTCTTCCGGGGCAGCTGCTTCCGCGGATGCCCTTCCTCTTGCCGGTGCTGTCCCCTCCGCGGGCGTCGTGATCGGCCTGGACATCGGCGGCACCAAGACGCGGGGCGTCCGCTTCGAGAACGGCAAGCCCGTCGCCGACGAAATCGTCGGCAGCTCCAACGTCCAGAACGTCAGCCGCGACGAAGCGGCGTCGCATCTGGCGGAGCTGTTCGCAAAAATTGGCCAGGGACCCGTGGCCTACGTTTACGCAGGGGCCGGCGGCATCGACACCGCTGAGGACGCGGCCGCGCTGGCTGCGCTCATCGAGCCCCACGTGCCGGGTGCCAGGATCACAGTGGTCCACGACTCCCGCCTGCTGCTGGCGGCCGGCGGGGCGAGCGAGGGGGTGGCTGTCATCGCGGGCACCGGCTCGGCGGCCTGGGGCCGGAACGGGCTGGGTGAAGAGGCGCGGGCCGGCGGCTGGGGTTATCTCCTCGGCGACGAAGGCAGCGGCTACTGGCTGGGCCGGGAAGCCGTCCGCCACAGCCTGCGCCGCATGAACCAGGGGCTGGAGCCGGACGCGCTCACGCGTGCCCTCCTGGAGTCCTGCGGCCTTGACGAGCCCAACAAGCTGATCGCCCTGTTCCATTCGCCTGCCACGGGACGCCGATACTGGGCCCAGCAGGCCCGGCTGGTGGTGGAGGCCGCAGACGCCGGCCACGGGGTCAGCCAGGGGCTCGTCGACCAGGCGGGCAGGGACCTGGCCGAGATGGCCGCGCAGGTCCTCCGGCAACTGAAGCTCGAGGGCCCTGTCATTCTGGGAAGCGGACTGGGCATGAACGTCGTCCGGCTTCAGGACTCGTTCAGGAACCACCTCGCTGCGGCCGGCGTCACGGACGTCCGCGTGCTGGACCGGGAGCCCGTCTTCGGTGTTCTGCAGCTCGTCGGCGAACTGGGGTGACGGAGAAACCGGTTCCAACGAACGGTGTCAGGCGCGCGTCCGCGGCTTGAGCTGCACGCCGGGCAGCGGGGGCGCGGGAATGCGGCCGGCCTCGCGCCCGGCGTCAGGACCGTGGCCCCGGACGAGTCCGAAGCGGGCGGCTTCGGCAGCGGCGTCCGGCATCGTGGCCTGCGCTTCCCACTCCGCCCTGGCCTGCGCCACCTCGTCATGGGTCCTGCCCACGAAGTTCCACCACATGAGGAGTTCCTCCTCGAGGGGCTCACCGCCAATCAGGAGGAAGCGCGTACCCGGCAGAGCGTCCACCCGGAGCAGTTCGCGGCCGGCCCCCAGGTAGCCCAGCGGCCCGGGCCCGATCTGCTGCCCATCCACCGTCAGGCCGCCGTCGAGCACCAGGACCGCGTGCTCGAACTCCGGTTCCAGCGGGAGGCCCGCGGGGCCGTCGCACCGGACATCCGCGCCGACAATCGGCGTGTACATGGTGGCGGGGGACGTGCCGCCGGCGAACGTGCCCACCATCACCGTGGCGGTGTAGCCAGGACCCCGGACGGTGGGGAGGTTGCGGTGCTGTTCGAAGGCCGGAGGACGGTGCCGTTCGGCATCCGGCAAAGCCACCCAGAGCTGGAGGCCGCGCTGCAGCGGAAGCTGCGCGCCGCCGTCGTGAGTTTGGCTGCCGTCGCCTTCCGGAGCGCCTTCCGCCGCGCCACTCTCAGCAGGCAGCACGGCGAACTCTGAATGCGAGACACCGTGGCCGGCGGTCATGATGTTGAGTTCGCCCGGGCGCACGATCACGTCGCTGCCCACGCTGTCCCGGTGGCGGATGTGTCCCGCGAGCGGCCAGGTGACGGTCTGAAGCCCGGTGTGCGGGTGCGGCAGGACGGACATCGCTATCCGGTCCGGACCGAAGCTGTCCAGGAAACACCAGGCCCCCACGGTGGGCAGGCCTCGCTGCGGCAGGGTGCGGAGCACGTTCATGGCGCGGACACCGCCGAGCGGCACCTCACGCGCTGGCCAGAGCTGCACGCACGGACCGGTGCCCGTCCCGGCGTCGGGTCCTGCGGGCGGGCACACTTCCTCCTGGGGGAGGACCTCCAGATTCGTCACAGTCCCACTCTAGGACCGCCGCACCCCGGGGCATAGCTCCGGGCTAGGCTGACTCCATGAGCGTTCTCTTCGATACCCGCCCTGCTGCCTACGCGGTCATCATCCGCGATGACGCCATCCTGCTGGCGTACTGGAAGCAGGACGGCAAGGAGGGCTGGACGCTTCCCGGCGGCGGCCTGGACCTCGCCGAGCATCCGGTGGACGGCTGCATCCGGGAAGTCTTTGAGGAAACCGGCTACCACGCCGAGATCGGTTCCATGCTGGGCATCGATGTGGGCCACTGGCCGGCCGGAACACGGCTGGACGGCATCGACAGGGATTTCCAGGCCCTCCGCCTTGTCTACGAGGCCCGGGTGACCGGCGGGGAACTCAGCCACGAAGTGGACGGTACCACCACTCATGCCGCGTGGATACCGCTCCCCGAGGTCGGCTCGCTGAACAGGGTCTCGCTGGTGGATGCGGCGCTGCGGCTCTTCCGGGAGCGTCCCGCCAACGGCAAGCTTGACTGATGCTTCGGCTGCGGCGTTTGCCTGGCCAGAATTTCCTCAGAAAAGTTTCCTGACCAAAGTTTCCTGACAACATTTCCCTAGCCAAGCCGGGAACCGGCTGGCTATCCTAGGGGGAGCTTCCGGACAGGTGATCCGGCACCGAACGCAAAAACGGGGAGGTGGACCTGATGACTGCAGAATTCCTGTGCGCGCCGCGCACCAGCAAAGTCTCCTTCATTAATCCTGCCCCGATATTGCGCACCGCCTAACGGCAGTCAGCGCAGCCTTCCCCCCTCCATCCGTTGGCCTGAGCGACAAATGCCAGGACATTTGATGGGCAACGACGGAACGCACAAGACGGCCGATGCGGTGCCAGGGGCCCACCCTGAGGTTCACAGTGAAAATATCTTCCGGCCCTTTAGCGGCCGCAGTGCAGCAATCAACCAACAGTTCCAGTTCAAGCCACAATTCCGATCCGACCCCGAGCCACGGCGAAGCGGCAACCCCTATTGCCGGCACCGAAAAGCTGAGGGGACCCGTGCAGTTTGGCTTTACGGAGAGTGCCGCCGTGCGCTTCAGGGCCCACCCGGCAGGCGGCGGACAGACGCCGGGCCGGGTTGTGCGGGTGGACCGCAACCGCCTTCTCGTCGCAACGGCAGACGGTCAGATGAGCGTGCCCTACCCGTCTGCCGGACCGGTGCCGGCCACCGGCGACTGGGTCTGGCTCGGGCCCATCCATGCCGGTGGACCCGGTGTCGCGGCCGTGCTTCCGCGCACGTCCGAGCTGAGCCGCAAGCGGGCATTCGAAGCGTCCTCTGACGCGCAGGTTCTCGGCGCCAACATTGACGTGGTTGGCGTGGTGGTCCCGGTGGACCGGCCGCTGACCCACAACAGGCTGGAGCGGACCCTTGTGGCCGCCTGGGATTCCGGTGCCGTGCCCCTGGTGATCATCACGAAGGCCGATCTGTCCGACCTGGCGGATGACGTCGTGGGAAAGGTGATCCTGCAGGCCGCCGGAGTGGACGTGGTGACCACCTCCGCGGAGCAGGGCGACGGCCTGGACGAGCTGCTGGCCCATGTGCCGCCGGGCGGGACGCTCGTGTTGCTCGGGCCGTCCGGGGCCGGAAAGTCCACGCTCATCAACGCGCTCGCCGGCCACGAGGTCCAGTCCACCGGGGAAGTGCGCGCCGCGGACGGGAAGGGAAGGCACACCACCACGTCGCGGGAGCTGGTGCCGCTGCCCGGCGGTGCAGTGCTCATGGACACGCCCGGCGTCCGCGGCTTTGGCCTCTTTGATGCCGATGACGGCATGGGCGAGATGTTCGCTGATCTGGCGGAACTCTTCAGGCAGTGCCGTTTTTCCGACTGTGCCCATGACCGGGAGCCTGACTGCGCAGTCCGGACCGCGCTCGACGACGGCTCCCTCGATCCCAGGAGGTGGGCGAGTTACCTGAAGCTGCAGCGTGAACTGGCGGCCCTGAACCGGCGCCACGACGCCGCGGCACGGAGGGCGTACCAGCGTGAATGGCACCAGAAGGTCGCCGTGGCGGCCAGAACCCAGCGCGCAGGTGACCGGCCCAGGAAACGCTGACCCATCCCAACCCGCGTTGTCTCCGAATGGTTACGGTATCCGCGTCGGCAGTTACATTGCTGCGGGCACTGGTTACGCTTTGTCAAGACGTGCTTTACACCTAAAAATGGGCGGGCTTATGATCAGCTCGCTTCACCGTCCAAAGTTGCCGCCAACAGTTAGGTAAGCCAGGGAATGGCCGAAGCCATGATTGAGTTCGAGAGCGTCACCAAGAGGTACCAGAGCGGACAGCCGGCAGTGGACCAGTTGAGCATGTCCATCGACAAAGGCTCCATCACGGTGTTCGTCGGACCATCAGGCTGCGGCAAGACGACATCCCTGCGCATGATCAACCGGATGGTTGAGCCCACGTCCGGAACCATCACCGTGGACGGCAAAGACGTCACATCCGTTCCGGCGGCAGAACTGCGGCGGTCCATGGGGTACGTTATGCAGTCCTCCGGGCTCATGCCGCACCGGTCGGTCCTGGACAACATCGCTACCGTGCCGCGCCTGAACGGCGTGTCCAAAGCCGACGCCCGCAAACGGGCGGAGGAACTGCTCGACGTCGTCGGGCTGGCGTCGATGCTCGGGAAGCGGTATCCGTCGCAGCTCTCCGGCGGCCAGCAGCAGCGCGTCGGCGTGGCCCGCGCGCTCGCCGCCGACCCGCCGGTTCTGCTCATGGACGAGCCCTTCAGCGCGGTGGATCCCGTGGTGCGGGACGAGCTCCAGCACGAGCTGCTGCGGCTGCAGCGAGATCTGGCGAAGACGATTGTCTTTGTCACCCATGACATCGACGAGGCGACAGTCCTGGGGGACAAGGTGGCGGTCTTCGCCGTCGGCGGCAAACTGGCGCAATACGCGACGCCGGAGGAGATCCTGCGGGCCCCCGCCAACGAGTTTGTTGCTTCCTTCGTGGGCCGCGACCGCGGGTTCCGGCACCTGGCCTTCACCGCGGCCGACGGCGTGACCATCCATCCTGTGCCGACTGTCACCAGGGGCGGCAACAGCTCAGCCCCGCTGGCGGATTCTTCTGACGGCTGGCGCCTGGTGGTGGACCAGGAGTCGCGGCCGCTGGGTTGGGAAAGCCCGGACCGTGATGCGGAGCTCATCCCCGGCGGTTCGCTGTTCCGGTCCGGCGAGACGCTACGGCGGGCTCTGGACTCGGCACTCTCCTCCCCGTCAGGGCTGGGAGTCGCGGTGGACGGTGACGGACGGGTCGCGGGCGTGGTCAAGGCTGCCGAAGTGCTGGCCGTCATCGAGTCTGCCCGCCAGGTCCGGCAGGCCGCGCTCTGATGGACTGGTTCCTGGCCAACAACGGCATGGTCTTTGAACGGGCGGGGCAGCACCTGGTCCTGGCCCTGGTTCCGATGCTCCTTGGCCTGCTGATTTCCATTCCGCTGGCGCAGCTTTCACGCCGCCACACCGCGCTCAGGTCGCTCGTGAACACCATCAGTTCGCTGCTCTATACCATCCCCTCACTGGCGCTGTTCATCATCCTGCCGCCCCTGCTGGGGACCCGGATCCTGGACCCTGCGAACGTCGTAGTCGCCCTGACTATTTATGCGGTGGCGCTCCTGGTACGGGCCGCGATGGATGCCTTCGATTCGGTGGATGACGACCTCCGCCAGGCGGCTGTGGCCATGGGCTACAAGCCTGGCGCGCGCTTCCTGCAGATCGACCTGCCGCTGTCCCTGCCTGTCCTTTTTGCAGGTCTCCGCGTGGTCTCGGTCAGCAATATTTCGCTCGTCAGCGTGGCGGCGCTGCTCGGGGTGGGAAACCTGGGAATGCTGTTTACCGACGGACTGCAGCGCAACTTTGTCACCGAAGTGGTGGTGGGGATCGTTGCCATCCTGCTGCTGGCGCTGCTCATGGACGCGATCCTGGTTGTGCTGGAAAGGTTGCTCACACCGTGGACCCGGGCGTCGGCCGCCTCGCCGCGCTCCGATGTGAAAACGGGTGCTGAGTTCATCGCCGAGACGCACGTCCATGCGGGGGCGGGATCGTGAGCGACATCTTTACCGATACCTTCGCCTGGCTCGCGGATCCTAAGCACTGGTCCGGAAGCTCCGGAATCCCCGTGCGGCTGCTGGAGCACCTGCAGTACAGCGGCCTTGTGCTTGTCATCGCCGCGGCCATCGCCCTTCCCGTGGGGCTGTACATCGGGCACACCGGGAGGGGCCGGGTGGCAGCCGTGGCCGTGGCAGGTGCCCTGCGCGCCTTGCCGACGCTGGGACTCCTGGTGCTGTTCGCCCTGATTGCCGGCAGCGGGCTCATGCCACCGGTATGGGCGCTGGTGATCCTCACCGTCCCGCCGCTGCTGGCAGGTACCTACGCGGGCATCTCGAGCGTGGACACCACGGTGGTGGACGCCGCACGCGCCATGGGCATGAAGGAACTGCAGATCCTGTTCAGCGTGGAGCTTCCCAACGGACTGCAGGTGATGTTCGGCGGCATCCGCACCGCCGTGCTCCAGGTCATCGCCACTGTCTCCGTGGTGGCCTACCTTCCGCTCGGCGGCCTCGGACGTTACCTGTTCGACGGGCTCGTCCTTCAGGACTTTCCGCGGATGCTGGCGGGCTCACTGCTGATCGCAGGCCTGGCAATCGCCGTCGACCTTATCCTGGCAGCAGCCCAGCGGCTGCTGGTGTCACCCGGACTTTCCACCCGTTCCAAGGGCGGCCGCAAGGCCGTCACCGATCTCACGGCTGCCGCACCCGCGGCGGCCGCTGTTCAAGGAGGCTCCCAATGAATCACCCCGTCCACACGACCATCACCCGCCGTGGCCTGGGCGGCCTGGCCGCTGGTGTCGGTATTGCCCTTGCCCTCTCCGCGTGCAGCAGCGGTAGTCCGCTGTCCTCACCGACCACCAGTGCGGGCAGTGCGGCCGCCGGCGGTTCCCTGGTGGTCGGTTCCGCAGACTTTCCCGAGAGCCAGATCATCGCCGAGATTTACGCCGGTGCCCTGAACGCTGCCGGTGTCACAGCAACCACAAAACCGAACATCGGCTCCCGGGAGATCTACTTCAAGGCTGTCCAGGACGGGTCCGTTGACGTTGTTCCGGACTACTCCGGTAACCTGCTGTCCTTTGTAAACACCGAGGCGCCCGAAGTTTCGGCGGACGACATCTTCAAGGCGTTGCCGGAAAAGCTTCCCAAGGGCGTCGCAGTCCTGGAGCCTTCCAAGGCTGAGGACAAGGACGCCATGGTGGTCACCAAGGCCACCGCGGAAAAGTACCAGCTGAAGTCCATTGAAGACCTCGCCAAGGTCTGCAAGGACCTCACCATGGCAGCTCCGGCCACCTTCGAAACCCGGTCCTATGGATTCCCGGGCCTGAAGACGAACTATGGCTGCGAGCTCAAGGCTTTGAAGCCCTTCAGCGACGGCGGCGGAAACCTGACCCTGAAGGCCCTCCTGAATGATGAGGTCCAGGTGGCCGACATCTTCACCACCACACCGTCCATCGCCGACAACGACCTCGTGGTCCTGGAAGACCCCAAGAGCAACTTCAAGGCCCAGCAGGTGCTGCCGCTCTACAACGAGGCCAAGGTGACAGACAAGGCAAAGGAAGCGCTGAACAGTGTCTCAAAGACTCTCACCACGGAGGACCTTATCAACCTCAACCGGGCAGTGAGCGGCAGCCAGAAGCAGAACGCCAAGGACGCCGCAGCCGCCTGGCTCAAGGACAAGGGCATCGTCAAGTAAACCCTTTGCTGTCCTGCGCTGAAACAGCGGTACAGCACTTGAGCTAACGACGACGGCGGCTGCCGGACCCAGCTGGGGGTGCCGGCAGCCGCCGTCGGGGTTTAATGGACCTCAGCGGATGCGATGGTCCGGCCGTTCCGTGTGAGCCAAGTCTCCCCGGAAGTACATCCCGCATATGGCATATTTGATGGATGGCAGAATTCAAGCAGTCCACCAAGCTTCATAATGTCCTTTACGACATCCGTGGACCGATTCTTCAGGCCGCCCAGCAGATGGAGGCGGAGGGTCACCGGATCCTCAAACTGAACATCGGAAACCCGGCACCTTTCGGTTTTGAAGCGCCGGACGCGATCCTGGTGGACATGATCCGCCACCTGCCACATGCCCAGGGCTACAGCGACTCGCGGGGCATCTTCTCGGCTCGTACAGCAGTCTCGCAGTACTACCAGACCCGGGGCATCCAGAACATCCACGTGGATGATATCTACCTCGGCAACGGCGTGAGCGAGCTCATCACCATGTCGCTAATGGCGCTCCTTGACGACGGCGACGAGGTCCTCATCCCCACTCCGGATTACCCGCTGTGGACTGCCTCGGTGGCTCTGGCGAGCGGGCGGCCCGTGCACTACCTGTGCGATGAGGAATCGGGCTGGCAGCCGGACCTGGAGGACCTCGAGTCCAAGATCACGCCGCGCACCAAGGGCATCGTGGTGATCAACCCGAACAACCCCACCGGTGCCGTGTACCCGGAGGAGACCCTCAAGAAGATTGTGGCCCTGGCTGAGAAGCACGGTCTGGTCCTCTTCGCGGACGAAATCTACGAGAAGATCCTGTACGAGGATGCCGTTCACGTGAACCTGGCCAGCCTGACCGGCGACGACGTGCTGTGCCTGACCTTCAGCGGATTGTCCAAGGCCTACCGTGTGTGCGGCTATCGGGCAGGGTGGATGGCCATCTCGGGGCCGAAGAAGGACGCCTCGGATTACCTCGAAGGCATCAATCTGCTCGCCAATATGAGGCTGTGCGCCAATGTACCGGCACAGCATGCCATCCAGACCGCGCTGGGCGGCTATCAGAGCATCAACGACCTCATTCTTCCCGGCGGCCGCCTGCTGGAGCAGCGGAACAAGGCCTATGACATGCTGAACGCCATTCCCGGCGTGAGCACTCAGCAGGCCAGGGGAGCCCTGTACCTGTTCCCCAGGCTGGACCCCGATGTTTACCACATCCGCGATGATGAAAAGTTCGTCCTGGACCTCCTCAGGGAGCAGAAAATCCTGGTGTCCCACGGCCGGGCCTTCAACTGGGTGCGGCCTGACCACTTCAGGATGGTGACCCTGCCGAACGTCAAGGACATCGAGGAGGCAATCGGCCGCATGGGAGACTTCCTCAGCAGGTACCAAGGGAACTAGCCTGTTCCCACGTACAACTGCAGAAAGAGGTCACCATGGCCGGCGTCGTGGAATTCGGGAAGTTCCCCTCCGGGACTTTGAGAGTTGACAAGGGATTCAAGTTTGAGGATGTGGACCCCAATGCGACGCCTGGCTACACCGGGAAGAAAGCCGACGGCGAGGAGCTGCTCGCGGATCTTGACGGCAAGCTGGCCGAGCTGCAGGAGAAGCTGTTCGCTGAGGCCAAGTTTGGCGGCTCCAAACGGGTCCTGCTGATCCTGCAGGGAATGGACACCGCAGGTAAAGGCGGAATCGTGAAGCACGTCCTGGGCGCGATGGATCCCCAAGGGGTCAGGTTCAAGTCGTTCAAGGCGCCCACCGATGAGGAGAAGGCCTACGACTTTCTCTGGCGGATTGAAAAGGTAGTGCCCGCTGCGGGCACGATGGGCGTCTTCGACCGTTCGCACTACGAGGATGTCCTGATCCACCGTGTGCACGGCTGGGCCGACCCGAAAGAACTTCAGCGGCGGTACGCCGCCATCAACGAATTCGAAGCCAGGCAGACGGCAGTGGGTACCGCGGTCATCAAGGTCATGCTGAACATCAGCAGTGACGAGCAGAAGAATCGGCTGCTGGCACGGTTGGACAAACCGGCGAAGCACTGGAAATACAGCACCGGGGATCTGAAGGAGCGCGCCTTCTGGGATGACTATATGGCCGCTTACCAGGCTGCGTTCGATGCCACGTCGACGGACGGCGCCCCTTGGTACGTCGTTCCGGCGAACAAGAAATGGTATGCGCGCATCGCGGTGCAGCAGCTGCTGCTCGAGGCGCTCATGGCCCTCAAGCTGGAGTGGCCCAAGGCTGACTTCGACGTCGACGCCGAGCGCCGCCTCCTCGAGAAGTCCTAGCCGTTCTAGCCGTCCTTGCGGGCGGCAGCCAGCCTCTTCCGCGCGCCCTCCAGCCATTCTTCACAGCGCCGGGCCAAGGCCTCACCGCGCTCCCAGAGGGCTAGTGAATCTTCAAGGCTTGTGCCGCCTGCTTCAAGTTTGGACACGACGCCCACCAGTTGTTCGCGGGCTTCCTCGTAGCTGAGGGCCTCTATCTCTGCCGGCAGCGCTGTCGCTGCCGCGCTGCTGGAGCCGGTCTGGTCGGAGCGGTCTGTCATGTCGGTTTCACCTGTCGGGTTGGTCTGGCTGGTTTCGCGGGTGGGATTAATTCGGAGGATGGGGCCGGGTTCGCTGGGTCAGGCACCTGACGCCTGGTGCCCTCCAATGGAGGTGGCACCGAACCGCCCGCCCGCGACACGGACGGAGAGCTCTGTCCCGGACGGAACCTGGGCCGGATGGCGAACGACGGCCCCTTCCGTGCCCGGGGCCTTGCCTCCGGCGAGCTGGACCACGGCGTATCCGCGGTCCAGGGTCTGCTGGGGTGACAGGGCGCGGACCTGGGCCTGAAGATGCACAAGCTGGTCGGCGGCCCTTGTGACGGCGGCGCTGATGGCTGCAGTCGATCGGCGGCCAAGCCGTTCCACGTCGTCCGCGCGCGCGGAGACCATGCCTTCGGGCGAGGCAAGGACGGGGCGGGACCTCAGCGCGGCGAGGCGGTCGGACTCCCTGGCAACGAGCTGCGTCACCGAGCGGTGCAGTTGGGCCTCGGCCTGGCGCACTCGGGCGAGCTCTTCAGAGACCTCCGGAACTATCCGCTTGGCGGCGTCCGTCGGGGTGGACGCGCGCAGGTCGGCGACGTCGTCCAGGATGGGACGGTCCGCCTCGTGCCCGATAGCGCTCACGACAGGGGTCAGGACGCCGGCGACGGCACGGATCAGTTCCTCGTTGCTGAAGGGCAGGAGGTCCTCCAGTGCGCCGCCTCCGCGTGCAATGACGATGACGTCGACGTCGGGGCGGGAGTCGAGTTCCCTCAGGGCACCAATAATCTGTGCAACCGCTGTATTTCCCTGGACGGCGACTTCGCGGACCTCAAACTCGACGGCGGGCCAGCGCAGGGCCGCGTTGCGGAGGACATCCTTCTTGGCGTCCGAGTCCCGGCCGGTGATCAGGCCGATGCGGTGGGGGAGGAGTGGCAGCCGCTTCTTCCGGGACTCGGCGAAGAGACCTTCGGCAGCGAGGGCGTGGCGCAGCCGTTCGATCCGGGCGAGGAGGTCGCCCAGGCCCACCGGGCGGATGTCTTTGACGGACATGTTCAGGCGGCCGGTCTTCAGCCAGAACTCGGCCTTGAGGAGGGCTACCACCCTGCTTCCGCGTTCGAGCGGGGTCTCCTGGCGGTCGAGGACCTTGGACCAGATGGAAGCCGGAAGGGAAATCTCGGCATCCACGTCCCGGAGTGTCAGGAATGCGCTGCTGCCGCGGCGGTTCAGCTCGATGACCTGTCCCTCCACCCACGCGGCCGGTGCCCGTTCAATGTGCGTCTTGAGTTTTTGGGACAGCAACTGCAGCGGCCACGGGTTGTCCGGGCTGGTATCGGCGGCGGTGGCGGGCACCGTTGTGGGACCCCCGGCCGGCACGGTGGCATTTTCAGCCATGCGCTGCCCGGGTAGCCGTGATTGCCTGATGCATGTGGCGGTCCTTTGCCTTCGCGGTGGGTTAACCAACTCTATCCATAGCTTTATCACCGGTTGCCGACATTTTTTGAACATGCGGCGACGCCCCTAGGATGGCAGTGTCCCAACTGCCAGCCAGGAACCCCGACCAGCTAGGAACCCCCTTGCGCTCTTTTGTTTCGGCCTTGGCCGTCATCCTTGGCCTGCTGCTGTCAGCGATTGCTGTCCCGGCCATCTGGGTGGACAGCAATATCGTGCAGGAGGACGGATTTGCGGCACTGGCCGCCCCCTTGGGTAAGGATCCGACTTTTCAGAAGCGCCTTGCAACTGCAGCCGTGGCGAGTATCGACACGGCGGGCAGCATCCCCGGACCCCTGTCAGAGCTCGTCCGGCCGGTGCTGGAATCGGCTGCCGCGTCTCTCACGGGACTGCCGGGATACCCTGCAGCCTGGGAAGAGACGCTGCGAAAGAGCCACCGCCTCAACTTTGCAGCCCCAGCCACCCTTCCGCCCGACGCCGACTCCGCGACTTCCGTTACCCTGGATGTGGCGCCACTCGTGGCCCTGGTGACGAAACAGGTCTCGGCCAAGGCGGGGGTTCCGCTGGAGGCGCCGGCCCAGACCCTCGTAAACATCGGCCAGTCCAACCAGCGGCAGCTTATCGAACGGGTCGCCGTGTACGCCCCGGTCGGTTACAGTCTGGCCATCGGGGCAGGAATCGCGTTCCTCCTGGCCCTCCTTGTTGCCCGGCGCCGCTGGAAAGTGCTGGCAGGAATCGGTATCGGAGCGCTTGCGCTTGCCGGGCTGTGGAACCTGGGGTCAAGCTGGGCCTCGGACGCCGTCGTGGGCACTGCAAGCGGAAACGAAGTGGCGGACCTGTTCAAGCGGGAGTTCGTGGCAGCATCGACGGCTGGTTTCGGGTCCTGGATCCTCGCTGCCGCGATCACCGGAGCCGCGCTTCTGGCAGCAGGACTCGTGGCCGGGATCATCGGCGCCCGCGCCCGCAAGGGCTGAGCACCTCTCGCCGTGATCACCCCCGGCGTGACGGACCGGCTGAATCGCCGGACCGACCGATTTACCGGAGCGGCCGATTTACAGTAGCGGCCGCGCACCCGGGGCGAAGTCCCGCACCCGGTAGCATGGAGAAATGACCTCCTCAGCAGTCTCCCTTTCGATGCCAACCGTCCCGCGCAGGCGGCGTCCGCCGGAGGAAGTTCTGGCAGCCGCGCCGGTTTCCGGCACCAAGAGGGTTCTGCTGGCGGCTCCGCGCGGATACTGCGCCGGTGTGGACCGCGCCGTGATCGCCGTTGAGAAGGCTCTGGAACACTACGGGCCCCCTGTATACGTCCGCAAGCAAATCGTCCACAACGTGCACGTGGTCAGTTCCCTTGAAGAACAGGGCGCCATTTTCGTCGATGAAACCGATGAGGTGCCCGAGGGCGCCCTGGTGATCTTCTCAGCCCACGGCGTGTCCCCGGCCGTGGTCCAGTCTGCTGAGGAGCGCGGTCTGCGCACCATCGACGCCACGTGCCCCCTGGTGACCAAGGTCCACAAGGAAGCGGTCCGCTTCGCGAAAGACGACTTCGACATCCTCCTCATCGGCCACGACGGCCACGAGGAAGTCGAGGGAACCGCCGGCGAAGCCCCGGAGCACATCCAAATCATCAACGGCCCGCACGAAGTGGACAAGGTGACCGTCCGGGACCCGGAAAAGGTGATCTGGCTTTCCCAGACCACACTGAGCGTTGACGAAACCATGGAAACTGTTAGGCTGCTCAAGGCTCGGTTCCCGACCCTCCAGGACCCGCCCAGTGATGACATCTGCTACGCCACCACGAACCGCCAGGTGGCCATCAAGAAGATTGCGCCCCAGGCGGATCTGGTAATCGTCGTCGGATCGGCGAACTCTTCCAACTCGGTGCGGCTGGTTGAGGTCGCCTTGGAGTATGGTGCCAAGGCTTCCTACCGCGTGGATTTCGCGAACGAGGTGGATGAGGCCTGGTTTGAAGGTGTCGCCACCGTTGGAGTCACGTCCGGTGCATCCGTGCCGGAGGTGCTGGTAAAGGACGTCCTCCGCCTCCTGGCCGACTACGGCTACGGCGCTGTCGAGGAGGTAGTCACCGCAGAGGAGGATCTGCTGTTCTCCCTGCCCAAGGAGCTCCGCGCCACCCTCAAGGAAGCCGGCGACGTCTCCCGTGCCCTCGGCGGCAGGCGCTCGCGCTAACTCACCTTCCCGACGGGGCCGTGTCCGGAAGTGCGGTCGGCCCGGCGGCTCCCGGACGTGGCGCCTGCCTACGCGGCGTCTTCGGACGCTTCCTCGAGTTCCCGGCCGGTCTGGTCGGTGGCCTGCAGTTCGGGAGCGGAAACGGAGCGGGGTGTGACCTGGACCGCCGGAGGCGTCACAAGCCCGGCCGCGTCAAGGGCATTCAGTTTCCGTGCCGTGGGGAGGACCCGTGCTTCAAGGGTGCCCACCATTGAGTTGTAACGGTCGACCGACGATTTCAGCGAAGACCCCAGCTTGCTGACGTTGTCGCCGAGTGTCCCCATCCGCTCGTAGAGCTGCCGGGCGAGTTCGAACAGTTCGCGGGCACTGTCCGTCAGGACGTCCTGCCGCCACGTGAACGCCACGGACTTGAGTACGGCCAGGAGCGTGCCGGGCGAAGCAAGGACCACGTTCTTGGAAAGGGCGTAGTCCAAAAGCCCGGGATCAGCGGACAGCGCGGCGGCGAGGATTGACTCCGCCGGCAGGAAGCAAATGACGAGTTCAGGGGAGTTGCCCGATATGTCCCAGTACTTCTTGTTGCTGAGGGCATCCACATGGGTCTTGAGAGCCTTGGCATGGGCTGTCAGGAGTGCCTGCTGGGTTGACTGGGTCAGCACAGCCTTGTCCCTGTCCGGCTGGCCAAGATCCTGTGCCTCAAGGTACGCGGACAGCGGCACCTTGGCGTCCACCACGAGCTGCTTGTCGCCGGGCAGCTGAACCACCAGGTCCGGACGGACCGACGAGTCAGAACCCTGGCTGTGGAGTTGCTCGTGGAAATCGACGTGGCGAAGCATCCCGGCGGCTTCAACCACCCGGCGCAACTGCACCTCGCCCCACTGGCCGCGCGCGCTGTTGGAACGCAGCGCCGATTCGAGTGCGTGCGTGGACCTCATCAGCTGTTCGTCCGAGAGCCTGGCTTCCTGCAGTTGCTGTGCCAGCTGCCCATATTGCTCGAGCCTGTCCCGTTCCAGCAGGGAGACCTGTTGCTGGACGGCCGTCAGTTTTTCGGCAACCGGCGCCAAAGCCCGCAGCACGCTGCCGTCCTGCTGCCGGAATTCGCCCAGCTCCCTGTTCTGGACGGCCAGCAGCTTCCGCTCGGCGTCGGCAGCAGCGTAGTGGGCGCTGACCTCCGAAAGCCGCGCCGAAACGCCGTCGAAATCCGCTTCAAGCGCGGCGCTCCGGCGGCGCAAGACCGTGTAGGCGAAGGCTGCCCCCGCCAGGGCGCCGAGCAGCAGCATCAGGAGGGCCAGAATGACTGAAAAAGAATCCATGCATTCACTGTGGCATGCAGGTGCGACATTTTTGCCGAAGGCAACGGCGCCACGGCCGCAGGCCTCAATTGAACTGTGTCTGCCGCAGGCCCGCGCGTCCGGCAGCGGGGCGCCGGTAGCCGCCGGCGCCGCCGTAACGGGTAGAATCAATGTCCGTGGCTCTTACTATTGGCATCGTCGGACTGCCCAACGTCGGCAAATCAACTCTTTTCAACGCCCTGACCCGTAATCAGGTGCTTGCGGCGAACTATCCGTTCGCCACCATCGAACCGAATGTCGGCGTCGTGAACCTGCCCGACCCCCGGCTTCAGCAGCTCGCGGAGATTTTCGGGTCCCAGCGTTTGCTGCCGGCCGCGGTGTCTTTTGTTGACATCGCCGGCATCGTCAAAGGTGCGTCCGAAGGCGAGGGCCTGGGCAACCAGTTCCTCGCCAACATCCGGGAGGCCGAGGCGATCGCCCAGGTCGTCCGCGTGTTCGACGACCCCGACGTTATCCACGTCGACGGCAAGGTGGACCCGCGCTCCGACATGGAGACCATCAACACCGAGCTGATCCTGGCTGACCTCCAGACGATCGAAAAGGCCGTCCCCAGGATCGAAAAAGAAGTCAAGATCAAGAAGCGCGAGGCCGCGGAGCTGGCCGCCATCAAGGCGGCCCAGGTGGTGCTGGAACGCGGCGACACCATCTTCTCCTCGGTCAAGAGCGACAAGCTTGAGATGGAGCACCTCAAGGAACTCAGCCTCCTGACGGCCAAGCCTTTCATCTACGTCTTCAACGCGGACGAAGGAATCCTGGGCAGCCCCGAGAAGCAGGAAGAGCTCCGCGCCATGGTCGCGCCTGCAGACTGCATCTTCCTCGACGCCAAGCTCGAGTCCGACCTCGTGGAGCTGGATGAGGAGGAAGCGCGTGAAATGCTGGAAATGAACGGGCAGGATGAATCCGGCCTGGACCAACTTGCCCGAGTGGGCTTCCACACCCTCGGGCTGCAGACGTACCTGACGGCAGGCCCGAAGGAAACCCGCGCGTGGACCATCCACCAGGGCGACACCGCGCCGCAGGCGGCCGGCGTCATCCACTCGGACTTTCAGCGCGGGTTCATCAAGGCCGAAGTTGTTTCCTTCGGGGACCTCATCGATGCCGGTTCCATGGCCGAGGCGAAGTCCCGCGGCAAGGTCCGCATCGAAGGCAAGGAATACGTCATGGCCGACGGCGACGTCGTCGAGTTCCGCTTCAACGTCTGAGGTTGCGGTACGCACTCTTCAGTGATTGAGAATTAACAAGTAGGAGCCCTGATCCCTAGGATCGGGGCTTTTGCTGTGATTGGCGCGCATACCCACCCGCACCGATGCAGTCAAGCGTTTCTTGCAGAATGCCACCTCCAGTTTCCGCCTAGGTTGCATCTCGATAACAACCTTTACTGAGGGACAACTTTCGGTCCGCAGCCCCCGCCTTCGGGTCTAGGCTACTTCCCATGTGAGACATGCCACATGCTCACTGGGGGGATGTGGCGGTCTGGCCGGCGTCTACAGCGGCGGTCCTTTCCACACTAAAGAGACATAGGAGGCGGAATGCGATTTGGTCGTATTTCCAAAGCAGTAGGCGTTGCCGCGGCTGCGGCGCTGGCGCTCAGCGCCTGCGCCAGCACCAACACCGGGACAACCCCGTCAAGCAACGCGGCCGGCAAACAGGGGGGCACCGCCACTGTGGTCGAGGTGAATGCGTTCAATACGTTCAACCCCAATACGGCCGACGGCAACACTGACATCAACTCGAAGGTCAGCTACGCCACCCACTCGGGCTTTTACTACATCGACAACAAGCTCAACGTTGTCCGCAATGAAAAGTTCGGCAAGATGGAAAAGACCTCCGATGATCCCTTGACCGTCAAGTACACCATCAACGAAGGCGTCAAATGGTCGGACGGCACGCCCGTCACGGCAGCGGATCTCCTCCTCCAATGGGCTGCCTTCTCCGGCTACTACAACGACGCCGACGCCGATGGGAAAGCCGGAACGTCGTACTTCTCCTACGCGGGTGACCCCACCGGCCTCGCCCTCACGGACTTCCCGGAAATCGGCGACAACAACCACTCGATGACCATCAAGTACTCCAAGCCGTTCGCTGACTGGGAAATCGCACTTGGCGGACCCGGGATTGACATCCCGGCGCACGTGCTGGCGAAGAAAGCCGGCCTGGCGGACACCCAGGCGTTCATTGACCTCCTCAAGGGCATGCCGCGCGGCGACTCCAAGGCCCCGAAGCCTGCCGACGCCAAGCTTAAGGCAATGTCTGATCTCTGGAACACCGGATTCGACTCCAAGACCCTGCCGAGTGATCCGAGCCTGTTCCTGTCCAACGGTCCCTTCATCGTCAAGAGCGTCAACCAGGACCAGTCCCTGACCATGGTCAAGAACAAGGACTACAACTGGGGCCCCGAAGCCAAGCTCGATGAAATCACCGTCCGCTACATCGGTTCCTCTCCTGCCCAGGTCCAGGCACTGAAAAATGGCGAGGCGGATATCATCGCCCCGCAGGCCTCCGCAGACACGCTTGACCAGCTGAAGGCACTTGAGAGCCAGGGCGTGACCGTAGAGCAGGGCAACCAGCTCTCCTACGACCACATCGACCTTAACTTCTCAGGACCGCTGGCAGACAAGAACGTCCGCGAAGCATTCATGAAGACGGTTCCCCGCAAGGACATCGTCGACAAGATCGTAAAGAAGCTTGATCCGGAAGCGAAGCCGCTGGATTCGCAGCTCTTTGTTCCGGCCCAGCCTGCCTACGCAGACTCCGTGAAGGAAAACGGCGCCTCGGCGTACCAGGACGCTGACGTTGACGGAGCCAAGAAGCTCCTCGCCGGCAAGACTCCGGAAATCCGGATCATGTACAACAAGGACAACCCGAACCGTGTGGATGCCTTCTCCCTGATCCGCGAGTCGGCAACCAAGGCGGGCTTCAAGATCGTCGACGGCGGCCTTGGCGCCTCTGACTGGGGTAAGGCGCTGGGCAAGGGCGGTTACGACGCCACGATCTTCGGTTGGATCAACCCGGGCGTTGGAGTCTCCGGCGTGCCGCAGATCTTCCGGACGGGCAACGGTTCCAACTTCAACAAGTTCAGCGATCCCGAGGCCGACAAGCTGATGGATGAACTCATCGTGACGACCGACCGGGGCAAGCAGGACGACCTCATCAAGCAGGTCGACAAGAAGATCTGGGCCTCTGCCTACGGCCTTCCTCTGTTCCAGTCCGTTGGAGTGGACGCCTACAGCGACCGCATCACCGGAGTGAAGTTCATGCCGAACCAGACGGGCGTCTGGTGGAACTTCTGGGAGTGGGCCGAGAAGTAAGCCGATGACCACAACCGCAACAAGGTAGCTGAGGCGCCGGGATCAAGCACCATGGTCCCGGCGCCTTGCAGCGACATCTCCCGCCTGTGCCGCTGCCGAAACACAACAGGCGGGCACGGCCAAACCTGCGACCGGTCCGGGCAATCCCTGGGCCCGAATACTGAGGTTCTATCAAAATGGTGACCTACATCGTCCGGCGGCTAGTCACCGCGGCACTCATTCTTCTGGGTGCATCCTTCCTGGTGTATCTGCTGACCGCGGCGTCCGGTGATCCGCTTGCAGAGTTCCGGGCCAGCAGCCAGCCCAATAAACAGCAGCTGATGGATTCAAGGTCCGCACTCCTGGATCTGGACACCCCGGCTCCGCTGCGGTACTTCAAATGGCTCGGCGGCGCCGCCAAGTGCCTCGTGCCGTTCGCCGGCTCCTGCGATCTCGGCAAGAACATCGCTGGACAGCCCATAACCGATGCGTTGGGGCATGCCCTCGTGCAGACACTCACGCTGGTTACCGGCGCCGCCGTCCTGGCGATCCTCGTGGGCATTACGCTCGGCATCATCACGGCATTGCGGCAGTACAGCACGTTGGACTACGGCGTGACTTTCATGGCCTTCCTGTTCTTTTCCCTCCCCATTTTCTGGGTCGCCGTACTGCTTAAGGAATTCGGCGCCATCGGCTTCAACGACTTCCTCAGGAATCCGCAGATACCGCTTCCGCTGGCCATAGGCATCGGCGTGGTGTTCGGCCTGGTGGCCATGGTGGTTGCAGGTGGGGACACGAAGCGGCGGGTATTGACGGGCGGGATCGTATTCGCCGTCGTGACGGCAGTGCTCATCTACTTCTCGGTCACCCAATGGTTTAAGACTCCAGGGCTCGGGCCTGTGGTCATCGCCATTGCCGGCGTCGGACTCGCCTTTGCGGTGACCCTGTTGACGGCAGGGCTCAGGAACCGGAAGGCGTTGCAGTCCGCACTCATCGCCGTCTGCGTGGGCGTGGTTGCGTACTTCCTCATCCAGCCGCTGCTCAATCAGGCGACCTTCCTCATGATTGTGCTGCTCGCCGTCGCCACCGTTCTTGTCGGCATGGCGATCGGCTACTTGGTGGGCGGCTATGACCGCGGCCAATCCATGCGCGCCGCAGCCATTACGTCCGTCCTCCTGGGATTTCTCGTCCTGCTGGACCGGTTCATGCAGGCGTGGCCGGCGTACTTCAACAACGGGAGGGTGCGGGGACGCCCCATCGCCACCATCGGTGCCGGCACCCCGAACATCGAGGGGGATTTCTGGGTACTTGGGCTCGATTCATTCACCCACCTGATCCTGCCCACCACGGCGCTCATCCTCATCTCGCTGGCCGGCTACACCAGGTTCACCCGAGCCTCCATGCTCGAAATCATGAACATGGACTACATTCGAACGGCCCGGGCCAAAGGCGTTTCTGAACGGACCGTGGTGATGCGCCACGCGTTCCGGAACGCCCTCATCCCGGTCGCCACGATCGTTGCCTTCGACATTGGCGGGCTCATCGGCGGTGCCGTGATCACGGAGACGGTGTTCTCCGTCCGCGGCATGGGTTTCCTGTTCCTCGATGGCATTCTGCACGTTGACCCCAACCCGGTCATGGGCGTCTTTATCTGCGTCGCCATCACGGCCATGGTGTTCAACCTCATCGCGGACCTTGCCTACTCCGCACTGGATCCACGAGTAAGGGTAAAAGCATGAGCCAGCCGAGTCAGCAGGACGAAATCGTGGCGGAGCAGGCCAGCCTGAAACAGCAGGCGGCTGCCGGCATCGAGCCCGTTATCGAGGCCAAAGGACTAAGCCAGGGACAGATCGTCCGCAAGCGGTTCCTCGGCCATTCCGGGGCGATCGTGGGCCTCATCGTCTTTGCCATCATTTTCATCATGGCCTTCACCGCCGTGGGGTATGCGGGGATCCCCGGATGGTGGCGCTACGGCCACGAGGACGTTTCGCCGCTGGTCAACGACGGTGCGCCAACAGCTTCGCTTTGGCCTCTGGCCTGGGGTGAACATCCTTTCGGACAGGACCGGATCGGCCGCGACCTGTTCGCCATGACAATGCGCGGGGCCCAGCAGTCCATCACCATCATGCTGGTCATCGGTCTTATTGCCGGGCTCATCGGCGTGGTCGTCGGCGCCCTGTCCGGCTACTTCAGGGGCTGGATGGAAGCCATCCTCATGCGCCTCACGGACGTCATCATCATCGTCCCTGCACTGCTCCTCGCGGCGGTCATGGCCCAGTTCGCGGGCCGGCGGGATGAGGGCAGCTGGTTTGCCACCTTCGCCAGCTCCAACGGCGTCCTGGCACTCGGCATTTTCCTCGGGCTGATCAGCTGGGTGGGGCTAGCAAGGCTCATGCGCGGTGAATTCCTCTCCCTGCGGGAGCGTGAATTTGTTGACGCCGCGCGGATATCGGGAGCGAGCAACGCCAGGATCATCTTCAAGCACATCCTGCCCAACGCCGTGGGAGTGCTGATCGTCAACGTCACGCTGACGATGTCCGCGGCGATTCTGACCGAGACCGCACTGAGCTACCTGGGCGTCGGCGTCAAGTCTCCTGACACCTCCCTCGGCCTGCTCATTTCGCAGAACCAGGAAGCCTTTGCGACCCGGCCGTGGCTGTTCTGGTTCCCGGGCCTCTTCATCGTCCTCATTTGCCTCAGCATCAACTTCATCGGCGACGGACTGCGGGACGCGTTTGATCCGCGCCAGAAGAAGTTCAATGCCAAGAAGGCGCGGGCCGCAGGCGGCTCTCCAGCAGCGGAGAAAACGCCGGTGACGGCCATTGACGGCGGAACCGTGGGCGGGAACGCGGCCGGCGAACACCGGGGAGCCTGACGTGCTACCGCAGCGCCCAGGGCTACAGCAGGGCAACGCCCCAGATGCTGAACGCAAGGAGCAGCACGGTGCCGCCCACCTCCAGCCAGCGGACGGTTATCAACACCGGGGTGGCCGCAGCGTTTCCGGCGTCAATGGCCCCGGATTCGACCAGCTGCTGCCAGCGGGTGCGGACCAGCTGTGCCGCCTGCCCGGAGTCGGTGCTTTTCAGGTCACCTGGCCGGACGGAATTCCCGGGGCCGTAGGTGGTCCCCGGCAGGCCGTGGAGGTCTTCCGGGCGGGCGTTGCGTCCGCCCCAGATGCCGGGAGCGGGCGCTGCCCAGGCACCGTAGCTTCTGGACGGTGTGACCAGGGTCAGGGCGTACCTCGTATCCACATGGACGAGGGCAGCCCAGGGCACCATGACGGACCGGAAGGGGTTCTCGAGCCGGACGCCGGCGTCGTGGACCACCACGGACGGCCGCCAAAACAACAGCCAGCCAAGATAGGCGATAAGGAGCAGCGGGCCGGTGCCGAGCATCGACCCGGCCCCGCCCGTCACTGCTGTGCCGACGAGCCCGACGCCGGCCACAAGCCAGGCAAGCCCGGCGAACCATTTGTTGGTGCGGGCTTTGAAGATCACAGCATTTTCGGCGTGCGGCGCAGTGCTCATGCCCCCAATAATTCAGGATTCCGAGCCGCAGCACTAATTTCAGCTGCTCCGCTGGCCCGGGTGGAAGGAAAACCCCAACATGTCTGACTACATCAGCCACGGCCCTGCCCTCACCGGCCCCGAGAATATAGGTGCTGTCGTCCTTGAGGTGCGCGACCTGAGCGTCGACTTCGGCGTGGACAAGAAGTGGGTTCCGGCCGCCGTCGGACTTAACTACGAAGTCCGGGCCGGCGAGGTCCTGGCGATCGTCGGTGAATCAGGTTCGGGAAAGAGTGCCAGTTCCATGGCGTTGCTGGGCCTGCTTCCCAGCAACAGCCGGGTCTCCGGCAGTGTCAAGCTCTCGGGTAAGGAGTTGCTCGGCGGCGACGCCTCCAACATTCGCAGTGTCCGCGGCAAGGACGTGGCCGTCATTTTCCAGGAGCCCATGACCGCCCTGAACCCGGTCTACACGGTGGGCGCCCAAATTGTCGAAACTGTGCGCCTGCACAACGAAGTGTCACCCGGGGAGGCCCGGGAACGCGCGCTGCGCATGCTGGACCTCGTGGAACTCCCGGATCCCGAGAAGGCGTTCAAGTCATACCCCCACCAGCTCTCAGGCGGGCAAAGGCAACGCGCCATGATCGCCCAGTCGCTCTCCTGCGATCCCAAACTGCTGATTGCGGACGAACCCACGACGGCCCTCGACGTGACAGTCCAGGCCGAAATCCTTGACCTGATGAGGAACCTGCGGAACAAGCTCGATAGTGCAATCGTCCTAATCACCCACGACATGGGCGTCGTCGCTGACCTCGCCGACCGGATCGCAGTGATGCGCCGCGGGCTGATCGTCGAGACCGGCACCGCCGACCAGATCTTCCACAACCCTCAGCACCCCTACACGCAGGCGCTGCTTGCCGCCGTGCCCCACCTCGGACAGGGCGGCGCCGGTTCAGAGGGGGAGGTGGACGTGACGGCCGCGCTGGCTGCCGCCACGCACGCCGAACTTGAATCGGTGGACCGCGAGGAGCTGGCCCGCCGGGAGCGTGAGAATGCCGCGGCCCTGGCCGCTGCCGAGGCGGCCAGGGCCTCCGGCGAACCGGTCCTCGAACTGACGGACGTCGCCATCGAGTACCCCAAGCAGGGGCGCGTGCCCGCCTTCCGGGCGGTGGAGGGTGCCAACCTGACCATCTACCCCGGCCAGGTCGTGGGGCTCGTTGGGGAGTCAGGGTCCGGAAAAACCACCATTGGGCGCGCAGCCGTGGGGCTGCTGCCTGTGGCCGCCGGCAAGATGCACGTGGTGGGCCAGGATATTTCCGCGGCCAAGAAAAACGGCAAGCAACTGCACCAGGTGCGGCGCCACATCGGGATGGTCTTTCAGGATCCGTCTTCGTCCCTGAACCCGCGCCTGCCCATCGGGGAAAGCATCGGCGAACCTATGTATCTCGCCGGGGTGGCGAAGGGTCCTGACCTGCAGAAGCGCATCGAGGCGCTGCTAGACCAGGTTGAGCTTCCCCGCGACTACCGCAACCGGTATCCGCATGAGCTCTCCGGCGGGCAGAAACAGCGCGTGGGTATTGCCCGCGCCCTCTCGCTGAAACCCAAGCTCATGGTGGCAGATGAGCCAACGTCGGCACTGGACGTGTCCGTGCAGGCGAAGGTCCTGGAGCTTTTCCAGAACCTGCAGCGCGAGCTCGGCTTCGCCTGCCTCTTCGTCACGCATGACCTTGCCGTGGTGGACGTCCTGGCGGACAGGATCTGCGTCATGCAGCGCGGTCGCATCGTGGAGCAGGGGACGCGCGACCAGATCCTCAGGAGCCCCCAGGAGCCCTACACGCAGAGGCTGCTGGCGGCCGTACCGCTGCCGGATCCGGAAAGGCAGCGCGAACGGCGCGAGCTGAGGGCGCAGCTGCTCGCCACGGCGGCGGAGTAACCTGCGCCACATTTTGTGGAGTATAGTACTCGACGGTAACTTGTGACTTGCGGTCTCTGCGCTAAAGCGATAGAACCCGGTCACGGTTTGGCAACGGCGTACCACTATTTGGACTACTTGCGGTTAGGCTTCTTCCTCATGTAGCCCACGTCACACAATACGTCTGTGCCTGGACTGCGGGGATGCAAAAGATATCCCCTGAATCTCTCCCACAACACATAGGAGGCGGAATGCGTTTTTCGCGCACTTCCAAAGCACTGGGCATGATGGCTATCGCCGCACTTGCCCTGACCGGATGCGGCGGCGGCGGATCCAACTCCGGCAGCTCCAACGCAGCCGGAAACTCGAGCAAGGTCATTCTTGCCGATGGATCCGAACCCCAGCGCCCGCTCATGCCGGCCGACACCAATGAAGTTGGCGGCGGCAAGGTCATCGACATGATGTTCGCAGGTCTTGTCAGCTATGACCCCAGCGGCAAATCGGTCAACGAACTCGCCGAGTCGATCGAGGGCAAAGACGCCCAGCACTACACGATCAAGATCAAGAAGGACCAGAAGTTCACCAACGGCGAGGTCATCACCGCCAAGACCTTCGTGGATTCCTGGAACTTCGGCGCCGCCGCGAAGAACGCGCAGCTCAGCGGTGCGTTCTTTGAAAGCATCAAGGGCTACGACGAAGCCAGCGCAGAGGGCTCCAAGGTAGACACTATGTCCGGCCTGAAGGTCGTTGACGACCAGACGTTCACCGTTGAGCTGAAGCAGCCGGAATCCGACTGGCCGCTGCGCCTCGGTTACTCCGCATTCGTGCCGGTTCCGTCCGCCGCACTGAAGGACCCGAAGGGTTACGGCGAAAAGCCCGTCGGCAACGGCCCGTACAAGATGGCCGACGGCGGCTGGCAGCACAACGTGCAGATCCAGCTTGTGCCGAATCCGGACTACAACGGTCCCCGCAAGGCCAAGAACGCCGGCGTGACCTTCAAGATCTTCCAGAACGACGACGCCGCGTACCAGGACCTGCTGTCCAACAACCTCGACGTGCTGCAGACGATCCCCACGAGCGCGCTCAAGAACTTCAAGTCCGACCTGGGCGAGCGGACCATCGAGAAGCCGTACGCCGGCAACCAGACGATCGCCATCCCGGAATACCTGCCCGAGTGGAGCGGCGAAGCGGGCAAGCTGCGCCGCCAGGCCATCTCCATGGCCATGAACCGCGACGAGATCACCAAGGTGATCTTCAACGGTGCGCGCAAGCCGGCCATGGACTTCACCGCTCCCGTGCTGGACGGCTACAGCGACAGCATCCCGGGTTCGGAAAACCTGAAGTTCGACGCCGCCAAGGCCAAGGACCTCTGGGCCAAGGCCGACGCCATCCAGAAGTGGGACGCCAACAAGACGTTCACCATTGCCTACAACGCCGACAAGGGCGGCCACAAGGCCTGGGTTGAAGCAGTCGTCAACCAGCTGAAGAACAACCTCGGCATCAAGGTTGAAGGCAAGCCGTATGCGACGTTCAAGGAAGCCCGCAACGACGCCACCGCCAAGACGCTGACCGGCTCCATCCGCGCCGGCTGGCAGGCGGACTACCCGTCGCTGTACAACTTCCTCGGCCCGATCTACAAGACCGGTGCAGGCTCCAACGACGCCGAATACGCAAACCCGGCGTTCGACAAGGCCGTCTCCGATGGCCTGAAAGCCTCCTCGGTCAGCGAGGGCAACACGGCGATGAACAAGGCCCAGGAGATCCTCCTGCAGGACCTTCCGGCCATCCCGCTGTGGTACCAGGTCTCCCAGGGTGGCTGGAGCGACCAGGTCACCAATGTTGACTACGCGTGGAACGGTGTTCCGCTCTACTACAACATCACTGGCAAGTAACTACTAAAACGACGGCGGGGGCTGCCTGGATTGGGGCCTCCGCCGTTGTCTTGCTTCCACCCAATTTCTCAGCACCCGCTTCGCCCGGTGCACTTCGCAGCCGGCCCGCCGTGACCGCACCGGCGTCGGCTGCACCCATAGTGAAAAGGTTCTTTGATGAACAACTCCGCCGCATCCTTGGACAGGATGCCTGCTGACGGGGGTGTCCTTCGCTGATGGCGACTTACATCCTCAAGCGTTTCCTGCAGCTGATTCCGGTATTCTTGGGCGCCACGCTGCTGGTGTATTTCCTGGTCTTCAGCCTGCCTGGCGACCCCATCGTGGCACTGTTCGGCGACAAGCCCGTCAATGAGGCCGTGGCTGCCCAGCTCCGCGCGCAGTACCACCTTGACCAGCCGTTCTGGATCCAATACCTGCTGTACCTCAAGGGGATCTTCACCTTCGACCTGGGCCAGGACTTCTCCGGACGACCGATCGCCGCAGTGCTGGGCGAGGTCTTCCCGGTGACGGCCCGGCTGGCCGTCATGGCGCTGATCTTCGAAGCCGTCTTCGGCATCATCTTCGGCCTGATCGCGGGACTCCGCAAGGGCAAGTTCTTCGACGCGACCGTCCTGATCGCATCCCTGATCGTGATCGGCATCCCGATCTTCGTGCTCGGCTTCCTGCTGCAGTTCACCATCGGCGTCCAGCTCGGCTGGGCCAAACCGACCGTCAGTTCGGCCGCCACGGTCCAGGATCTAATCCTGCCGGCGATCGTCCTCGGGCTGGGCTCCTTCGCCTATGTCCTGCGCCTCACCCGGACCAGCGTCATCGAAAACATGAACGCCGACTACGTACGCACCGCCACTGCCAAGGGCCTGTCCCGTTTCCGCGTGGTCCGCGTGCACATCCTCCGTAACTCGCTGATCCCGGTCATCACCTTCCTCGGCGCGGACCTGGGCGCCCTGATGGGCGGAGCCATCGTCACCGAGGGCATCTTCAACGTGCCGGGTGTCGGCAACCGGCTCTACCGCGCCGTCACACAGGGTGAAGGCCCCACGGTCGTCTCGATCGTCACCGTGCTGGTGCTGATCTATGTCGTATCCAACCTGCTTGTAGACCTGCTGTACGCCTGGCTTGACCCAAGGATCCGCTATGACGCCTGAGAACATGACCCCAGACCTGCGCACTGCGGCGCCGGCGAGGCGGCACGTCGAACACTTCGTTGCCGACTTTTCCGAGACACCGCTGCAAGCAACCGACAAGGTCCAGGAAGACCAGGCCCCGCTGAGCCTTTGGGGAGAGGCCTGGAAGAACCTGCGCAGGCAGCCGCTCTTCCTGATCTCCGCATTCCTGATCCTCGTCGTCGTCGCCGTGTCACTCTTCCCCTGGCTCTTTTCCGGCATCGACCCGGCCTCAGAAGCGTGCCAGCTGGCCAACTCCGACGCCGGACCGGCGACCGGACACCCGCTGGGCTTCACCCAGCTGGGCTGCGACGTGTACGCGCGCGTCATCTTCGGCACGCGTTCCTCGGTGACTGTGGGCCTCTTCACCACCCTTGGCGTCCTCATGATCGGCGGCATCACGGGAGCCCTCGCCGGATACTACGGCGGCTGGGTGGATGCCATCCTGGCCCGCATCAACGACATCTTCTTCGCGTTGCCGCTGATCCTCGGCGCCATCGTGATGATGCAGCTGCCTGTGTTCCGTGCCAACCGCACGGCCTGGACGCTCGTGTTGATCCTGGTCACCTTCGGCTGGCCGCAGATCGCCCGCATTACCCGCGGCGCCGTGATAGAGGTCCGCAACGCGGACTTCGTGACGGCCGCGCGCTCCCTGGGCGTCTCAAAGTTCGGCTCGCTCATGCGCCACGTCATGCCTAACTCGTTGGCGCCGATCATCGTCGTGGCCACCATATCCCTCGGCACCTTCATTGTTGCCGAATCGACGCTGTCGTTTCTGGGAATCGGGCTGCCGCCCAGCGTGATGTCCTGGGGCAACGACATCCAGTCGGCGCAGGCCTCCCTGAGATCCAACCCGATGCCCCTGATCTACCCGGCCATTGCGCTGTCCATCACCGTCCTGAGTTTCATCATGCTGGGCGACGCCCTGCGTGATGCCCTCGATCCGAAAGCGCGCAAGCGATGAAAGGAGACGCCATGAGCTCCGCTGTCCAGTTTTGGGAACAAGGGTCCGACCTCGAGCGTCCGCTTCTTGAAATCAAAGACCTGGCAATCAACTTCCGCACCAGCCACGGCGACGTCAATGCCGTGCGTAATGCGCACCTGACCATCATGCCCGGCGAAACGGTCGCCATCGTGGGCGAATCAGGTTCGGGAAAATCCACGACGGCGCTGGCCGCGATCGGCCTTCTTCCCACCAACGGCCGGGTGGCCGGCGGCCAGATCCTTTTCGACGGCGAGGACATTTCGAACGCCAGCGAAAAGCGGATGATCGAACTCCGCGGCAGCCACATTGGCATGGTGCCGCAGGATCCGATGTCCAACCTCAACCCGGTGTGGAAGATCGGGTTCCAGGTCCGCGAGACGCTCAAGGCGAACGGGCTGCCCAGCGGCCCCGACGATGTTGCCGAGGTGCTTTCCCAGGCAGGATTGCCGGATGCGGCGCGGCGCGCCAAGCAGTATCCGCACGAATTCTCCGGCGGCATGCGGCAGCGTGCGCTGATCGCCATTGGCCTCTCATGCCAGCCCCGGCTGCTGATTGCCGACGAGCCGACGTCGGCCCTGGACGTCACCGTTCAGCGGCAGATCCTGGATCACCTCGACACGATGACCACCGAGCTCGGCACTGCCGTGCTGCTGATCACCCACGACCTGGGCCTCGCGGCCGAACGGGCAGACAAAGTGGTGGTCATGTACCGCGGCCAGGTGGTTGAAGCTGGCCCGTCCCTGGAACTGCTGCGAAACCCCCGGCATCCCTACACGCAGCGGCTCGTCTCGTCCGCCCCCTCCCTGGCTTCCCGCCGTATCCAGGTGGCGAAGGAACAGGGAGTCGAATCCACGGACCTGCTGGCGCCGACGGAACCCGTTGTCGTGGAGGAAGCGCTGCCCGAGGACGTCCTGAAGGTTGAAGACCTGACCAAGGTCTTCAAGCTCCGCGGCGCACTCGGAAGGTCGACAGATTTCACCGCGGTGGACAACGTCTCGTTCAGCGTCAAGCGCGGCACGACGACAGCCATCGTGGGGGAGTCGGGCTCCGGCAAGTCGACGGTGGCGCAGATGGTGCTGAACCTGCTGGCGCCTACGTCGGGGAAAATCGTCTTCGACGGCGTTGACACTTCCACGCTCAACAGCAGGCAGCTGTTCGCTTTCCGCCGCAGGGTGCAGCCGATTTTCCAGGACCCGTACGGCTCGCTGGACCCGATGTACAACATCTTCCGGACCATCGAGGAGCCGCTGCGCACCCACAAAGTGGGGAACAAGGCCAGCCGCGAGAAGAAGGTGCGCGAACTGCTGGACCAGGTGGCGCTTCCCCAGTCCGCCATGCAGCGCTACCCGAATGAACTCTCCGGCGGCCAGCGCCAGCGCGTGGCCATCGCACGCGCACTTGCGCTGGACCCGGAGGTGATCATCTGCGACGAGGCTGTTTCCGCACTCGACGTGCTGGTCCAGGCGCAGGTGCTGAACCTGCTCGCGGACCTGCAGTCCAACCTCGGCCTTACCTACCTGTTCATCACCCACGACCTGGCGGTGGTCCGGCAGATAGCCGACCACGTGTGTGTCATGGAGAAGGGCAAACTGGTGGAGACCGGGTCAACGGATGATGTATTCGATTCGCCGCGGCAGGACTACACCAAGGCCTTGCTCAACGCGATTCCCGGCGCCCACCTTATGCTTCCTCCCGAGGTGGCCACGGCCTAGGCGCCGTCCCGCAGCAAGAGTATGCGCATTAAAGGAGCCGGTGCCCACCCGAAGGTGCGCACCGGCTCCTTTGTCGTCCGCATGGGCTTCTCCGCGCCAGGATTCTCCGCTCCTAGCCGGGGCCGAGCCCGAGGGCCGCGAGCCGGCTGCCCAGCAGCGTCCCCAAGGCGCGGTGGCCGTCGTCGTTCATGTGGACCTTGTCCGCAAGCGAGGCCTCCAGGCCGTAGCGGGTCAGCCAATCACCGACACCGACGAACGGAATGCGATGGGCAGCCGCCACTTTCCCCAGCAACGCGTCCACTTCGGTGCGCCTCCCGCCGCCGTTGCCGGCACCTTTGGCCAGCGTGCCGACCATGGCGAGTTTTGCTCCCGGATACCGCTGCTTGAGTGTGGTGATCAGGCTCTCCGCATTCGCGACGATCTCCCGGTCAGCGGCGCCCTGCTTGGCGTCGTTGCCGCCGCCTTCAATGACCACGAGCGGAGGAAAGCCATAGGGCAGGTGCCAGTCGCCCCGCTGCAGGGCGTCGACGTAGTTTCCCGTGGTGCCGTTGGAGGCAACGAAGCCGGTGCCGCCCTTGCCGCAGAAGAAGACCTCGTAACCCAGCCCGGTCAAGGCCCGGCGCGGCCAGCTTGCCTCCGGTTCGGACTGCGAATCGCCGATCAGCAGGGCCGTTCGGTCGATATTGTCGATGATCACTTCGTCCCGTCCGTTCGCGGGGTTCCGGAAGAGGGATCCGGCCGGAAGGCCTGCCGGGTCCGCCGCGATGAGGTCCCTTCCCACGGGCGAGCCTGCGGCAACGGCCTCGCCGGGCCCTGCGGCCGGTGCCAGGGCAGCGGGGCGGGGCGTGGCCGGGTTGCCCGTGCCCGGCGCTGGCGGGGACGCCGTCCCGCAGCCGGCCAAAAACACGCCGGCGGCGATGATCGGGGCGATCAGGACGGCCCGCGTTGAGGCTTGCAGCATCCGTGGACTCCTGGCCTGGTCGTAGTGTTCCAAGCAATAGTGATGGATCAGTTCGGGAAAAGCCAGTGAGATTGCTCACGTGACGTGCGTGCGGACTCACGATTTGGTAACGGGCCGGGGGAGGGCGCGCTTTCGGATTTTAGGCCAATAAATGGCAGAGCGTTTAGACTAGCTGTAGGTGCCCTGTGTTAAAGGGACTGATCCGTCGTGCGTTCCAGTTGGAAATGTCGCGATACAACAGCTGACTTCACCACTGAATCGAGCAATAACGCATGTCTGAAACCACCACCAACACTGCGGTAGCCACTGCATCGCGCAGTGACCTGCGCAACGTCGCGATCGTGGCCCACGTTGACCACGGCAAGACCACCCTGGTCGACGCCATGCTCAAGCAGACCAACTCCTTTGCCGAGCACAACCACCTCGAAGACCGCGTCATGGACTCCGGTGACCTTGAGCGCGAAAAAGGCATCACCATCCTGGCCAAGAACACCACCGTGGCCTACAACGGACCGTCCTCCAAGGGTGAGACCATCACCATCAACGTGATCGACACCCCGGGCCACGCTGACTTCGGCGGCGAGGTTGAGCGCGGCCTGTCCATGGTGGACGGCGTGGTGCTCCTCGTTGATGCTTCCGAGGGCCCGCTGCCCCAGACCCGCTTCGTACTGCGCAAGGCCCTGGCCGCGCACCTGCCGGTCATCCTGCTGGTCAACAAGACCGACCGCCCCGACGCGCGGATCGAAGAAGTTGTCCACGAGTCCATGGACCTGCTCCTGGGCCTGGCCTCCGACCTCGCGGACGAGGTTCCGGACCTCGACCTGGACAAGATCCTCGAAGTTCCCGTGGTTTACGCAGCCGCCAAGGTAGGCCGCGCCTCCCTCGAGCAGCCGGCCGACGGCTCAGCGCCCGAGAACGAGGACCTTGAGCCCCTGTTCAAGACCATCATTGAGCACATCCCGGCACCCACGTATAACCCGAACGGCGTGCTGCAGGCCCACGTGACCAACCTGGACGCTTCCCCGTTCCTTGGCCGCCTCGCGCTGCTCCGCATCTACAACGGCACCCTGCGCAAGGGCCAGACCGTCGCCTGGGCACGCGCCAACGGTGAGCTCAAGAACGTCAAGATCACCGAACTCCTGGCCACCAAGGCACTGGACCGCGTTCCGGCCGAGTCCGCAGGACCGGGCGAGATCGTCGCCGTCGCCGGCATCGAAGAGATCACCATCGGTGAGACCCTGACCGACGCCGAGAACCCCCAGCCGCTGCCGCTGATCACCGTGGATGATCCCGCGATCTCCATGACCATCGGTATCAACACCTCGCCGCTGGCCGGAAAGGTCAAGGGCGCCAAGGTCACTGCCCGCCAGGTGAAGGACCGCCTGGACAAGGAACTGATCGGTAACGTCTCCATCAAGGTTCTGCCCACCGAGCGTCCCGACGCTTGGGAAGTCCAGGGCCGTGGCGAGCTCGCCCTTGCCATCCTGGTTGAGCAGATGCGCCGCGAAGGCTTCGAACTGACCGTCGGCAAGCCGCAGGTGGTCACCAGGACCATCGACGGCAAGGTCCACGAGCCGATGGAGCACATGACCATCGACGTGCCCGAAGAGTACCTCGGCGCCGTCACCCAGCTCATGGCTGCCCGCAAGGGCCGCATGACCAACATGGCCAACCACGGCACCGGCTGGTGCCGGATGGAATTCATCGTTCCGGCCCGTGGCCTGATCGGTTTCCGCACCAAGTTCCTCACGGACACCCGCGGCGCCGGCATCGCGGCCTCCATCTCCGAAGGCTACGAGCCGTGGGCCGGTCCGATCGAGTACCGCACCAACGGTTCGATGATCGCCGACCGCGCCGGTGTTGTGACGCCGTTCGCCATGATCAACCTGCAGGAACGTGGCTCCTTCTTCGTCAAGCCCACGTCCGAGGTTTACGAGGGCATGATCGTTGGCGAGAACTCCCGCGCCGACGACATGGACGTGAACATCACCAAGGAAAAGAAGCTCACCAACATGCGTGCCGCTTCCTCTGACACCTTCGAGAACCTGACGCCGCCCCGCGATCTGACCCTCGAAGAGTCCCTCGAATTCGCGCGCGAGGACGAGTGCGTTGAGGTGACCCCGGAGTCCATCCGCATCCGCAAGCTCATCCTTGACACCAACGAGCGCGCCAAGGCCAACCGCGCCCGCGCGAAGGTCTGATCCAGGCACGTTCCGGTCATCACCCTCGTGAACAATAGAGCTGCCGGCATGGCAGGCGGCGTTGCCGCCGCCGTGCCGGCAGCTCTTTTTGCTGCCGTTGCCGGCACGGCACTGCACCGCCAGCTACTGCTGGTGGCGGCCGACGTCGCGCTGCCGCTCGGCGCGCTGGCTGCCCTGGCGCTCCTGGGCTCGCTTCAACTGTTCCTGGGTGCGGCGTTCCGGTCGCTTATCCCGACGGCGGCCTGCGGAGTTCTCTGCTATGTCCTGGCAGGGTGGTGGTCGGCCATGGAGCCCGGAAAGCGCCTCATTGCCGGGGACCTCGCCGGGAACTTTTGGGTTTACGGGATCGCCGTTGTCACGGTGCTGATGCTGGCATGGTGCCGGCGGTACCGCCGCCGGCTTCCGGCCGCAAACGCGCCGGGCCCGGCAACCGGAGCGCCAGCCTAGTCCGCTGTGGGGTCCCGGTGGTGGGCGATCATCAAAGAGGTGGCCTGGCCGTCGGCGTCTGCAGGGAGTGCCATGTACTCGTCCAGCACCGCGCGGAGCTTGCCCAGCATTTCCTCGCGCCGGGCATCGTTGAACTTCACTCCCAGGCGCCAGACCTCAATGTCCTCCGGCGGAAGGTCCCGGGTTTCCTGCAGGAACGTCTCGATGAGGATGGGGGAGACGTTGTCCACCGGAGTGCTCCAGGACTTGCGGCTTGCGATGTAGGGCACCTCAGCTGCCCCCCGCCGACCCTTCCGGCGCTCCTCCGCCAGCAGGAAACCGGTCCGCACCAGCGTGCGCACATGATGAAGGCTGGAAGCGGGATTGATGCCCAGCAGTTCTGCGATTTCCTTGTTGGTGCGGGCCTGGTGCAGGCACAGCCGTAGAATCCGAAGCCTGAGCGGGGAGCTGAGCGCGCGGCCCTTCGCCACCAGGTCCGCTTCATCGCTCTCCGGCGCGGGTGTCATAGCGCAAGTCTAGCCAGCAATAAGTGATTGACATATATCAATCACCACTGGAAACTGATGCGGTGACCGCCGAATCCACTGCTGCAGGTGAAGCAACCAGATCCCTGTTGCTGGACCGTAACTTCACCACTTTCTGGACCGGCCAAACCATGAGCCAGCTTGGTGCCCAGCTGGGACAGTTGGCGTTCCCGGTGCTTGCCGTGGCCATGCTGCAGGCCACGGCATTCGAGGTCGGCGTGCTGAATGCTGCCGGCCTGGCAGCGTTCCTGGTCGTGGGGCTGCCAGCCGGCGCGTGGGTAGACCGCTGGCTGAAGAGGCGAACCATGATCGCCGCCAACATCGTCAGGACCGCCGCCATGGCGGCGGTGCCGCTGCTGTGGTGGGGCGGCCTGCTGGAAGTCTGGCACCTGTACGTCGTCGCCGCGATAGTGGGCACGGCCACGGTGTTCTTTGATGTGTCGTACCAGAGCTACGTGCCTGTTCTCGTTTCTCCCGGCAACGTCGGCCAGGCCAACTCCAAACTTGAAGCGACGGCCCAGATAGCCAGAATCGGAGGACCCGCAGCGGGAGGCCTCCTGCTGACGGTGGTCACTGCGCCGGTGCTGTTCATAGGGGAGGCCGCCGGCTACCTGCTCTCCGCAGTGTTCCTCGCCCGCACGCGTGACCGCGAGGTGGCCGCGCCGGCAGCCGACAGGCGGCCGCTGAGTGTCGAGATCAAAGAAGGACTCTCGTTCGTGATCCGGCATCCGCTGATCAGCCGGATTGCCGTCTGCACCGGCGCGATGAACTTCTGCGGCATGTTGATTTTCACCATGCTCCCGGTGCTCATTCTCCGGAATCTCGGACTTGGGCCGCAGGGCATGGGTCTCATCATGGCGGCCGGCGCGGTCGGTGGACTGCTGGGCGCCATCGCTGCCCCGCGCCTGGCCGAGTGGGCCGGCGAGGGCACCGTCATACCGGTCTGCGCCAGTGTCAGCGCGGTGTTCCTGATACCCGTTCCAGTGGCGGCCATGATTGCCCAGCCCGGGATTTCGTTGGCGCTGCTGCTCCTTTCCGAGTTCGGTTTCGGCTTCGTTGTCCTGGTCTACAACATCATGCAGCTCAGCATGCGCCAACGGGTGTGTCCGGCCAGGCTCCTGGGCCGGATGAACGCGTCCATCCGGTTCGTTGTGTGGGGAGTGATGCCGCTGGCGGCGCTTGCCTCCGGCCTCCTTGGCGAGCACCTTGGGCTCGTGCCGGTGATCTGGATCGGCACGGCGGGAAGCTTCCTGGCGGTCGCACCGGTCTTGTTCTCGCCGTTGCTGGGCATGCGGAAACTGCCCAGTCAGGTCGAGGCAGGCTGACCGGAAGTCAGTGTCGTGTTTGCGGTCTGCGCCGCGCGGGTGCGGGCGGCACCTCTTTTGCCGCCACCACGAGGTCGAGGGGAACCACGACGTCGGCACTTCGGGTACGTACGGTGCAGTCACTTGCCCGGCACTCCAGGAGGTCTCCCAGCGCATCCGTATAACCGCCGTCGACCCTGTAGCGCACCACCACCCGGGTCCCGGGG
>NZ_CAKKLY010000019.1 GCF_918698095.1 Arthrobacter sp. Bi83
GGGCGACAAGCCCGGCATCGGCGTCGAATTCAACGAGGAAGCCGCGGCCACCTACCCGTACCAGCAGGCCTACCTGCCCTACAACCGCCTGGTCGACGGCACCGTCCATGACTGGTGAGGCACCACTCGTGACACAGTCTCAGTCAGCCGCCCCCGCCGAGGCTCCCGCCCGTCCCCAGGTCATCGTCATGGGGGTCTCCGGCTGCGGCAAGACCACCATCGGTGACCTCGTGGCCCGCGAACTGGGCGTGCCCTTCCTCGACGGCGATTCCCTCCATCCCGTGGAGAACGTCGCCAAAATGGCAGCCGGAACTCCACTGACGGACGAGGACCGCTGGCCCTGGCTCGCCACGGTGGGCAGGGAACTCGCCGACGCCGGCCCGGGCGGACTCGTGCTTGCCTGCTCCGCGTTGCGGCGCAGCTACCGGGACGCCATCCGGGAACAGGCGCCGGATACGGTGTTCCTGCACCTGCACGGCACCAAAGAGGTTCTTAGGGAACGGACTGAAGGGCGGTCCGGGCACTTCATGCCGCCCGCGCTGCTGGAATCCCAGCTCGCAACCCTGGAACCGCTCGAAACGGACGAAGCCGGAACCGTCGTCGACATCGCCGCCCCGGTGGACCAGGTGGTGGCCGAGGCGCTGGCCGGTATTGCCGCCGTCGCCGGTTCCGGGACTCCGGCGCCCAACGCCGCCGGTGCCGCCGGCACCGCGCCCCGGCAGTTCGACGTCGACCTTCAGGCGGCGCCGTTCAACCTCGACGACGACGCCGTGGCGTGGGTGGATTCCACGATCGCCGGGATGAGCCTCGAGGAAAAAATCGGCCAGCTGTTCATCAACCACAACAACGACTACTCCCCGGAGTACCTTGACGGGGTCCTGGACAACTACCATGTGGGCGGCATGCGCTACCGGCCCGGCCCCTCGGCGGCCGTGCAGGAACACATCCGCTACGCCCAGTCCAAGACCAAGGTGCCCCTGCTGGTGGCGTCCAACCCGGAAATGGGCGGTGCCGGCAGCTGCGACGACGGCACCTTCGTGTCCACGCACCTGCAGGCCGGCTCGCATCCGGACAAGTCCATCGCGCGGCAAATGGGTCAGGTGGCCGGCGTCGAAACCGCGGCGCTGGGCTGCAACTGGGCGTTCGCGCCGATCGTGGACATCCACTACAACTGGCGGAACACGGTCATCTCCACCCGGGCCTTCGGCAACACCCCGGACATCGTGGTGGAGCGCGCCAAGGAGTACTTCGACGGCATCAGCGAGTCACCCACTGTCTGCGCCATGAAGCACTTCCCCGGCGACGGCATGGACGAACGCGACCAGCACGTCGTCACGTCCTACAACACCCTCGGCTACGAGGAGTGGAACCGGAGCTACGGGCACGTGTACCGCGAAATGATCGGGCACGGCGTGCAGTCCATCATGGTGGGACACATCGGCGCGCCGGAACTCACGCGGCGTTTCCGACCGGGCACGGCAGACAAGGACATTCTGCCCGCCACGCTGGCTCCGGAGCTTCTCCAGGACCTGCTGCGCGGCGAGCTGGGATTCAACGGGCTAATCCTCACTGACGCCTCACAGATGGTTGGCCTCACCCAGGCGATGAAGCGCAGGGACCTTGTCCCCGCCACCATCGCGGCCGGCTGCGACATGTTCCTCTTCTTCCGCAACCCCGCGGAGGACTTCCAATACATGCTGGACGGCTACAAGTCCGGCGTCATCACCGAGCAGCGCCTGCATGACGCGCTGCGCCGGATCCTGGCCCTCAAAGCCAGCCTGGGGCTGCACCTGAAGGCCTCCGCCGGGCTTGTCCCGCCGGCGGAAGCACTGGCTGTGATCGGCAGCGACGCCCACCGGGCCATCGCGGCCGAGATCGCGGACAAGACGGTCACCTTGGTCAAGGACACCGCCAACAGCCTGCCCATCACCCCGGAAACGCACAAACGGATCCGGCTGTACGGCATCTCCGGTGGCGCGGATTTCACCCGCGCTGACCCGCTGGCTTACCTGGACACCGTCAAGGCCGAGCTGGAAAGCGCCGGCTTCGAGGTGCATCTGTTCAAGACGGCGGCCCAGCGCGAGACGGCGGGAGAGACCGGCGTGAACTTCATGTCGGTTATCTCCGAGGAGGCCACCGGCGACTACGCGGACAAGTACGACGCCGCCTTTGTGTTCGCCAATGTGAAGGGGTTCGCGCAGGAGGCAGCCATCCGGATCAAATGGTCCACCCCGATGGCCGCGGAAATCCCGTGGTACGTCACCGAGGTCCCCACCGTGTTCGTCTCGCTCAACCAGCCCAACCACCTGATTGACGTGCCCATGGTCAAGACCGCCATCCACGCCCACGCCGGAACGCCCGAGGCCATTCGGGCGACCATCGAAAAGATCCAGGGAAAGTCCGCATTCCAGGGGACGTTTAACGACAACGTCTTCTGCGATTCATTCGACACGAGGCTTTAGGGCCGGATTTTCGCTAGGTTTCCGGCCTGGTGATGCGGAAACGGACCGGCGCTGAGGGGATCCCAGCAGCGCCGGTCCGTTTTTGCGTCCCGGGACTCATTTCGCAGCGAAAAACACGTGCGCAGCGGGAACCACGTGCGCTGCGGGAACCACGTGCGCAGCGGGCCGGCCGGGCGGGCCAAAATCGCGTAGTGAATACCCGTGCGGCAGCTACCCGTTGCGGCGTAGCGTTGGCTCATGGAGACAACGGGATGCGTCGTGGTCGGCGGAGGGCCGGCGGGCATGATGCTGGGGCTCCTGCTTGCGAGGGCCGGTGTGCAGGTCACGGTCCTGGAAAAACACGGCGACTTCCTGCGCGATTTCCGCGGCGACACCGTGCACGCATCCACCATTCGCCTCATTGACGAACTGGGCCTGGGCAGCGAATTCCGCGAGCTTCCGCAGAGCCGCCTTCGCAACGTCGCCTTCCCCGTTCCGGGCGTCGGCCTGGTGACGCTGGGTGATTTCTCGTCGCTGCGGCCGCCGTACAACTACATCGCCATGATGCCGCAGTGGGACTTCCTGAATTTCCTGGCCCGTGCCGCGGCGGAGGAGCCCACCTTCACGCTCCGTATGGAGCACACCGCTACATCGCTGATGTTCGACGGCGGCCGCGTCACCGGCGTCCGCTACCGCACCAGCGCCGGCGTCGAGGGTGCCATCCGGGCGGACCTCGTGGTCGCGACGGACGGCCGCCATTCCGTGTTGCGCCAGGCCGCGGGCCTGAAACCACGGGAATTTCCGGTGCCGTTCGACACCTGGTGGTTCAAGCTTCCGCGCTACCCGTCGGAACAGGGGGAAGTGGCCGGGATCGTTCCCGCATTCAAGGGCAGGGAGGCCATGATTGCGCTGTTCCGCGACGATTACTACCAGATGGGCTATCTCGGCCCTAAAGGCGCGGACGCCCGCATCCGCAGCGAGGGCGTGGACCGGTTCAGGGAACGCGTCGGCGCCCTCAGGCCCGACTTGGCGGACCGGCTGGACGCCATCGGCTCGCTCGATGACCTCCACTGGCTCGACGTGCGGCTCAACAGGCTCCGGCGCTGGTACGTGGACGGCATGCTCTGCATCGGAGACGCCGCGCACGCGATGTCTCCGGCCGGCGGGGTGGGCATCAATTTGGCCATCCAGGATGCCGTGGCCGCGGCGGCCCACCTTGCGCCTGCCCTCGTGCGCGGTCAGGTGAGCCTCAAAGAGCTCCACGCGGTGCAGCGGCGCCGGCAGATGCCTACTGTGGTGGTCCAGACGGTCCAGCGGATGATGCACCGTGCCGTGTTTGTTCCGTTGTTCACCGGCAGGAGGTCCGGTGCCCCGGCGTTCGTGCTGTTTATCGCCCGGCACGTTCCGGCTGCCCGGAGGGTCATGCCGCGCCTCATCGCGTTCGGGCCCAGGCCAGAGCACGCGCCCGGGTTTGCCCGGCGGCAGGAGCCCCGGGCAATGGCGTAGCGCGGCGCGGGCAGCTGCGGGTTCAGGGTGCGCCGGAGGGGCACCGTCACAAACTGGCGAGCCACTAAACTGGAACCCATGACTGCCACGACGGACTCTCTCTCCGCCCCTGCTGCCCGCGCCCGCCTGCTTGAACTCATCAAGGAACTCGCCGTGGTCCGCGGCAAGGTCATCCTGTCCAGCGGCGCCGAGGCCGACTATTACATCGACCTGCGCCGCATCACGCTCCACCATGAGGCCTCAAAGCTCGTGGGGCAGGTCATGCTGTCCCTGGTCGACGACGCCGGCATCGACTTTGAGTGCGCGGGTGGACTGACGATGGGCGCTGACCCCGTGGGTACCGCGCTCATGCACGCCGCCAGCGACGCCGGCCGCACGGTCGACGCGTTCGTGGTCCGCAAGGCACAGAAGTCCTACGGCATGGGCCGTCAGGTAGAGGGACCGTCCGTTGAGGGCCGCAAGGTCCTGGTACTGGAGGACACATCCACCACCGGCGGCTCCGCGCTGACCGCGGTCGAAGGTGTCCGGAAGGCCGGCGGCAATGTGGTGGCCGTTGCCGTGATCGTGGACCGTGACACGGGAGCCAAGGAAAAGATCGAAGCCGAGACGGGCGTTCCTTACCTGTTCGCGTTCGGCAAGGACGAGCTCGGGCTCAGCTGAACGGGTGCTGCTAGTGGACGGCAGTTGCCGGGTAACTTAGTATTTGCGTACCCCGCATCAGTTTCCCCATCTGGAGTACCCCGCCATGCGCACGACCGATCAAGCCCTGAGCAGTGTTGAGCAGATCCAGAATCTTATTCTGGAGAGTGCCGACTTTGAGGCCTTCCTTAACGAGCTTGCCCGGTACTCCGCGCACCAGGTGGCAGGAGACGGTGACGATGCCCTGTGCGGGATAACGCTCCTGCGCGACCGCAAGGCGGCCACCATCGGCTGGAGCAGCGATTCAGCCCGTGAAGTGGACGAGATCCAGTACTCGCTGTCCCAGGGACCGTGCCTGACGGCCGCTGAGGAAGAGCGGGAGGTGCACGTCCCTGACCTCTTCGACGAGGACCGCTGGGGCCCGGACTACGCTAATGCCGTCGCCTCACACGGGCTGCGTTCCGTCCTGTCGCTGCCGTTCAACCTGCAAGGTGACGCCAAGGCCGCGCTGAACCTCTACTCGGACGTCCCGCGCAAGTTCGACGAAAAAGCGGCAGCCCGGGCCAGGGGATACACGCGCGAGATTTCACAGGCACTGCGCCTCGCCGTCAGGTTTTCGCTGCATACGGACAGCGCCACCAACCTCCGTGCCACGCTGGAATCGCGGACTATCATCGATATCGCCGTGGGTATCGTCATGGCGCAGAACCGATGCAGCCAGGAGGCCGCCGTCCGCATCCTCAGGGACGCGTCGAGCAATAGCAACGTCAAGCTGCGGGACATCGCCAAGTCCCTGGTGGATTCCGTGGGCGGGGCGGGCGCCCGCACGCACTTCGAAGAGCCGGGCCAGGGGAATACGCGCGGACCGGGCCAAAGCCAGGCCGGCTGATCCGCCCCGGCGCTTGTGCTGCGGTCCCGCGGAGGGATAGTCTGGCCGAGGTTGAGCCGTCGGCCATAGACACCCTTTTTTGGAGTACCTATGGACAACCAGCCTAATTCCCTCGCTAAGATCGACGATTCCTCGGACACTGTCCGGATCGACGTCCGGGGGAGCCTCACGCAGGATTCCCGTCCTGATCTCCTCCACGAAATCCGGCGCGTTCGCCGGATGGGTGTGACCTCGCAGTCGGTGGCCGAGTCCCGTCCGGACTTCACCGCCCTTATGTATCCGGAAGAGCTGGCTGAAACGCTGGAGGCCGCAGCCGTCCGCCCGCTGTCCAGCTATTCTTCCGAGGAGCTGCTCGCCGCCAGCGACTCCGTCTTCGAACTGCTGGACGATCCCTCCGGTCATGCCGGGAACGAACTCCTCGCGCAATACGACGCCATTGTTGAGGAACTCAACCGGCGCGAGCTCTGCAAGGCAACGGCGAAGCAGGCCGCAGGCAGCTGACCGGACCGCGGCGCCACAACGTTGCCCTAGCCAGTGGAACTGTGCCTAGGGTAGATGAGTGCCGTATGAAGTATCCGCAGGTCCGGAGCCGCGGCCGGGTGGAGAGGCTACCCGGCTGCTCCGGCATGCCTCCGACCTGAAACAGTTCTCCCGGCGTAGCTTCTTCTCCGGGGCGGCGGCGGCTTCGGTCTTGGCCGCGGACATGCTGCTGACGCAGCGGATCCAGGCGGAACGCCAGGTCCACAAGATCCTGGTGGTCGAGGACGATTTCGCCCAAAGCTATTTCCCGAACTCCAGCTGGATCCTGTTCCCGGGCTACAAGACCAGCTGGGAAGAGGCGCAGTGGATCCTGAACTCGCTGCGCGGAACCCTACGGCAACGCGGCCAGCTGGCAGCGGTTGGCTACTCGAACCTCGGGCTGGACATCGATCAACTGGTCATCGCCGTGATCGAGCATGTCCGCGCCCGGAACCTGACCAAGCTCTACTTCTACGGCCACAGCTTCGGCGGCATGGTGGCCACGCACGTGGCGGCCCGGCTCCTTGAGCTCCACGGCGTGGAGGTGGCCTTCATCCTGCTGGACTCCAGCCCGTACAGCAAATTCGACGTTCTGGACCAAAGTTGGTTCGACGGCGTCGTGTTCCTTTACGAGAGCGGATTCCGGGTGCCGTCGGTGCTGCGTGGCGGCTACGAACTGGGCGAGCGCGTGGTGCACAAGAACGAGCGTACCTGGCGGCAGATCCTGGACCAGACCCTGGAGCAGCTGTCCCCGATCGCCCCGTCGAGCGTGCTGATCCAGACCGAATCCGCCTATATCTACCACTTCGACGCCACCCGGTTTGCCGACAGGATCGGAGGTGCCCGCATGGCCTACATCGGGAATCCCCAGGACCAGACCGTCAACTATCAGACCGCACGTCAGTCCTGGGCGCGGACGTTCGCAGCCAACATGGTGTCGTCCGATCTGCAGACTGCAGGGGCGCTTCCCGCACACGCCAGCCCTGGCTGGAACCCGTTCGTCTACCGGCCCATCCTGGCGGAGCTGCAGGACAGCATCTTCCCGCTGCCCGGAGGCGGCGGGAAGATGACGCCGTTTTAGCCAGACGTCAGATCTGGCTCTTGAGGTCAGCCACCGAGTTCAGGATCTGGTTGGGCCGGAACGGGTAGGCTGCGATGTCGTCCTTGTGCGTGATTCCGCTGAGCACCAGCACGGTGTGCAGCCCCGCTTCCATCCCGGCGATGATGTCCGTGTCCATCCGGTCACCGATCATGGCGGTGGTTTCCGAGTGGGCATCGATCTGGTTCATGGCCGAACGGAACATCATGGGATTCGGCTTGCCCACAATGTACGGTTCGCGGCCGGTGGCCTTGGTGATCAGGGCCGCGATGGCTCCGGTGGCCGGCATGGGGCCGTCCTTGGACGGACCCGTGGCATCCGGGTTCGTGGCGATAAAGCGGGCCCCGGCCAGGATCAGGCGGATCGCCATGGTGATGGCCTCGAAGGAATACGTCCGGGTTTCGCCGAGCACCACGAAGTCCGGGTTCTGGTCGGTGAGGATGAAGCCTGCCTCGTGCAGCGCCGTCGTGAGTCCTGCTTCGCCAATCGTGTAGGCGCGATTGCCGGAATCGGAGCCCTGCACCTGGTCCTTCAGGAACTGGGCGGTGGCCAGGGCCGAGGTCCAGATGTTCTCTTCCGGGATTTCCAGGCCCGAGGCCCGCAGCCTCGCCGCCAGGTCACGGGGCGTGAAGATGGAGTTGTTGGTCAGCACCAGGAAGCGCTTGGAGGTGTCCACCCAGCGCTGGATGAGTTCGGCGGCCCCGGGAACTGGCTGGTTTTCGTGGACGAGGACCCCGTCCATGTCGGTGAGCCAACACTCGATTTCCTGCCCGCTGCGATACACCGCGGCCGATTCCTTGACCTGGTCCGATTCTGCCATGACTACCTCCGCCGGTGATGATTGCTTCCGGAGCCCAGTCTAGTGTTGAGGAGTGACTCTAACGCCCGGAACCCCGCCAGAACCGCAACCAGCTTCAGAGGAAACGCCGGAACCAAAGGCGGAGGTCGGCGTCGGGCCCTGGGAAGGCGTGTGGCCCGAAGGTGACCACTGGGACCCTGACCTGTTGGCGGACGGCGACCGCCGCAACGTCGTGGACAAGTACCGTTACTGGAAGCACGAGGCCATCGTGGCGGATCTGGATTCCAAGCGGCACGAGTTCCACATCGCCATCGAAAACTGGCAGCACGACTTCAACATCGGCACTGTGGTGCGCACCGCCAACGCCTTCCTCGCCAAAGAGGTCCACATCATCGGACGACGCCGGTGGAACCGCCGCGGGGCCATGGTCACCGACCGCTACCAGCACGTCCGCCACCACCCCACCGTGGAGGATTTCGTGGCGTGGGCCCGGGGGGAGGGGCTGGCGATCATCGGGATCGACATCTTCCCGGATTCGGTGCCGCTGGAAACCTACGAACTGCCCCGCAAATGCGTGCTCGTCTTTGGCCAGGAGGGCCCCGGCCTGACCCCTGAAGTGCACGAGGCCGCGGAGGCCACACTGTCCATCGAGCAGTTCGGCTCCACCCGCTCCATCAACGCCGGGTCCGCGGCGGCGATTGCCATGCACGCGTGGGTGCGCCGGCACGTGTTCGGCCAGGGCTTCCAGTTGCGCTGAGATGGCGGTTCGCATGAGTGTCCGGCGGACTGCCGGCAAGCGCCATCTGGCGTGCGAATCGAGCCAAGTGTTACCCGGCCGCGTGACCCGAAACACGGCCGGTGCGCAGAAATGGCTAGGATGGTTCCTAGCCGACGAGGTTCACTCCAGGGTCAACACAACCCGCAGACGAAATTCACTTTAGGAGTCAGCATGCCCATTGCAACCCCAGAGATCTACGCCGACATGATCGACCGCGCAAAAAAGGGCGGCTTCGCATTCCCGGCGGTCAACGTCACCTCCTCCCAGACCCTGAACGCTGCCCTCCGCGGTTTCGCCGAGGCTGAGTCCGACGGCATCGTCCAGGTTTCCACCGGCGGTGCCGCGTACTGGTCCGGCGCCTCCACCAAGGACATGGTGGCCGGTTCGCTGGGCTTCGCCGCGTTCGCCCGCGAGGTTGCCAAGAACTACAACGTCAACATCGCCCTCCACACCGACCACTGCCCCAAGGACAAGCTGGACGGCTTTGTCCTGCCGCTGCTGGCAGCGTCCGAGGAAGCCGTCAAGGCCGGCAAGGACCCCATCTTCAACTCGCACATGTGGGACGGCTCCGCCGAAACCCTCGACGAGAACCTGCGCATCGGCCGCGATCTGCTGGCGCGGGCTTCCGCCGCCAAGATCATCCTCGAAGTTGAAATCGGCACCGTGGGCGGCGAGGAAGACGGCGTCGAGCACGAGATCAATGAGAAGCTGTACACCACCGTTGAGGACGCCCTGGCCACCATCGAGGCCCTCGGCTCCGGCGAAAACGGCCGCTACATCACCGCCCTGACCTTCGGCAACGTGCACGGCGTGTACAAGCCCGGCGGCGTGAAGCTGCGCCCGGAGATCCTCAAGGACATCCAAGCCCAGGTCGGCGCCAAAATCGGCAAGGACAACCCGTTCGACCTCGTGTTCCACGGCGGCTCTGGCTCCTCCGACCAGGAAATCGCCGACGCCGTTTCCTACGGTGTGATCAAGATGAACATCGACACCGATACCCAGTACGCCTACACCCGCCCCGTAGTGGACCACATGCTCCGCAACTACGACGGCGTGCTGAAGGTCGATGGCGAGGTCGGCAACAAGAAGCTGTACGACCCCCGCGTCTGGGGCGCCTCCGCCGAAGCTGGACTGGCTGCCCGCGTTGTGGAAGCTGCCCAGCAGCTCGGCTCCACCGGCAAGACCTTCTAACTATGTCCGACGAATTCCGCAAGAACCTGATGGGTCCTGAGCCCACGCTCCTGCCTGCCGAGACCGAGGTCAACGCACAGCTGGACGCGGGCCAGGAAGCACTGGATCTGGTGGAAAAGCACCCGACGTCGTCGCTGCTCTGGGCCGTGCTGGCCGAGGAAGCCTGGGCCGACGGCCGCACCATCGACTCCTACGCTTACGCCCGCGTGGGTTACCACCGCGGCCTGGACTCGCTCCGCCGCAACGGCTGGCGCGGCGTCGGGCCCATCCCGTGGGAACACGAGCCGAACCGCGGCTTCCTGCGCGCACTGTACTCGCTGGGGCGGGCTTCTGCCGCCATCAACGAGGCCGAGGAGCCGGAGCGGATCGAGAAGTTCCTCAACGACTCGGACCCGGCAGCCAAGGCAGCGATCGAAGCCAGGTAGCCAAAGCAACGCGGGGTCACTTACGCCCCAATCCACTTTGATGGATTGGGGCCTGGTGACCCCGCGTTGTCGGCATCCGAGGCGTTAGCAGTTCTCATCACGCCTACCGAGTCGACTGATTTCGAGGGCGTCAGCGCCAGAACTCAGTGAGCTGCCCGGCAAGGGCTCTGCCTTGGTTGTAACCAGCCCGCGCAGCGGGCGGACGCAGCGACAGATCCATCGCACTGGCGCCGAACATGTGCTCGGAGTTACTATCCGGGAAGATCGTTTCGACTCTGCTGCCGCGTGCGCGTAGTTCGTCGACCTGTGTTGCGAGATGCAGGCCCCAGTCCGCCGGAGTCCGTGATCTGCCGCCGAATGGTGACAGCACCAGCACCCGTGCGTATCCGGCTGCCAGATCGGCATTGTCGGCGTTGGATCGGTAGCCGCCGTCGATGTATCGGCTGCCGCCGATGCTGTAGGCGAAACCACTGGCACAGCTGGCGGCCACGGCGTCCACCAGGTCGACCCCGCTGTTGCCGTCGAACACGACCGGGTCACCGGAATGGGCATCGACCGCCGTGATGAACATTCTCCGCTGCGGCCAGAGCTGACTGGGAAGCCGAGCGGCGACGGTAGCGCGCCACCGCGTTTGCCCGGAACCGTCCGACGCCGCATCCATGTCGAGTGCCGCCGCGCCCATTCTGCGGCGCATGTCAGCCGCATCCTCAGCGGCGGCGATGATCTTCCCCGTTCGCTCCATGTGGTCCGCCGCCGGCCTGACCGGAACGCGTCCTCGGTCGGATCCGACCGGACCGGTTCGTTGCTGGGGCGCCGCGGCAAGGATGGCGGCAAACAGTTCGGCCGGGGTCGCGCCAGCTATCTGTGCCGCGGCCGTCGATCCGGCCGACGTCCCGATGACCAGGTCGGCCTCGGTCACATCCAGCCCGGCATCGAACAAGCCGGCGATGGCGCCGATCAGCCACGCGTTGCCTGTCGATCCGCCGCCACCGAGGACCAATGCCCGCTCGCCCGCGGCGCGCACCTGCTTTGTGGCGTCGTCCTGCGGCTGATCCTGGTCGGACCTCGGCCGGTCGGAGGCCGTCGTCGAGGTGAAGTGCAGTCTTGAAGAAGGTGTTGTGTTCATGGGAGTCGTCTTTCGCGAAATTGCCTGGCGGGCGCTCCCAGCTGCGACTACTTCAGTCGCGCGATCGCGGACTGCATGGGAGTGCCCATTGCGATACTGCGTACATGGGTCTCACCTCCTGCCGATTGATCACGATTACCGGAAAGCTATCACGGCGGCGACGCGGTGGGCAACCGGCATTATGCCGGTTGTCGTTTGGCATTCGAACGCCACACCCTCATCTGTGACGGGCCCCTTTTAAGCACGACGGCGGGCGGTCGCCTTTCCCCTGAAAGGTGACCGCCCGCCGTCGTACTTTGAAGCGTAAGGCGCTAGCTGGCGGCCTTCGCCAGGCCGGTGCGGGCCATCGCGTCCGCGTAGACAACGTGCATCTCGTCGAGATACTGCTGCTGGCGGGCAGGCGTGCCGGCGAAGGCACGGCCGCTGAGCGAACGGACCTTGTAGGTCTTCAGGCCGCGGCGCCAGAGCAGGGGCACCTCGGTCTTGAGCAGCAGGCCGGCCAGCCGGTTGGCCTCCGTGCCGTGAGCCACGATCACGGACGCCCGGGGCACGAACGCCAGGAACTTCAACAGCGGCTTGAGTCCGGCCGAAATCTGGTCCGGGGTGAACTTGCCGTTCGGCTCGCCAGGGACATGCCACGGGTGCACATTCCACGGCATGACGTACTCGGGCCGGAGCCCGAGCTTCCACTGCACGCCGAGCATGCGGGCGGCGGCGTCGTCGTCGCCGGGCGTGATGAAGCCCGAGGGCGAGGAGGTGCCGATGTTGGAGTAGAGGCTGATGATGCGGCATTCGTCGACGTCGTGCATGGGGTCGACGTAGGGCACCTGGGTGCCTGGCTTGGTGTTCTGCAGGGAGTCGCACAGCTCATTTACGGCTGCGACGTTGGGTTCGTAACGGCGGCTCAGAAGTTGTTCACGGAAAGATTCAGTAGCCATGGCTGTCATGTATTGCTGTGTCTCCTGCGGGGATCGGTCACGCTGCCTCCCCGGAAGCGGGCGCGTCAAGTCCGGGGTGGTTTGAAATGTGGTGTGGATCGATTCCTGGTCGATCCTTATCAGTTTAGCAAGCCGCACGAAATGCGGACCCCGCCTTCTGGCGTCCCGGTGACCGAAAGGCCCGCAGGGCAGGGCCCGCGGGATGTTTAAAGAGGGCTAAATCACTGCCAGAGACGCTTCGTGGGGCGGCGTGCGCCCTCCCCGAGAGCCTCCAGCTTTGCAACGGCGATCTGGGGATGGACGCGGCCGCCCAGCCCGCAGCCGGTGGAGGCGATGACGTTTTCGCGTCCCACCAGACGGGCAAATCGCTCGATCCGGTCGGCCACCAGGTCCGGGTGCTCCACCACGTTGGTGGCATGCGAGACGACGCCGGGGATGATCACTTTGCCCTCGGGGAGCTTGGTGTCTTCCCAGACGCGCCATTCGTGCTCATGCCGGACGTTGGCCGCCTCGAAGGAGTATCCGCCGGCGTTAATCTGCAGAACGGAGTTGATGATGTCGGCGAATGGAATGTCGGTGGTGTGCGGTCCGTGCCATGAGCCCCAGCAGACGTGCAGCTGGATCTGTTCCTCGGGCAGGTCGCGGAGGGCCCAGTTGGTGGCCTCGACGCGGAGCTGGATGAACTTGAGGTAGTCCTCAAGGCTGGGCTCGGGGTTGATTTGGTCCCAGCTTTCGGCCAGCGACGGGTCATCCAGCTGCACCGTCAGGCCGGCATCAATGATGGCCTTGTATTCCTCCCGCATGGCGTCAGCGCACGCGTAGAGGAGCTCCTCATCAGTTTTGTAGTACTCGTTGGCCACCCGGGCGCAGGAGCCCGGGGACAGCGAGGCAACGAAACCGTCCGTGAGGCCGGCAGCGGCGAGGCCCGTCTTGAGGTTGGCGATGTCCGAGGCCACCAGCGCCTGCCCCGTGTAGCTCAGGGGGCCGGCGATCTTGGGCTGGGAAACGCTCTTGCGGTGCGCAAGGATTCCCGAGGACGGATCGTTGTTGGCGCTGGACCACCTCCACCACCGATGTTTCCAGCAGGTCCAGGAATTCCGGCGTGATTCCGTCTGCTTCCTTGGCCTCGTTGGCGGCAATGAGCTCAGGCGTCCGGGGCAGCGAGCCGGCGCGGGTGACGCGGATGTGGTCGGCATTAAGGGACATCGCGGAATTCCTTTCCATCGGTCCTGGCGGTAGCACCTTTACTGAGGGCCGGCCCTGTCGTAGGGGACCTGCCTTCGGGCGAGGTTGCTGCGGCGTCAGTGATCCAGGTCTCTCGGCCGCTCGGGATGGTCACTCTCGCTTAATTCCACGGGGCGAGCGCTGGCAAATCGTTGGCCATATATGTCGCGGTAAGGCAGGCAGGCAGCGGCGGCTCATGATGCTGGCTGAGACGGCCGTGGAGTTCACAGGAAAATAGACGAGACAGCGCCGCCGCGGCTCATCGGCCAAAGCGAGACTTCAGCGGCCCATCGGCTAAACTTGGGTGGTAAGAGCCCCGGAACTCTTGCGTCTTCGCTCATTGGCCAACGCCGTGCGTGCGGGCGATGAATTCGGGGCATTCTCATGAACGGCGCTGCGTTGTGGCGGGCCCACCTGGTGGGCCAACTGCGGGTGGCCCGAACGAATGGGGGAGGATCCCATGCCAGCAATCGTGATCGTCGGAGCCCAATGGGGCGACGAAGGCAAAGGTAAGGCCACCGACCTGCTCGGCGGCCGCGTCGACTACGTCGTCAAGCCGAACGGCGGCAACAACGCCGGGCACACCGTCGTCGTGGGCGGTGAGAAGTATGAGCTCAAGCTCCTTCCTGCCGGCATCCTGAGCCCGAACGCGGTTCCGATTATTGGCAACGGCTGCGTGGTGAATCTTGAAGCCCTGTTCCAGGAGATCGACGGCCTCGAGGCCCGCGGCGCGGACACCTCCAAGCTGCGCGTCTCGGCCAACGCCCACCTCGTAGCGCCGTACCACCAGGTGCTGGACAAAGTCACCGAGCGTTTCCTGGGCAGCCGCGCCATCGGCACCACCGGCCGCGGCATCGGCCCGGCCTACATGGACAAGGTGGCCCGCCTCGGCATCCGCGTCCAGGATGTCTTCGACGAGTCCATCCTTCGCCAGAAGGTAGAAGGCTCGCTGCGCCAGAAGAACGAACTGCTGGTCAAGGTCTACAACCGCCGCGGCATCCTCGTGGACGAGATCGTCAACTACTTCCTCTCCTTCGCGGAACGGCTGCGCCCGCTGGTCATCGACAGCACGCTGGTGCTGAACACCGCCTTGGACGAGGGCAAGGTGGTGCTTATGGAGGGCGGCCAGGCCACGTTCCTCGATGTGGACCACGGCACCTACCCGTTCGTCACCTCCTCCAACCCGACCGCCGGCGGCGCCTCGGTGGGCTCCGGCATCGGGCCCACGCGCATCTCCCGGTCCATCGGAATCATCAAGGCGTACACCACGCGCGTTGGAGCGGGTCCGTTCCCCACGGAACTGTTCGACGAGATGGGCATGTACCTGCAGAAAACCGGCGGCGAGTTCGGCGTGAACACCGGCCGTCCGCGCCGCTGCGGCTGGTACGACGCCGTCCTGGCACGGCACGCCTCCCGCGTCAACGGGTTCACGGACTACTTCGTCACCAAGCTGGACGTGCTCACGGGCATCGAGCAGATCCCGGTCTGCGTCGCATACGACGTCGATGGTGTCCGGCATGACGAAATGCCCATGACCCAGACCGAGTTCCACCACGCCAAGCCCATCTTCGAGTACTTCGAAGGCTGGACCGAGGACATCACCGGCGCCCGTACCCTCGCGGACCTGCCGGAGAACGCCCGGAACTACGTGCTGGCGCTGGAGAAGCTGTCCGGCACCCGATTCTCCGCGATCGGCGTGGGCCCGGACCGCGACCAGACCATCGTGGTCAACGACCTCATCAACGACTGACGACTCCACTCCAGGGACGTTCGACGGCGGCGGGTCACCTTTGTCAGGTGGCCCGCCGCCGTCGTACCCTCCCGGATATCTAAGGAATTTCCGGTTGCGCGTAACCTGCGACCCCCCTTGCTGCGATTACGTATGTGTAAGCGCCGGGCCGGTGGCCTTCCCCCCATCGGCCCCCGGCCCGGCCTTCAACCAACCAAAGGACTTTTTTTCTTATGAAGAGTGTTAGCAAGACCACCAAGATTGCTGTCGGCGCCGCCATCATCGTTGTCGGAGGCTTCTCCAGCATCGGACTGGCCAACGCGGCCCAGGTATCGGGCTCACAGCATGCAGAGGTGACCCCCGCTACGCCCGCCGTTCCGGCCACGCCTGCCGTTCCCGCTACGCCCGCCGTTCCGGCCACGCCCGAGGCGCCGGCCGTGCCCGCCGTCCCGGCCGCTCCGGACGCCAAGGCCAAGGCTGCTGGCGAGGCTTCGGACGCCGCTGATGCCAGCGTGGAAGCGGACAAGGACTCCGCGGCGGCCAAGGCACACGCCTCACGCGCCGGCAACACTGCCGGTGCTGACGCGGTCACCGCAATCCCCGCCACGCCAGCTGTTCCTGGCGGCGCCGGTGTTCCCGCCACCCCGGCTGTTCCCGCCACCCCGGCTGTTCCGGACGTTGCAGACCACGTGGCCAAGCCGGCCACGCCGTCCGTTTCCGGCGGCGCCGATGTCCGCGCCGACGCAGATGCATCCGCTGACGTGCCCAAGGCCGGCAAGTAAACAGCGACTTCCCCGACTAGGGGCTCACGGTGTGCGGCGGCTAGGCTTACTACCGCCGCACACCAGCAGTAAGGGAAGGACAGCTCCTTGGCAGCTCAGCTGACCGATGACGAATTGTCAGCCGCCCTTACTGGCGACCCTTCCGGCTTCAGCGCCGTCTACACTACTATTTCGCCCGCTGTGCTCGGATATTTCCGGGCACGTGGCGTGGATGACGCCGAAGCGCTCACGCAGGACGTCTTCGTGGATATCCTGCCAAAGCTGACAGGCGTCAAGGGCGGACGCACGGGGCTGCGGACCTTCATCTTCTCAGTTGCCCACGCCCGGCTCGTGGATTACCACCGCCGGTCCGCCAGGGCACCCCACTTGACCGAATATGACCCGCTGCAGGACGAACGGTATTCGAACTCTGCCGAGGACGACGTGCTGGGCAGGCTGGGTGGCATCACCTCCACCCTCTCCATGCTCAATGACGAGCACCGGGAAGTCCTGATCCTGCGGATCGTTGCGGACCTCTCCATCGAACAGGTGGCCGGCATCATGAACAAAACTCCGGGCGCCATCAAACAGCTTCAGCGGCGCGGGCTCCTTGCCTTGCGCGAACTCGTCAAGGAAAAGGACCACGCGCCATCATGAGTGTCACGCCGACAGGCAGGGACGGGGAGATCCAGGCGATTCTCCGTGATTCCGGGCTCGAAGAGGACGAAGACCTTTGCAGGACGCTTGACGAACTGCGCGGGCTCGCCCAAGACGTCGCTCCGGCACCGCGCGCGGATCTCGCCGCCCTGCTCACGCCGGGCGTGTCCAGTCTGGAACTCCGCCGCCAGGGCAGGAAGCGCAGGATGGGAGTAGTGGTCAGCGCCGCGGTGGTCGGCGCGATGGGCCTTGGCGCCGGCGCCGTGGCTGCCTCCGGCGAGGACTTCCGCCGAAGCGTTGGCCACACCGTGGTGCAGTTCCTCCAGCCGGCTGACGAGGCCACCGCTCCAGGGACCGACCTTGGGGGTCCTTCGCCCGCAGACCTGCCGACGCCTACGGCTGTTTCGCCAACCTCACCGACCGCAGCTCCGTCTTCGCCGGCAGCATCGTCGCCGGCGGTTGCCTCACAGTCGCGGGCGCCCGCCGCACCTCGGAGCCCCGAGACCCCGGCCCCCTCAGTGCTGCCAGGTGCGGCTCCTGGCGGGAAGCCCGACAAAGCTGCTGCGGTACCCGCCCGGCCGACGCAGCTCCCCGTTGTTCCGGGCGGCGGCATACGGCCGCAGCTTCCGTCCAAACCGAAACCGGCGGTACCGACCCTGCCGGGTGCCGTTCCGGCTCCCTCCCCAGGAAACCAGTGAACCCCTGGAAGTTGTGAGTCCTTTTCAGGGCGCCTGAGGTTTTCAGGGCGCCTGAGGCCGCCACCAAAAAAACTTTCTCGAACTTTTTTCGAATCGGCGTAACCTCGCGAGTCGTCGCGGCGATTACCCATATGAAAGCGCCGGGCTGGAAGTTGTCCCCCATCAGGTTCCAGCCCGGCACTTTTTCCTGCTGCCGGTATAGGCCTAAGCCAGCACTTGCCGCCTGGATGAGATGACCCCGGTGTCGAAGCCGGCCAGGTGAAGTCCGCCATGGAATCGGGCGTGCTCAATCTTGACGCAGCGGTCCATGACGACGTCGAGTCCGGCCGCCTCGGCTTCTTTGGCAACGTCTTCATGCCACGAGCCCAGTTGCAGCCAGAGGGTTTTGGCTCCAGCCGCGATGGCCTCGTCCAGGACGCCCGGCAGGTCATCGTGCTTGCGGAACACATCAACGATGTCCGGGCTCTCCGGCAGGTCGGCCAGCGACGCATACGTGGGCTGCCCCAGGATCTCCTTTACCACCGGGTTCACGAAATATACCTTGTACCGGGTGGATGACTGCAGGTACGTGGCCACGAAATAGCTCGCACGCGACGGCTTGTCCGACGCGCCCACGATGGCAATGCTCTTTGCCTGCCGGAGCAGGTTCAGGCGTTCCGGTGCTGAGGGGCCTTCCCATGTGCGGGCTTCCGTGCTCATCAGTTCGCTCCGATCGTGCAGGCTTCCGCCGCCGCCAGGGACGCTAAGCCGCGGGCGGATGCATCCGAGGCTTCCACCTCCGATGCTTCGGTCAGGGCCTGGTCCAGGTCCCACAGGATGTCGTCAATGTCCTCGAGGCCGACCGAGATGCGGACCAGGTCTTCCGGAACTCCGGCAGACTCGAGCTGGGCCGGGCTCAGCTGCTGGTGGGTGGTTGAACCGGGGTGGATGACCAGGGTGCGGGAGTCGCCAACGTTGGCCAGATGCGACGCCAACTGGAGGGACTCGATGAACTTCTGCCCGGCCGCGCGGCCGCCCTTGACGCCGAAGGAGAACACCGATCCGGGACCCAGGGGCAGGTACTTCCGCGCCCGCTCGTAGTGTGGGTGGGACGGCAGCCCGGAGAAGTTCACGTAGGCCACGCGCTCGTCGGCCTCGAGCCATTCCGCCACGGCCTGGGCGTTCTTCAGGTGCTCGTCCAGGCGCTGGGGAAGGGTTTCGACGCCCTGCAGCAGCTGGAACGCGGACTGCGGTGAGAGTGCGGGGCCGATGTCCCGCAGCTGTTCGCAACGGAGCTTGGTGAGGAAGCCGTACTCGCCGAAGTTCCCCCACCAGGAGACGTTGCCATAGGAGGCCACCGGCTCGGTCATGGTGGGGAACTTGCCGTTGCCCCAGTTGAACCTGCCGCTCTCCACGATCACGCCGCCCAGCGTGGTGCCGTGGCCGCCGAGGAACTTGGTGGCGGAATGGATCACGATGTCCGCTCCGTGTTCGATCGGCCGCACGAGGTACGGCGTGCTCAAGGTGGCGTCGACGACGAGGGGAATGCCGGCGCCGTGCGCCACCCTCGCCAGGGCCGCAAGGTCCTGGACCTCCGACGACGGGTTGGCCACCACCTCGACGAATATCGCCTTCGTGTTCTCCCGGACAGCCGCGGCGTAGTCTGCGGCGTCGGTGCCGGGAACGAAGGTAGTGTCGACGCCGAAGCGGCGAAGGGTCACGTCCAGCTGCGTGACGGTGCCGCCGTACAGCTGGGAGGCGGCCACGATGTGGTCGCCGGCCTGGGTGAGCGCGGCGAAGGTGATGAACTCTGCAGCCATCCCGGAAGCCGTGGCCACCGCACCGATGCCGCCCTCAAGGGACGCAATGCGCTCCTCGAACGCGGCCACGGTGGGGTTGCCGATGCGGGAGTAGATGTTGCCGTACTTCTGCAGGGCAAACAGGTTAGCCGCGTCCTGGGTGTCCTTGAACACGAAAGACGTGGTCTGGTAGATGGGCACGGCACGGGCGCCGTGCTCGGCGTCGGGCGTGCCGCCGGCGTGCAGCGCGCGGGTGCGGAAGCCGAACTTGCGGTCTGCCATCAGACAGCCACCGGCACAGAGGCAACCGGGGTCTGGGACAGGTCCAGTTCGGTGCCGTTCTTGCGGGCCAGGTCCGCCTCGAGTTCGCGGACGATCGGCAGGACATCCTGGCCAAACGCAGCGATCTCTTCCTGGAAGTGCAGGTAGCCGGTGAGGAACAGGTTCACGCCGATTTTCTTGTACTCCACGATCCGCTCGGCGATCTGCTCCGGGGTGCCGATCAGCTGGGTCTTGAAGCCGTCGTTGTACTGGACCAGGTCCTCGAACGTGGAATCGGCCCACATGCCCTTGCCGTCCTTGGTGGACGCTCCGGCCTCCTGAACGGCGTCGCGGAAACCCTGGACTGCAGGTTTGTGTGCTTTCTCCACGATCTCGCGGAGCGTGTCGCGGGCTTCCTGCTCCGAATCGCGGGCGATCACGAAGCCGTTGAGGCCGAAACGCGGCGCTGCGATGGCGCCTTCGGTGCCGCGCCCGCTTTCTCCTGCGGAGGCCACCACGCCTGCGATGTTTTCCTTGAAGCCTTCCAGGTCCTTGCCGTTGGAGAAGTACCAGTCGGCCACGCGGCCGGCCGTGGCCTGGGCCGCGGTGGAGTTGCCGCCGAAGAAGATCTCCGGGTGCGCGCGGCCGGGAACGTCCACCGGTGCCGGGTTCAGGGTGAAGTCGGTGATGTTGTAGTACTTGCCGGACTGGCTGTACTCCGTCTCGGTCCACAGGCCGCGCAGAACCTTGATGAACTCCTCGGTGCGGACGTAGCGCTCGTCGTGTTCCAGCCACTCGAGGCCGAAGTTGGTGAACTCATTCTTGAGCCAGCCGGAGACGATGTTCACGGCGGCGCGGCCGTTGGAGATGTGGTCGGCAGTGATGATGTACTTCGCAAGGACGCCGGGGTGCCACATGCCGGGGTGGACGGCGGAAATGACCTTGAGCCGCTCCGTGGCCGCCAGCAGCGCCAGGCTGAAGGATGTGGCCTCGTGCTGCTTGTCCGCGCCGTATGAGGCGGCGTAGCGGGTCTGCGTCAGCGCGTATTCGAAGCCGGAGTTCTCGGCGATCCGCGCCAGCTTCTTGTTGTAGTCGAAGTCCCAGCCGGTGCGCTGTTCGATCGTGGAGACGACCAGGCCGCCGGACACGTTGGGCACCCAGTAGGCGAACTTCAGGGGCTCGGAAAGACGGGCTACGTTGCTGATGTCGTTCATTGTTATTCCTTTACTTCTGGCCGGTGACGGGTGCTGAGGGGACGGCCGTGCGGCGGCGCAGCACGGCCTGGATGCCGGCGATGGCCGGCTCGTTCTGGAGGGAGGTGGTGTCGCCGAGGGCGGTGCCCTCGAAAAGCTGCGTGAGCAGGCGCCGCATGATCTTGCCGCTGCGCGTTTTGGGGACATCGGAAACCACGACGACGTCGCGTGGCTTGGCGATCGGCCCGATCTCCTTCGCGACGTGATTGCGGAGGTCGTCGTTGATTGAGCTCGTCGAAACCGCGGAAACCCCGCCCTTCAGCACCACAAAGGCGACGACGGCGTGGCCGGTCTTGGGATCCGCGACCGGACACACGCCCGCCTCCACGACGTCCGGGTGGGACACGAGGGCCGACTCGATCTCGATGGTGGACAGCAGGTGCCCGGAGACGTTGAGAGTGTCATCCACGCGCCCGAGGATCCAGATGTCGCCGTCGTCATCGTATTTGGCGCCGTCGCCGGCAAGGAACCAGCCCTGGGCAGCGTACTTGCGCCAGTACGAATCGAAGTAGCGCTGGGGATTGCCCCACACAGTGCGCGCAATCGCGGGTCCGGGGGTGTCAACCACAATGAAACCCTGGACGCCCGGCGGCACGGTATTGCCGGCGTCGTCCACGATGCGCGTGCTGACGCCCGGCAGCGGGCGGGCCGCGCAGCCCGGCTTGAACCCGGTGTCCGTCGGCGCCGGGGAGAGGATGGCGGCACCGGTTTCGGACTGCCACCAGGTGTCCACCACGGGGGCTGTGCCGGCACCGACATTCCGGCGCAGCCAGCGCCAGGCCTCCGGGTTGACCGCTTCGCCCACGGTGCCGAGCATCCGGATGGAGGAAAGATCGTAGGTGTCCGGCACGCCGTCCGGGAACCAGCCCATGAGCGAGCGGACCAGGGTGGGCGCGGTGTAGTACTGCGTGACGCCGTAGCGTTCGATGATCTCGAAGTGCCGGCCGGGGTGCGGCGTGTTGGGCGTGCCCTCGAAAATCACCTGCGTGGCACCGTTTGAGAGCGGGCCATAGATCTCGTAGGTGTGCGCGGTGACCCAGGCGAGGTCGGCGGTGCACCAGTGCACGTCCTGGTCCCGGAGGGCGGGGTCGGGGTTGCTGAAGAGGTGCTCGAAGCTCCACGATGCCTGGGTCAGGTAGCCGCCCGAGGTGTGCACCAGTCCCTTGGGCTTTCCGGTGGTCCCGGAGGTGTACATGATGAAGAGCGGGGTCTCGGCGTCGAACGCTTCGGCCTCGTGGACCTCGGAGGCAGTCCCTACGGCGTCATGCCACCACACGTCGCGGCCTTCAGTCATAGGGACGGTTGCCAGGCGGTCCGCGGGGGTGGTCCTGTTGACCACCAGGACGCGCTCGATGGCGTTGTCGCCGGAGACGGCGACATCCGCGTTGTCCTTGACCGGTACTGCCACGCCGCGGCGGAACTGGCCGTCCGTGGTGACCAGGAGCTTGGCGCCGGTGTCCTCCACCCGAAACTTGAGGGCTTCAGCAGAGAAACCGCCGAAAACGAGGGAATGGATGGCGCCGATGCGGGCCACAGCGAGCGTGATGATGACGGTTTCCGGAATGACAGGGAGGTAGATGACCACGCGGTCGCCCTTGGCGATGCCCAGGTCCAGGAGGGCATTCGCGGCCTTGGACACCTCACGCTGGAGGTCGGCGTAGGTGACGGTGCGACGGTCACCGGGCTCGCCCTCGAAGTAGAGGGCAACCCTGTCGCCGCGTCCCGCCGCGACGTGGCGGTCCACGCAGTTGTGGGCCACATTGAGCCGGCCGCCCTCGAACCAGGTGATGTCCGGGCCGGTGCCGGCCTCAAGACTGGCGGGAACCCTCCGGTGGGCGGTGTGCCACGGCTTGCCGCCGTGCCCGCCTTGACCGGGTGTGGTCCAGTCGAGGCGGAGGGCCTGCTGCTCCCAGAAGGCAACAGTGTCCAGAGCGGTGTCCAGGCCGCTGTACGGAACAGAACCCGGGGTGGTGCTGCTGTGACGCGCCGGCCCGCCAGTGGGGACGCCGTGCACTGCGCCTTCCGTGGGCTCGGTCGAGGACCATCCCGAAGAGCCGCGAAGGGAGCCGGGCGCGTCACGCAGCCCTGCTTCGATCGCCGTCGCGTTCGAAGTGGTTTGTGGATCTTCGGCCGCCCGGGTCTCCGCAGGGGAAATCCGGGCAAACGAAGGCAGAGCAGAAGAAATCTCGGGGGTCATTTGGGTACTCCATCGGACCTGGCAGTAGCACCCTGTTGTTCCGGGGAACAGATCGGCGGGAATGGTCGTCCCACGTCACCGGGTTGCTGCGGCTTCATCGATCCAGGTCTCTAGGCCGCTCGGGATGGTCGCTATCCACTAAAACGGAGCCGCGGGATTCTACAAAATTTGCCCCGTTTTGCGACGTAATATTCTTCTCGGCGCTTTGGATGGTGCCACCTTCGTTCATTTGTTCGGAAATTGTGCGTGAACGCCGCAGGCGTAGGCTTGATGCATGGCCCACGTTAACGATCGAGCAGTCATCGAGCGCCTCATGCGAACCAAAGGGAGATGGGCCATTGTCGGCCTCACCACCAACGAATGGCGGTCGGCCTATGACGTTGCCCTTTATGTCCGCGACCGCATGGGAATGGAGATTATCCCCATTAATCTCCCCGGAGACGACGTCCATGGGGAGAAGGGCTACCGCTCCCTGACTGAGATCCCGCCGGAGAAGCACCCGATCGACGTCGTGGAGTGCTTTGTGAACTCACACAAGGTGGGCCCGGTGATTGATCAGGCGATCGCGGTGGGCGCCAAGGCAGTCTGGCTGCAGTTGGGTGTTTTCGACGACGACGCCGTGGAGCGCGCCAAGGCCGCCGGACTGGACGTCGTGGTCAACTCCTGCCCCGCCCGCGAGGGCTGGCACTTCGGGCTCTGAGCCGGCATTCGCGCTGTCCTCAGCGCTTCATCAGGTCCGGGTAGTGACGCTCGGTCACGTCCGGATGGGCGCGCATCCGGCCTTTGAGCATGTTCATGCCAAAGGAGGCGAGCATCGGGTTGGACGGGTCGTCCGAGATGCCGCGGGCCTGCGCCTTCAGCTCCTCCGGGAGGGGGACCGGTTCGATCACCGCATCGAGCCGAGGCGACCAGAAGAAGGGCACGGAGTAACGGTCCACACCCGGCGGCGGCGCCTGAACCCGGTGGATGGTGGCGGCGAGGTAGCCCCCGGTTGCCACTTCCAGCATCTCGCCAAGGTTCACCACGAGCGCTCCAGGAATGGGTTCCACGGAAGACCACTCGCTGGCCCCCGGCGGGAGCACTTCCAGGCCGCCTACCGCGTCCTGAAGCAGGAGGGTGACAAAACCGTAGTCCGCGTGCGAGCCGACTCCCTGATCGCCGGCCCCTTCCACCACTCCGCCGACGTAGTGGACCAGCTTGCCCATCCAGGCCGGGGTCTCCCGGAACGGTTCGTCAAAGTGGTCCTCAGGAAGTTGAAGGGAGACTGCGATGGCGCGCAGGAGTTCGTTTCCCACCTTGGACATGAGCCCTGCCCATGCCATTGCAACGGGCGCCAGCTCGGGCAGCGATTCATCAGGCCACATGTTGTGGCCCTGGAGGAGCCAGTACGGCTGCTCGTCGGGATAATCGGGGACCGGTTCACGGTCCGGAGAGTAATCGATCTGCTCCCGTGCGTCCGCCCTTCCCTGGGTGACCTCCGTGCCCATACGGGTATAGCCCCGGAAATGCGGGGAGAGCCGGTTGTCCAGCTTCATCCGCTCCTCAAGGGGAAGATCAAAGAAGCGCTTGATGGCGGCCAGCAGTTCCTCTGCCTGGCCCGGCGCGGCCCCGTAACCAGTGAGTTGGAAGAAGCCCACCCGGTGCGTGGCATCGCGCAGCTGCTCAATGAATTCCGGACTAAATGACCCATCGGCCTGACGTGCGGCGCCCAAGTCCAGAACAGGTATGGCCTCCCGATCAGGTGACATGCTCGCAGACTAGCACCGCCGGGGAAGCCTTTGTAGGCTCGCAGCATGGATGCTGCCGAACTGAGGAAAATCTGCCTGTCGTTTCCCGGGGCCTTCGAGGACTTTCCGTTCGGCCCTGAAACGTCGGTCTTCAAAGTCCGGTCGGCCGTAGCCGGCGGGGCCCGGCACGAGGCCAAGATGTTTGCGGCTTCCGCCATGGATCCTGAGGACTGGTCAGTGAGCCTCAAATGCGAGCCCGCGCTGGCCGAGCAGCTGCGGGCCGCCCATTCAGAAATAACCGGCGCCTGGCACATGAACAAGAGACACTGGAACGGCGTGCGGCTTGATGGCTCGCTGCCGGACTCCATGGTCCGCGACATGGTGGAGGACTCCTACGATCTCGTGGTGGCTTCGCTGAGCCGCAAACAGCAGGAACAGCTGGGCTGGGCCCGGCTGGTCAGTGCCCCAGGTCCTGCCGGAGAAGCAGCGGGAGGGCCCCAGCCCGGACACGAGGGGCAACCGGAACAGGAAACGGCAGGGATATGACTGAAAAGCGGTTGGCGCAGGGTGAACTCAACTATCCGGGCATCGGCTCCACGGAAGATGGCCCGCCGCCAGAGGGTTTCCCGTGCCTGGTGACGCAGACGTACCTTGGCGAGGGCCTGGCAACCTACGGCCGGGTTGCCCAGGGCATCCTCACATGGGAGCTGCAGCGCCGGTCGGGGCTTCGGGTCCGCACCGAGTCCGACCTCGTGGTTCCCGGCGCACGCGTGGTGAGCGGATTCGGCGTCGGACCTTTCCGGATCAACGCCCCCTGCGAGGTGGTGTGGGTCCACCGGCCGGTCCCCGGCGGGGGACCGCAGTCCGCCGGCTTCGCCTACGGCACCCTGCCGGGACACCCCGAGCGGGGCGAAGAGGCGTTCGAGGTGTCCATTGATGACCGGGGCACGGTGCTTTTCAAGATCACGGCCTTCAGCAGGCATTCGAACTGGTTCTACGCGGCGGGCGGCATCGTGGCCCGGGCGGCGCAGCGGCACGTCACTTCCCGATACATTGAAGCTGCACGCCAACTTGCCGCAGGTGAAAGCTGATCAGGAGACGGTACATGCTGGACCAAACCACCCTTGACCGACTGTGGGATTTCGAGAATCCCGAACTGTCCGAACGGCGTTTCCGGGACGCGATGGACGATCAAGACTATGACGTCTACGAAAGGGCGGAGCTCGCCACGCAGCTGGGCCGGGCCATCGGCCTGCAGGGCCGCTTCGAGGAGGCGGACGGGCTGCTCGACTCGATCGACGGTGAAGAGGAGCCCACCGTCGGTATTCGAATCCTGATTGAGCGGGGGCGCATCCTGAACTCAAGCGGCCAGGCCGCGATGGCGGTGCCGTTGTTCGAGCAGGCCGCGGAGCTGGGCGATCATCTGGGCGAAGAGTTCCTGGCCGTGGACGCCCTCCACATGCTCGCCATCGCCGACTCCGCCCATGCGGAACCCTGGACCCGGAGTGCGCTGGAATACGCCTCCACCGCCCACGAGCCCCGCACGAAACGCTGGATGGTGGCGCTGCACAACAACCTGGGCCGGACGCTGCACGGGGCGGGCCGGCTCACCGAGGCCCTGGTGGAGTTCCAGCTGGCCGAGCAGTGGGCGGAGCGCGTAGGGACCCCGGCGCAGCAGCAGTACGCGCGTGAGGCAATCGAAGAGTGCGAACAGGCTCTGGCCGCACACTAAGGCAGTGCGAGAATGAAGTCTTTGCACCCAGGAACGAAAGGCAAGCGCCCGTGATCTTCATCGTCGTCAAATTCAAGGTCAAGCCCGACTGGTCCGACAAGTGGCTGGATCTCGTGGCAGATTTCACCGAGGCCACGCGGCAGGAAACGGGCAACCTCTGGTTTGACTGGTCCCGAAGCGTGGATGACCCCAACGAGTTCGTACTGGTGGAAGCGTTCAAGGACGATGCCGCCGGGGACCACGTGAACAGCGAGCACTTCAAGAAGGCCATGGCGGATATGCCGCAGGCCCTTGCGGAAACGCCCCACATCATCAGCCGGCAGCTCGACGGCGACGGCTGGGACCGGATGGGCGAGCTCACCATCTGACCCGTCGAGTGCTCCATAGGTGCCCTTTTGAGCCTTGAAAACGGCAGTTATGGAGCACTCGATAGCATTAACCGCATGTGGATCGGATGGATTGAATTCGACATCCTCCTGGGCGACATTCACAGCCTTAAGGAGAAACGCTCCGTGGTCAGGCCCCTGCTCGCGGAACTGAAACGGCGCTACGACGTGTCCGTGGCCGAGGTGGGGAACCAGGACCAGTACCGGCGCGCGCGGCTCGGGGCGGGGCTCGTGGCTGCTGACCGTGCTCACCTCGTCGAGGTGCTCACCGCCGTCGAACGCTTTGTGGCGGCCCGCCCGGAACTCGAACTTCTCAGCGCCCGCCAGCGCGAACTCCACAGCGAAGACTGAACCTCCATCGATTGCTCCGTAACGGCCCTTTTGAGCGTCCATAAGGGCCGTTACGGAGCACTCGATGGGTGGTGTGGATATCTTCTGCAGCGGTCAAGGGGTTCTGATCTGATGAATCCATGAAAACCGCACGCCGGCTCCCCAAGGAGTTAGAAGGACGCCCCTTCACTGTTGCCGAGGCCGGCCGCGCTGGCGTCACCCCTAAGCGGTTGCGCCACCGGTCGCTGACGGCTTTGGGAAGAGGCATTCGATCGAAGGGCCCGACGGCGGAGCTCCCCTTAAGCGTCAGGGTGCGGCCATTCGTCGAGGTCAACGAGAGATGCGCCGCATCCCACCTCACAGCCGCGGAGCTCTCGTCGCTGCCGCGTCGCCGGCAGAAGGAGGCACCGCAGATGTACCACGTGATCCGACCGGAGGGCGCCGCCCATCTCAACCGTCCCCATGTGATCGTCCACCGCATGAAGCTCTACGAGGACGAGGTCACCGTGCTGGACGGGATCCCCATCACCACTCCGGAGCGAACATGGCTTGACCTGGCCGAAATGCTAAGCGTTGACGAACTCGTGGTGGCCGGTGACAGCTGCGTCCGTGTTCCGCGTGCCGAGCTGGAGGGCAGGGACATGCCGCTGTGCAGCCTGGAAGACCTCCAGCGGATGATCGACCGCCACAAGGGAAAGCGCGGCATTCGCAAAGCCAAGGAAGCCATCAAGCTCATCCGGGTAGGCTGCGACTCCCCGCAGGAGTCCCTGCTGCGGTTGGCCATGAAAAGGGCCGGGCTACCCGAGCCGGAACTGAACGTGCCCATCATCGAGGACGACGGAACCAGGCACCATCAGCCGGATCTCTCGTATCGAAGATACAGGATCGGCATCGAATACGAGGGTGAGCACCATGGCGAGGAAGGGCAGATTGTCCGGGATATCGCCCGCTCCGAGAGATACGAAGCCTTGGGATGGACGGAGGTCCGGATCTCCAAGCGTCACATGGTCAATGACGCCAAGGCTGCGGTGGCAAAAGTGCGGACGGCCTTGGTCCGGGCCGGCTGGCGGCCTGGGCGTTAACGAACGATTGCTCCGTAACTGCCGTTCTGAGCGAACAAAAGGGCAGTTACGGAGCAATCGATGGAGGGTCAGTCCTTAGCCGAAGTATTTCGGCAGGGTGGCCTCGTGGGCTTCGCGGAGGGCATCGAGCGACATGGCGTCCACGCCGTTGATCTCCAGCTGGCCGCTCGCTGCGTCCACCACGCCGATGCGGGTGTGGGCAAAGCCGCGGGCGGTGCACATGTCCGTGAAGCGGACTTCCTCGGAGCGCGGGACGCCCACGAGGGCGCGGCCCTGGGTCTCGGAGAACAGCGCCGTGAACAGGTCCACGCCATCACGGTCCAGAACGTCCTGCAGAGCGATCCGGGCACCCACGCCGTAGCGCAGCGAGGACTCCACGAGGGCTGCCGCGAGGCCGCCTTCGGAGAGGTCGTGAGCCGAATCCACCATGCCGTCGCGGGACGCGTTGATCAGGATTTCACCCAGCGCGCGTTCGGCGGCGAGGTCAACCTTGGGCGGAAGTCCGCCAAGGTGGCCGCGCAGGTTGGACCACTCCGAACCATCCAGTTCTGCCGCCGTGGTGCCCAGCAGGTAAATGGCCTGGCCGTCCTCGCGCCAGCCCGACGGCGTGCGGCGGGCGACGTCGTCCAGCTTGCCCAGCACTGCCACCACGGGGGAGGGGTGGATGGGCGTGGTGCCGGTCTGGTTGTACAGCGAGACATTGCCGCCGGTGACCGGGATGCCCAGCTCCATGCAGGCATCCGACAGGCCGCGGATGGCCTCGGCGAGCTGCCACATGACATCCGGGTCCTCGGGGGAGCCGAAGTTCAGGCAGTCGCTGACGGCCATCGGCACGGCGCCGGAGGTGGCCACGTTGCGGTACGCCTCTGCCAGTGCCAGTTGTGCGCCGTGGTACGGGTCGAGGTAGGTGTAGCGGCCGTTGGCGTCGGTGGCCAGGGCCACGCCCAGGCCGGTTTCCTCGTCCACACGGACCACGCCGGCGTCATCCGGGAACGCCAGGGCGGTATTGCCGCCGACGTAGCGGTCGTACTGGTTGGTGATCCAGGACTTGTCGCACATATTCGGCGAGGCAACGAGCTCGGTGACGGCTGCTGCCAGCTGCGCGGGGGCGGCGGGACGGCCGGCGTCCTGCACTGATCCAGTGAAGGCATCGGCCTGGAGGGCGTCCTGCCATTCAGGGCGGGCGTACGGGCGGTCGTAGACCGGACCGTCGTGGGCCACGGTGCGCGGGTCGACGTCGACGATGATCTCGCCTTCCCACGTGATGATCAGGCGGCCGGTGTCGGTCACCTCGCCCAGCCAGGAGTATTCCACGGCCCACTTGTCCATGACTGCTTCGAAGGCGGCGATGTTCTCGGGCGTAACCACGGCCATCATGCGTTCCTGCGACTCCGACATCAGGATTTCGCCCGGGGTCAGAGTGGGGTCGCGCAGCAGGACGGAGGTCAGCTCAACCTCCATGCCGCCGTCGCCGTTGGAGGCGAGCTCGGATGTGGCGCAGGAAATGCCGGCGGCGCCTAGGTCCTGGATACCCTCAACCAGCGAACCCTTGAACAGCTCCAGGCAGCACTCGATCAGGACCTTCTCCGCGAAGGGGTCGCCCACCTGGACCGCGGGGCGCTTGGACGGCTTGGTGTCGTCGAAGGACTCCGAGGCCAGCACGGAGGCGCCGCCGATGCCGTCGCCGCCGGTGCGGGCACCGAACAGGACCACCTTGTTGCCCTTGCCGGAGGCGTTGGCGAGGCGGATGTCTTCGTGGCGCATGACGCCGACAGCCAGCGCGTTGACCAGCGGGTTGCCCTGGTACACGGAATCGAAGACCATTTCGCCGCCGATGTTGGGCAGGCCCAGGGAATTGCCGTAGCCGCCGATACCGGCAACCGCGCCGTGCATGACGCGGGCCGTGTCCGGGTGGTCGATGGCGCCGAAACGCAGCGGATCCATCACGGCCACCGGGCGGGCGCCCATGGAGATGATGTCGCGGACAATGCCGCCGATGCCGGTTGCGGCGCCCTGGTAGGGCTCAACGAACGACGGCGAGTTGTGCGACTCGATCTTGAACGTCACGGCCCAGCCGTCGCCCAGGTTGGTGACGCCGGCGTTTTCGCCGATGCCCACCAGCATGTCCTTTTTCATCTCGTCGGTCACCTTGTCGCCGAACTGGCGCAGGTGGTTCTTCGAGGACTTGTACGAGCAGTGCTCGCTCCACATCACGGAGTACATGGCGAGCTCTGCGCCGGTCGGGCGGCGGCCCAGGACCTTCACAACCTCATCGAACTCGTTCTGCTTCAGGCCCAGTTCGGCCCAGGGGAGTTCGGTGTCCGGCGTTTTGCCTGCGTTCTCGACCGTGTCGATGTTGAACTTCCTGGCGGTCTCGACAGGCTGCGCGACCGAGTGGGTCTCCGTCATTTGTTGTCTCCCACGATTTTGTTCAGTACAGAGGTGAAGAAACCGAGGCCATCGGTGTCTGAGCCGCCGATGCCGTCCAGTGATTCGGGACCGTAGCCGACCTCCACTGCATGCTCGGGGTGCGGCATGAGGCCTACGACGTTGCCGGCGGCGTTGGAGATGCCGGCGATGTCGCGGCGGGATCCGTTCGGGTTGAAACCGACGTAGCGGAACACCACGCGGCCTTCAGCTTCGAGGGCGTCCAGGGTCTTTTCGTCGGCGATGTACTGCCCGTCCTGGTTCTTCAGCGGCACGGTGATTTCCTGGCCGGCGGCGTAGTCGCCGGTCCACGCGGTGCTGTTGTTCTCCACACGGAGGACCTGGTCGCGGCACATGAACTTCAGGTGGTCGTTCTTGATCATCGAGCCGGGCAGCAGGTGCGATTCGGTGAGGATCTGGAAGCCGTTGCAGATGCCAAGGACCGGCAGCTTGGCGTCCGAGGTGGCGGCGTCAATGATCTTGGACATCAGCGGCGCGAAGCGCGCGATGGCGCCGGCACGGAGGTAATCGCCGTAGGAGAATCCGCCGGGAATTACGACGGCGTCAACGTCGCCCAGCGTGGTGTCCGCGTGCCAGAGCGCCACGGGAGTGGCGCCGGCCAGGCGGACCGCACGGGCGGCGTCGCGGTCGTCAAGGGTTCCGGGGAAGGTGACCACGCCGATCTTGGCGCCGGCGAGGCTCGGGTTGGCCGCCACGGCGACCGCCTCACCAATCAGGGGAAGTTCAGTCATCTCAGGCCTCGACGACCTCGACGTTGACGACGTCCTCGATCACCGGGTTGGACAGCAAGGTCTCGGCGGCCTCACGGGCCTGGGCCAGGATTGCGTCGGTCACCTCGCCGTCGACGGTCAGTTCGAAACGCTTGCCCTGGCGGACAGAGCTAAAGCTGGTGAAGCCCAGACGGGGGAGTGCACCCACGATGGCCTTCCCCTGCGGGTCCAGAATCTCGGGCTTGGGCATGACGTCGACAACGATCCGGGGCATCCGGTAACTCCTGTGCGTGAGCATTGGGTAAGGGCGCAGCGGAGTGGTGCCGTCTCACGCCGTTCGTCTGTGGCCGCTTCGGGTACAAATGGCACGACATGGACGGGCGCTCCGCGAGCTTGCTTGCCCATTCTACCGGCCGCAGCGCCGCACGCCGTATTCGGGGCCGGCGGCGCAGGAGTCGGAGAAGTACGACGGCGGCTCTGGCCCGCCGTCCCTGCCCTCAGTAGGATTGCGGCATGGCCGAGAAACCGAAATCCGTACTGCTGCCCGTGGTTGCCGCCGCTGTTTTCGCGGGGCTTGGGAGGATGGTTCTCCAGAAGATCAGGGCAGACCGGGCTGCCAAGCAGAATAGAGTCGCGGGCCCGGTGGATGAGAAAACACGCGAGTGGATCAGCGACGTGGTCCGCACGCCTCGGCAGTAGCGTTCCGTTGGAGTAGCAGAGCTTCCGACGTTCCGCAGGCGGGTGCCCTTTAGGGTGCCCGCCACCGGCGTTTAAACCGCCGCTGATTCGTACAACGAAATTTGGAGTGACAAAACTAAATTGTGGTTTGTGTTCTATGTCATAACTACCTATCAGTAGGTACTGTGGGGTTCGGCTGACCATCGCTGGGATCGACAAGACCTGTCAACCCCACGCGGCCTGGCCGCATGAGCCCGGCAACGCAGCCGGGACGGTTCCTTATGAAAGGTTCAAATCACTCGTGAAATCAGCAGGAAAAAGCTTCTTCCGAAGCCGGGGGGCCCGGAAAGCAGCGGCACTTTGTGTCGGCTTGCCTTTGCTCCTTTCATCCGTCGCCGCTTCGCCCGCCATCGCCGGCCCGCCACAGGGTCCGGCGGCGGCTGCGCAGCAAAAGAACATTAATCCGAACGATTACCAGGCGGGGCGCTACATCGTGGTCCTGGCCGAAAAGCCCGCAGCCACCTACGATGGCGGCACGGCAGGACTTCCGGCCACTAAACCGAAGTCAGGCCGCAAACTCGACGCCAGCCGGGCCGAAGTGCGGAAGTACCAGGCACACCTGGAGGCGAAGCAGACAGCGCTCGCCACTAAGGAACATGTGCAGATCCGGCACAAGTACACTGCCGCACTGAACGGGTTCAGTGCCACACTCACTGCCGACCAGGCCGTGAACCTCGCCAAGAGCGCGGACGTACTCGCAGTCGCCCCGGACACCCAGCGGGCGCCGGACTACTCCACCACCGACTTCCTCAAGCTCAGTGGACCCCGAGGCACTTGGAACACCCAGTTTGGCGGTCAGGCCGGAGCGGGCAAGGGCGTTGTGGTCGGAGTCATCGATTCCGGATACACACCGTCCAGCGCCTTCTTTGCCGGAGAAGAGGTAAAGCCCCTCACCGGCGAGGCGAAGGTCGGCGTTCCTTACCGCACCGCCGGCGGCAAGATCGCCATGCTGAAGTCCGACGGCAGCACGTTTGAGGGTGAGTGCCAGAAAGGCGAAGGGTTCGACGGCAAAGCCTGCAACTCTAAGGTCCTGAGCGCACGCTACTTCTCGGAAGCGTTCGAGGACACCGTGGACAAGGCGGACCGCGCACCGGAAGAACTGATTTCCCCGGTCGACGTCGGCAGCCACGGAACCCACACGGCCAGCACCGCTGCCGGAAACGCCAACGTGGAGTCGTTTGTGGATGGCCGCAGCTTTGGCCTGACCAGCGGCATCGCGCCGGCGGCCAAGCTCTCGGTCTATAAGATCTGCTGGGAGGACAACGACCCCGCCACCGGTGGCTGCTACACCTCATCCTCCATCGATGCCATCAACCAGGCCGTGATGGACGGCGTTGACGTGCTGAACTACTCGATCTCGGGCACCACGTCCACCACCACCGACCCGGTCTCCATGGCCTTCCTGTCTGCAGCCTCCGCCGGCATCTTCGTGGCCGCGTCGGCAGGCAACTCGGGCCCCGATGCCAGCACGGTGAACCACGGCGAACCGTGGGTCACCACGGTTGCCGCCAGCAGCTTCTCCCAGGAACTGCAGGGCACCGTTGAGTTCTCCGACGGCAGCAAGTACCGCGGCGCCAGCATCATGAACCGCGAAGTAGCCGGTGCCGGTGTGGTCCTCGCCGCAAACGCCGCCTCGGGGACCGACGCCACGCCACGGCTGTGCGGCCCCGGATCGCTGGATCCGGCAAAGATATCCGGCAAAGTCGTGGTCTGTGACCGAGGCACCTACGACCGCGTTGCCAAGAGCGCCGAAGTGGCGCGCGGCGGCGGCGTGGGCATGATCCTGGTCAACGTCTCCGCGTCGTCCCTCGACGCGGACAAGCACTCTGTCCCGACGGTCCACGTGAACCCTCCCGCGACGGAAGAGATCAAGGCCAAGGTGGCGGCGAACCCGGCCATCACGGTCTCCCTCGTCAACAAGGACACCACCGGGCTGCCTGCTGAAGCGCAGCCGCAGATCGCCGGCTTTTCGTCCCGCGGTCCGCTGCTTGCCACGGACTCCGATCTCCTGAAGCCCGACGTCGCAGCCCCGGGTGTTGCCATCCTGGCCGGTGTATCGCCGATCGGTGCCGGCGGGGACAAGTTCGGATTCATGTCCGGAACTTCCATGGCCTCCCCGCACGTTGCCAGTTTCGGCGCCCTCATCCTGGGCAAGAACCCGAACTGGTCACCGGCGGCCGTGAAATCGGCCATGATGACAACGGCCAGTGACGTCAAGCTCGCGGACGGCAAAAAGAACACCGATGTCCTGGCCACCGGCGCCGGGCAGGTGGATCCGGCCCGCGTGCTGGATCCGGGCCTGGTCTACGACGCCGACGGCGACGATTACCTGCGGTTCATCCAGGGAACCGGTGTTGACCTGGGCATCCCGGGCCTCGGCGCCACCAAGCCGCGCGACATGAACGTCCCGTCGTTCTCGCTCGGAAACCTGGCGGGCAGGATCGAGGTCACCCGCACGGTGACGGCGCTGACGCCGGGCGTATACCGCGCCAAGGCCAGCGTGCCTGGTGTCAAGGTGACGGTCACCCCGTCCATCCTGTCGTTCAACGCACCCGGTGAAAAGCGCACGTTCAAGGTTTCCTTCGAGAACCAGAGCGCCAAACTGGGGTACTTCGCCACGGGCTCGCTCACTTGGCAGGGGTCGAACAAGACTGTGGCCTCGCCGATTGCGGTACGTCCCCAGTCAGTCGTGGCCCCGAAGGACGTCGCCTTCACGTCGCAGGGAGGCAACGGCTCCGGAAACATCAGCATCGTGTCCGGTTCAAGCTCGCCCACCAACGTGACGCTGGACGGCCTGTCCAAGGCGGATTCCTCCGCCATCGAGCTGGTCCCCGGGCCGTTCAAGTACGCGGCCGATGCCTCGAACTTCGTCAAGACCGTCGACGTTCCGGCCGGTGCACCGCTGGCCAAGCTGTCCGTGTTCTCCGCGGATGAAAGCGCAGACTTCGACATGGTTGTCATCACCCCCGACAACCAGGCGATCGTTGTTGCTACGGCCTCGTCCAGCGAATCGGTGTCCATTCCGAATCCAGCGGCGGGCACCTACACAATGTTCGTGAATCTCTACGACAGCCCCAAGGGCCAGCCCACCAAGGCTTCCGTGGACGCAGCGGTACTGGGCGCAAACGTGGGCAATGCGACCGTGACTCCTGACCCTGTTCGCCTTGCCAACGGCGCGTCCGGCAAACTCGCTCTGGCCTGGAACAGCCTGGCTCCCGGTTCGTACATTGGCCGGGTCACGTTCGCCGGCGCCAGCGCACCGACCTTCGTGAGCGTAGTGGTGACGCCCGGCGCGACCACCGCGGTTCCGCCGGCTTCGGAGGATCCGAAGAAGAAGAAGGAAAGAGGGAAGGTCCACAACGAGGACCTGACCAAGGCTCCGGATAACTCCATCTAGGAAGGTCCCGGAACCTGGTTCCCCGTCTGGGGGAATCCTGACAGCAGTGGCCGGCGGTGCAGACCGCCGGCCACTGCCGATTAACCGGCACCGTCCGCCCAAGCCGGTGCCCACCGCCGGCCCAGTTAGGCCTCAGATGGCGCCCGTCGACCCGGATACACCGCCCAGCAGCGGGGAAAGCGCGCGCCAGCGGGCGATTTCGCAGCCGTCCGTCAGGGAAAAGCGCGCATGCACCTGGCGTTCGCCGAAAGTTCCGGTGACCACAGCCACCTGCGGACCGCCGTACTGCTGCGTACAGAGTTTGGGCGGACCGGGCACTGGGAAGAATATCCCCTCCCCGAAGCGTTCGACGGCGGCTATCGCCCCCGCGGGGTCAGGCAGCGTTGTCTCGGGGCGGCCGCCGGCGCGGCGGACAAGAGTGAATACGTGGTCCGGGCCGCCGGGCGCCTCGCTCAGGGTGACGGTGAGGTCGAGGTCGAGGTCCGGGTGCTCAGCGCTGCTGTTCACTTTTCTTCCTTCAACTGGGAGCCGTGCGGGGATCTCTCCGACAGACTTTCCGGGCCCAGAGAGTCAAACAGGGGCTTGAGTGCCTCCAGCAACCTGCCGCGCAGGATCTGGGCCTCAGCAGAGAACGCGCGCTGGTGCTCCACATAGCTGGCCTTACCCTCCGCCGTCTCAATCCTGATCGGGGGATATCCCCACTCGGCGAGGTCGTAGGGGGAGGCCTGCATGTCCATGGCCCGTACCCGCCAGGACAGTTCGAAGCAGTCCATCACCAGCTCGCCCGGCAACGCGGGTGAGAGCTTGTAGGCCCACTTGTACAGGTCCATGTTCGCGTGGAGGCAGCCGGGCTGCTCCGTGGACAGCTGGTTCTCCCTGCTCGGCGACAGTTCGTTCAGCGGAAGGGCGTCAGGGGTGTAGAAACGGAACGCATCAAAATGTGAACAGCGGATCCTGTTTTCTTCTACCACCTTGTCCGTGCCGGCTTCGCCCAGCCGCAGCTTCAGGTACTCGTGCCGGAGCTCAAACTTGTCCTGGCGGTAGACCATGGCCCACTCGTGCAGGCCGAAGCAGCCGAACTGCGCCGGGCGGGCGGCCGTGCCTGCCAGGATGACCTGGGCAAAGACCAGGGCTTCGCGGCGCCGGGCCAGAAAGGCGTCGCGGTCCAGCGTGACAGCGGTGCTGCCGGGCGGCAGGCCGCACAAGGAGAGTTCGCCGTCGTCGAGCCCGCGGTAATACTTCCAGTCCCTCCGCGGGGCCGCCTCCGCTCCGGAGAGGACAACGCCGGCTCCCGGATGCCAGCGCATCAGCTGGCCGGGCTTCTGTGTGTAATAGGTGAACAGGAAGTCTTCCACCGGGTGCTTGCGGCCGGCGGAACGGCGGGCAAGGTAGGGGTCGGCGTAGCGCCGCACACGCCTGGCATGCGCGGCCTCAATCTCCAGCCAGTCAACGGCGGGAAGCACCTGAAGCTGAATATCCCGCCTCGGAAGCGTCACGCCGGGCACGGACCTAAACTGCTCCACTGGCAGTACCAAGGATGTCCCGGGCGGCGTTCCAGGCCCCGATTTCGCAGCCGTTCCGCAAAGTGAAGGTGACCTCCACCGGAGTGCCGCCGACGACACCCGAGACCGTGGCTACCTGAGGGCCACCGTACTGCTGGGTGCAGGAGACGTCTTTGCGGGGCGCAGGCTGGTTTAGGATGGCCGCGTTCTTCTTCAACGCCGCGCAGGCGGCGGCCGCCTTGGGATGCTGGCTTTCGGACATGGGAGCACCGTCCTTGCACACCAGCGTGTAGTTGACGGCAGTTCCCTCTTTCGAGGGCCTTACCGTGATGGCGAGTTCGGCGTCGCCGGTCCCTGGCCCGGAGGGCAGCGGAGCGGCGGCAGGCGGCGCCGGGGCGGGGACTGTGGTCACGGCGTCGGGCGGCGTGGTGCCAGGAGCCGTCGTACCCGGAGAGGCCGTGCCGGGAGCGGTCGTGCCCGGTGTGGTGGTGCCGGGGGCGGTGGTGCCTGGCGTCGCGCCCGGGGATTGCGAACCAGGCGTGCCAGTGCCCGGGGATTCGCTGGTGGTTCCGGTGGTCGCCGAAGGCTGGCCGGTTCCGGTGTCCGGGGTGCAGGCAGCCAGTCCGCCCATCGCTCCGAGGGCGAGCAGCACAGAAATAAATTGCTTGCGCATGCCAGGTCTCCTCAAGTTTTTCCCATTCTACCGTCGGCGTCTGCAGCGGTCCGGAACGGCCCGGTAACGGTATCCGGCAATTGCTAACGGAAGGGTATCGATTCTTGGCGGCGTCCGCGGTATCTTTCTGACATTGACGGGTGCGCGGCAACAACCAAAGAGTGATGACGCCCATGGGGGGCAGAGCGTCCAGTTCGTGGGACCGAAGGTCTACAGGTCCTGAACAAAGGAAGGCATCTCCCCATGACCACGCAAAGAATTTCCCGCCACAGATTCAGCAAACGGCTGCCGGCAGTCCTTGCCGTCGGCCTCGCCATGGTTGTTGGCCAGGGCCTCACCGCGCCGACGTCCGCCGCACCCGGACCGTCCTCGGGCCAGGCAATTGCCGGCTCCCGGACATCGGCGTTTGACGACGGCCGCTACATCGTGATGCTCAAGGACAAGCCCTTGGCCACCTATTCGGGCGGTGTGGCCGGGATACCCGGCACGGCCGTTCCGAAGGGCAAGAAGCTGAACCCCTCCGGGCCCAACTCGCGCAAATACGATGCGCACCTCCGGTCAAAGCAGCGGCAGGCGGCAGCAGCCAAGGGCGTGAGGATTGATGAGAGCTTCACCCTGGCTGTCAACGGCTTCAGCGCCGTTCTTTCGGCTGACCAGGCCAAAGGGCTCGCCGGTGACACCAGCGTGCTGGCCGTCGTCCCCGATGCCCTGCGCAAGCCGGATTACTCCAGCACCGATTTTCTCGGCCTTCCAGGCGGGGACGGCGTATGGCAGGACCAGTTCGGTGGCGAGGCGGATGCGGGCAAGGGCGTCGTAGTGGGCATGCTGGACACCGGATACTCCCCGGACAACCCGTTCTTCACCGGCGATCCGGTCGAGCCGCTCTCCGGAACTCCCAACGTCGGCGAACCGTACCATCTGCAGGGCAATGTCATCGCCATGCGCAAGGCCAATGGCGGGACGTTCGTGGGCGACTGCGTGAGCGGTGACGGATTCGACGGAACCGAGTGCAACAGCAAGGTGCTCGGCGCCCGGTTCTACGACAAGGCCTACAAAGCGGCCGTTCCGCCCGAACTGCGGTCTCCGCTTGAGCTGTTCTCCCCGATTGACGTAAACGGCCACGGCTCGCACACAGGCAGCACCGCCGCCGGAAACAGCGATGTCACCCAGACTGCCGGTGGACGTGACTTCGGGACGAGCTCGGGTGTTGCGCCGGCGGCGAAGATCGCGGTGTACAAGGTGTGCTGGGAAGGCTCGACCCCGGACACCACAGGATGCCTCGAATCTGACATTCTCAATGCCATCCAGGACGCCGTCCTTGACGGCGTGGATGTGCTGAACTACTCCATCTCCGGCAACAACAATTCAACGGTCGACGCCGTTTCACTCGCCTTCCTCAATGCCGCCGCAGCAGGGGTGTTCGTGGCGGCCTCGGCGGGCAACTCCGGCCCGATCGCCAGCACGGTGAACCATGCCGGCCCGTGGCTGACAAGCGTCGCCGCCTCCACGTTCGACAGCTCGCTCCGCGGAACGGCCGAATTGTCCAACGGTGCCAAGTTCGCCGGAGCGAGTGTGATGAGCGAGGAAGTGGCAGCGAAGCCGATTGCCCTGGCATTGGCCGTAAAAGCGGCCGCCGCCACTGATGCCGACGCTGCCCTGTGTGCCCCGAACGCACTGGATCCGGCCAAGGCCGCAGGGAAGATCGTGGTCTGCGACCGCGGCATTTTCCCGCGCACCGCCAAGAGCGATGAGGTCAAGCGCGCTGGCGGCGTTGGCATGGTGCTGGTCAACGTGACGCCGGGCTCGCTGGATACGGACCTGCACAGCGTTCCGACCGTGCACGTTGCTGACCCCAAGATCAAGGACGTGGTCGCGGCTAATCCGGGAATGACCGCCAGCCTCAAGGCCACCGACACGACAGGTGCTGCACTTCCGCCGGTACCGCAGATCGCTGAGTTCTCCTCCCGCGGTCCAACGCTGGCGTCCGACGGCGACCTGCTGAAGCCGGATGTCGCGGCGCCCGGTGTGGCCGTCCTGGCCGCCGTGTCGCCGATCGGCTTCAAGGGCGAGAACTTCGGGTTCCTGTCCGGCACCTCCATGGCTGCGCCGCACATCGCAGGATCCGGTGCGCTTCTGCTCGGCAAAAACCCGCAGTGGTCCCCGGCGGCCGTGAAGTCCGCCATCATGACCACCGCATACGACCTGGTCAACGCCGACGGTGCTGAGGTTCACGACGTCTTCGCCCAGGGCGCGGGCGAGGTGGATCCGTCAAAGTTCGCCTCGCCGGGCCTGGTTTACGACGCCGGGATCGCCGACTGGATGGGCTTCCTCCAGGGTCAGGGCATCGACTTGGGCGTAGCACCCGTGGCCGCAAAGGACGTCAACGTGCCGTCGGTTGCCCTCGGCGCCCTTGCCGGCAGTCAGACGGTCAAGCGCACGGTCACGGCGGTGAAGGGGGGAACCTACAGTGCCGCAGTCGACGTTCCGGGCATCAAGGCAACCGTGAGCCCCGCAGAGGTGACCCTGAAAGAAGGGGAGAGCGCCACCTTCACCATCACCTTCGCCACCGCCGGTGCCCCGCTGAATGCGTATGCCACCGGATCCCTGACGTGGACATCGTCCGATAACAGCGTGCGGTCTCCGGTGGCGGTGCGGCCGGTGGCCCCGTAGCCGCTGTCACCGTAGCCGCTGTCCAGCTGCCGGACACTTGGCTGGCGGGCACTTAACAAGGACGACGCCGGCACTCACCTCACGGGGTGAGTGCCGGCGTCGTGCGCTGTCCCGTTCTTGCGGGTCATCCCGTTGCCCGGCCTAATCCGGAGCTCAGCTCCGGGCGGCGCCGGTTGCGGCGATGAGGTCCATCATCGCGCGGTGCAGCGTCTCCACCTGTTCCCGCGTGAGGCCCAGCTTGGCCATCATGGTGCCGGGAACCGAGGTTGCCTGTTGACGCAGTGCTGCTCCGGCGGGGGTCAGCGCCACGGCCAGGGTCCGTTCGTTTCCCTCGACGCGGCGCCTCGAGATGAAACCGGCCGATTCCAGACGACGGAGGAGGGGGGAGATGGTGGCGGGCTCCTGGGCAAGTGCCTCGCTGATGTCACGGACTGAGCGGGGGCTGGATTCCCACAGGCACAGCATGACCAGGTACTGGGGGTGGGTTAGGCCCAGCCTCTCCAGGACCGGCTTGTAGGCGCCGACGACGCCGCGTGAGGCGACCGTCAGCGCGAAGCACAACTGGCGTTCCAGCAGAAGATCGTCCTCCACGGATTCGGCAGCGGCGTCGTGGACCGCTTCGTCGGCGGCCGGGTACGTTGCCGGGGCATTCCGGTTCCCTGTCATGAGCGTTCCTTCAATAGTTAGTGCACTAATAATTAGTGTATCGTTGATTCTGGCAGCAGCCTTCGAAATGGAGAAGTGGATACCGTGGCAAAAGAGAATGCTTCACAACGGTTCATGCGGGCAACCGGCAAGCTGAAGGCGATATTCGGCCCCGCGAACCGGAGTTCCCTGGTGCACGACATGACCGAGGAGAACCGCAGGCTGCTCGCCCAGCGCGAGGCCGAAACCCAGCAGTGGGAAACGGTCCACCGCCCGGACGGCAGCACCTACGTCGTGCCGCGCAATCCGGACGATAAGTCCCTCCGCTAGGCGCTGAAGAGGCCGGGGCCTTTTCGGCAGTCCCGGCGTAAAATGAGGGCACTGGCAGTTACGAAGAGCAGATGCTCGACCTTCGTTCAGGGAAGGAGGTGGGACTTGTGGCACATGTACTCGCTGGCTTTATGGACCTGACCGACAGGCTCCGGTTCGTATTCGGCCCTGCCACCCAAGGCGATTCCTCAGCGCCGGTGGTTCACATGCATGACGACTTCGAGCACGCCTCGGAAGACGATCTGGCGCAGTTTGAGGTCGAGACCGATTCCGAAGGCCATCACTACGCAGTGCGCAAGAGCGATCTCCAGTAGGGGGAAATCCTGAAACTTGCGCAGTGAACACGACGCATTGAACATGGCGCGCTCCACGGCGCATGACCAACGCGACTGCCGGCCTGGCTGAGCCAGACCGACAGTCGTTTTCTTGTGCCTGAAGCCTTTGGTTAGCGGCCTGTGCCGCCGTAGACCGTTGCCTCGTCTTCGCTGTCCAGGTCGAACGCCTTGTGGATGGCCCGGACGGCGTCGTCCAGCAGATCGGCGTGCGTCACCACAGAGATGCGGATTTCCGACGTGGAGATCATGTTGATGTTGATGCCAGCGTCGGACAGGGCCTTGAAGAACGCGGCCGAAACGCCCGGGTGGGAGCGCATGCCCGCGCCGATCAGCGAAAGCTTGCCGATCTGCTCGTTGTACTCAATGCTTTCGAAGCCGATCTCCGGCTCGGCCGCCCGGAGGGCCGCGAGGGCGTCTGCACCTTCCACGATGGGCAGCGTAAAGGAAATGTCCGTGCGGCCGGTCCCGTGCGTGGAGACGTTCTGGACAATCATGTCGATGTTCGAGTGCGCGTCCGCGATCACCTGGAAAATCGCGGCTGCCTTGCCGGGGATGTCCGGAACACCCACGACGGTGACCTTGGCTTCGGACCGGTCGTGTGCAACACCGGAGATGATTGGCTGCTCCAAGGCAACTCCCTCTTGAGTCTTGATTTTGTCGTCGGCGCCCGGCAGGACCCAGGTGCCTTCGTGCTGGCTGAATGAGGAACGGACGTGCAGCGGCACACCGAACCGGCGGGCGTACTCGACGCACCGCAGGTGGAGGATCTTGGCTCCCGACGCGGCCAGTTCCAGCATTTCCTCGCTGGAGATCCGGTCGATTTTCTGGGCGGATGGCACCACGCGCGGATCGGCGGTGTAGATTCCGTCCACGTCCGTGTAGATCTCGCAGACATCGGCGTCGAGGGCGGCCGCAAGGGCAACGGCGGTGGTGTCCGAGCCGCCGCGGCCCAGGGTAGTGATCTCGTTGGTGGTGCGGCTCATGCCCTGGAAGCCGGCAACGATGGCAATATGGCCCTTGTCGAGGGCCGTCCGGATGCGGTGCGGATCGACATCGATGATCCGGGCCTTGCCGTGGATGCCGTCGGTGATCATGCCGGCCTGGGAACCGGTGAAAGACTGGGCGGAGGCGCCGAACTTGTTGATGGCCATTGCCAGCAGCGCCATGGAAATGCGTTCGCCGGCGGAGAGCAGCATGTCCATCTCCCGGGCCGGAGCGGAATCGGTGACCTGCGCAGCGAGATCCAGCAGTTCGTCCGTGGTGTCGCCCATCGCAGAAACCACCACAACGACCTCATTGCCGGCTTTCTGCGCGTCGACAACGCGCTTGGCAACCCGCTTGACGCCCTCCGCGTCGGCCACCGAGGAGCCGCCGAACTTCTGCACGATGAGCTGGGCGGTGGCGGCCGGCTTAACGGCGAGCTCCTGCGGCTGCGGCTCGGTCTTCACATCGGTACTGGGCATACTCATGCGTGCACCTTCACTGGATCAATCGGAGTTCTGGAGGCCAGGCGGCCATGCGGCGCGGCGGCGTAACTGATGTGACCAGTTTATCGCCGCCCCCGGCGGGCGTTGAATTGTGACCCCGGACGGTCAGCTGAGGGCGTTGCGGCGGCCCTCGAAGGCCCGGCCGAGTGTCACTTCGTCGGCGTACTCGAGGTCGCCGCCTACCGGGAGGCCGGAAGCCAGCCGTGTCACTGCGATGCCGATCGACTTGAGCATCCGGGCAAGATACGTGGCCGTTGCTTCCCCCTCGAGGTTGGGGTCGGTGGCAATAATGATTTCCTGGATGGCGCCGTCGTTGAGGCGGGTCAGGAGTTCGCGGATCCGCAGCTGGTCGGGACCGATACCGGCGATGGGGTTTATCGCGCCGCCCAGCACATGGTATCTGCCCCGGAAAGAGCGGGTACGCTCCACCGCCAGGACATCCTTGGATTCTTCCACTACACAGATGACGGAGGGGTCCCGGCGCGGGTCCCGGCAGATGTTACAGAGCTCCTGCTCGGTCACGTTGCCGCAGGCCGTGCAGAACTTAACACGTTCCTTGACCGTGGTGATGGCATCCGCGAGGCGCTTCATGTCCTGGGGATCGGCCTCCAGAATGTGGAAGGCCAGCCGCTGGGCCGACTTTGGCCCGACGCCGGGCAGGCGTCCGAGCTCGTCGATCAGCTCTTGAACTGCACCCTCGTACACAACGTCCTCGATTACTTGGTTGGAAGATGGCCGCTAACCCGTGCCGCCGGCACGGCGCGACCGGCGACGGACAGCGGACGGAGCGGGCGGGCAGTCCGTTCTAATAACGGGGCACCAGCGGACTTCCGTCCAGTGACCGTTCCTCAATCAGCTTTCCGCCCAGAATACGCTCAACCGCGGCCCTGCCAAACACGCCGGACTCCTCGATGGTTTCGTCGTCCGCGCTGGGGATGTCCTGTACGTAGGACGCCACGGAGTCGGCCTTGCGGGCCGGTGCCTTCGCCCGCCCTGCTTCGGCTTCTGGGCTGTTCGACAGCCTCTGGTAGAGGCTGAGCTTTCCGCTGGCGGGAAGTACAGGTGCCGCCTCGGGCGACGTAGCCGGGACTGCCTCAGGGCGGGGCCGTGAAGCGGGCGCCGCGCTTGGCGCGAATGCAGTGGCGTGGGCTGCCGGAACCGGAGCGGACGCCATGGCATAGGCAGGAGCGAACGCTGGCGTGCCTGCTTCAGGCTCGGTGGATTGAGCCTGTGCCGGAACGTGGGCGTCGACCGCAGCCGGCGTGGACACCGAAGCGCCTGCCAGGACCGGTTCCGCCTGGACCGGTTCCGCCGGGGGCACCTGAGCCGTTGCCGGTTCATAGCGCGGTGCAGTTGTTGCTGGCGGCGTTTGCCCACTTCCATCCGCGGTTTCGCCCGAATACTTGCCCACATTGCTTTCGGAGCCAATGAGCCACACGCCGGGGGCCTGTTCCACGGCACGCGTCCAGGGGTCGCCGGAGTTATCGGGCACTGACTGGCGGTCAGTTTGGCCGGGTCCGTCCTTTTGTTCGGCGCGTTCAGCTGGTGCCGGGTGCCCAGTCGGTGCCGATACCGCGTCGGCAGCCTGGCGCGGCAGATCCTGCGACGACGGAGCATTGTGCTGCTGACGTTGGGGCGAAGGCTCCCAGTCCATGGGCGGTTCTTCGTCCAGGGGCGGGGCGTCCTCGTCGAGGGGCGGACCCCAGTCGTCGTCAGGGTAGGAGTAGGAGCCGCCCAGTCCGGCACCGGATTGCTGGCCAGCGTCGCCTGATGGCAGGCCATCTGATGACACGGCGTCTGATGACACGGCGTCGTCCGGTTGGCCGGCGTCGGCGGGCTGCAGCGAAGCGGTGGCCGCAGGAGCGGGCGAAGGCTGACTGCCGGTGCCGTGATCCGGGGCGGTTGGAGCGGGTGCCGGACCAGGGGGCGGCGTCCAGCCTGACCCGCCAGCAGGCGAGGCTGGTGGGGTTGAAGCCGACGACGGAACCACCGCGGAAGCCGCACCGGGCGAAACGGCCGATGCCGCTGCCGGCGCTTGCACCTGCCGCTCCGGTTCCCGCGCGGATTGAGGCGTGGCCGGGGTCAGCCCCCAGTCCGCATCCGCGGTGGTAGCCGGGATGTCCCGGCTAGTAGGCCCTTTTGGGTTTGGGTCAGAGCTCGCTGCGCTATTGGATCCGCCTGCCGTCGCAGTGATCTGGCAGTCGATGCCGATGGTCTTGTGGATGGCCTGCCGCAGGTTCTCGGAATGGTCGGCGCGCCCGAAGGCTCCCGCCAGCCCGGGCGTCGTGAAGACCAGCGTCAGCACCTGACCGTCGAACTGGCCAACCTGGGCGTTGGGCTCCACAAGCGCCCAGGTGCTGCGCTTGATTTTCGTGAGCGTCTGCAGGATCTCCGGCCATGCACGCCGCAGCACTTCGACGTCGGCGGCTGCACCCGCAGGCGCTGAAGCTGCTGCGCGAGGGGCAGTGGCCGGAGTTGCAGCAGGTGCTGAGGGCGCCGCTTCCGGGCGTGACTCCGCGGCGTGCGCAGGCGCGGCGCCGGAGGAGGGCGGGGCAGCCTGCGCGGGTTGAGCGGGTTCTTTTGGCTGGGCGTGCGGAACGGGCTCGCGTCCGGTGCCGGCAGCCGAATCGGAGGACGGCCTGCGGACGCCTGGCTGCGGTTCTTCCACCGGCCAGTCGCTGCTGCTGATCCGGGGTGCAGCGATGGTCTCCCGCTCTGCAGGCGTGCCGACCTGCGGGACAGCCGGTGGGTGGCTGCCTGGCGCTTGAGTGGCAGTCCCGGCGGTCGAAGGGGCCGGCGTCGTAGCGGGCGCGGGAACAGCGGCCGGTCGGGGAGCAGCGGCCGGTGCCAGGGGAGCAGCGGGCGCGGGAACAGTGGCCGGCGTCGCAGCGGGCGCGGGAGCAGTGGCCGGGGGAGCAGTGGCCGCCGGAGCGCCGACGTCGTTCCCTGCGTAATTGAGTCTGCGCTCCACGCGGTCGATCCGCGCCGCAATGCCGCGTTCGGTCTGTTCCGAACTGGGCAGCAGGATGCGGGCGCAAAGCAGCTCGAGGTGCAGCCGCGGGGAGGTGGCGCCGGTCATCTCCGTCAGGGCGGTGTTGGTGACGTCGGCTGCCCGCGACAGTTCGGCGGCGCCCAAGTTGTGCGCCTGGTTCTGCATCCGCGCGATCTGGTCGGCCGGCGTGCCCCGAAGGATGGACTGTGCGCTTTCCGGCATGGCCTGGACGATGATGAGGTCCCGGAAGCGTTCCAGGAGGTCTTCGACGAAGCGGCGGGGATCATGCCCGGTCTGAATGACACGGTCCACCGCCCGGAAAACGGTCGCGGAATCGGAGGCGGCAATGGCCTCAACCACATCGTCCAAGAGCGAAGCGTGGGTGTAGCCAAGGAGCGCGACGGCGAGCTCGTAGTCCAGGCCGTCGGGTCCGGCTCCGGCCATGAGCTGGTCAAGAACCGACAGCGAATCCCTGACAGAGCCTGCGCCCGCGCGGATGACCAGAGACAGCACGCCTGGCGCCACGGGAACGTTTTCCTGCTTGCAGAGCAGCTCGAGGTACGCCATCAGCGGTTCCGGCGGCACCAGCCGGAAGGGATAGTGGTGCGTGCGGGACCGGATGGTTCCGATGACCTTGTCCGGCTCGGTGGTGGCAAAGATGAATTTGATGTGTTCCGGCGGCTCTTCAACGATTTTCAGCAGGGCGTTGAAGCCTGCCGAGGTGACCATGTGGGCTTCGTCGATGATGAAGATCTTGTAGCGATCCCGAACGGGGGCGTAGGTAGCCCGCTCCCGGAGGTCCCGGGCATCGTCAACACCGCCGTGGCTGGCGGCGTCGATCTCGATCACGTCGAGTGATCCTGAGCCGCCGCGGGCCAGTTCAATGCAGCTGGGGCACACGCCGCAGGGGGTGTCTGTGGGACCTTCCGCGCAGTTGAGGCAGCGGGCCAGGATGCGGGCCGAAGTGGTCTTGCCGCAGCCGCGCGGTCCGGAGAAAAGGTAGGCGTGGTTCACGCGGTTTTTGCGCAGGGCCGTCATGAGCGGCTCCGTGACATGTTCCTGCCCGATAACGTCCGCGAACGAATCGGGGCGGTACCTACGGTAAAGGGCGGTAGTAACAGTCACAGAGAAAACCCTACCAATCGGGACTGACATAAAAGACCCCCCATGCACCCGCCAGAGCCCGTCTACCCTTGCTACCTTCCGGTCCTGGGGGAGTTCAACAGGATGACGCCACATGAGGGGCCGTCAGACAGTTTACCCGAAGTTTCGGCGTGCCCCGAATCGGCCCGGGAGCGCCCCCACGCCGGCTACCGATGCCCGTTCACCGGCCAGGTCATGAACGCCGGTTCCTCGTAGGGGTGGGCCGCCCGCAGTGCACGTACGACGGCGTCGAGCACGGCATCATCCACCACGCACTCGATCCGGTGTTCAGGCACCATCTCCTGCACACCTTCCGTGCCGAGAAACGGCCGGGAGCCGCTCAGGGGCGTGAACCGCCCCGTTCCCGGCGACGTGAAAGAGCAATGCGAATAGTGGCCAAGCCGCCCGGCACCCGCGTCCCCGACGGCGGCCATCAGGGCCTCGGCATGTGACTCGGGAACATACACGACAAGGGCGTGGAGCTGCGACATGACACCCATCCTGCCAGCCGCGTACCGGCCCGTCACGGCCGAACAACCACGGCGAAAAATAGGGCCCAATCCACTCAATTGGGCGATGCCGGAAAGTTCGGGTATTCTAGTATCTGCTTTTGATTCAGAAGCAACTGGAGAATTCGCCTAGCGGCCTATGGCGCACGCCTGGAACGCGTGTTGGGTTAACGCCCTCGGGGGTTCAAATCCCCCATTCTCCGCCATCGTAAACCCCGGTTCTGACATTGTCGGAACCGGGGTTTCGTGTATTCGGGCTTCCCTCCCAAATTACGGAGCTCCCAGCTTTCGGATCCGCTGCCGGGCGGCGCGCTCGCTCGGACTCATCCGGCCCAGCGCCAGGCGCACGACGGCGAGAGTCGCGCTGGTAGCCAGCTTCACCGGGAGGGGCAGCGGGCCAAGACGCGCCTGCCGCAGTCCCAGCATCTCGCGGTATTGGGGTTCCAGGCTGAGCACCGCTCCTTGGAAAAGCACCCGGTATCCGGGCTTCAGGGAGGGGTGCAACGGCGGATTCCGAATGAAGGCCACGGTCTCGGCAACCCTCTGGTCCGCGCGCAAAGCGCCCGTTGCAAACCACGCGTCCAGCTCCCGTTTCAGCTCGGTCTCGCTGAGGGGTGGAGAATTGATGCCCATCAGCCGGCCTGCCTGCGCCCACTCACGGACGTAGGCATCGGGTCCGCCCGGAATGGGGCCGCCCCACCTCTTGTGTGCCTCCAGAAACGAATCGACGAAGGTGACGTGCACCCAGGTGAGCAGCTCAGGATCGTTGGCCGAATAGTCCCGGGCGGCGCCCGTCCCGTCCACGTACGTTCCGCGAACTGACTCGTGAATACGGAGCACGGAGCTGGTCGCAGCCTGTGCATCGGCCGTGGACCCGTAAGCGACGGCGTGGATCCAGCGGGTTGTCCGGGCGAGGCGGCCCAGGGCGTCCTCGCGGAATCTGGAGTGGTCGTGGACCCCGGCGAGGACGCCAGGATGAAGCGACTGCATGAGCAGTGCCCGGATTCCTGCGACCAGGGTGGGCATGCCCCTGTGGACAGCCCAGACGGCGGATCCCGGCAGGAAATAGCCGGCGTCGTCGCCCTCGGCGAACAGCTGCATCCATTCCGGCGGCGCGTCAGGGCTTCCCGTGAGGGTCCGCTTAACTTCTGCCTGCCATTCCCTGGGGAAGTTGCGCATGTTCTATTCTCGCGCACCCGGCCTGGGCCCCCTAAACCTATATTGGGCCGGTGCTTACCCCCCGTTTTAGGGGGTTTCCCCCTGCTCGTGCCTGTGGCCACAATGGAGGACGCGCTCGTCGAGACAGGAGTTTGACGGGTCCAATTTCAGGAGAATTCTGTGGCAGCTCATGGGGGATACCGACACGCACCGAGGGTAAACGGCCCGGGCCGGATTGCCTTGCGGAGCCTTTCCGCTGCGGTGGTCGTGGGGTTCTCCGTCTTCGCCTTCGGATTCCAGGGACCGTCCGGTCCGGTCCCGCAGCCTGCTGCGGCCACCATCGCACTGACGCCTCCCTCGGGCACAGTAGGCCCGGCGCTGCTTGACCCGGACAGCGTCCCCGACGGGCATGAAGTGGACGGGGCAGCCGCCGACTCCGCTGCAAAAATACCTTCCGGCCGGACACCCGGGGGCAGTTCTGCCCGTGGTGCGTCGGCAAAAACCGGCGCCAAACCGCAGACACCCGGAGTCGCGTCGACGGTTCTGAAGCGTCCCGGCAAGGGCTTCCTCATGGCTCCGCTCGAAGACCTGGTTCCGAGCTCACCGTTCGGGCTGCGTCACAATCCCCTGACCGGGGAGGCCGGAGAATTCCACTGGGGCCAGGACTTCGCCGCCGCCTGTGGAACCCGGGTCTATGCTGCCGACTCCGGCGTGGTCCGGGCGGCCGGTTGGCACCCGTGGGGCGGCGGCAACAGGGTTGAGATCGACCATGGAAATGGCCTGATCACAACGTACAACCACCTGCGGGGCATCGCCGTGGAGAAGGGCGATCACGTCCGCGTCGGTGAGGTGATTGCCGAGGTCGGTACCACCGGATCCTCCACCGGATGCCACCTGCACTTCGAAGTCATCAAGGACGGGCAGCACGAGGATCCGATGAAGTGGACCTTCCTGCCCATCCGGCAGGTCGCGTCCCTGAAGCCTGGCGTTATGGCCAGCTTCGACCCCGACGCGCCGAGCATGGCAGGCTGGACGATTCCCTTCCTTGACGGAAGCACGGACGACGGCGGCACCTCACCGGCTGTTTCGGCGGTGGGCAGCGACCCGAAGCCGAGTGCCGTCGCGAGGTCTTCGCGGCCTTCCCTGCTCACCAGTTCGTCATCGCAAGAAGTTGTCGCAACGCCGAGCCCCCGTGTGACGCCCAAACCGGATGTTGTCACCAGGCCGGCCGCCCCCGCGGTGACGCCCAAGCCGACACCAAAACCAACGCCGACTCCAACCCCAACGCCTGTGCCACCGCCAACCCCGACTCCAACCCCCACCCCGGTGCCAATCCCGACGCCGGAACCGGCGCTCCCACCGACGCCTGAACCGGCACCGCAACCGACTCCGGTCCCGCCTGTAGACCCGGCCCCGGAAACACCTCCGGCTGATCCGGCGCCTCCCGCGGATCCGCTGCCTCCCGCAGAGTCAGTGCCCACACCCCTGACGGAACCAGCGCCTACGCCGGCTCCAACGCCGACCGAGCCGCCAACTCCGACGCCGACGGAGCCGCCGGCCCCGACGCCGTCAGCAGCAGTCGATTCCGCGGCTGATCCAAGTGTTGTCACAAAAGAAGCCCCTGCGGATGCGCCCGCAGGAACTGAAGCTGCCGTGACGGCGGATCCCACCGCCGCGCCGTAATCGCGCGGCAGGGTTCGCCGTCCGGCTCCAGCCGGTAAGGAGGTCGAAGGAATGCAGCGGCTGCAATTACCGTTGTCATTAATATCAACCATGCGACCGGCCAGAGAGCACCATGTAACTTCCCTCCCCACGATTCCGCCGACACTCAATGACGGAACCGTCATTGATTTTGGACGCTTTACAGGGAACACAGTGCCTGTTGGCTTCGGTGTCACAGTCCCGCTGACCGCCTGGACAGATCTCGATGGCCAGGAACAGCACCCCGCGAACAGCGAGTTGACCAAATCCAAGAAGAGCATTCTGCCTTGCACGGCGCGGTGGAACCCCTGGAAGTTCCGCATGAACCAAGCTGTGAAGGTGGAGATGTGGGGCGGCTCGCCCCCGCCGTTGATCCGGCGTGACCGGACCTCCGGCAAACCCAAGAAAGCGGCCATCGCATGATGACCGCCAATATGAAACGAAAGCGAGGAGCGTTAGCCAAGAAGCGGCAGGCATCGTAATTTTTCAACATGCCAACTTCAGTTTCCCCAAAGTTTGCTTTTTATCTGGTTGGATGGAGCGTACTGAGAGGGAACACTGGAGGCGCCCGCTTCCTAACTACCGCGAAGGCAGCAATGGAGCTCATCGAGGCCGAGCACCCCAGGCCACGTCATTTTCTACTCCACCTGAGTGACCCCCACCTGTTGGGAGGTCCGGACCCCCTTTACGGCGCAGTTGACAGCGAAGCGCGCCTAATTCAGCTATTCGACGAGGTCCAGGCATCAGGCGCTCGTCCGGAAGCCGTCATTTTCACCGGCGACCTGGCGGACAAGGGAGACCCCGAGGCTTACGCCAAACTCCGCGCGATCGTTGAACCGGCGTGCGGGGATCTGGGCGCCAAGGTCATCTGGGCAATGGGTAACCACGACAACCGCGCCAATTTCCGGGCCGGTCTGCTGGACCAGCCGGGGAATGATGACCCCGTGGACCACAGCTATTACGTCAACGGCCTGCGAGTCATCACCATGGACACTTCCGTGCCGGGATTCCACCACGGCGAGCTCAGCGGCGACCAGCTGGACTGGCTGGCCGCGCAGCTGGAAACCCCGGCCCCGGACGGCACCATCCTGGCGCTGCATCATCCGCCGGTGCCCTCGGTGCTTGACCTGTCCGTGCTCGTGGAGCTTCGCGACCAGGCCGCCCTGGCTGCCGTGGTCCGCAACTCGGACGTGCGGACCATTCTGGCAGGGCACCTTCACTATTCCACCACTGCAACCTTCGCCGGTATCCCGGTGTCGGTGGCCTCGGCCACGTGTTACACCCAGGACTTGAACGTCCCTGTGGGAGGCACCCGCGGCCGTGACGGCGGGCAGGCCTTTAACCTGGTGCACGTGTACGAGCACACCATCGTCCATTCGGTGGTGCCGCTGGGCGCGGCGCCCACGGTGGGGGAATACGTCAGCCCCGAAGAATCCGAGCGGCGCCTCGTGGCCGCCGGAGTCCGCATCCCCGAGCATGCCAAGCGCCCGGTCCTGACCGCAAAGTCCTAGCCCCAGGGGCCTGACATCGAGGCGGCAGGTCTGCCGCGGCGACGCAATCGCCGCGGCAGGCCCTTACTTGTCCCAGCCCTTACTTCTCCCAGGGTGCCTTGATGGGGTAAAACTTCTCCAGGAAGTCGGTGACGAGCTCGGCCCGCTCCTCGGCCGGAACCTCTGGGAAGCTGCCGTCATTGAGGCAGAAGAAGTCCATGTTGCGCTTAGCCAGCAGCTTGGGCAGATAGTTCAACCCCGCCCGGAGGGTCGTGTCCACGTACCTGACCTTGGCCGCTGTCTGGGTGACAGCACGGCCGGTGAGCAGCGCGTAGTAGTGGTAGAAGGAATTGGTCACGGAGATGTTGTCCGCCGCGCGGAAGGTGCTGGCCGCAGTCTTGGCGAATTCATTAGGGAACTCCTGCTCCATCTGGGCCACCACGCTGCGCCTGAGGGGCGCGGCGGAGTGCTCCAGGTGGCGCGTGGTGATCCGGCCAAAGCGGTTCCACAACAGCTTCCGGTTCACCCTGGCGGCATTCTCGAAGCCGCTGCGCTCGGCTGCGTTGTCCCCGAGCCCGATCCGGGTCTCGGCCTCGATGAACTTGGTGATCCCGCCCGGGGTGAAGAACATGTCCGGCCCCACAGGACGCCCGAAGAACATGTCGTCGTTGGAGTACAGGAAATGCTCTGAAAGACCCTCGATGTGGTGCAGCTGGCATTCCACGGCCTGGGAATTGTGAGTAGGGAGCACGGACGGATCGGCGAAGAACTCTTCGCTCCGGACAATCGTCACGGACGGGTGGTCCGCCAGCCATTCGGGCGCGGGGGAGTCCGTAGCTATGAAGATGCGGCGGATCCACGGCGCGAACATGTAGACGGACCGGAGTGCGTACTTCAGCTCGTTGATCTGCCGGTACCGCGCTTCGTGGTCGTCACCCTCACCGAGGACAGCGCCGGTCTGCCGCGCCCTGCGGGCTGCGATGTACTCCGGAGAACTGCCGTCTACCCACGAGAAAACCAGGTCGATGTCGAAGCTGATGTCGCTCGCGTGATCAGCGAACATGTTCTCGATGGTGGGCCAGGTGTGGCCATAGCGTTCAACGGTTCCCCGCACGGCGTCCTGCGTCAGCATGGTGCGGCGCGTCAGCGAGTTCTCGATCGGCAGGATGAGCTGGTCGCCCTCGAAGCTCCAGAGCTCCACCTGCACGCCTGCGGAGGCGCCGAACTCGAAACCGCCGTTCGGCTCCACCCGGGGCCTGTACAAGCGGAAGATCCTCGCCTGACGGTTGGTGGAAAGTTCACCGTCCGCCACGAGCACGGAGGTCTTCTTCTTGGCGTCCACGGTCATGGAGTAGAACGGCTCGTTGCGGCACGCCTCAACCAGGGCGGCCCGCAGCTTCTTGCGGTTCTTCCAGTCCAGGGCGATCACAGGGCGGTCGTTGTTGCCCCGGACCAGCAGGTAATCCAGGCTGGCGCCTGCCAGCACCGTCCGCAGGAAGAGCAGGTCCTCCACCATGGCCTGGTAGGGCGTGCGGTTCTGGTTGATCAGTGCATACCGGCCAGAGCGACGGACCACGTCAGGGCGGTGCTTGAGGCGCGCAACAGCGGCCGGCGACGTTACTTCCGCAAGCACCGGGACATCCTCGGAAGTCTGTCCGCCGTAATAGATGTCGTCCTGAACCGTTACGTCTGTAATGGGGATTCTCCGTGCTGCTAGGGGATGGGCTCTTACTTGCATGATAGTCCTGCCAAAAAACTGCAGGAGAACAGTGCCGCCGCCCAGAGTGGCGCGTGCGGCCGAGCGGCGGGAGCGGGCTCAGCCCGCCAGCGCCTCACGCCAGCTGCGAAGGAAAGCCGCTCCGGCGTCGTCGTGGATGACCGTCGCATCCAGGCCCAGGTCGGTGGCGGTGAGGATGTCGTAGGGCTTGACCGGCACTCCGTCCGCGGGCCGGACGTCCACATGCTTGACCGGGTGGTCGTTGTGGTGCAGCCAGTCTGCCATGGCGTAGTCCGTCCGGGAATCACCCACGGTCCGCCAGGCCTGGGGCGTGACGCCCTGCGCCGCGAGGAGCTCCACGGCCCGGCTCGCGCCGAGGTCCTTGCCGAGCCGGACGGACTCGATGTCCGTGGAAATGATGGTGGGGTCCACCCGGTAGTCGACTTCGTCGTCGGAGTTCGGTGCGTGGTGGTCCAGCCGCACGACACCGAGGCCGTGGCGCGCCATCAGTTCCATGGCTTCCTCGTCGAACAGGTGCTGCTCGGCCAGGTATTCGCTGTTGGGCACCTCGATGTGCTGTTCCACGGACACCATGGCGCGCTTGGTCTCATCAAAGAACATGTGCGAGGAATAGTCCTCCGCCACCATCCGGCGAATATCGTCACCGTAGGCGGCGGGGACAGCCAGTTCGTGGTCCACATGGACAGGGCCGGGGCCGGCAGCCGTGTAACTGAACCAGACGGCGCCCTTTTCACAGATGGCATGGATCAGCGTTCCTGCCGGCATCCCCGCCGCGATCATGGGTTCCATGACCTGCTCGCGGATGAAGGCGTCCGAGCGCCCGGTGTTGAAGATGATGGGGATCCCGGCGGCGGCCAGTGCCACGAGGTCCGCGATGATTTCCGGCTTGACGTTCCTGGTCACGGGGCTGGCCACGGGGCCGTCGACGTCCAGGAGGAGGGCAAGGGGAGGAGTCGACGGCGTGTGGGCGCCTAAGGTGGCAGCGGCGGCATTCGCGGGAGGTGCAGTCATGGCTCCATTCTGACAGCCACCGCCTGCCCGGGGCGCCGAGGCAGGCAAATCCGGGCCGGATGTGACACATGGTTACTGTTTGGCTACAACCTCCGATGCGGGCCGGTTCCACATTCCCTTGGACAGGCAAGGTGCTTAGGCTTGCATGGTGATATTCAAAGCTGTGGGCGAGGGACGCCCGTACCCCGACCATGGTTTCAGCACGCCCAAGGACTGGGCATTGCTCCCGCCGCGGCCCGTGCGGCTGGATGAACTTGTAACCACCAAGCGGACTCTGGATCTCGAGGCCCTGCTGGCCGAGGACTCCACCTTCTTTGGCGACCTCTTTCCGCACGTTGTGCAGTACCAGGGCACGCTCTACCTGGAGGACGGCCTGCACCGGGCTGTCCGGACGGCACTGCACCAGCGCACCGCCATTCACGCCCGTGTGCTGGTGATCGATGGCTAGAAAACGCAAGGACGTCACGGTCCTGCATGGACACCGCGTCATCACGGGTCCGGAGCTGCGGGCCACGTTCGTGGAGCAGGACGACACCCTCGACCACCCCGGCAGGCTGCGGCGCCGGATCCTGCACGGCGTGGTGCTTATCTTGCTTCTTGCGCTGATCGTTGGGGCGATCCTGGCAGCCCTGGGCATCATGAACGGCCAAATCAAAATTCCTGGAACCGAGGAAAGCGGGGCGAAGGCTTCGGCCTGCCCCGCCGCAACGTTTGACTACACCCCTAACGCCAAGGTCAAAGTCAACGTCTTCAACGCCACGAGCCGGGCCGGCCTCGCCAAGTCGGCCGCCAACGAGTTCAAGGTCCGCAAGTTCGGCGTCGGCAAGGTGGGTAACACCGAAACAGGTTACCGGGGCGTGGCCGCCGTGGTGTCCGGTGCCGCCGGCCAGGCTGCGGCCTTCACCGTCCAGCGGAACGTCCCGGGGTCCGACTATTTCAAGGACGGGCGCACGGATGCCAGCGTTGACGTGATCCTGGCCGGCGACTACCGGGGATTGGCCAAGCCCGAGTTGGTGGACCAGACCCCTGGCAAGCTGAGCTGCCCGCGGGAAAGCAGGCGCATCGCGGATGATGCCCCGTTGCCGGTCGTACCCACGCCAAGCGTCAAGCCCTGAACGGCGGGAGCCTAGCCGGCCACGGCGGGCCGCCCGCCGAGCGGGACAGGGCGGCCGCCGTCGTCGAACCTTGCACCGGAACCCAACTGGATGAAGCGCACTGTCCTTGAAATTCTTTCCTCCAGGTCGTCCGGCTCCTCGCTTCCGCGGGCCGCGCTGGAGGACAGTGTTCCGTGGATCAGCTGGGCCTGCTGCCGGACGTCTGCCACGGGCAGGTAGCCCTGGTCCATGCCGCTGCGCAGGATGTCCTGCAGGAGGTCACTCAGGCCGCCGACGTGATCGGCGAGCTTGGCGAAGGACGCCGGCGAAAGAACGGCGCCCATGGCCGGTCCGGGCGGCATGTGGCGGCGGCTGAGGTCCTCCACCTGGGCGCGAACATACAGGGCGAGCCGGTCCACTGGATTCTCCAGGCGGCTGAGCGACTCGCGCAGTTCCGCCAGAAAGCGCTCCGTTTCGACGAGCGCGTACGAGATGAGCAGCTCTTCAATGTCGGCGTAGTAGTTGTACACGGCCGTCCGCCCGATTCCGGCATGGCGCGCAACGTCCGTCATGGTCAGCCCGGGCAGTCCGTGGGTGAAGAGCAGCTCGCCGAAGGCATTCAGGATGCGGCGCTGGGTCTCGGCGCGCTGCGCAGCATTGCTGGGGGCCGAAATCCGGGGCATACGGACACTTTACCGCGATCTGTCAGTAAACCCCGGGCGCCGACACCCGAACAATCCGAGAATCAGACGGCGCAGCCGTCTGGACCGCATGCCTCGCCGCCGTTTGCGCCGGCGTCCTTGGTCCCGGCGTCGGCCGCGACCATCACCAGCGGATGCGATTCCTGCCACGCCTGCTCCAGCGCCATGCTGAACGTTGCGGACGGCTGGGCGCCGGAGAGCCCGAACTTGCGGTCGATGACGAAGAACGGGACGCCGCTGATGCCCAGGGCGCGCGCTTCGGCAAAGTCGTGCCGCACGTCGTCGGCGTACTTGTCGGAAGTGAACAGCTCCGCGACGTCGACGGCGTCCAGGCCCAGCTCCCGGCCGAGGACGGTGAGGTATTCGCGGCTGCCGATGTCCTTGCCGTGTTCGAAGTGGTCGCTGAGGAGCCGCTCCTTGGCGGCATCCTGCTTCCCGTGAGCGGCGGCCAGGTGGATGAGCCGGTGGGCAGTGAAGCTGTTGGCAACCACGACGGCGTCGAACCGGTAGTTGAGCCCCTCGCCTCGGGCCTCAGCTGCCACATGGTCAAACATCTGTGAGACCTGCGCCGGGGCCATGCCCTTGCGAGTACTGAGGTAGTCGAGCTCGGTGCCGTCGTAGTGCTCGGGCAGGGAAGGGTCAAGCTGGTAGCTCCGCCACTGCACCTCCACGGCATCGCGGTGCGGGAACTCGGCCAGGGCGGCCTCGAAACGGCGCTTGCCGATGTAGCACCACGGACACGCGACGTCTGACCAGATTTCAATCTTCATGCTTGCCACAACCTGAACCCACGCGCTGGCATTCCTGCCGTGCACTGTTGGCTTGGCCACAGCGCACAGCGCACAGCTTCAGTTACCAGCCTTGCCCGGCGTCACTGCGGACAATATCGTTTGACGTAGGTTATGAAGTCAGCCGTCGGATGCTCTTCATCCGAACGCCATCGTTAGTTCTGCCCCGATGCGCCGAGGACGGCGCCGCAGCCATTGTGCGGGGCCGTCTGCTCTGTCACCTGGGAGGCCGGGGAATGCGGATAGGACTTATTGCGGGACCCTGGATTCCCGTTCCTCCGCCCTCTTACGGCGGCACCGAGAGGGTGGTGGACAGCCTTGCCCGTGGTTTTGCGGCTGCGGGGCACGAGGTGTTGCTGGCTGTTCCCTCCGACAGCGAATGCCCGGTCCCGCGTGTTTCGGGGATGAGGGTTTCGGAACCTGCCGAGCTGGGGTCCACCCTTTCGGAGCTCAGCCACGTGATACGGGCGTACCAGGGCATGCGGGGTGTGGACCTGATCCACGACCACACGATGGCCGGTCCGCTGTACGCCCATCGCCCCTCCTCTGTCCCGGTCGTGACGACGATCCACGGCCGGCTGACGCCCGCAGCGGCGGACATCTACCGGGCCGTTGGGAGGACCGCCAGCATCATCGCCATTTCCCGCGATCAGGTCACGCATGCGCCGGACGTGCCGATCGCACGGGTAATCCACCACGGGCTGGACCTGTCCACGGTCCCCACGGGCACCGGCAAGGGGGGCTACGCGTGCTTTGTGGGGCGGGTGTGCCCGGACAAGGGCTTGGTTGAAGCAATCGCTATTGCCCGGAAGGCAGAAATTCCCCTGCGCATCGCGGCAAAGATGCGCGAACCCGATGAGTTGCGGTTTTACCGGGAAGTCGTGAAGCCCCTCTTGGGCCCCAACGAGGACTTCATGGGGGAGATCACGGACGACGAAAAGTACGCGCTCATGGGCAACGCCGTCGCATTCCTAAATCCCATCCAGTGGCCGGAACCGTTCGGCCTGGTCATGATCGAATCCCTGGCCACGGGGACACCGGTAGTGGGCACTCCGGTTGGCTCGGCTCCGGAGGTCGTGGACCACGGTGTCACCGGGTTTCTGGCTTCCTTGGCGGAACTGCCGGCGCTTCTGCTGGGCGTGGCCTCACTCAGCCGGGAAGCTTGCCGGGCCTCTGTAGCGGAGCGCTTCAGTTCTGCCCGCATGGTTGCTGATCATTTGGAGCTGTTCGCCAGCGTTCTGGAGCAGGGGCAGTCTTTCGGGGTTCCGGATCCGGGGGCGGTGCACGAGAATCAGATGCGGGATCCCCTGGGGCGCGGAGTAGAAAATCGAGGGCCTGCTGGAATCTGAGTCTTGCATTGCCGCAACTGCCCGTAGGAAAGGAAGCAGCCCGTGAATGCGTGGAACTCCGATACGGAGGCAGGTCCCTCGGAAGCAGGCGCGGTGACAGTCGTAGAAGGATCGTCGTTTTGCATCTCGTCCGACAGCGGAGACATTGTGACGGGTGGAACGCAAGGCGTTTTCTACCAGGACACCAGGATCGTTTCCCGCTGGATGCTCCGCGTCAACGGAGCACTCCGGGAACCGCTGGTAGCCAGGACGCCCACCGCTTTCCAGGCGACGTTCGTAGGGCGGGCCCGGTGGGCGGACGGGAGGTTTGACAGCCCGTTGGTGGTTCAGCAGCAACGGCACGTGGGCCCCGGGCTGCGGGACGACATCACGATCCGCAATTACTCTGGCGAGGCAGCCGTGTGTGACATCGAACTTAGCCTCGATTCCGACATGGCCGATCTCTTCGACGTCAAAGGCGCCAGGGTGACGACCGGGGCTGTCGTTCGCAGGAGCGTCCATGACGGGGAGCTCCTTATCGAGGCCGAGCGCAACGGCCAGCGCCGGGGCACGGTTCTCCGAGCAGCCGCCGCGCACGTGCGGGAGGATGCACTGACATTCCGGGTGGAGATCCCGCCCCGGGGGCAGTGGTCCACGAGCGTCATCGTGGTGCCGCTGATCAACGGAAAGGGGCCCGATGAACCGTTCAGCGAAACGGCCTCGCCCCACCAACGGACGGGTGTGCAGCGGCATATCGCGTGGGCGGAACACGTACCGCGCATTACCGTCACCGACTGGAATGTTCAGCACGTGCTGAGCCGCAGCCAGAGCGATCTGGGGTCCCTGCGGATTTTTGATGCCGCACACTCGGGGAGGGTGGCGGTCGCCGCCGGTGCCCCATGGTTCATGGCGCTCTTCGGCCGGGATTCACTGCTTTCCTCCTACATGGCCCTGCTCGTGGACCCCGGCCTGGCCGCCGGGACGCTGCAAACCCTGGCCGAAATTCAAGGCACGAAGGTGGACCCCGATTCGGAGGAGGAACCCGGCCGGATCCCCCATGAAGTGCGGTTTGGCGTCAATGCCGGCCTGGCGCTGGGGGGTACCTCCTACTACGGCACGGCCGACGCCACCCCGCTGTTTGTGGCCGTGCTGAGTGAGCTCAGCCGTTGGGGACTGGGCGAGGACATCATCGGTTCGCTGCTGCCGCATGCGGACCGTGCCTTGGACTGGATCGAGCACTTCGGGGACCGCGACGGCGACGGCTTCGTGGAGTACCTGAGGCCCAACCCCCACGGATTGTTGAACCAGGGGTGGAAGGACTCGTGGGACGGGATTAATTTCGCCGACGGCAGGATGGCTGAGCCACCCATCGCACTGTGCGAGGTCCAGGGTTACGTCTACTCCGCCTACGTGGGCCGGTCGCTGCTGGCCCGCTGGGCCGGGGACTCGTCATTGGAACACCACTGGGCCGAGCGTGCTGCCACCGTGAAGGCGTCGTTCAACGAGCGGTTTTGGCTGCCCGACAAGGGGTATTTCGCCATCGCGCTGGACAAGGACAAGCAGGCGGTGGACTCGTGCGCATCAAACATGGGCCACTGCCTCTGGGTAGGAATAGTCGATGAGGACAAGGCGCCCATGGTCGCCGAGCGACTCATGTCGCCGGAGATGTTTACGGGGTGGGGCATCAGGACACTGGCCTCGGATATGGGCGCCTACAACCCTGTCAGCTACCACAACGGCTCCGTCTGGCCGCACGATACGGCACTGGTGGCCACCGGGCTCATGCGCTACGGCTTCGTGGACGAGGCCCGCCGGGTCGCGGGCGGGCTTTTTGCCGCCGCCGCGCATTTCGACGGACAGCTGCCGGAGCTGTTCTGCGGTTTTGACCGGAGTGACTTCCCGGAGCCGGTGCCGTACCCCACAGCCTGCTCCCCGCAGGCGTGGGCAGCAGCCGCTCCGGTGCAGTTGGCCCGGATTCTTTTGCGCTTTGACCCAGACTTCACGCGGAATGTCCTGCACCTGGCGCCCATACTGCCGGCCGAGCTCGGCGATGTCCGGGCAGAAAACGTCCTCTTGGGCCGCTCCAGGATCACCATCCGGGCCCATAGGGGGGAGGGGAGCGTGGAGGGGTTGCCTCCCGAACTGAAGCTCCGGAAGGAGCCGCGTCCGCCCCTTAACAGTGACCTTGGCGGTTAGCTATCCCAGCCTGCGCTCCATCACGAAGTCATGTTCCACGGTGCTGCCCAGCTGAAATGACTTGGTTCCCACCTTCCGGAAACCGGACTTTTCGTAGAACCGGATCGCCTTGGCGTTCTCGCTGTTGACGCCGAGCCACATCCCGGCGGCCCCAGTACCTGCGGCGGACTCGAGGCTCGCGTGCATGAGTTCGGCCGCGGCGCCGAGACCGTGATGGTCCGGGTGCACATAGCATTTGCTGAGCTCGACCGACGGGAGGGCATTGAGCGCGGAGGCCACGCCCGGATCGGAGGTTGGCCGGTCCACGAGCAGGCTGTAGCCGCGGAGGTCTTCGCCGGCATCAATGACCAGGACCGTCACCGCGGGATCGGCGAGGTACGCACGGAAGTGGCGCTCGCTGAGTGTGTTGGCGAGGTGGGCAGCGATGTCCTCACGCGATGATCCGGGCGGGCATGCCAGCGGAAAGGTGACGGCAGCCAGCTCGGCCAGCCGCCCGGCGTCGTCCGCGGCCGCCTTGCGGATAGTGTGCGTCATGCAGGTCCTCCGACGAGAGTGTCTTGTACAGGTATGCTCGATCGCCACGCCATGGCCCTCGGCAATCGCATGGTCGGCGATGAGAGAGCCGAGGCGCCACGCATCGTGGTGGTCAAAACTCGCGAAAACGAGTTCTTCCTCGTGCTGCCGCAGTTCAGCGATCCGCGGCGAGACGGTGTCAGTCATTCGAGACTGTCCCTTCCGGCACGGCATCGGCGTCGTAGCTAAGCCCGATCTGGCGGCGGATCTCGTCCATCGCGGCCATCACCGCCACGCTCTCGTTCGGCGGGAGAGTGGTACCGGCAGTGGAGCCTTCCCGGACCAGGCGTTCCAGCTCAACCGCCTGGTACTGCATCCCCCGGCTCTTGACGGGCTGGTCGAACCTCTCCACAACATTTCCGCGCGTGTCATACACAGTGAAAGGCGTGGGGTTGTACCAAGTGGACTCGATGTCGATCCAACCCTCCGTCCCGATAACCACTGCCCGGTTCGCTCCGGCGGCATCCAGCTCACAGTCCACGAGGGCCTGCTGTCCTTGTGCGTACTCAAAGATTGCCGCAGTCTGGCGGTCCACGCCCGTGGTTGTCATCGAGGCACTTGCCCGAACGGCGGACGGAGTGCCGAACACGTCGAAAGCGAACGAAACCGGGTAGATGCCCAGGTCCAGCAGCGCTCCGCCGCCCAGCGCGGGGTCGTTCAGCCTGTGCGCAGGATCCTTCGGCAGGTTTTGATTGTGGCTGGCCACCAGCTTGCGGACTTCGCCGAGCGTGCCCTCGGCAATGATCTCGCGGATTCGGGCCATGTGGGGGAGGAATCGGCTCCACATGGCCTCCAGGACCACAAGGCCCTTGGCCTCGGCCAGCGCCACGATCTCCTGCGCTTCGCGGGCGTTCATGGTGAACGGCTTCTCGACCAGCACGTGTTTGCCGGCGTTCAGGGCGAGGAGAGCGTGGGCATGGTGGAAAGTGTGCGGGGTGGCAACGTAAACCACGTCAACGTCCGGATCCTCAACCAGCGCTTCGTAGCCTTCGTGGGCAGTGGGAATGTGGAACTTGTCGCTGAATGACTTGCTCGATTCCACCGTGCGGGAGCCGACAGCCTGGACAGTAAAACCGTTGTCGATCAGGTCCTGCGTTTGCAGACCGGCGATGAATCCGGTGCCGAGGATTCCCCAACGGATTTGTCCGTCAGAGGTGCCGTTGCTGTAGTTGGCCACGTGATTAGTCCTTTGTTGAATCTGAGCTAGAGAGCGGGTACGCCACGAACGCAAAGCGCTCAGAGTCCGGCGACCAGCTCGTGACGTTGAGGGTACCCTGGCCACCGAAAAGGGGCCACGTGTGCAGCGGCGTTGCCCAGTCACCGGTGGAGACAAGTACGACGGCGACAGGCAAGTCGGCGGGGTGGCCTTCGGTTCCGCGGGGGAACCGGATGTAGCTGGCAAAGCGCCCGTCGGGAGAGACGTGCGGAAACCAGTCGACGGTGTCAGACTCCAGGAGGCGCTCGAACCCGCTCCCGTCAACCTGCACACGGGCAAGCTGGGCGTGGCCCGGGAGAGAGGTAAAGGACTCCGTGTTCAGATAGAGCCACTTTCCGTCCGGGGAATACTCCGGTCCGTCACAGTGGCCGCTGCCGACATTGACGCTGGCGGTGGCGCCGCCGTCGGCCGGGATGGTCATCAGCCTGCCAGGTTGGGTGAAGTCGCCCGCCTCGATACCGACGTAGGCAAGCTCTTGGCCGTCCGGGCTCACCCCGTGGAGGAAGTGGAAGGATCCGTCGTCCTTGGTGATGCGCTCGGCCTGGCCGCCACTGAGCTCGGCACGGTAGATGTGGCCATCATTCGCCGAGAGGTAGATGCCGGTGCCGTCCGGGTCCAGGACGTGGTCATTGTTGAGGTCCGGGACGCCGGTGAGAGGCACTCCTGTCAGCGACGCGCCGGCGACGTCCAGCTTCCAGAGCTTCCCGTCGCCATTGAGGACGAGTGAACCGCCGTCGAGGGTCCAGTTCGGTGCCTCCAGGAGAACGTCCTCCGTTGAGTACACCAGCGCGGATTCTCCGGAGACCGAGGCGGCCCATACCTCGCAGCGCTGGCCGGGTTGGAGCGTGCGGATCACCTTGCTTCTTCTTTCGTAAGATCCTTGATCCTGATGTTCCGCCACCGGCACTGTGCGCCCTTGCCCCAGCGGGCTTCGCCGAACATGGCGTCATTGTCGTGCACTTCGAGCGCGATGTGGCCGCGCTCGCTGAGCACTCCAAGGACAGCGTCGGGATCGTAGTTGGGCGAGTCAAGGCTGGCGGTGTCCAGTTCGGCGACCTTGAGGCCGTTGACCCAGGTGGTGATGACCGGCAGTGTTCCTACGCAGCGGATCCTAAGCTCGTTCCAGTCGTCCCAGCGCCACACTTTGAGGAAATCCTCGACGTCGGCCGCGTATTTCAGCCGGGCACGTTTGTCTTCGGTGACGGGTTCCACCGAGGTGGCGGGATCGTCGGCAATCAAGCCGACCGGGCGGCCGTCGGCATCCCGCGCGGCATCGATCGCGAACGGCACGGCGGAAAAGCTTGCGAGTCCGTTGCCGAAGAATCCGCGGATGCCGCCGGACGGCCTGTGGTCCACCAAGACCTGGAAACCCTCCCACGTGTCTGGCCGGCGCCGGATCATGACGCCCGTGTCGGCCGGCCAGTCGGGGCGCATTTCCAGTACGAGCTCGAAGTCGCCGAACGCCTGCTCGCTGACCAGGTAGCCGCCGTACCCGCTGCCGGGGGAGTCTTGCTCGCCCACCAGGACTCCGTCCTCCACGAACCAGTGAGCCGCGTGCTTCTCGGGTTCCGCCGGCCGCGCCAGGCCGCGGCGGTCGAACAGCTCCAGGATGCTCGGACCACCCGGGTATTCCGTGCCGTAGACGCGGGGCACAGTGCGCCAGCCGGACAGGCTGACGCCGTCGAACAGCGGAAAGTACCCACCGCCGTCGGGCGCTTCAGCCTCAGAGGCAGTGTCCGGCGGGCCTGCCGGAGCCGTGTTGGGAAAACCCACCTCCGCTAGTCCTTGCTGCTGAAGGCGGCGTCGAAGGATGTTTGGGAGGCGGGGAAATCGAACTTCTTGAGCGCGGCGAGGGCTTCGGGGGCGCCGTGGAGGCGGTCCATGCCGGCGTCTTCCCACTCGACGGAAATGGGGCCGGTGTAGCCGATCGCGGTGAGGGCGCGGAAGGAGGATTCCCAGGGGACGTCGCCGCGTCCGGCGGAGACGAAGTCCCAGCCGCGGCGGGGGTCGCCCCAGGGAAGGTGCGAGCCCATGACGGTGTTCCGGCCGGTGGGGCGGAGCTTGGTGTCCTTGCAGTCCACGTGGTAGATCCGGTCCTTGAAGTCCCAGATGAAGGAGACGGGGTCGATGCCCTGCCACATGAAGTGGGACGGATCCCAGTTCAGGCCGAACGCCTCGCGGTGCCCGATCGCTTCGAGGGTCCGGACGGTGGTCCAGTAGTCGTAGGCGATCTCGGAAGGATGGACTTCGTGGGCGAAGCGGACTCCGCAGTCGTCGAAGACGTCCAGGATGGGGTTCCAGCGGTCGGCGAAGTCCTGGTAGCCGGCCTCGATGACCTTTTCCGGAACCGGCGGGAACATCGCGACGTACTGCCAGATGGAGGAGCCGGTGAACCCGACGACGGTGTCCACACCGAGGGCCTTGGCGAGCCGGGCGGTGTGCTTCATTTCCTCCGCGGCGCGCTGGCGGACGCCTTCGGGGTCGCCGTCGCCCCACACCTTCGAGCCGACGATGGCTTCATGGCGGAAGTCGATGGGGTCATCGCACACAGCCTGGCCCTTGAGATGGTTGGAGATGGCCCAGACCTTCAGGTTGTATTTCTCCAGGAGCGCGAGCTTGGACTCGACATAGCCGGGCTCGTCCCAGCGCCAGGCATCCAGGTGGTCCCCGGACACGGCGATTTCCAGGCCGTCATAGCCCCATCCGGACGCGAGCCGGGCAACTTCCTCGAAGGGCAGGTCGGCCCACTGGCCGGTGAACAGGGTATACGGGCGGGGCATGTCAGGCTCCTTCGGTGACCGGGGCGGCAGCGGATGCCGTCGCGCCGGTGGGCGGGATGAGTTGGATGATGGCACTTTTCGCGGCCGAGGACTCTTCGACGGCGTTCAGGACACGCTGGACGGTGAGGCCGTCTTCAAACGACGGGGACGGCGCGGTCCCTGTTGCTATCGCGGCGAGGAAGTCCCGGATTTCGTGGGTGAACGTGTGCTCCCAGCCGATGGTGTGCCCCTGGGGCCACCACGCGGCCAGATAGGGGTGCTCTGGTTCATTGACGAGGATGCGGCGGAAGCCCTGTTCCCGGATCGGAGCGCTGGCATCCAAATATCCGAGTTCATTCAGAGACTCAAGATCAAACAGAATGGTCCCACTGTCGCCGTAGATCTCCAGCGTCAGGGAGTTCTTCCTGCCTGTCGCCACCCTCGAGACTTCAACCGAGGCGATGGCCCCCGAGGCGAGGGACAGCGTGGCCCAGGCGGCGTCGTCGACCGTCACCTCTTCCATGCCGTGGGCACCCGGCCGCTGGGTGGTGAACGTGTGCATGCGGCCGGATACCTCGGTCACGGCGTCGCCGAGGAGGAAGAGCACCTGGTCGATCGCGTGGGAGGCGATGTCGCCCAGGGCGCCGGATCCTGCCGTTTCCTTGTTCAGGCGCCAGGTCATCGGCGACTCCGGATCCACGAGCCAGTCCTGCAGATAGGCTGCCCGGACGTGCCGGACCCGTCCAAGCCGGCCCTCGGCGATAAGCTCACGGGCCAGTGCCAGGGCGGGGACACGGCGGTAGTTGAAGCCGATCATCGATTGCACGCCGCGTTCCCTCGCGGCCCGGGCGGCGTGGGTCATGGCCTCTGCCTCGGCCAGGGTGTTGGCCAGCGGCTTCTCCACGAGCACGTGCTTGCCGGCCTCGAGCGCAGCGATGGCGATCTCGGCGTGCATCCAGCCGGGCGCGCAGATATCGACGATGTGGATGTCGTCCCGCTCCAAGACCGTGCGCCAGTCTGTGGCGGACTCCGCCCACCCATACTTGGCCGCGGCCGCCGCCACCTGGCCGGCGTCCCGGCCCACGAGGACTTTCTGCTCGAAGGCCGGGACATCGAAGAAGCTGGCCACGTTCCGCCAGGCATTGGAGTGGGCCTTGCCCATGAACGCGTACCCGATCATCGCCACGCCCAGAGTCCTGGTTCCCGGTCGCGTTCCTTGGGATTCTTGGGAAGTCATTGCACTGTTCCTAAAGTGTGGGTGCGGTGGGGTTCCAGTCCTCGGGGAGGGCTGCGGACGCGGGCGCTGAGCTTTCGACATCCACGAAGGTTCCCGATTCCATCGACTCTGAGATTGAGACCATGGTGTCCAGAACGTGGTAGGCGAGGTTGCCGGTGGCGCGGTGCGGGACTCCCGCTCGGATGGACCGGGCCATGTCCAGCACGCCCATGCCGCGGCCGTTGGCCGGACCGGTGGCCGGGATGGTGGTCCAGTCCTCGTCTCCCGCACGCCAGAGCCGCACGGCGCCGTCGAAGAAGTTGGGGTCCGGGAGCGAGATGGTGGCCTCTGTGCCGGTGATCTCCACGAATCCCATCCGCAGGCGCGGGGACTCGAAGCTGAAGACGCTGTGCGAGGACTGGCCGCCCTCGAACTGGGCCATGGCGCTGACGTGGGTGGGGACCTCGACGGTGAATTCCTCGCCGGCCTTCGGGCCGGAGCCGATGACGCGGACTTCCTTGGCCTTGGAGCCGACGGCGGCCACCTTCCGGATGGCGCCGAAGGTCTGTACCAGGGCCGTGAGGTAGTACGGGCCCATGTCGAACAGCGGTCCGGCACCGTACTGGAAGAGGAACGCCGGATTCGGGTGCCAGGATTCCGGTCCCGGGGTCTGGAAGGTGGTCATGGCTGTCAGCGGAGTGCCGATGTCGCCGCGCTCGATCAGCCGCCGTGCCGTCTGGAGGCCGGCGCCGAGGAAGGTGTCCGGGGCGCAGCCAAGCCGCAGCCCGGCCGCGTCTGCTGCCTTGAGCAGTCCCAGCCCGGATTCGCGGTCCAGCGAGAACGGCTTTTCCGTCCAGACGTGCTTGCCCGCGTTGACGGCGGCCGTGGCCACTTCAACATGGGCTGCGGGGATCGTGAGGTTGACGATGATCTCGACGTCGGGGTGGTTCAGTGCCGCATCCACCCCGCCCCATTCGGGGATGCCGTATTCCTTCGCCCGCGCCTCGGCGGCCTCCTCGAAGAGGTCGGCAATGATGTGGACCTTCAGGTCCGGGAAGACCGTGAGGTTGTCCAGGTACTGCTTGCTGATGACACCGGCGCCGATGACGGCGACGCCGACCGGCCCCCGGCGCGAAGCTGCGCCGCTCATGCGCGCGCGCCTTCGCTTGCCGCGGTGTTCAGGAAGGCGAGGCTCTGGGCGATGCCGTCGAAGATGTCACCGGAATAGTCGTCAAATTCCACGACACCCACTTCCAGGGATTTGGCCGCGCCGATAACGTCCCACACGGCGATCTTCCCCTGGCCGGCCGGCTGCTGGGCCTTGGTGTCGGTGCTGAGGGGCCCGTCCTTGATGTGGATGAACTTCACTCTGTCACCGAGGCGCTCAAGCACGGCCACGGGGTCCTGGCCGCCCACGGCGACCCAGTAGGTGTCTACTTCCAGGACCAGCTCGGGGTCGAGCAGCCCTGCGAAGTACTCCAGGGCGGTCTGGCCTTCGATGGTGGACTCCAGTTCCCAGGCGTGGTTGTGGTAGCCCACGCGGATGCCGTATTCGGCGCCCTTCTTGGCTGCGGCGTTGAGCTTGGCTGCGGTGCCCTGGATGTCCTCGGCCGACTGCCAGTGTTCTGCCGGCAGGTAGGGGTCAATGACGGTGCTGATGCCCAGCTCCTTGGCGGCGGCAAAGATTTCGTCCTGGTCCTGGCTGAGCAGGGGAGCGTGGCCGGACGGGGCGGTCAGGCCGTTTTCCTTCAGCGCTGCACCAAGTTCCTTGGCCGTGGCCACGAAGTTGTAGGGCTCAACCTGGGTAAAGCCGATCTCGGCTACCTTTCTGATGGTGCCGGGCAGGTCCTCCTGCATGGCATTGCGCAGGGTGTACAGCTGGAGTGAATAAGACATGTCGTTCCTTTGCGGGAGTTGGATTGTTCTCGAAAATGGGTCAGGGCCTAGCGGCCGGCGAGGGATCCGCCGATGCCGCCGACGCTGAAGTACTTGTTCAGGGTGGCGAAGACGATCACTGGCGGGAGCATCATGATCACGGCGAGGGCCATGACGGAGGTCCAGTCTGTCTGGTTCTGCTGGAAGAAGGACTGCACGCCCATGGGGAGGGTGAAGATCTCCGTGGAGCGCAGGAACACGATGGCTACGAGGTAGTCGTTCCAGGCCAGCAGGAAGGCGAAGATCGCGGTGGAGAGGATGCCCGGCAGGGAGTTGCGGAGCACCACCTTGGTGAAGGAGCCGAAGACGGAGCAGCCGTCGATCCAGGACGCTTCTTCGAGGCTGATGGGGATGGAGTCGAAGTAGGCGGCCATCATCCACGTGGCCACGGTCATGGTGGAGCCGACGTAGATGATGGTCAGGCCCATGAGGTTGTCCACCAGGCCCATCCCGGCGAACAGGATGAACAGCGGCACCACCGAGGTGATGATCGGCAGCGACTGCATGACGAACAGGAGCAGGGAGTAGCCGGAGACGGCTTTGCTGCGGCCCCGGGACAGGACGTAGCCGGCGGGTGCGGCGACGGCTACCGAGACGATCACGGTGCTGAGCGTGGTGATGAGGCTGTTCTGCAGCCAGGTGGCCGCGAGGGTTTCGGAGAACACGGAGCCGAAGTTCTCCAGCGTGAATCCGGTTGAGGTGCTGTTCGGACCCGGTGTGAAGGCGAGCACGACCGTGACCATGATGGGGACGAGAACGATCGCGGTGATGGCCAGGATCAGGACGAACCGCCACCATTGGTTGCGGTGCCCTGCTTCGGAAAGGACACTTCGGTTTTTGACGGGGCCGGTGTCGGCGACGCCGAGGACCGGGCCGGTTTCGGGATGGGCGTGGACTACTGCGCTCATTATTCGACGCTCGACTTTCGGATCTGGCGGTACAGGAGAACGGAGATGACCACCAGCGTCATGGTCATGAGGAAGGCGATGGCGACGCCGGGTCCGGTCTGGAAGTCCTGGAAGACGCTTCGGTAGGCAAGGACCACGAGGGAGGTGGTGGCGTCCACGGGACCGCCGCCGGTGAGCAGGTAGATGGTGGGGAAGTCATTGACGCAGAAGATGGTCATCAGGATCCAGCTGATGTAGGTGGACCTCGCGATCAGCGGCAGGGTGATCTGGCTGAACTGCTGCCAGCGGGTGGCGCCGTCCATGCTGGCGGCTTCGTAGACGGTGGTGTCAACGGAGGCCAGGGCCGCTGAAATCATCATCATCATGAACGGGAAGCTGACCCAGACTTTGAAAACCATGACGGTGACGGCGGCGAGGGTCGGGTCCGCGAGGAAGAGCGGGGTGCCCAGTCCCAGGTTCCTGAACAGTGACGGGATCAGGCTGTCCGGCGTGGCGACGAGCCAGTTCCAGGCGGTGGAGGACACTACGATCGGGACCACCCAGGGCAGGAGCAGGAGGACCTTGAACGTTCCGCCGGCGGGGATCTTGGTGCGCAGCAGGAGGGCCAGTCCCAGGCCGACGAGCCAGGAGCCGAACACTCCGACGATCGTGAACATCAGGGTGAATCGGGCGGCTTTCCAGAAGGCATCGGAGCCCAGGACATTGGCGAAGTTGTCGGCGCCGACGAAGTTGCCGGTGGAGATCAGGGAGCCGTCGTGCGTGGCCTGGATGCCCGCGTACACGAGCGGGTAGCCGTGGATGAGGACGAGAAGGATCACCGAGGGCAGCAGGAGCCAGAAGAATGTCCGGCTGGTCTGCGCGCTGAGTCTGCTCTTGCGGTTGGCCGGTCCTCCGGGCCCGCCGGGGGCAACTCCCCGGCGGGCCCGGCTCAGGCCGTTCTGTGCTGTAGTCACTGACATGGGAGGACCGCTTACTTCTTTATGACTGATTTAAGGCCGGACTCGAAGGCCTGCAGCGCGGACTTGGCGTCAGTCTTGCCGGTAAGGATGGTCTGGGTGAACTGGTTGAGCGCCTGGCCGCCGTCGAGGACGGCGAGGTTGTCGTTCAGCACGGTCCCCTGGGAGGCAAAGGTCTTGGCGATGGGCTGCCATTCCTTCACGATCTTGACGTTGTTCGGGTCGCTGGCGAACTCGGGGAGTTCGGTGATGGACTTGAAGACAGGAAGCGCGTTCATCAGCTTCTGCCGCCACAGTTCCTTGAGCTGGCCCATGTAGTGGACCAGGAACGCCTCCGAGGAAGCCTGCGAGGGGGTGTTCGTGTACATCATGATGTTGTTCGGGAAGACCAGGCCGTGCTTGTCGCCGTGCGGGCCGGCGATGGGGCTGGCCACCACAATGTCACCGGATGTGTCGCCAACGCGCTCTGGGACGCCCAGGACGTATGGACCGAAGGCGGCCTTCTTGTTCTTCCACATGGCGTTGAGGTTATCGGTGGTGTAGCTCACTGAGGCCGGGTCAATAATCCCGTTGGAGACCAGTTCGAGGAGGAACTCGATGGCTTCGACGTTGCGGTCGTTCATGACGTCGAGCTCGCCGTCCTTGGTGAACACCCCTCCGCCGTTGTTGACCATCATCATGATCATCGAGTGGTTGCCGATGTTGTTGCCTGCGCCGGAGCCGGTGGCGAAGCCAAAGGCGCCGATATTCTTGAGCGCCTTGCCGGCCTCAAGCAGGGAAGCCCAGTCCTTGGGCACCTCCACGCCAGCCTTCTCGAACAGCGACTTGCGGTACCAGAACACGCGCATGTCCAGCTGCCACGGGACGGCCACGTAACCCTTGTCGGACTTGAACGGTTCGAGCACGCCCGGCAGGAAATCATCGAACTGGCCGTTTTTCTTGAGCTCATCGACCACCTTGTCGGCGTAGGCGATCTGGCCCTGCTTCTCGAACTGGAAGGCCTGGAAACCGCCGCCGGTGGACACTGCAGGCCCGGTCTTGGACGCGATGGCCGAAGAGAAGGTCTGGTAAAAGTTGTTCCACTGGATGGTCTGGTAGCTGGCCTTCAGATTGCCCGAGGCCGGTGAATATCCGTCAACGAGCTTCTTGGCGGCGTCGTTGTAGGCCGGGGTGGCCCACGGCATGTCCCAGAACTTGATGACGCCGTTGCCCCCGCCGCCGCCCTGGGAGGCCGAGCCGCCGCCACAGGCGGCCAGGAGCGGAACGGAGGCCGCGGCGGCGGCGAAGCCAAGGAATCCCCGGCGCGAAAAGGCGGAGGATGCAATGGAGGATTTGGTAGACACGATGGTTTCCTTTCAGGTCCGGGCTAAGTGAATGCCCGGCCCCTTCTCGACAATGAGCGGATAGTGACTCTGGAATTGGAATGCTGGTGGTGCTGACTAGCTGTTGAGTTGGCTAAGGAGCGAAGTAACTGCCATGAACCGCGCCAGATCGTTAGCGGGGGTTCCGGAAGACAGATGCGAGTGGACCCTCGACCAGGTGGTCCGGTGGGATGACTCGTACAGTGTGGGAAGCGTCGTCGCCCCTTCTGCCGTTACCATGCGGACTTCGGCCGGCCAGGCTGCTGCCGGGTCCGGCAGCACGACGTCGGCGCGTCCCGCTGACGTGAGAATCGAAACGCTGGCCGTGGAAGGCAGCGCCGACGTGATGATGCCCTGGAGCGCTGCAGGCACTCCACCGGCAAGGACTCCAGCCACGGTGTAGCCGTTCCCGCTGCGCTGGATCAGCCTCACGTCCTGCAGGTCAATCCCGCATTGCAAGATGACGGCGAGGTGTTCGGTCAGCAGGTGCAGGGGATCCGTTCCGGGCGGCGCCACGGCAACCGAGTCCAGCAGTACGGCCTCATTGATTGCGCCGGCAATCGCGCCGCGGACGTTCGTGCCGACCAGCGCTACGTTTCCGGCCCACTGCTGGTCAAGCACAACGACGGACCCCGCGGCGGGTGCCGTAGCGGTCAGCCCGGCAAGGTCCTCAGCCACCGGCGCGGAGACCACAACGCCCTTGGCGCCGCTGCGGATCGCTTCGGCGGCGCGTTCGGCCCACCCTGCATGACCGGCAACGGCGACGACATCCGGTGTGCCGGCATCGGGCGTTCCTGCCGCCGTGGCAAAAGACAGGGGGAGGGAAGCAACGACGGCGGAGACCGCACCTGACGCTTCGGCCTGCGGATCCGCGGATACGGACAGCTGCGTGGTCATGCGTTGATCTCCTCATCTGCGGTGGTCCCGCTGGCTGTGCCGGCATCAACCCGGGCTGTATCAAACCGGCTTGCGGCCGACTCGGCGATTGCCAGCGCGAACTCAAGGTCATGGATGAGCGTCTCGGCAGATGGCGGCCGGCCCGTTCCCCGCGCCAGCTCAGCCAGCTTGCGCCATTCGCCCTCGTAGCCGTTGTGGCCGAAGGGGCCCAGGACCGTGGTCTGCCCGGCTTTCCGGATCTGGGCTGTAGCGGAGCCTGCGTGAACATAGGACGGGGTGAAGTCGATCTTCAGTGCCGCGTCATTGCCGATGGCCTCGAATACCCAGGACGGTTCCCAGGTGGCGTTCATGGCGGCACGCAGTTCGATGGTGACATCCCCGGCCCGCAGGGAGATGACATAGCCGAAGGGTCGGGCGATCTCCGCGTGCAGGACTTCCACGGAGGCAAAGTCGCGGGTGAAACGGCGAACCAGGGGAAGATCGTGGATGGCCAGGCCCATCACTCCGCCCTTGAGCATGGCCTTGATGACTTCGGGGTCAGTTGAGTCGCGATCCGGCATTGGAACCCGGCCGACGATCTCCGTGGCGAAGTCCTCAAAGCGCGGATTGGGCGGCAGGACGATGGAGGACCGGATCGTGTGGACCTTCTCAGGGAGATCCTCCCAGGCCTCCTCGGCCGCCAGCCAGCCCGGATCGAAGGTGTGCATGGCGCCGACGATGATGGGAACGCCGGTTTCGGCTGAAACGGCGGAAATGCCGGCTGCTTCCTCGCCACTCATGGCGAAGGGCTTTTCGCACAGCACCGCCTTCTTGCCGGCCCGGCAGCTGGCGATCACCTGCGCCGCGTGGAACTGGTGCGGGCTGCAGATGGCAACGATGTCCACATCGGGATCGGCGAGGAGTTCTTCCATGCTGGTGCTGAAGTGTGCCCCCACCCTGCCGGCAACTGATTCGGCCACGGCCAGATCGACATCCATGATGTGGCGCACCTCAAGAATGTCGCGGAGCCTGGCCAGCGACGGGAGGTGAATTGCCTGGGTGACAGGCCCTGCGCCCAGAATTCCGACACCAAGCGGCGCCCGTGATGCCTGTTGTTCGCTCGACAAGATTATTACCTCTTTGTAATCGCTGGAACACTGCATGCCCCTGTCCGCGAATGCTTGGTGACGGGGCTCACAGCCAAAGCTAGAACTACTTTTGTCGATCGTCAAGCAAAAGTCGGAAAGTCTCCGACAATCTTTCTGGTGTGTGACACCCAGAAGCAATCGTGCTATCAAGGATCCATGAGTCCACGAACGGGTACAGGCAACACAGCGGAGCTGACTACTGCCGACGGCGTCGGCAGTCTGTCCCGCGCCGGCGACCTGTTTCAGCTCCTCCGCGACGGCAAGGCGCGAACGCGGGCGGAACTGGCCCTGACCACCGGGCTTGCCCGTTCAACCGTGGCTTCCCGCATTGACGCCCTGATCTCCTCCGGGCTCGTGGGCCCGGCGGGTGAGGCGACGTCGAGCGGCGGCCGGCCGCCGTCGCGGTTTGCCTTCAAGCCGGCCGCGCGGGCAGTGCTGGCTGTCGACGTCGGGGCGACGCACGTGATCATTGCGGTCACCGACCTCGGCGGGAACATTCTTACGGAGCGGCGGCTGGCCCAGGATGTGGCCGAGGGGCCGGAGGCCGTGCTGGGGCGGATTATCGCCGAGGCCACGTCGCTGCTCACGGAGACGGGACGGGCGCCGGGGGACCTTGCCGGCATTGGCATCGGGCTGCCAGGCCCCGTGGAACACGCCACCGGGATGCCGGTGAAGCCCCCCATCATGCCGGGCTGGGACGGGTTTGACGTGGTCCGCTATGTCCAGCGCTCGCTGCCTGTTCCGGTACTGGTGGACAACGACGTCAACATCATGGCGCTGGGCGAACGCACCGCCCACTGGCCTGAGCACGACAATTTCCTGTTCATCAAGGTGGCCACGGGCATCGGCGCCGGCATCATCAGCAGCGGTGAATTGCAGCGCGGCGCCAACGGCACGGCCGGGGACCTTGGCCATGTGCGGGTTCCCAGGGGCGACGAGGTGCTGTGCCGGTGCGGCAATTACGGCTGCCTTGAGGCGCTGGCATCCGGCCCGGCGGTGGCCCTTTCGCTGGCGGCGCAGGGGCTCAAGGCTGAAAACGGAGGGGACGTGCTTCGCCTGGTGGCCGCGGGCAACCTGCCGGCCATCCAGGCGCTGCGCCAGGCAGGCCGGGACGTCGGCGACGTGCTAGCCACGGTGGTGAACCTGCTCAACCCTTCCGTCATTGTGATCGGAGGCAGCCTTGGCCAGGCCGGCGAGCATCTCATGGCAGGCGTGCGCGAAGTTGTTTACCGGAGATCCCTGCCCCTTGCCACCACGCACCTGCGCATCGGCCTGTCCATGGCTGGAGACCAGGCTGCGGTACTGGGTGCGAGCCAGATGGTTACCCAGCATGTGCTGTCCCCGGCGGTCATCGAGGCCACGCTGCAGGCTACGGGGTAGTCGGAACAGCCAGACCGACATTCAGACTGAAGTGAAACGGAGGCATGAAACGTGAGCAATCAGCAGCCCGCACCCCTGAAGGTCGGCGTTGTGGGGATCGGATGGGCCGGTCAACAGCACATCAAGGCCTACAAGAATATTGACGGCGTGGAGCTCGTGGCCGTTGCCGCCCAGGAGGCGGACCTCCTGGGCAGCCTCAAGGACGAGTACGGCATTCCCCACACGTTCGCCCGCTGGGAGGACCTGATCGGGTTCGAAGGACTCGACGCCGTCAGCGTCGCCGTGCCCACGTTCCTGCACGCACCGATTGCCATTGCGGCGCTTGAGCGCGGACTGCACGTCCTGAGCGAAAAGCCGCTGGCCCGCAACGGCGAAGAGGGCCGGAGTATGGTCGAGGCTGCTCGCAAGGCCGGCCGCGTCCTGGACGTCGCCTTCAACCACCGCCGCCGGGGCGATATCCAGAAGCTGAAAGGCATCATCGACGACGGCGAACTCGGCCGGCCGTACTACGCCAAGGCATCCTGGCTCCGCCGCCAGGGGATCCCGATGCTGGGCAGCTGGTTCACGAACCCTGCGCTGGCGGGCGGCGGCCCCCTCGCGGACATCGGCGTGCACGTCCTGGACTACTCGCTGCACCTGCTGGGTGAACCGAAAGTGCTGTCTGTCTCGGCCTCCACGCACTCCGAGCTGGGCCCCCGCGGCCTCGGCGGAAACGCCCGGTACACCGCCATGCAGTCCGCCCACAAGTTCGAAGTTGAAGACTTCGCGTCGGCGTTCATCCGACTGGAGGGCGGCGGCACGCTGATCCTCGAGGCCGGCTGGGCGGCGTACCGGGAGGAGGATGACCTGCTGGACTTCACGGTTTACGGTACCGACGGCGGAGCGGAACTGCGCGCCGTCGGGGCCTCCAATGCCCCCGTCGCAGGCCTGCGGATCTTCAAGGAGAAGGACGGCGAGAACGCGGACTACGAGGTGGTGGCGGAGCAGGGCCGCGCGCACGACGCAGTGGTGGAGGACTTTGTCACCGCCGTCCGCGGAGGTGAGACCGAGTGGGGCGCCCACGACGGCTCACTCGCGCTGAGCCGCGCGCTGGTGCTCGATGCCTGCTACAAGTCCGCCCTCGAACAGCGCGAAGTGAGGCTCTGACATGACTGACAAACTCAACATCCTGGTCTGGAACGAAGGCGTCCACGAATCCCGCAACCAGCCTGAAACTATGGCCGAGATGTACCCCAGCGGCATCCACGGCGCCATCGCGGACGGGCTGAAGGGTTTCTACCCGGACTCCGGCATCACCACGGCCACGCTGGCAGACCCGGAGCACGGACTCTCGGAGGAGACCCTGGCCGCGACCGACGTGCTGCTGTGGTGGGGCCACGTGGCCCACGATGACGTCAGCGACGAGGTGGTCGAGCGCGTGCAGCGCCACGTACTGGGCGGCATGGGGCTCATCGTCCTCCATTCCGGCCACTTCTCGAAGATCTTCACCGCGCTGCTGGGCACCACCTGCTCGCTTAAGTGGCGCAACGACGGCGAACGCGAACTCGTGTGGACCGTCAAGCCTTCGCATCCGATTGCCGCCGGTGTGGAAAGCCCCATGGTGATTCCGAAGCAGGAGATGTACGGCGAGCTCTTCGACATCCCGGATCCGGATGACCTCATCTTCATCAGCTCCTTTGAAGGCGGCGAAGTCTTCCGCTCGGGGGTGACGTTCTCCCGGGGCAAGGGCCGGATCTTCTACTTCAGCCCGGGGGACCAGGAGTACCCCGTCTATCACCAGCCCCAGATCCGGCAGGTGATCGCCAACGCGGTGGGCTGGGTGGCGCAGCCGAAGCAGTTCCGGGAAGCGCCGGGAGTGAGCAACGCGTCGCGGGACTGGTACCTGTAACTGAGCACTGACGACCATGTCCTGGCGGGCCGGAGCGCAGCGATGTGACCCGGCCCGCCGACTTTTATTCTTTCGACATAAGCCCGCCGTGATAGCAATGAAGTGATGAAACCGCTTGGCTTTTTCCTGCCGCCAGCCCGGGCCGCACTGTGAGGGCCCGCCTGGGCTCCAGGGTCCCCGGCAGCTGGGTTCTCCTCGCCTGCATAGGACTCATCGCCCTTAACATGCGGGGACCGTTCGTGGCGGTCGCACCCGTGGTGGGTCCAATGCAGCAGGATCTCGGCTTTTCGCCCGTGGAACTGGGTCTGCTCACCGGAATCCCGGTGCTGTGCTTTTCGCTCGCTGCGCCCCTGGCGTCGCTGGCGGCGCGCAGGCTGGGCGCAGAGGTGGCCATCACGCTGACCCTTCTTGGAGTCCTGGCAGGGGTCATCGTCCGGTCCGCCGGCGGCGGCGTGCTGGTGATGCTCGGGACGGTGATCCTGGGCGTGGCCATCACGGTGGGCAATATCGCGGTGCCGCTGATCATCCGGCGTGACTTTTCCTCCCGCCGGCAGGGCACCGCAATGGGCATCTATACCGCGGCCCTCAACATCGGGTCCTTCCTCACCTCGGTGGTCACGGCGCCCCTCGCCGAACTGTGGGGCTGGCGCCCGGCACTGGCCGCCAGCGCGTTGTTCGCTGTCGCCGCAATAGCTTTCTGGGTGCCCGCCGCCGGCCGCGGGTCATTGGTACCCGCCGCCGACGACGGCTCCGGTGGGCCGCCAGCCAGCGGCCGCCCCCCTTCACGCTGGATTACCGTGGGCCTGACCGTCGGTTTCGCCGGCCAGGCCATCTCCTACTACGGCGTCACGGCCTGGCTGCCCACGTTGCTCGCTGACGAACTGGGGATGGCGCCGGCTGCCGCCGGCGCGGGGTCGTCGCTCTTCCAGATTCTTGCGATCGCGGGCGGCCTTGGGGTTCCGATGGTGGCGCGCTTTGCCAGCACGACGGCGGTTGCCCTCACCCTGGGTGCCATGTGGCTGAGCGTGCCGTTGGGACTGCTGGCGGCGCCCCAGCTGTGGTGGCTATGGTCTTCCCTCGGCGGCGCGGCCCAGGGCGGCGGCATCACGGTCATCTTCATCGCCATCATCAAGCTGGCCCGCGACCAGGTCTCGGCCGGCCGGATGTCAGCGGTCGTCCAGGGTGTGGGCTACTGCTTCGCCGCGGCGGCCCCGACTGTCGTGGGCTACGTCCACAGCATCTCCGGCACGTGGTCCCTCCCGCTGCTGCTGATCCTGGGTTCGGTGCTGGCGTTCATCCTGGGAACAACGCTGTCAGTGCGCAAGGTGCCGAAACAGCGCTAGGCACCACCCGCCGTCGCGCCCCTGCCCCGCTCTAAAACCCCTCAGCGCGAACGAACACCTAAGCCCTCCACGCAAAAGCGCGAACGAACACTTAACCCCCCGCTTGGGTTCTAGCGGTCGTTGCAACACCCCGACTTTTGGGAGTTGCAACGACCGTGGTTCGTTTAAGCGGTGATTCATCAGGATCCGGGTGGTACTCGCAGGATCAGAAGGATGCATTTTTCGCGGT
>NZ_CAKKLY010000020.1 GCF_918698095.1 Arthrobacter sp. Bi83
CTTCAAGGACGCGACGGCATCTGAGACATATTCCCGGCTGCAGCACGCTCCGGGTAACATTCCATAGGAACAAGTAACCCGGCTCACAGTATCCAGCGCAGTGTACGAGCCAAGTCCGAACCCTCGAAAGATAGTTTCCATGGCTGACACTGCAATGAATTCCGAAACAGATCTCGCCGCAGAACTCCGTGCGGACGTGCGCCGCGTCTCCACCCTGCTGGGTGAATCGCTGGTCCGCCAGCACGGCCCCGAGCTCCTGGATCTCGTGGAGCAGGTGCGCCTGCTGACCAAAGAATCCAAGGAGGCCGCCCGTGGCGGTGCGGATGCCACCGGTCCATGGAGCGCGCACGACGTCGTTGCCCAGGTCCGCGAGTTGCTCGCCTCCCTGCCGCTTGAGCAGGCGACCGACCTGGTCCGCGCCTTTGCCTTTTACTTCCACCTGGCCAACGCCGCTGAACAGGTCCACCGGGTCCGCGGCCTGCGCACGCGGCAGGAGAAGGACGGCTGGCTCGCCAAGGCCGTCGCCGACATCGCCGGCCAGGCCGGCCCGGCCGTGCTGCAGGAAGTGGTCAACGAACTGGACGTGCGGCCCATCTTCACTGCCCACCCCACCGAGGCCTCCCGCCGTTCGGTGCTGGACAAGATCCGCAAGCTCTCCGATGTGCTGGCCGAGCCCACGGCGGAGGGCACCACTGCCCGCCGCCGGCAGGACCGCCAGCTGTCCGAGATGATCGACCAGATGTGGCAGACGGACGAGCTCCGCCAGGTCCGGCCCACCCCGGTGGACGAGGCCCGCAACGCCATCTACTACCTCAACAGCATCCTCACCGACGCCCTGCCCGAGATGCTCACGGATCTGTCCGCACTCCTCGGCGAGCACGGCGTCACCCTGCCTGCCCAGAACGCCCCGATCAGGTTCGGTTCGTGGATCGGCGGCGACCGCGACGGCAACCCCAATGTCACCGCGGCCGTGACCCACGACATCCTCCAGCTGCAGAACCAGAACGCCGTCCGGATCAGCATTGCCATGCTTGACGAGCTCATCTCGATCCTGTCCAACTCCACGGCCCTGGCCGGCGCGGACCAGGCGCTGCTCGATTCGATCGACGCGGACCTCGCGAAGCTGCCCGGCCTGGACCGGCGCATCCTCGAGCTCAACGCCCAGGAGCCCTACCGGCTCAAGCTGACCTGCATTAAGGCCAAGCTCATTAACACGGGCAAGCGGGTGTCGGCAGGATCGGCGCACCAGTCCGGCCGCGACTACACCTCCACCGAGGAGCTCATCTCCGAGCTGGAGCTGCTGGAACTCTCGCTGCGGAACCACTCGGCGTCGCTCGTCGCGGATGGTGCCCTGGCCCGCGTCCGGCGCGCCATCGCCTCCTTCGGCCTGCACCTGGCCACCCTGGACATCCGCGAGCACGCCGACCACCACCATGACGCCGTCGGGCAGCTCATGGACCGCCTGGGCGGCCCTGGCATCCGGTACGCCGAACTGACGCGCGGCGAGCGTCTTGAGGTGCTGAGCGCGGAACTGGCGTCCCGCCGTCCGCTGTCCGGCCACCCGATTAAGCTCGACGGCGTTGCTGACGGCACGTACGACGTCTTCCGCGAGATCCGGCGCGCCCTGCGCACCTACGGCCCCGATGTCATCGAGACGTACATCATCTCCATGACCCGCGGCGCGGACGACGTCCTTGCCGCTGCCGTCCTGGCACGTGAGGCCGGGCTGGTCAGCCTCTTCGGCGACGCCCCGTACGCAAAGATCGGCTTCGCCCCGCTGCTCGAAACCGTGGAGGAACTGCGGGCCTCCGCGGAGATCGTGGACCAGCTGCTGTCCGATCCCTCCTACCGCGAACTTGTCCGCCTGCGCGGCGATGTCCAGGAAGTCATGCTGGGCTACTCGGACTCCAACAAGGAGTCCGGTGTGATGACCAGCCAGTGGGAGATCCACAAGACCCAGCGCAAGCTCCGCGACATCGCTGCCAAGCACGGCGTCCGCGTCCGCCTCTTCCACGGCCGCGGCGGATCCGTCGGCCGCGGCGGCGGGCCCACGTACGACGCAATCATGGCCCAGCCCAACGGCGTGCTCGAGGGTGAAATCAAGTTCACCGAACAGGGCGAAGTCATCTCGGACAAGTACTCGCTGCCGGAACTGGCCCGCGAGAACCTGGAGCTGTCGCTGGCCGCCGTCATGCAGGGTTCCGCGCTGCACCGCACCCCGCGGACGTCCGATGACCAGCGTGAGCGCTTCGGGCACGTCATGGAGACCATCTCCGACGCCGCCTTTGCCCGTTACCGCAGCCTGATCGATCACCCCGACCTGCCGGCGTACTTCATGGCCTCCACGCCCGTGGAGCAGCTCGGCTCACTCAACATCGGTTCCCGCCCGTCCAAGCGCCCCGACTCGGGCGCCGGCCTCGGCGGCCTGCGGGCCATCCCGTGGGTGTTCGGCTGGACCCAGTCCCGGCAGATCGTGCCCGGCTGGTTCGGCGTGGGCTCCGGCCTGAAGGCTGCCCGCGAGGCCGGCAACTCAGGCCAGCTCGTGGAGATGATGGAAGGCTGGCACTTCTTCCGCTCGGTGCTCTCCAACGTGGAGATGACGCTTGCCAAGACGGACATGGACATTGCCGGCTACTACGTGGACACCCTGGTTCCCCCGGAACTGCACCACCTGTTCCGCGCCATCCGCGAGGAGTACGAACTCACGGTCACGGAAATCCAGAACCTCACCGGCGAGAACGTGCTCCTGGACGCCCAGCCCACGCTCAAGCGGTCACTGGAAATCCGCGACCAGTACCTCGACCCCATTAGCTACCTCCAGGTGGAACTACTGCGCCGTGTGAGGGCCGAAGGGACCAGCATTTCCGGTGCCGAGATCGACGAGCGCCTCCAGCGGGCCATGCTCATCACCGTCAACGGAGTCGCGGCCGGCCTGCGCAACACGGGGTAGCGCCGGGCGTTCAACCACCGACGCTCTCTCACTTCCTGCTGTCTTTTCCCAACGCTCTCTCACTTCCTGCCGTCTTTTCCCAAACGCTCTCTCACTTCCTGCCGTCTTTTCCCAAACGCTCTCTCACCCGGTGAGAGAGCGTTTGGGTTTTTGGTGCGGTAGGTGAGAGAGCGTTTGGGTTTTTGGTGCGGTAGGTGAGAGAGCGTTTGGGTTTTTGGTGCGGTAGGTGAGAGAGCGTTTGGGTTTTTGGTGCGGTAGGTGAGAGAGCGTTTGGGTTTTTGGTGCGGTAGGTGAGAGAGCGTTTGGGTTTTTGGTGCGGTAGGTGAGAGAGCGTTTGGGTTTTTGGTGCGGTAGGTGAGAGAGCGTTTGGGTTTTTGGTGCGGTAGGTGAGAGAGCGTCGTGGCGGGGTCAGGGGTGGTCGCCGTATGCCGGGCCGTAGTGCACCACGATGGTCCGGCGGCGCGTGTCATCGTCGGCATAGGTGACTGTGCTCAGCGGCACGCCGTAGAGGTCGGATAGCGCCGAGTCCGTGAGCAGCTCCGAAGCCTGACCAGTCCGGGCGCCGCTGCGGCCCAGGAGGACCACGCGGTCTGCGAGCTGCAGGGCATGGTCGGGGTGGTGGGTGCTGAGCAGCAGGGCCATTCCGCCGGCCATCAGTTCGCGCAGGAGGGTCAGGACCCGGACCTGATTTTTCAGGTCAAGGCCCGTAGCGGGCTCGTCCAGCACCAGGACGGGGGAGCCGGATGCGATCGCCCGCGCGATGAGAATCAGCTGTTGCTCGCCGCCGCTTAGGGTGGGGAACAACCGGTCCCGCAGGTCGCCGGCGCCCACGCGTTCCATCGCCTCCGCGGCAGCTGCCCGGTCCGCAGACCCCGGTGTCCGGAAGACACTTACATGCCTCGCCCGTCCCATCAGAACCATGTCCAGCGCGCGGTAGGCGAAGGCGCTGCCGTGGGCCTGCGGCACGTATCCGGCGCTTTCGGTGCGGCGGACCGTTCCCTCTGCCGGTGCGAGCAGCCCGGCGGCACAGCGCACCAGGGTGGTCTTGCCGCTGCCGTTGGGTCCGAGCACTGCGGTGGCCGTGCCGGCCGGCACCCGGAAACTGACGTTCCGAAACAGCCACTCCTTCGCCGTGTAGCCGAAGCCCACCCGCTCCAGTTCAAGCACTGTCCCAGATCCTTTCCCGGTTCCGGCGCAGAAGCAGGAAGAAGGCGGGCGCGCCAATCAGGGCGGTGAGCACTCCCAGCGGAATCTCGCCGGCAGTCGCGGTCCGGGCAAGTGTGTCGACCAGGACGATGTAGGCCCCGCCCAGCAGGAAGGACACGGGCAGCAGTACCCTGTGGTCCGGTCCCACCCACATCCGGGCAAGGTGCGGAACCACCAGGCCCACCCAGCTCACTGCACCGCTGACAGCAACCGCCCCGGCCACGATCAGCGCTACCGCGACCAGCACAACCCAGCGCAGCGGACCGGGCTGTACCCCCAGGGCGGCGGCGTCGTCGTCGCCCAGTGAAAGCACGTTGATGCGCCAGCGCAATAGCAGGAGTATCGCGGCGCCACCCAGGACGGGGACCAGCGCCACCAGGACCTTCGTGAACGTGGCTGTGGCAACGCTGCCAAGCAGCCAGAAGACGATGGCCGGCAGGGTGGTGTTGGGGTCCGCGATGTAGGTGACCAAAGCGACCAGGGCGGAGAAGAACGACCCCGTGACCACCCCGCCGAGCACGATCATCAGCATCGGGGTTCCTGCCCGGCCCGAGGTGATCAGGAACAGCGTGGCGAGGGCAACCAGGCCAAAAACGAAGGAACCGGCGACCAGCAGGAACGTGCCCAGGCCGAGCAGCAAAGCCAGGGAACCGCCGAAGGACGCGCCGGCGGAAACCCCGATGATTTCCGGGCTGACCAGCGGATTGCGGAAGATGGCCTGCAGGGCCGCGCCCCCGATCGCCAGGCCGCCGCCCACCAGCAGGGCGAGCAGGATCCGCGGCATCCGCACGAGCAGAACGACATTCTGCTCCGTGCCGCTTGCCTCGGTGGGGAACGGAACGAGCTGGGCACCGAGGATCTGGACGACATGCCCCACCGGCACGCTGTACCGGCCGGCTGCCAGTGCCAGCAGTCCTGCGGCTGCCAGGAAAACGGCGGTAAGCGCGATGGGCCCGAAGATGGCAGGTTCGCGGCGCCGGTCGAGGGGACCCCGCCCCGATGCCTTCCGGTCAGCCCGCAGGCGGCGGCTGTTCAGGCCCCTGCGGTTCAGGCCCCTGCGGTTAAGGCGCGGAGTCCTCGCTTCATCCAGCATTGAACTGTTGGTAGTGGGCGGACCCGCCGTTTGCCTCAGTCCAGAGAATCTTATCCAGCTCCTTTGCCGTCAGCTCATGGTTGTAGAGGAACCGGAAGTATTCGGTGGCTTTGCCACGCAGCCCCGACTGCTGCCGAGGGAAGGCGATGTCGGCCAGCCAATGCCACATCAGCGGCGACTCCTGGCCGGGCGGGTCCCAGCGGTAGCCGCCGAGCGGCACCTTGTACACACGGCGGGTGCGCACCGCAGAAACGTCCTTCCACACGGGATCGGAGTAGATGTCCTGGGGCATGGCCGCATCGAAGTTGCCCAGCAGGATCACCTCGGGGTCCCAGCGCAGGACCTGCTCGACGTCGAGACCCACCATGCCGGACCCCGGCAGGGGATCGTTGCCGGTGGCTGGGTTGGTTGCCCCCACGAGCTTGATGTAGAAGTCGTTGTAGCTGTTGGCTGCAGCAACCTTCAGGCCGCCGGTGAAGCGGTTGAAGTAGAGAACGCTGGGGCCCTTGGTGCCGCGGCCGGCTGCCAGAGATTTGATCTCCGCCAGTTCCTGGTCGCTGCGGGCCTTGATTTCGGTGGCGCGTTCCGGTTTGCCGAGCATCGCGGCGAACAAGGTCACCCAGGCGTCCACGTCCTCCTGCCTGCCCGTGTTTTTCAGGCCGATCACCTGCAGGCCGGCCTTCTCCAGCGGTTCGATGAGTTGTTCATCCGACCACTGGATGACGACGTCGGGGTTCAGGGCGCGCACGCTCTCAACGTTCGCTGTGAAGTCCTGGGTGGCGATTTCATGCGGCAGGTCCAGGGTGCGGGGAAACATGGTGCCCATGATGCCGTCGCGCATCGCCACCCAAGACACATTGTGCATGGCGGCGAGATGGTCGGCGCTTCGGTCCACGGCCACGAGCAGCGATGCGGAGGGCATGGGGATGGTCACCACGCGGGTGACGGGCTGGGCGAACGTGAGGGTCTTGCCGCGCTGGTCGGTGACGCTGATGTTTTCCGCGCCGGCTTGGGTGCCGCTGCCGGAAGGGGACGACGGCGGTGCGGAGCCGGATGCGCCGCATCCCGCCAGAAGGGCTGCTGAACCTCCCGCCACAAACACCTGAAGGGCCGTGCGTCGGTTCAGATCGGCGACTCCCATGTCTGACCCCCTGAGCTCGGTTCTTCACAGCATCCGCTCGAACCGCATGGCTGTCAACGCTGCCCATCGCAGGCTTCCCATTCGCCGCTTGCCGGGTTGCGGGCTGTCCGGTACTTGCCTGCCACTTGTCGGTGACAGGGGCCGGTGTTACTTTCAGAGGACCCTTGCAGAAGGTGGCCAGCTGATGGTTATCGACGGTGCCCAATTGTTTGTCCGCTATGCCTACCCGCCGAATTCGCGCGGCAGCTGCGGGCCCCCGGACAGTGACGCACTCCTTCACTACGGCCAGTCTGGCGTGACCGACGAGGGCCTGCGCGAATTGGCCAAGGGCTTCGCGGGGGCGTGGCCTTACCTGGAATTGATCGCCGGCTCCCATGGCATACCGGACCCGCTGGACGCCCGCGTCGTCGAGGCGTATTGGGTGGGCAACAGCCTGCTGGACTCCGTGGGCATCACCAACATCGGCAACTCCATGGAAGACCGCTTCCGTGCACGCACGGGCAGGCAGTTCCCGCACCTTGTGGAAGGCGTTCTGGCCGGCGGAGTACCGCACCACAGTTTCCATGTCTTCGAGATCTACCCGTGGTTGGGTCTGCTCCGCGATGACCGCCGGTACGCCACAGCGTTGCACGTGCTGGACCGGTGCCGGATCCGGTGGGGTGAGGTGCTGGCTGTCACCGGCGACGACGCAGTAGTGCGTACCTGGCCGCTGTCATGGGATGGAACGACGCTGGATGTGGGCGGCCCGGAGGTGGAGTCGGCCAAGTATGCCGTAAACGGCACCGGCTTCGTGGCGGGCCTCGCGGCAGGGGACGTGGTGTCACTCCACTGGGATTGGGTGTGCGACCGCCTCAGCCCGCATCAGCTGCAGCAGTTGAAGTACTTCACAGCCCGCCACCTCAAGATTGCGAACAGCGGCGTGGAGCACCGTGGCGCAGCAATAGCGCTGGAGCGGTAGAACTGCCTCAGCGTTGCGGATAGCACTGCGCCCGGCGTACAGCGCCCTGCGGCGGCAACCGGACGTAGGCATGGTCCGGACGTAGACATGGTCCTGGCGGCAGATGCCGAAAGCTATGGTGAGTGCGGCGCCGCGCCGTCCGTATCTTCTGGAGGCTTCACGCCGGTGGAACCGCGCGGAGACGACGTGCCGGTGGGACGCTCAGCCGGAGATTCGTCGGTGCCCGTGTGTTCGCGCCCGGCCTCCGTGCCCTCCTGTTTGAGCACGTCCTCACCCCGACGGGTGGTGCTCTCGCCGACACCTCGCGGTGGGGGAGCCGCGTCCTCGGGGGTTTCATCAGAGCCGGGGTGTGCCGGCTCCCTTAGCGGCGGTTCGCTGCCGAACGCGCGCGCCGTGCCCGGGGCTGTCCCTTCGGCCGGCTCGGTCGGAGTGGGTTCATCCGTGGGTGACATCTTGCTCTCCTCGCTGTATTTGTGTTCGTCAGCCGCCTCCGGCTGCCCTGACCGGTTTCTAGGGGGTATCACCTTCGGGTTCTCTGGGGCGACCCATCAGTTCCAGGCCGGTCATTGCCCGTTCGGCGCCTGCGTCGTCGACCCGCTCCAGGGCGAAACCCATGTGGATGAGAACCCAGCTGCCCGGCGCCAGCGGGCCGTCGTCGAGAAGTCCGATATTGATTTTCCGCCGCACACCGGCCACATCAACGAGGGCGAGCTGACCGCCGTAGCCCTCCACGAGCTCAATGACCTGGCCTGGTATTCCGAGACACATGACCGCTACCGCCTTAGGTTCTGATGGAAGAGTGCCGGACACTGTGCCGGGCAACGAGCGAGCCGACGGCTTCCACTGCCCGCGGAACGGCGGCCGCAACCGTGGCGGAGAGGCCGAGGCCTTCTGTCACGTCCGCGGGAACGCAGCCCACCACATAAGTGAGGGGCAGCTCTCCGCCGAGGGACCGGAGGCGGCCAAGGACGGCTACCGGGTCCATGCCATGCGGGTCGAGGGAAGCGGCGCCGTCCAGATCCTCGCTACGTACATGCAGAACCCGGATGCTTCCCGGGGCTGACTCCGAAGGCGGTTCGCGTGCCGCTGACGGGTCCGGGTCCGCTGGTCCCGCTGCGTGCAGGTGCCCGTCAGGCGGCACCGCATCCACGAGCACCAAAACGTCCACGCCGCCCAGCAGGTCGTAGGCCAGATGCATGCCCCGAATGCCGTAGTCGACCACCGTTACGCCCGGCATCGGCAGGGCTGCCTCCGCGGCCAGCCTCCGTGCGACCTCCGGACCGAACCCGTCGTCACGCAGGAAGATGTTGCCCACTCCGGCCACGAGGACACGGACCGCGGGGGAGGTGGTGGGGGGCTGGATGCCGGACGTCACATCCGGCGCACCTTCATGTAGCGCTGGATGTCCGGGACGGAGCGAAGCCCCACGTAAACAGCGCCGAGGGCTACCGCCGCGAGAACCCAAACGGTGGCCATTCCTACAATTCTCATCGCGGGCCTTCCTTTCCATCCTGATCCTGAAACCGGGGACTTGTTCCGGGCGGCATGGGTTCCAACGGTTCAAGTTCTTCCGGCGCGTAGTAGAAGGACCTGCCGTAACCCTCATGGAGGTCCGCAGCCGGGTCCTGCTCGAGCACCAAGCCAACGTGGGTGCTGCCATCGACGTCGAAGTGGACGCTCGTGACGCGCCCCGTTTGCCCGGCAAAAAACAGATCCTGGGCGTCCGCCCGCCGGGTGGGATTCACCCTGACCCGGCTGCCGCGCGACACCGGGACCCCGTTGATCAGGACCGCGTCTTTGTCCGGCTGGACACTGGCGTCCGCCTCGGGGTCCCACCACGGTCTATCACCGGCGGTCTCATCGCCGGGTGTGGCGTAAAGCGGCGGCCCGTCCGACGGCGGACGGCCCTCCGGCGCAGGGCCCGGGTCACCCAGCGCACGGGGATTACGCAGGATGCCATGCAGTTGCTGCAGTTCCTCGGCGGACATCGCTTCGCAGCGGTCGATGATCGCCGCCGCACGCGGATCCGTGGCACGGGCTTCCGCTTTTTCCTCCTCCGTCAGGGTCAGCACCCGCAGCGTGAGGATCTCGTCGATCTCGGTGGAGTCATACAGTGCCACCGAACTTTCCGGCGCTACCGCAGGATGGTCGTAGAGAATGATGGGGGAAACAAGAAGTACGTCCGTCTGGCCTTCCGGACCGGCCAGCACAGGCCAGCAGCGGTGCTGGGAGCACTCCGAGGCGGCATCCTGTGCGTCCTGGGGCGGCTCGAGCAGGGAGAGGAAATCCCCGTCCCTCAGGTCCAACAGCAGGTGGGTACCGATGAACGATGCGGCGATGGCGCTGTGACTGTTGCCCCGCCCGCGGACGTCCGATGCTGCGAAGTCCGTGGCCGTGTTCGCCGCCGACACCCGAAGCCGCACCAGCCGGCCGGTGACGGCGGTGGTTTCAAGCCTGACTTCACCCCGGAGTGCCCGGCGGCGGCGTACCAGCCGTCCGGCGGACTGCCCCGTCGGCCTTCCCCTGCCGTCGGTAAGTTCCTCGATGTCCTGGCCTGCCGGGACCTCCACCGGCACGATCAGCGGTGAGTCGGCCCCCGTCAGCTGCGAGAGCGGAAAGGGCCCCAGGGTTATGTCCTGTTCCACTGCCTCATCCCAGCTGATCCAGTGAGCGGTACCGATGGTGAGCTCATCCACCGGACTGAACCCGCCGCCGTCGTCCGCTTTTTCCGCGGTGCGCGTCTGAAGCTGCAGGAAGCGCAGATGCACTTCCACCTCGGCCTGCGGCCCGCGGCTCAGCAGGCAGTCGGCGTACATGCCGGGTTCTTCCCCGGCACCCGAGTCCGCCGCACCCGGCGGGCCGAGGATGCCAAACTGCCAGCGCGCCTGGTTCTTCTGCGACGAGGCGCGGTAGGGGTACAACAGGTAACCCTCGTAAAGGACGGCATCCGCCACCGCCCTGGCAAGGCTCAGACTCATGTTCATGGGACCAGGCTTCCTGCCACACCGTCTCCGGCCGCGCCGTCGCCCGGCACCCGGGCGGCCGCGCCGTCGCCCGGCACCCGGGCGGCTGCAGTAGCCAGCAGGCTTTCGACGGCGGCATCCCACGATGTGAGGCCGCGTGCGGACTTGTACTGCGCCAGGGCGGCCAGCACGTCCCGGTCCAGCCGGACCCAGCCGGCATTCGGGAAATACTGGTCCATCAGCCGGCGCCAGGCATCCACAGGCAGCCGGTAGGAAGCCTCGCGGTCCCAGGGCACTTGTTCTACGCCGAACCCCGTCTGCCCCTTGGTGAAGACGGTGCCGGAGAACAGCAGCTCCAGCGGAATTTCGCCCTCGCGGAGGGCATGCAGGTACTTGGCCGCGGCAACGTCGAAGTCAAAGGTGCAGGGCAGCGGCAGGTCGAATTCGGTGCTCCCCGTGAAGCCCTGCACCATGGTGCTGCATTGCATCCAGAGGAAGGACTTGAGGGTTGTGGGCCACCGGCCGCGGCCGCCGAAAAGGTCGAGCAGCCCTTGCTCTTCTTCGTCCGCGTACCCGCGGCGCTGCGGGAGAATGCGGACCTGGCACCGCAGGGCGATGGCGTGCACGGCGGCCCCGGTGACCTCGGTCAGCCGCAGCCGGGCTGTAAGTTGTGGTGCCGCCGCGTACGGCTCGGGCCGGATATCAACGACGGCGAACATCAGCTCGGTCACGGGAGGCCTCCGGGCACGGGTTTGCTGCGGCTGCTGATCCGGCTGAAGAACGCGGCGAGCTGGTCGCGGGCCTCCTGGCCGCCGTCGAAACCCCGCCAGCGGCGGCGGAGCTGGCCGACCAGTTCGTAGCACGCGTCGACGGGGACAAGGTGGCAGTCTGCCTGCGGTTGCGTGGGCCCGGGACCGCGGATCAGGAGGGCTTCGGTGTCCGGGGCGGCCAGGGACAGCGCGGGATTGCGCGCGAGCACGGCGTCCCAGGCGTCCAACGGCAGCTCCGATTCGGTGGCCCCGGCGGGCCCGGGGTAGAAGGCGACGGTCCGGTCAAGCCTGGAGCTGCGGAAGAAGAAGGCCAGGCCCACCGGAATTTCCAGTTCATCCCACTGTCCCGGGCCCAGCTCGAAGTCGGGAAAGGAGAAGTATCTGTCCGGTACCGAGCGGTAGCGGAGGTGGGCGTTGCTGTCGGTGAAGAGGAGATAGCAGGGGCGGCAGGTGCACATCATGGCGTGGCTCTCGAGGTCCACCACGTGCTGGTGCACGTCCGCGATGGGCTCACCGCACATCTCGCAGCGTTCACCGGGCGGGCCTGCAGGACGGCTGGCGGAGATCCTGCGGAGCAGGGCCACCGGCAGGCCGCCCGAACTGCCGGCGCCGACAGGCCGGGTCAGCCGCCCGGTCCCCATCTCAGCCGCCCTGCCCGGAGGCGACGGGTTCGGCGGCGCCCTGCCCGGAGGTGGCGGGTCCGGAAGTGGCCGGTACGGCGACGGACATCACGCCGCCCCGGACCAGCAGGGGCAACGGCTCCAGGTGCAGGTTCCTGTCCTCGAGGCACGCACCGGCCTGCCTGACATCGAAATGGCCGCGGCAGGTCGGGCAGCGCAGCAAACCTCCGCCAACTGGCGCCGCGAGGGCACGCTGCAGCGCCGCTCCCGCCATCGAACCGGTGCAGCGCGGGCAATAGTCGCGGTAGGCGTACACGTCCTGGCCGGTCCGGCAGGCCAGCACCGGGTAGCCGCCGACGAGGAAGCCCGCAACGTCGCCGGGTTCCAGCCCGGCGATCTCGGGGACAGGTTCCCAGGAACCGCCGGGAAGGTCCCGCCAGCCATGCCCGGCTGTTGCCTCCGCGGGATGGTTCATCCGCACCAGCAGCGCATCCACCGGGATCAACGCAGGCGTGGCAGCCTGCTTCTCCTGCTCGACGACCTCGATGGCCGTCACCTCCGGCGCGGCGGATTCAATCGCCTCCTCGACGGCGAACTTGAGCGTGACGGACGACGACGGGCAGCCCTGGCAGGTGCCGAGCAGCTTCAGCCGCACCACGCCCTCCGGGCTGATATCCATCAGTTCGACGTCACCGCCATGGGACCCAAGATACGGCCGGACGCTGTCCAGCGCCGCGGCTACACGGGCTTCCATGGACTGCGGATGCAGCCCGTGGATCACCAGCAGGCTGGACACGAGGTCGTCGGATGTCAGCGCCGCGAGGGTGCCGTCGTCGAGTTTTCCGCGTTCGTCGAGGATTTCCAGCATCCGTTCCAGACCCGAGCCGTACAGGTCCGTCACCTCGCGGACCAGGTCCTCGGCGCGCTCGCGGGCAACTGCGCCGCCGGCGCCGAGGGCGTCGAGGAGGGTGCCGATCCGGTCGCCCGTCTGCCGCGGCCGGTCCCCGCCGTGCATGGCCGTTACTCGCCGGTCAGGGTCTGGGTGGGTGAGTGCATCGTCTCAAGTGTTTGGCCGTTGCCCAGATACATGTGGACGCCGCAGGGGAGGCACGGGTCAAAGCTGCGGACGGTGCGCATGATGTCGATGCCTTTGAAGTGTTCCCGGTCGTTCTCCTCGAAGATCGGCTGACCCTGCACGGCATCCTCGTATGGGCCGGCCACGCCCGCCGAGTCTGTGGGGCTGGCGTTCCACGGCGTGGGCGGGTAGGGATGGTAGTTGGCGATCTTGCCGTCGCGGATCACCATGTGGTGCGACAGGACGCCGCGCACAGCCTCGGTGAAGCCGCAGCTGATTGCTTCGTCCGGGACCTCGAAGGTTTCCCAGGTCTTGGTGTGGCCGGCGCGGATTTCCTCCAGTGCCTTTTCCGCGAAGTGCAGCGCGGCTGCGGCGGCATACGCCTGGAAGTAGGTGCGGGCCCGGTTGCGCTCCAGCGTGTTGCTCCACTGCGGGATGTTCCACTCGAAGGAAACAGGACCCTTCAGCGCGGTCTTGGGCAGGTTGATCTGGACGCTCGTGCCGGTGGACTTGATGTAGCCGATGTCCACCAGCCCGGCCAGCGCCGTTGCCCAGAGGCGCGCCAGCGGCCCGCCGCCGGTGTCCAGCGCCAGGTTGTTCTGGCCGTCAAACCAGCGCGGGGACATGACCCAGCTGTACTTTTCCGCGAGGTCCCGCTTCTGCGGCCGCGGATTGGTGTGCTGGTTCCAGGGATGCCGCCGGTCCACCGGGTTGCCCAGTGGATCGTGGGTCACGAACATCTCCTGGTCTTCCCAGTCCTCGTAGTAGGAGGAGCCAAGCATGATCCGGATGCCCAGGTTGATCCGCACCAGGTCCGTGGTGACCAGGTTGCCGTCCACCACGACGCCCGGGGTGACGAACATCTTCCGGCCCCATTCGGTCATGTCCTTGTACTCGAAATTGCAGTAGTCGGGGTCCTGGAGCGAGCCCCAGCAGCCCAGCAGCGTGCGCCGCAGCCCCACCTGTTCGTACCCCGGCAGCGCCTCGTAGAAGAAGTCGAAAAGGTCGTCATGCATGGGGACGACTTTCTTCATGAACTCCACGTACCGCATGAGCCGCGTGATGTAGTCCGTCATCAGCTGGATGGTGGCAACTGTACCCACGCCGCCCGGGTAGAGCGTGGAAGGGTGCACGTGGCGCCCCTCCATGAGGCAGAACATTTCGCGGGTTGCCCGGCTGACCTGCAGCGCCTCCCGGTAGAACTCGCCGGTGAAGGGGTTCAGCGAGCGCATGATGTCGGCGATGGTCCGGTAGCCGTGCTCGCCCTCGTGCGGTGCCCGGGTGTTTTCCGCCTTGGCCAGGACGCCGGGGTTGGTCTCGGACACCATCTTTTCGCAGTAGTCCACGCCCACCAGGTTTTCCTGGAAGATGTTGTGGTCGAACATGTACTCAGCCGCTTCGCCCAGGTTCACTATCCACTCACCCAGGTTTGGCGGCTTCACCCCGTACGCCATGTTCTGCGCATAGCAGGAACAGGTGGCGTGGTTGTCCCCGCAAATTCCGCAGATGCGGCTGGTGATGAAATGGGCGTCCCGGGGGTCCTTGCCCTTCATGAAGATGGAGTAGCCCCGGAAGATCGAGGACGTGCTCTTGCACTCCACCACCTGGTTGTTCGCGAAATCGATCTTGGTGTAGATGCCGAGGCTGCCGACGATCCTCGTGATCGGGTCCCAGGCCATCTCCACCAGGTTGTTGTTGTTGTCCGCGCCGCTCCGGGAAGGCATTGGAATCGTGGAGGTCATTTTTCTCGCCTGTCTGGAAGTGGGTGGTTACCAGGTGCGCTGCGCGCCGGTAAGGAGCTCGCGTCCGGGCCGGCGCCATTTCGGCTCCTGGTCCAGGGTGTGGGTGGTGATGCCGCGCAACGCCCGGATGGCGGATCCGTAAGGCCGGATGGTGTTGGTGGAGAGTTTTCCGCCCGGAGGCTCGTCCATGAAGGGCATGAACTTGTCCGGGAAGCCGGGCATAGTGCAGCCGATGCAGATGCCGCCGACGTTCGGGCAGCCGCCGATGCCGTTCATCCAGCCCCGCTTCGGTACGTTGCACTTGACCACCGGGCCCCAGCAGCCGAGTTTGACGATGCACTTGGGGGAGCCGTATTCGGTGGCGAAGTCGCCCTGCTCGTAGTACCCGGCACGGTCGCAGCCCTCGTGGACTGTCTTGCCGAACAGCCAGGTGGGCCGGAGCGCGTCGTCCAGCGGAATCATCGGTGCCTGGCCAGTGGCCTGGTACAGCAGGTAAGTCATGGTCTCGGAGAGATTGTCCGGCTGGATCGGGCAGCCCGGGACGCAGACAATCGGGATGCCTGCCTTCGATCTCCAGTCATAGCCGAGGTAGTCCGGGACTCCCATGGCGCCTGTTGGGTTCCCCGCCATCGCGTGGATCCCGCCGTACGTGGCGCACGTGCCGGCCGCAATGATTGCGGTGGCTTTCGGCGCCAGGCGGTCCAGCCATTCGCTCGTGGTGATGGGCTGGCCCGTCTCGAGATCGTTGCCGAACCCGCACCAGTAGCCGCCGGGGTCGTGGAGTTTTTCGTTGGGGATGGACCCCTCGACCACCAGGACGAACGGTTCCAGTTCCCCACGGTCCGCCTTGCGGAACCACTCCAGGAAGTCGTCGGCTCCTTCCTGGGGTCCGCACTCGAAGTCGATCAGGGGCCAGTGCATGGCAATCCGCGGCAGACCGGGCAGGGCGCCGAGGGCGATCTCTTCGACGCTGGGCTGTGTGGCCGCCGTCAAGGCAACTGAATCGCCGTCGCAGCTAAGTCCGGCGTTGATCCACAGCACGTGAATAAGGGCTTCTTCGGCCTTGATGGATGCTTCGGTAGGCATCGGTGCCTCTTTCGGTGGCCCGTGAGGGCTCAATGTGCGTCTGTCAGAGATTCAGTCAAGGGGTCTGACCGGGATGTCGAACCGTCCAACCAGCCGTACCAGGCAGCCAGGCCTTCGCCGGTGGCGGCCGAGACGGTCAGGAATTCGGCCCGCGGGTTGACCTGCCGGATGCGGCGCAGGCACTCGTCGACGTCGAAATCGACATAGGGGAGCAGGTCCGACTTGTTGACGATCACGAGGTCGGCTGCCATGAACATGTGCGGGTATTTCTGCGGTTTGTCATCACCTTCCGTTACCGAAACGACCACGACCTTGGCAGTTTCGCCAAGGTCGAAAAGAGCTGGGCAAACGAGGTTGCCCACGTTTTCAATAAAGACTGTGGAGCCGGTTTCCGGGTCCAGGGCGTCCAGTCCGCGCCGGAGCATGTCGGCATCGAGATGGCAGCCGGCCCCGGTGTTGATCTGGATGACCGGACGGCCCACTGCGCGGATCCGGTCAGCATCCAGGGACGTTTCCTGGTCCCCTTCAATGACGCCGGCCTGCAAGTGCTCGCCCAGGTCCGTGAGCGTGCGGACCAGGAGCGTTGTCTTGCCGGCGCCGGGCGAACTCATGACGTTGAAGGCCCGGATTCCGCGGCCGGCAAGCCAGCCGCGATTCCTTGCCGCCAGCAGGTCATTCTTGGCCAGCAGGTTCTGTTCGAGTGAGATGGTCTCAGGGTGGCAGAGGGCATGCTGATGGCCGGGGTGTTCGTGCTCGTGGCCATGCTCATGCTCGTGCTCGTGCTCGTGCTCGCGTTCGTGCTCGTGGCTGTGCCCGTGCTGATGCGGATGCTCATGCCCGTGGGTGTGGTGGGGTTCCTCGAGGGTTGAGACCCTGGTGTTCGCCTCATCGCCGCAGCCGCATGTTGTACACATCTATTACGCCACCTCCACAGACAGCACCATGAGTTCGCGGCCACTGAGAACTTCGACGTCCGCACTTCCGCAGGGGCAAAGCAGGATCAGGTCGGCAAGTTCGAATTTTTGGGCGCAGGTCCGGCAGCGGGCCAGGCCCTGAGGTTCATCGATCTGGAGCCGGGCGCCGGCCAGGGGCGTGCCGGCGGAAACAATGTCAAAGCAGAACCGCATGGCGTCCGGAAGCACGCCGGACAAAGGTCCAATTCGAAGGTTGACGCCGGTTACTGTCCGTTCCCCGGTGCGGTCCAGAACGGTGTCAACAAGGCTCTGCGTGATAGAGAGTTCGTGCATGGCGGCACTCCTTCCTGCCAAGATAGGCTCGCCGCGGATAAAGCGCAACCATCCAAAATGACTCCGGCGTATACTTCCGCTACATAGCGAAGTCATCCCAGCAGTCTGCATCGCATGTGGAACCCGAGGCTCGAACCATGAAGCAAACGGTGGCTGCGCGCTCGGCCCGCAGACGCGGCGGCCGCCGCGACCTGACGGGCCGGGAGTGGGCGTCGATCGGCGGCATGACGGCGTTCGTCGTGCTGCTGCACATCCTGGGCTGGGGCGTGCTGGCGGGTGTGGCGGCGCCGGAAAACGTCCAGTCTGGATCCGCCGGGGCGTTCGGCATTGGCCTCGGAGTTGCGGCCTACACCCTCGGCCTGCGCCACGCTTTCGACGCTGACCACATTGCGGCGATCGACAACATCACCCGCAAGCTCTGCGGCGAGGGCAGGCGCAGGATGTCTGTCGGATTCTGGTTTTCCCTAGGGCACTCGAGCGTGGTGTTCGGCATGTGCGCCCTGCTCGCGGCGGGCATCCGCAGCCTGACGGACCGGAGCGCGGCCGAAGCCACCGAAATCCACTCGGCACTTGGACTGATCGGCACCACCGTCTCGGGCCTGTTCCTTTATTGCATTGGCATCCTGAACCTCGGTGTCCTGCTGGGCATCCTTAAGTCCGTCCGGCGCATGCGCCACGGCGAAGACGGTGAAACCGAAGCGCAGGAGGTGTCCGGCGGCGGCCTGTTAATCCGGGTATTTGGCCGGGCGACACGGTTGATTACGCGCTCCTGGCAGGTGTACGGAGTGGGGCTGCTGTTCGGGTTGGGGTTCGACACCGCCACAGAGGTCAGCCTCCTGATTCTCGCCGGCGGAGCGGCGGCCTCCACCCTTCCCTGGTATGCGATTCTGACGCTGCCCGTGCTGTTTGCCGCCGGCATGAGCCTGCTGGACTCCATCGACGGCTGCTTCATGAACTTCGCCTATGGCTGGGCGCTGTCCAGGCCCGTCCGCAGGATCTATTACAACATCGTCATCACGGGACTTTCCGTCGCCGTCGCACTGGGCATCGGCTCCATCGAACTCATTTCCATCTTCGTGGAAAAGGCCGGGATAAGTTCGGGGCCGCTGGCTGCCATCGGCGGGCTCGACCTCAACTCGGTGGGATACACGGTCGTCGCTTTGTTCGTCTCGACCTGGATCCTTGCGCTGGGAGTCTGGCGCTTCGGCCACATCGAGGAGCGGTGGGCGAGTCCCGTCAGGAACGGTGACGCCGGCCAACGCAGCTAGCGGGCGGCGGCGCCAGCCCCCGGCAGGTGTCCACGGGAGTTACCTGCCAGTTCGCGCTGACGCTAGGGTGGATCCCATGCCGTCGTTCCAGACCAGACTCAAGATCACCGGGCTGAAGCCGGGCAACCCTCCCGAGGCCGTCATGGCCGCCGCTGTGGAGGCCCTGGGCACCCGCCATCACGTGGAATCGAATCAGCTTGACCTCGCGGGCGGCGTGCCGCAACTGAACCTTCGCTTCCTCGTGGAGGCCACCGAATACAGCGGTGAGAACAGCCAGGCGCTGGAATCGGCAGCAATGATGCGCGACGCCGTCGAACGCGTTGCGGTGACTGGCTCGCTTTCGGTGCTCCGCCGCAGCCGCGGCCGGTGGGCGCCCGTCTGACCGTAGCGGCCCCTGCCGTTTAGGGGGCAGGCTCTGCCGGACCGCCCGGTTCGTCCACCGGGGACCGGCTGCCGCGGCGCCGGGTGGCGATAATCCCGACGACGGCGCCGATCACCAGGCCTGCGGCCACCCCGATGAGCGAACTTGCCCAGAAGGGAAGCCCAGTGGTGGAACCGGTGAAGTAGCCGAGTCCCACGAGCCAGGTGGCCCAGAGCACCGCGCCCAGCCCGGCGCAGAGGCTGAAGCCGCGCGTCGAGACGTCTGCGATCCCGGCGGCAGCGGACGTCGCGAGCCGTCCGCCGGGAATGAACCGGGCACCGATGATGGTGCCGTACGTCGAGGATCGGCCCGCTTTGGCAATGGCTTCGTGGATGCCGTGGTGTATTTTCCGGCCCCACCGCCAGTGGTCCAGGACATGGCTCAGCCGGCGTTTGAAGAGCTGGAACACCACCACGTCGCCCACCCAGGAGGCTGCAGCAGCCAGCAGGCCGATCACGAACAGGTTGGCGCGGCCCTCGGCGGAGAGTGCGCCGCCGGTGATCAGGACCATCTCGGACGGGATTGGCGGGAAGATGGCGTCGCCGAGTACCGCCGGAATGATCCAGAAGTAGATCGCGGCTCCCCAGGTGTCCGCGTTGCCGAAGTCCATTGGCACAAGGTACCGCACTTGCGCGTCAGGACTTGCGCGTCAGGCCCACGGAGTGACGAGGATGCGCTTGAAAAGAGCGTTGTAGTTGTAGCCGGACGTGCCGTTGGTCATGATCACCGCGCCGAGGTTCCGGCCGGGGTAGAGGCGCATGACATTCCAGAACCCGATGCCCGTGCCGAAGTGTTCGACGTAGTTCGCACCGCTGCCGGTTGCGGGTTTCCGGAACCAGCCCTGGCCGTGCCGGAAACGGTTGCCCTGGACGGTGAGCCTGCGCATCGTTTGTGCGGTGGCCTCCCGGAGAATCCGGTGCTGACCGTGCATGCCGTCGTTGAGGTGAAGCTGGACGAACGCGGCGGCATCGGTCACAGGTCCCACCAGGCCCCCATAGCCGGCGCCGTCCACCAGGAAGGGATTCAGCGCGGTCTGGGAACCCTGCCGCGGCCCGGCAATGCCTTCCGGAAGGACCGCGGAAAGAAGCGGGGTGGCGGTCCGCGGAACCCTCACGTAGCCCGTGGCCGCGGGCCGCCCGGGTGCATAGGCAAACCCGGTGGCGGCCATTCCCAGCGGGTCCAGGACTGACCGCCGGACGTAGCTGTCAAAGGGCTCACCGGTGACCCGCCGGATGATTTCCGCCACCACCAGATACCCGACGTTCGAATATCTGCCGGCCTTGCCCACGGGATACCTGAACGGTCGACGCATCCCCAGGATTCTCCGGAGCATTTCCCCTTGGTCCGGGCCGGGCTCCCCGGCCCGATGGATCCATTTGAGCGGCAGCGGGTTGCCCAAGCCCGACGAATGCGTGAGGAGGTGCTGAACCGTGGGCTGCCGGTCACCCGGTGCCCGGACAAGGTCGACGTACTCGCTGACGGGAGCGTCGAGGTCCAGCCGCCCCTCGTCTGCGAGCTTCAACGCTGCGGTTGCGGTCACCGGCTTGGTCATGGAAAACCAGAGATACGCGGTATCGGCCGTAGCCGGCGTGCCGCGGCCAAGATCGGCGAATCCGAGTGCGTCCGTATGCACCAGGCCGCTCCGGGAGACTACCGCGAGCGACATCCCGGGAACGTGCGCACGGGTCATGAGCTCCCGCATCTCCGCCCGGATGGCGTCCCGGCGGTCATCCCCGGTGGATTCAGGCGCGGCTGGATCGGGCATCGTCAAGGCTCCGTTGTTGCAGGGTCCCGCATTCAGTAGAAGGGCCGGACTCCGGCACGTCAAGCCCTGCCGGTGTCCATGGCCGCGCCCGCTTCACGACCTTGGCGCGCGGCTCTTCGCCACTGCCCTTCGCCACTGCCCTTCGCCACCGCTCTTCGCCACTGCCCGCTGCAGTGTCACACTGGCTGCATGCGGATTGACATTGTTCAGGGCGACATCACCGCGCGGCAAGTGGAAGCCATTGTGAACGCGGCCAATTCCTCGCTTCTGGGCGGCGGCGGTGTGGACGGCGCGATTCACCGTGCAGCCGGGCCGGAACTGCTGGAGGCCTGCCGCCTGCTGCGGGCTGCGGAGCTGCAGCACGGACTGGCGGTCGGTGCGGCCGTGGCCACTCCCGGATTCCGGCTGCAGGCCCGGTGGGTCATCCACACCGTTGGCCCGAACCGCCATGCCGGGCAGACCAATCCGGCGCTGCTTGCCTCCTGCTTTACCGAAAGCCTGCGGATTGCGGAGGAGCTCGGCGTCCGGTCCCTGGCGTTTCCTGCCGTCGGTGCAGGCGTTTACGGCTGGGATGCCCGCAAGGTTGCGCAGGTGGGATTCGAGGCGGTCCGCGCCTACACCAGCCGCCCAGTCGAAGCCGGGGTGCCGAGGGTGGAGCTCGTGGAATTCGTGCTCTTCGGCGATGAGACGGCGGAAATTTTCCGGGCAGCTCTCGACGAGAGCAGTGGCGGCTCCGGCCCGGCGTAACGCCAACCGGGGCCAGCACACCAGGCCGGACGGTTACGGGCCGGACGGTTAACGGGCTTCGCTCAGCTCGAGCCTGCTGCGGTACTCCACGGGCTTCCCGGTGATCGGGTCAACGAAGCGGATGCCCCGGGCGAGGAGCTGGAGGGGCTTCGTGTAGTCGTCGGGGGCTTTGTCCAGCAGCTCCGGATAAAACGCATCGTGCAGGATGCCCAGGCCCAGCGAGGCCATATGCACCCGCAGCTGGTGCGTCTTGCCCGAGTGCGGCTCCAGCCGATAAAGTCCGCGGCGCCGTGCGGGGTTGTGGTGGGCAGCTGTGCCGCCGTGCCTGCCGGCGGCGGGGGAGGCAGCGGCGGGATGACCGCCGTCGGGAGTTCCGGCGTCGAACGTCCTCAGCAGGTCAATCCGGGTCTCGGCGTTGGGTTCGCCGTCGATGACCTCGGCGAGCAGGTAGCTGCGGGACTTGGTCATCCGGTTCCGGACAACGGCCGGGAACTCGACGGCGGCGTGCCCTGCCGACGGCTTCGCGGCGGCCACGCACTCGTACTCCTTCTGCACCTGGCGCTTTTCGAAGAGAACCTGATACCTGCCGCGGGTCTCCGGGTTGGTCGAGAGGAGCAGGATGCCGGCTGTCATGCGGTCCAGCCGGTGCATGGGGATCAGGTCCGGAAGGTTCAGCTGGTTCCGCAGCCGCACCAGCGCCGACTCCTGGATGTAGGTGCCGCCGGGCGTGGTGGGCAGGAAGTGCGGCTTGTCCACCACCAGGAGATGTTCATTCTGGTGGAGGATGCTCAGCTCGACTGGCAAGCGTGTTTCCGTCGGAAGCGTGCGGTAGTACCAGATGAAAGTGTGGTCCTCTAGCCTGGTGCGCCGGTCCAGGGGGACGCCGCCTTCGCCCACGATCTCGCCGGCCGCGAACCTGTCCTCGATGCCCTGCGGATCGATGTGCCCCCAGCGGTGCATCATGTAGTCCATCGCGGTGGTCCACGGCCCTTCGTCCGGCAGGCGGAGGCGGGTCGCGTTCACGCCGTCGCGCACGGGAAGGGGGGATTGCATCACCGGTCCATTCTACGTGCCGTGCCCTGGGCGCCGTTTCGACGGTTCCTGCACTGCTGGATGTTGCGCACATCGAGTAACCGCGAGCTACCGACGAGAAAAAAGTTCTTGACAAATAAAGTTGTCGGTGGGCAGACTGGAGGCATGTTGGATATCGAAGTGATTGAGGATCCCTCAGCGGCCGAGGCTTCGCTGGATCCCATCCGCACGCGCATCCTCTGTGAGCTCGCAGAGCCGGGGTCCGCCACGCAGCTTGCAGGCAAGGTGGGGCTGCCGCGGCAGAAGGTGAACTACCACCTCAAGGCTCTCGAGCGGCACGGCCTGGTGGAGCTCGTGGAGGAGCGCCGCAAGGGCAATGTCACCGAGCGGGTGCTGCAGGCCACGGCCGCATCGTACCTGATCTCACCGGCGGCGCTGGCCTCCGTGGCGCCGGACCCGCACAGGTTCTCGGACCGCTTCTCGGCCTTTTGGCTGCTGGCGCTCGCCGGCCGCATGGTCCAGGAAGTCGGCAAGCTTATCGCCGGTGCTGCCGCGGCCAGGCAAAAGCTCGCCACGTTCGCGATCGACGGCGAGATCACGTTCCGTTCCGCCGCGGAGCGTGCGGCCTTCGCCGAAGAGCTCGGTGTCGCTGTCACACGGCTCGTGGACAAGTATCACGACGGCGGTGCTGCCGCCGGCGCACGCAGTGCGGCCTCGGGCGGGGGCGGACGAAAGCACCGGCTCGTCGTCGCGCTCCATCCGACGCTCAAGCCGGCCGAACCAACATTGGCGGAGCCCAGCCCGGCCACCACCACAGGCATAACCGCAACATCACCAGCTAAGGAGCAGGACAATGACTGACGACCGCGAATTCGAGATTGTTTTCGACACCGAACTGCCTGGCACTCCGGAGCGTGTCTGGGAGGCCGTCACCAAGGACACCCCGGCGTGGATGTTCCCCACGGACCAGTGGCCCGCTGTCCGCACGGTCGACGAATACCCCGGCCACCTCGTGACGCGCATGGTCGGGCCGGACGGCTGGTTCAACCAGCTGGAGCACGTGCTGGAACCGCTCGACGGCGGTCGCACCAAACTCCACTATGTCCACAGCGGCATCTTCGTGGACAACTGGGATGAACAGTATGACGGCGCCAGCAAGCACACCGAGTTCTACCTGCACACCCTGGGGCAGTACCTCAGGCACTTCGACGGCAGGCCGGTGGTGTTTACGGACGTGCAGGCGCCCGCGTCCTCGCAGACGCCGGACGGCTTTATGCAGCTGAAGAAAGCGCTCCGTGTGGAAGGCTCGTCCGCGGGCGATGCGGTGGAGACAGAGCTCGACGGCGTGGGGCGGTTGTCGGGGGAAGTGGACTTCTCCAATGAGCACTTCCTCGGCCTGCGTACCGGGAACGCCCTGTACCGGTTCTTCGGCCGCAACTCCTTCGGCGCGCCGGTTGGCATGACTGTGCACGACTTCAGCGGCAGCGGCGATTCCGAGGCCACGGCCGCAGCCTGGGGCGGCTTCCTGGCCAGGGTCTACGCCTAGCAGCCTCAGGACCCGAAAACGGTCTGGGACGCCCTCTCACTTCCTGCGGCTTAAACCGGAACGCTCTCTCACCTCCTGTCGCTGAAACCGAAACGCTCTCTCACGCGGTGAGGGAGCGTTCCGGTTTCGTGCGTGAGGTGAGAGAGCGTCGGCCCGGATCGTGCGTGAGGTGAGAGAGCGTCGGCCCGGATCGTGCGTGAGGTGAGAGAGCGTCGGCCCGGATCGTGCGTGAGGTGAGAGAGCGTCGGCCCGGATCGTGCAGGAGGTGAGAGAGCGTCAGCAAGCCATTGGGTATCACGCGATGGCTGCGGCCGGGGAGTCCTTGAGTGTTCTGCGCAGCTGCGGGGCCGCGTCCAGCCGCTCTTGGGCGGAGCGTAAAGCCAGGACGGCCGTTTCGAGCTTGTCCGGCGGCAGGGTGAACGGCACGCGGAGATGGTTCTCAAAGACGCCGCCCACGCCGAAGCGCGGGCCGGCCGCGAGCCGGATGCCGAACTCGGGCGCGATAACGGTCAGTGCCGTGCTGCTGGCGGCGGGCAGCCGGCACCAGACGGCCAGGCCGCCGGAGGGCCGTTCAGGCTGCCACTGCGGCAGGTGCGCCCGCAGCAGATCCAGCAGCGCGGCGCGGCTTTCCCTCATCGCGTCCAGCCGGGCCGGCAGGGGCTCTGTGAGGGTGCGCACCAGATGGGCGGCCGCCAGCTGCTCCACCACCGGTCCGCCCAGGTCCATGGTGGTCCGGGCGGCGGCGAAGCGCTGGATCAGGCTTTCTGACGCGCGGATCCAGCCGGTACGCAATCCTGCCCAGTGAGACTTGCTCAGTGATCCGATGGAAACCACCGCGGGGCTGAAGGAAGCGAGCGGCGCCGCGGTCCCGCCGTCGAGGTTCAACTCACGGAGGGTTTCATCCGCCACCAGGACCGTGCCGGACGCGGTGGCGGCGCGGACCAGCCGGCGGCGCTGGGCGTCGGACATGAGCCGGCCGGTGGGGTTGTGGAAGTCGGGGACCATGTAGGCCAGTCTGGGGCGCTGCTGCATCAGCGCTGCCTCCACGGCGTCCAGGTCCCACCCCATTTCAGGTGTGGGACGCAGGGCCACCGGAACCATCCGGCAGCCCGTTGCCCGGATGGCATCGAGGGCGTTCGGATAGGTGGGGTGCTCCACCAGCACCTTGTCCTGCCTGCCCACAATGGCACGCAGCACGATGTTCAGCGCATGTTGCGCACCGGACGTCACCAGGATCTGGGCGGGCGTGGTGGATACCCCGACGGCGGTGTACCGGCCGGCGATTGCCTCCCGGAGCGCGGGGACGCCCAGTGCGTCATAGCCGAAACCAGGCAGCAGTGCCGGCAGCTCGGTCAGGGCGGCAGCAAACGCCCGGTGCACTACTTCGCCGCTGGCCGGGAGGGAGGCGTAGGCCAGGTCGATGACACCGTCGGGGACTGCGAGTCCCGGCGCGCCCGACAGTCCCGCGCGGGCTGCTGCTTCGGTCCCGGGAGCACGGTCCGAGCTGCTGGGCAGGCAGGTGCGTCCGCGGGTGCCCTGGCCGCTGCTGAGAAAGCCCTGCTCGCGCAGGCTTGAATAGGCCGCTGTCACGGTGGTGCGGCTCACGGCCAGAGTCGCGGCCAGCGTCCGCTCGCTCGGGAGCGCGGTTCCCAGCGGAATGCGTCCGTCCAGGACGAGGAGGCGGACGACGTCGGCCAGCTCGCGGTAGGCGGGTGTGGCACCGAGGTGCCACTGGCCCAGAAGGCGCGCGAGGGCCGTGGGGCTGAGGGATCCGGACATAAGGCCAGTATCTCAGACTGGCTATGGAAATCAATGCCAGTTGCGGTCAGGATGGTTCAATGATGACTCGCAGACTCCTCCAACTCTTCACCGGCCTTGCCATGTACGGCCTTTCCTTGGCGTTGTTCATCCGCGCCGGACTTGGCCTTGATCCGTGGGACGTGTTTCACCAGGGAATTGCCGGCAGGACCGGGCTGAGTATTGGCCTGGTGGTGATCATCGTCAGTTTCCTGGTGCTGCTGCTCTGGATCCCGCTGAGGCAGTGGCCCGGATTCGGCACACTCTGCAACGCGGTGCTTGTGGGCGTGTTCGCCGACGTTGGATTGGCGCTGATCCCGGTGTTTTCCCATCTCGGCGGCCAGATTGCCATGCTCGGCGGGGCCGTGGTGCTCAATGGGATCGCGTCCGCCTGCTACATCGGTGCACGGTTCGGTCCGGGAGCCCGCGACGGACTGATGACCGGCCTGGCCCGGCGCACCGGATGGTCCGTCCGGATGTCCCGGACCCTCATCGAAGTGGTGGTCCTGGGCACGGGTTGGCTGCTTGGCGGCTCCGTGGGTGTGGGTACCGTGGTGTACGCCCTGGCCATCGGGCCGTTGGTCCAGGTTCTGTTGCCGCGCTTCATGGTCCCCGCCGCCGGGACGGGGCGCGGTGCCCGCGGGGACGCTGCCGGCCGCGTGGAAGAGGCCGAAGCGCCGGTGGCCGCGTCCTGACGAGGCGGATGGCCCGCCGTGACAAGCAAATGGCGTGGCGACGCGCGAATGCACGCGTCGTCACGCCGTTTCCGTGTACCCCTCGCGGTCTGCGCGTCCTGTCAGGCCCCGCCGGTTCCAAGCAGGGGCTGGCACTTGGGGCAGAAGTAGATGTCGCGCTCCTCGGTCACCAGGTCCGGCGCCAAACGCGGAGCGCCCGACTTCGACGCGGTGGATGCGGGCGTGGCTGACCCGGGCGCACCGCCGCGCGGCACGCTCTTGCCCAATACCCCGTGGCGGATTGGAGTCCGGCAGCGAAGGCACGGCTGGTGTTCACGCCGGTAGACCCAGTACCCCGGACGGCCCGCAGCCCGGCCCACCGGCGTCCCGCGCGCGTTGAGCACGGTAGTCCGGCGGCCCGGGCCGAGGTTGGCCTCGAGAAGCTGCTTCGCATCTGCGAACATGGCGGGCAGATCCGCCGCGGCCGCGACTGGCGAGGCCGGGTGGATTCCTGCGAGGAAGCACACCTCGCAGCGATAGATGTTGCCGATGCCGGCAAGGTTGCGCTGGTCCAGGAGGGCGACGCCGATCGGCACCTCGGGCGCTGAAGCCACGCGCCGCTCCGCCTCGGCCGGATCCCAGCCAGGGCCCAGCAGGTCCGGCCCCAGATGCCCCACGGCCCTGTCCTCCTCGGACGTCCGGATGACCTCAAGCAGTCCGAGGGAGAAGCCGACGGCGTCTGCCGCGGGAGTGCGGAGCACGCACCGGGCGGTGAATCCCGGTTTCCGCCACCGGCCGCCGGGCGGGTAGACCTGCCAGCTGCCCTCCATCTTGAGGTGCGAATGGATGGTCAGCCGTTCCTCGGCCGGACTGACCAGGCGCATGAGCAGGTGCTTGCCCCGCGGCACCACTTCTTCCATGGTCCAGCCCTGAAGGTTCAGCGTGGCGAAGCGCGGCACGCGGAAGTCCGAGGCGATGAGTTTCTGGCCGGCCAGGGCGCCGTGCAGCTGGTTGGCGGCCCGCCACACGGAATCGCCCTCAGGCACGGATCCTCAGTCCTTTCGGGGTGGAGTAGGCGCCGGCCGCCGTCAGCGCCACTGCGGCCGGCGTGTCCAGGATGCCGTGGCCGTTGACCTTTTCCATAACAAGCTTGTCCACGGCTCCGCGCTTCACGACGTCGACGAGGGCCGCGCCGGCCGCGGCAAGGACGGGTTCGTCTTCGGTGAAGACGAGGAGTGTCTTGCCGCCGCGTTCGACGTAAAGTGACAGGGCGCCGTCCACCAGGACGACAAGGGCCCCCGCCTTGCGGCCCGGACGGTGCCCGCTGCCCGCTTCCACGCTCAGGGCCGGCCAGGACAGTGCGGCACCGTACGGGTTGGCAGGGTCAGTGGCGGCCAGGGCCAAGGCCACCGGCTCCGGCTTGGCCAGCTGTGTGTCCTCGGAGTATGAGCGCAGGCGGTCCACCGTGGCCGGCACGGCGAACTGGGCCGCGCCGAGGTGTTCGATGAAGTAGCCGCGCCGGCAGCGTCCGGCTTCCTCGAGCCTGGCCAGCACCTTGTACATGAGTCCGAATCCGCCCAGGATGTTCTCCGCCATGACCGAGCCGCGGGTGACCACGCCGTACCTGTCCAAAAGCAGCTCCGCGATGGCGCGCGCGTGGATCGTGGGATCGAGCTCCGGGGACGGCAGAGCAGACCACCGCCCGGCTGCCAGCGGCGGAGTAGGAGCCGAACCGGTGACTGAGCCGTACCGTCCGCCGGCCAGCCCAGGAGAGCCCAGCAGTCCCGTGCCGTGTGACCGTCCCAGCCGGCTCATCCGCGGAGCCCGTGATCGGGGTGCCCTGGCTACCTGGCGGTGGGCAGTGTGCCCGCCGGCGATGAGTGACCGTACGGGCGCGAACGTGTCGCCGGTGACCCTGCCGGCCCATGCAAGGTCCCACAGCGCGGAGACGACGTCCTGGTCGCTGAGAACTGCATCCATTCCGCCGGCAATGTCCGTCAGCTGGCGGAAGAAATAGCCGCCGCCGTTGGTCTGCAAATGGTCCAGCAGCCGCTGCTGGGCGTCGCCGGGCTCAAAGTCGATCGCCGGATTCAGCGTCAGTTCCGCGGAGTCGGCCAGATGCAGGCTGACCCAGCCGTCATTGCCGGGGAGGGAGCCGGCACCGGACCAGAGGACCTCGCCCGCGGCCATGAGCTCGTCCAGCATGGCTGGCTGGTAGTTGGATACCCGGCTGGCCAGCACCAGGGGTTCCCAGGCCGACGCCGGAATGGGCACGCCGGACAGCTGATCGATGGCCGTGACGATGCCGTCCAGGCCGCGCAGGGCGGGCTGGCCGCGGCCGGCCCCGGGGGCGCGGACGTTTTGCCAGGCGGGCAGGAACCGCCCGTACGCAGTGGCGTCCACCGGCTCCACCTCGGCGCGCAGCGCGGCGAGGGAACGGCGGCGGAGCTTGCGGAGTACCTCGGCGTCGCACCATTCGCTGCCGGCCGGGCCAATGATGATTGCCGGTGCGGCAGCGTCCTCGGCAGGGGACGGCTCCGCCGGGGGCTCGACCTCGGCCGCGATCGCAGCATCAGGAGCCTGGGCAGGGCCGGCGCTTTGACCTTGGGTTACGGGGCCTGTGGTCAGGCTCGCAACCTGCTCGACGTGGGGCCGGAACTCGCCCTCCACCACGCGGCCGTCGGCGGCGAGCCTCTTCAGTGCCGTGCCGACGACGGCGACACCAAGTCCCAGCCTTGCAGCGGCCTCCGCAGCGGTAAACGGACCGTGCGTGCGCGCGTAGCGTGAGACGAGGTCGCCCAAGGGATCCGCCACCGGCTCAATGAAGGCAAGGGGCACGCCCATCGGCAGGGGGACCCCGATGGCGTCCCGCAGCCGGGCTGCATCTTCCACCGCGGCAAATCTCTCGGTGCCGCCGATGCTCACCTTGATGGCGCGGTTCGCGCGCTGGAGGGCGGCGAGGTGCGCGACGGCGTCCGTCAGAGGAGGCTCGGTGGCCCGGGTTTCGACGGGCTCAACCAGCGAGGTTTCGACGGGCTCAACCAGCGAGGTTTCGACAGGCTCAACCAGCGCGGTTTCGACGGGCTCAACCAGCGGGCTGGCGACCTGGGTTTCGACGGGCTCAACCAGCGGGCTGGCGACCTGGGTTTCGACGGGCCCAACCGGCGCGGTTTCGACGGGCTCAACCGGCGGAGCCAGCCTGGCCGCCACCTCTTCCGGCGACAGCGGACCGAGCAGCCGCAGGAGGTCGGCGACGCCTTCGAGTCCGCGGACTTTCCGGTCGGCGGCCAGGCGCTGCAGTTCCAGCTCCGTGCCCTCAATGACCCTGGCATCCAGCAGTTCCCGCAGTTCTACGCGGCCCAGCAGTTCGTTGAGCAGGGTGGAATCGAGCGCCAGCGCGGCGGCCCGGCGCTCGGCCAGAGGGGAGTCGCCTTCGTAAAGGAACTGTGCCACGTACCCGAACAACAACGACTTGGCGAACGGCGAAGGCTGCTGGGTGGTGGTCTGCACGATCCTGAGCTCACGGCGTTCCACGGACGCGGCGATTTCTTTCAGGGCCGGCAGATCGTAGACATCCTGAAGGCATTCGCGGACAGTTTCCAGCACGATCGGGAAGGTCGGGTATTTCCGGGCGACGTCGAGCAACTGGGCGGACCGCTGGCGCTGCTGCCACAGCGGCTGCCGCTTGCCCGGAGTCTGTCGCGGCAGCAGCAGGGCGCGGGCTGCACATTCGCGGAAGCGGGAGGCGAACAGGGCGCTGCCGCCCACTTCGGCCGTCACGATCTGTTCGAGCTCCTCCGGGTCGAACAGGAACAGTTCGGCCCCGGGCGGTTCGTCCTCCATCATCGGAACGCGCAGCACGATGCCGTCGTCCGCGGCCATGGCGGAGCCGTCCAGGCCGTAGCGCTGGTGAAGCCGCTGGCCCACGGCCAGTGCCCACGGCGCATGCACGGGCATCCCGAAGGGGCTGTGGAGAATGACACGCCAGTCGCCGAGTTCATCGTGGAAGCGTTCCACCACGAGGGTGGTGTCACTGGGCACCACTTCGGTGGCCAGCTTCTGCTCGCTGAGGTACTGCAGCAGGTTGTTGGCGGCGAAGTCGTCGAGGCCGCTGGCCTTGCAGCGGTCGGTGGCAGGGCCGACGTCGGACGCTGACAGTTCCCGGACGAACGCGCCGAGGGCGCGGCCCAGGTCGACCGGCCGGCCCAGGGAGTCCCCTTTCCAGAACGGGAGCTTCCCCGGCTGGCCGAAAGCGGGGGAGACAAGCACGCGGTCGTGGGTGATGTCCTCGATCTTCCAGCTCGTGGCACCGAGGGCGAAGATGTCGCCGACCCGGGACTCGTAGACCATCTCCTCGTCGAGTTCGCCAACGCGCCGCCCGCCCTTGGCCGGGGACGGTGTGCCGGACGCTCTGCCATCCGCGCCTGGTCCGGCGGGTGAGGCCGCACCCTCCGACTCGGTGCCGATGATGTACACGCCAAACAGGCCCCTGTCCGGGATGGTCCCGCCGGACGTGACGGCAAGCCGCTGTGCTCCGGGCCTGCCCTCGATGGTCCCGGCGTTCCGGTCCCAGATAATCCGCGGACGAAGTTCGGCGAATTCATCGGAGGGATAACGGCCTGCCAGGAGGTCCAAGGTGGCCTCGAAGGCGGAGCGGGGGAGAGTGGCGAACGGCGCCGAACGCCGTACGGTGGCGAACCACTCCTCGACGTCGATGCTGCCAAGCGCGGTGGCCGCAACCGTCTGCTGGGCCAGGATGTCCAGCGGATTGGCCGGAACGCTGAGCCGCTCGATTTTTCCGCCGAGCATCCGCTCCACGGTGATGGCCGTATGGACGAGGTCCGCCCGGTGCTTCGGAAACAGGACGCCCTGCGAGACTTCGCCCACCTGGTGCCCGGCGCGGCCCACGCGCTGCAGCCCGCTGGCCACCGAGGGTGGCGATTCCACCTGGACCACGAGGTCAACGGCGCCCATGTCGATGCCGAGTTCCAGCGATGACGTGGCCACGACGCAGCGCAGCCGTCCGGACTTCAGATCGTCCTCGATCAGTGCCCGCTGGTCCTTTGACACGGAGCCGTGGTGGGCCCTGGCGAGCAGCGGCTCGGCGCCTGCGGTGCTCCCGGCCTGGGCCATCATGTGTGCCGGCGTGCCCGTGGACGTCGGGACGCCCCCGGACAGTGCCGGCACCGGGTCCTCCCAGCCGCCGCCCCCGACGGCCAGGAGCTGCCGTTCGGCGTGGATCTCATTCAGCCGTGCGGTCAGCCGCTCCGCGAGCCGCCGCGAGTTGGCAAAAACAATGGTGGACTGGTTGGCCAGCACCAGGTCCACGATTTTCTCCTCCACGTGCGGCCAGATGGAGGCCTGGGGCTGCAGCCCCGAGGCAGGGCCGGAGTCGAAGGCGCCGGCGGCGCCCTGGAGGTCAGACATGTCCTCCACCGGGACTGACACTGTGAGGTCCCAGTTCTTGCGGGAAGGGGGTGCCACGATCTCCACCGGGGCGGAGCCGGCCAGGAACTGCGCCACGAGCTCCCGTGGCTCTACTGTGGCGGAGAGTCCAATCCGCTGGGCCGGCGTGGGCAGCAGTGCATCAAGCCGCTCCAGCGACACCGCGAGGTGGGCGCCCCGCTTGGTGCCGGCCACGGCATGGACCTCGTCCACGATGATGGTGTCCACCTCGCTGAGCGTTTCCCGGGCCTTGGAGGTAAGCATGAGGAACAGTGATTCCGGGGTGGTGATGAGGATGTCCGGCGGGTTGCTGAGCAGGGCCCGCCGGTCGGATGCGGGGGTGTCCCCGGACCTGACGCCCACGGTGATGAGCGGCGCAGGGAGGTCCAGGCGCTTGGCTGTCTGCGTAATGCCGATGAGGGGTGAGCGGAGGTTGCGTTCGACGTCGACGCCAAGCGCCTTGAGCGGCGAAATGTACAGTACGCGGGTTTTCCGCTTCGGCCGTTTGGCCCTGGGCCGTTTGCCCTCGGAAGAAGCCTCGAGCCCGGGCAATTCGGCGGCCACCGCCGCTCCGGAAACCAGCAGCCGGTCCAGCGCCCACAGGAAGGCGGCGAGCGTCTTTCCGGAGCCGGTGGGGGCAACAACCAGGGCGTGCGAACCCGAGGAGATGGCTTTCCAGGCGCCCTGCTGGGCGGGCGTCGGCTCGGCGAAGGCACCAAGGAACCACTCGCGGGTGGGCCGGCTGAACTGGCCCATGGTGTCCACCGAAGATGTGCCGCCGGATGTGCCGGCGGTCCCCTGCGACTGCATGCCTCCATCATGCCCTAACGCACTGACAGTATTCCCGGCGCCTTGGATTGCGGGCGTGAGCCGGCCAGAAGCGGCTACTCGGCCGGCGGAAGGTTGTGTGTTGCCGGCCCTTCGAGCAGCTGCCCGTCGCTGCTGAAGCGGGAGCCGTGCAAGGGGCAGTCCCAGGATTTCTCATTGTCGTTCCAGTGCACGATTCCACCCAGATGCGTGCAGACGGCGGACAGGGAGCAGGATGCCCCGTTCACTGTCGACGTTGCCACCGGCTTGCGGCCGCGAAGGGTGACGGTGCCCGTGCCTTCCGCCGGCGCGGCGGTGCCGTACTGGGGCAGTTTCTTCAGTCCGGCCTTGCCCCAGTCCTTCGCGATCGTGGCTGCCACGCCGGCGTTGAGCGCCACGGCGGATGCTGCGCCCAGCGGGGACGTGACACGGCGGTGGATGGTGTCGGCCCACGGCAAGTGGCCGCCGAGGATGTCCGCGGCGATGCTGAGCGACGCGGACACTGCGTTGGTCATTCCCCACTTGTTGTACCCGGTGGCGAAGAAAATCCGGCCCCGGCCGCGGGGAAGTTTTCCGAAGAAAGGCATGAGGTTCGAGGCCTGGTAATCCTGGGCGGACCACGTGTGCGTCACCGCGGAGCCGGGAAAGTGCGAGCCCGCCCAGGCCAGGAGCTCGTCCAGGTGCGCCTGCTCCGACCCTGACGTCCCTACCGGATGGCCGTTGCCGCCCACCAGCAGCAGGCGCCGGCCGTCCGCCGGGTAGTCGCGCAACGACCGGACCGGTTGCTCCACGGACAGGTACATGCCCTCGGGCGGCGCCGAAGATCCGGACAGCTCCAGCGCGGCGGCGTAGGAGCGGTTGGGCTTGAGCTTGGCAAAGTACAGGCCGCGGTTCAGGATCGGCGTGCCGGTGGCCAGCACCACTTCGTTGGCGCGCACCGCACCGCGGTCCGTCTCGACCGTGGACGGGCCTGTTCCGCTCACATTCTGGACCCGGACGCCGGACACGATGGTGCCGCCGTGCGAGCGGACGTCCTCGGCCAGGGCAAGGACAACGTCCATGGGATTAATCTGGGCCTGCCCGCGGAGGCGCACGGATCCGTGGACGGGGAACGGGAGGCCGGCGTCGCGCACGTAGTCCACCTCGACGCCGGCGGCCAGTGCCACGGCGAGCTCCGCGCGTAGCGTTTCGGCACCCTTCGGCGTGGTGGCGTAGGTATAGGCGTCACGTTCCTGGAACGGAAGCCTGCGGGTTTCCAGATACCTCAGCAGCCAGGCCTGCCCTTCGCGGTTGGCCGCCACATAGGCATCCACAATCTTCTCGGAGTACTGCTGCCGGAGCTCCGAGAGGACGGTTCCCTGCAGCAGCGTGACTTTGGCTGTGGTGTTGCCGGTGGTCACGGCGCCAGGGCTCCTGGCTTCGAGCACGAGGACGTTCTTACCTGATCGTGCCAGCAGGAGCGCCGTGACCAGTCCCGTGAGGCCGGCGCCAACGATGACAGTGTCGTACGCCTCCCCCTGGCGGAAGTCGTCTCCGCTGAAAGTGTCGGTGCGGTCCAACCAAAGCGACGTCACGTAGATCAACCTGCCTTAAACGGTAGCCAGCCCGGGGCCCAAACCTGCGTCGGCCCCGGCCTGCCGGCAAAGACCTGACGTAACCGACAGTGTACTGACGGATGCACGGCGGAGAAACAGCTGCAGGACCGGAACATGTGCCCTAATCAGCGGGCCTGGAACGCACCGACAGTCAAGAGCTCAATGGAGGCGTTGCTGCAGGCGTCTGACGGCCTGGCCACGAAAAGGGAAGCTGTGTCCTCGGGCGGGTAGATCCGGAATCCTGCAGCCTGCACACGGACGCAGTCAGGGTAGTTGTGGGCCTGCGTGTAGCGCAGCACGGCGCTTCCCGCTTGTCCGGGAGCCAGCAGCACATCGGTCACCGGCGCGGACGTGTCCCGCTGGGCGGGCGCGCCGATCGGCTTGCCGTTGGGGCCGCTGGTCAGCGAGACGCCGGCGAAGCCCTTGAGGTGGCAGGAAGCCGTGCCGCTGTTGGTCAGGATCAGCTGCATGTAGACGCTGCCGGCGGCGCCGCCGCCGGTGGAATCCGTGGAGGCTTTCAGGGCGGATGCCTTGCAGAGCTGGCTTCCGGCACCGGTGGATGCCGGCGAGGATGTGGCGCTGGCGGCTGTGGGCCTGGTCGGCGTCGCTGAAGGCGCCGCTGCCGACGAGGACGACGGCGGGGCGGACGTTTCGGGGGCCGCTTGGCCGGTGCTCGCGGAGGCGGATCCTGCCGCCGGTTCCGTGCCCGACTGGCCGGCCGGCTGGCTTGGTCCGCAGGCGGTGAGCAAAAGCGCCAGGGCGGCAGCCGCCGTCGTGCCTATCAGTCCATTGTTGATTCGCTGAAGCCTCATGGCATTAACATTGCGGCCCTTTTTGCCTGAGTCAACGAAGCCACGGCCCCCTGGCCGATTTGGTGCCCGGATTGTGACATCCGGACCCTGGAAGCATGCGGAGCTCGGCCGGGTGAACCGGCCGCCGGGTGGCCTGCGGCGCTGCCGATCGGATGGCCGGGTGCGGCCAATGAATGATGCAACGATAAATCATGCCAGGACCGATAAAACGCCCGATAAATAGGCGGAAAGTCCGTTGATATGCCCATTTCCCTATGTCAGAATGAACTTGGTCTCGCTTGTCCACGAATTGGATAAGTTCAATTCGGATAGGAATTACAGCTCATAGTCTGGCCGCGCTTGTCCATCACTCCCGCAGCCAGCACCGCCCCCGGCTCTGCCGGAGGCGTGCAGGGTTGTGGGAGGCAGCTCGGCATTCACCCGCGGCAACGCCGCTGCGGGTGATCCTGAATAAGGCGCATCAGTTATTGGACCCGGCAACGCTGCCGGAGCCAATCGCGATGGGGGCTGAGGATATGACCGGTTGGCTTGTCCGCTGGAGTCTTAAGTTTCGTTTGATCGTTTTGGCCACTGCTGCCGGCATTTTAGGGTTCGGAATTACCGCCCTGCCGTCCATGCCGGTGGATAATCTTCCCGAATTTGCTCCACCGCATGTGGAAATTCAAACCGAGGCGTTGGGCCTGTCCGCCGTCGAAGTTGAGCAGCTCATCACGTCGCCCATGGAGGCGGACCTGCTCAACGGCGTAGCCTGGCTCGACGAGATACGCTCTAAGTCCGTTCCGGGCCTGTCATCCATTGAGATGGTCTTTGAGCCGGGCACGGATATTTTCCGGGCACGCCAGCTGGTGGCGGAACGGCTGACGCAGGCGTTTGCCCTGCCGAACGTCTCCACTCCGCCGGTGCTGATGCAACCGCTGTCCTCGACGAGCCGCGTCATGATGGTCCAGCTGACCTCCGACGAAGTCTCGCCGATCGACATGTCGGTCTTGGCACGCTGGGACATCAAGCCCGCGCTCATGGGCGTTCCCGGCGTGGCGAACGTGTCCATCTACGGCCAACGCGAGCAGCAGCTCCAGGTCCAGGTGGATCCGGAAAAGCTCCGCGCGAAGAACGTCACGCTTGGCCAGGTGATTGAGACGGCCGGTAACGCTGTGTGGGTTTCGCCCCTCAGTTTCCTTGAGGCGTCCACGCCAGGCACCGGCGGGTTCCTGGAGTCCGCGAACCAGCGAATCGGCATCCAGCACGTGCTTCCCATCAGGACTCCCGCGGACCTTGGAAAAGTCAGCGTCGAGGGTGCGGCTGACAAGTCGCTGAAGCTCTCCGATGTGACCACGCTGAGCGAGGACCACCAGCCGCTGATCGGCGATGCCGTTACCGGCAAGTCGCCGGGCCTGCTGCTGGTAATCGAGAAGTTCCCGGATACCAGCGTTGGGGATGTGACGAAGCGCATCGAGGATGTTCTTGACGGACTCCGCCCGGGCCTCACGGGGATCACGGTGGATTCGACCGTGTTCCGTCCGGCATCGTTCGTCGAGTCCGCTGTGAGCGGGCTGGGTGTGGCGTTGCTGGTAAGCCTGCTGGTGGTGACGGCCGCTATCGGGCTGGCTTTCCGGTCCTGGCGGTATGCGCTGCTTGCCTTTGTTGCCATTGCTGTGGCTGCGATGGCCGCGGCACTGGTGCTGCAGTTCCAGGGGGCCGTGCTTAATACGATGGCCTTCGCCGGACTGATCCTGGCCTTGGTGGTCGTCATCGGTGACGTCATTCTGGACCTGCACAGTTTCCGGAGCGAAGCGACCGGTGACAGGGCGGCGCGGGAGAGCCTTCTCGCGCATGGGCTGCAGCGTTCCCGGGTTCCTGTCCTGTTCGCCGGTCTGGCCGCGCTGCTGGCGCTGGCGCCTGCACTGTTTGTGCCGGGCGTGGACGGGGCCTTCCTCAAACCGCTGGTGCTGTCCTACCTGCTGGCCACGGCTGTGGCGATGCTGGTGGCCCTGACCGTCACGCCGGCGCTGGCCAGCCTGCTGCTGCGCGGGGCCAGGCGGCCCCGCCGGAGCCTGTCGGCAATCCGCAAGATGAAGCTCGGTTACCGCCGGTCAACGGGTTCGTTCACCGGGGCCCTTGCTCCCATCGTGGCGATCACGGCGGCGGTCATGGCGATCGCAGCGGTTGCCGTGGTGCCGGGCCTGACCAAGGACTTGCCCATTGTGGGTTCCGTGCCTGACCGGACCCTCCTCGTGGAGTGGGAAGCCGCCGCGGGGACGAGTCCGGATGTTATGAACAGGGTGATGACGAACGCCGGAGAAGAGCTGAGCAAGGTTCGTGGAGTCTCGGCGGTGGGCGGCCATGTGGGACGGGCCATCACCTCGGACCACTCGTCGAACGTGAGTTCCGGTGAACTCTGGGTCACCATGGACGAAGGCATGAACTTCACCAGGGTACGGTCTGATGTCCGCGAGATCGTGGAGGGCTACCCCGGCCTGACAGCGAAGGTAACCACCTACCCGGAGCAGCAGGTTAGCGCCGCCGCCGCGGTGGACGACCGTCAGTTCAGGGTGCGCGTTTATGGCGTTGATTTGGCGATTCTGCGGGAGAAGGCCGATGAAATCCGCCAGATCCTGTCACGCACGAACGGCGTCGTTGACCCGCGGGTGGATGTCACCGTCGACCAGCCCGTAGCCGAGATCGAGGTGGATCTGGCGGCTGCCCAGAAGCAGGGCATCAAGCCCGGCGATGTGAGGCGTGCCGCTGCCACTGTGCTGCAGGGCATCGAGGTTGGGTTCCTGTTCGAGCAGCAGAAGGTGTTCCAGGTCATCGTCAAGGGCACGCAGAGCACGCGCAACAGCTTGACCAGCGTCGAGGACATGCTGGTTGACAAGCCAGAGGGCGGGCAGGTCCGGCTTGGCGACGTAGCGAAGGTCAGGCTCAGCCCGAACCAGACCGTGATCAACCACGACGACACGTCCCGCCGTGTGGATGTGGTGGCTGATCTGCAGGGCAGGAGCCTTGGCGACGTCACCAATGAAGTTCAGGCTGCGATCAAGGGAATGCAGTTCCCGTTGGAATACCACGCGGAGATCCCCAAGCAGTTCGGCGAGCAGCAGTCCGCCGGCGCACTGATCTGGTGGCTGGCCGCGGCTGCGGCGATCGGCATCCTGGTGCTGCTGCTGACGGTCCTTGGCAGTTGGCGGCTTGCGGGGCTGGTCTTCGTGCTGCTGCCGGTGGCCTTGTCCGGCGGCGTGGTTGCGGCCGATCTGACCGGGGGCTTCGGCTCGGTGTATGTCTTGGTGGCGCTGGCAGCCGTGCTGGCGTTTGCCATCCGGGATGCGGTCGTGCTGATGGGGACCTATCAGTCCCTGCAGGCGCAGGCTCCCTCGGCGCCGGCGTCGGTGAACATGAAGCGGGCGGCCTCCGAGCGTCTCCAGCCGACGGTATTGACCACTGTTATTACCGGCCTGGCGCTCGTACCGCTGGTGCTGCTGGGTGGTCCCGTCGGTGCAGGCATGCTGCTTCCGCTGGCGCTTATCGTGTGGGGCGGCCTGATCACCACGGCCCTGCTGACCCTGTACATCCTGCCAATCCTCTTCCTTCGTCTTGGTCCGGCCGCCAACACGGACTGGGGAAGTTCTTTGGTGATTAACAACGGTCCGGTTTTGCAAGAGAGGTCGGAATTGTCATGAAAAGCAATGGTGGTTTTGGGGGCTGGCGTCTTCTTCTCGTCTTGGCCTGGGCAGTCTCCGTGGGACTTAGCGGATGCGCCGCAGTCAAGAAAGAAGCCGCGCCGGCAGGGGTGGCCGCGGCCACCAAGGAAGAGGCCGGAGGGGACCTGAGCCGGCTGACACTGACGGACAAGGCTGTTGAGAGGCTGTCGCTGGCGACTGCCAAGGTTACAAAGGGCGCAGGCGGCGCACTGGAAGTCCCGTACGGGGCGTTGATCTACGATGCCACCGGCAAGACCTGGGTTTACACCAACCCGGAGCCCCGGACGTACATCAGGGCTGCCGTCACGGTTGACCGGATCACGGCCAACGTGGTCCGGCTCCGCACCGGCCCGGCAGCAGGAACTGATGTTGTCACCGTAGGTGCCGCGGAACTCTTCGGCGCCGAATTCGACACGGCGCACTGAGATGCGCCGGATTGTCGGGTTCAGCCTGAAATTCCGGGCGCTGGTGGTGGCCATCGCGGTGGGCATGATGGCGTTCGGGGGCGTCCAGCTCAGCACGGCTTCAGTGGACGTCTTTCCCGAATTCGCCCCGCCGAAGGTCGAAATCCAGACTATCTGCATCGGCCTGACCGCCTCCGAGGTGGAGCAGCTGGTGACCGTTCCGCTCGAAGATGCCCTGAACGGCGTTGAGCGGCTGGAGGACCTGCGGTCCAAATCGGTACCCCAGCTGTCTTCGATCGTGCTTATCTTCGCACCGGGCACGGACCTGCTCAAGGCCCGCCAGCTCGTCTCAGAACGGATAGCTACGGTCACCCCGACGCTGCCCACCTGGGCGGCGCCGCCGGTGATGCTGCAGCCGCTTTCATCCACGAGCCGGGTCATGAAAATCGGCCTGACCTCGGATGAACGCTCGCTGATCGAGATGTCCATGATCACGTACTGGAAAATCCGGGCACACCTGCTGCGGGTTCCCGGCGTGGCAAACGTTGCCATCTGGGGCGAACGCCTGCAGATGCTCCAGGTCCAGGCCATCCCGGAAAAGATGAAGGCCAAGGACGTCACCCTGAACGAGGTCATGGAAGTCACTGCCGATGCGCTGGATGCCGGTTTGCTGAAGTACTCGCCAGGTGCCGTCATAGGCACCGGCGGCTTCATCGGCACGCCGAACCAGCGGATCAGCGTCCAGCACGTGCTGCCCATCACCACCGCAAAGGACCTCGCGGAGGTGACCATTGAGCAGCGCAACGGCACACCCCTGAAGCTCGGCGACGTCGCCACAGTGGTGGAAGACCAGCAGCCGCTCATCGGTGACGCCGTCATCAACCAGGGTGACGGGCTGATGCTCATCGTCGAAAAGCTCCCCTGGGGCAACACCCTGGAAGTCACCAAGGGTGTCGAGGAAGCGCTGGCGCAGATGCAGCCCGGGCTCAGCGGCATCAACGTTGACACGGAAATTTTCCGGCCGGCCAGCTTCATCGAGGAGTCCCTGAACAACCTCAGCCGCGCGCTCCTGCTCGGCTGCATCCTCGTGGTGCTCGTGCTGGGAGCCTTCCTCTTCCAGTGGAGGACAGCACTCATCAGCCTGATCGCCATCCCGTTGTCGCTCGTGACGGCGGCGTCCGTCCTCTACCTCACCGGCACCACGGTGAACACCATGGTCCTGGCCGGGCTGGTGATTGCCGTCGGGGTCGTGGTCGATGATGCCATCATCGACATCGAGAACATCATCCGAAGACTCAGGCAGCACCGGGCACAGGGCGGAACCCGCTCCACCGCCTCGGTGGTCCTGGAGGCCTCGCTGGAAGTGCGCGGACCTATCATCTACGCCACGCTGATCATCATCGCCGCCGCGGTGCCGATCTTCTTCCTCCAGGGCCTGACGGGTGCTTTCTTCAGGCCGCTGGCCATCTCCTACACCCTGGCCGTGCTGGCCTCCATGCTGGTAGCACTGACCGTCACGCCGGCCCTTGCGCTGATCTTCATGCGCAAGGTCCCGCTCAAGGAACAGGAGCCGCCGCTGGTCCGTGTGCTCAAGCGGGGCTACCGCCGGATCCTGAGCAAGATGGTCCGGCGACCGGTGGCAGGGTATGCGGCGTTCGGCGCCATGGCGGCGGTGGGCGCCCTGACTGCACCGCTGCTGGGCCAGTCGCTGCTGCCGGACTTCAAGGAGCGGGACTTCCTGATGCACTGGGTGACCCAGCCTGGTACGTCGGTGGAGGAGGAGTACCGCGTCAGCCAGAAGGCCTGCGCAGAACTCCTCACCATCAAGGGCGTACGGAACTGCGGCTCACACATCGGCCAGGCGTTCGCGGCCGACGAAGTGGTGGGGGTGAACTTCGGCGAAAACTGGATCAGCATCGACCCCGCCGCGGATTACAACACGACGCTCGCCAGCGTCAAGGAAGTCGTGGAAGGCTATCCCGGCATTCACCGCGACGTCCAGACGTATCTGAAGGAGAGAATCCGTGAGGTTCTCACGGGCGCCAGCAACGCCGTCGTCGTACGCCTATACGGCGATGACCTGGCGCTCCTGCGCAAGAAGGCAGCGGAAATCAAGGGCATCTTCAGCAGTACCGAGGGTGCGACGGATGTCCATACGGCGCTGCAGGTGGACGTGCCGCAGATCGAAGTCGAAGTTGACCTGGCAAAAGCCCAGAGCCTCGGGCTGAAGCCGGGCGACGTCAGGCGGGCCGCGGCGACGCTGGTGGCCGGTGAAGAAGTGGGCGACGTCTACCGGGGTGGCAAGGCCTACGACGTCCAGGTGTGGAGCCCCGTGGGTCTCCGCTCCGACATCACCAGCATCCGGAACCTTCCCATAGACACCCCCAGCGGGAAGCGGGTCCTGCTGTCCGATGTGGCAAGCGTCCAGCTCAGGCCGACACCGAACGTCATCGAGCGCGATGCCCATTCCAGGCGCATCGACATCGAGGCCAACGTGAAGGACGGTTCACTGGGCACGGTGGTGGCGGCGATGGAGGAAGGGCTCACCAAGGTGGAAATGCCTCCGGGTTTTCATACGGAAATCAAGGGAGAGTTCGCGGAGCGCCAGGAAGCGACCCGGACGCTGCTGACCCTCGCCATCGCGGCTCTTGCCGTGATTTACCTGCTCCTGCAGGTTGCCTTCGGGAGCTGGCGCCTGGCCACGCTGGTCATCCTCACCCTGCCGATCGCCCTCGTGGGCGGCGTGTTCGCCGCCTTCATGGGAGGCGGGGTGCTGTCACTGGGCTCGATTGTGGGCTTCCTGACCGTCATGGGCATCGCGGCACGCAACGGCATCCTGCTCGTCAACCACTGCCAGCACCTGGAGAGACACGAGGGGATGAAGTTTGGTCCCGAGCTGGTGCTGCGCGGTGCCGGGGAGCGGCTCTCGCCGATCCTGATGACCACCCTCGCGACGGGGCTGGCCCTCGTTCCGCTGGTGGTCCTTGGCAACATCCCGGGCCACGAGATCGAACATCCCATGGCGCTGGTCATCCTCGGCGGACTGGTGACGTCCACGTTGCTCAACCTCTTCGTGGTTCCGTCGCTCTACCTGAGGTTCGCCAGGCCGAAGGGGCGCCGCGACGAGGCACCGAAGGAGCCAGAGCTGGCCAATGCCTGACCTGAACCCGTGAGGATAATCAAGCCGTCCGCCGCCCACGCCCCGCCACACGCGGGAACGTGGGCGGCGGTGGCGCGGGTACGGAGTGGGGTTCCGCGCCTGACCGGCGGCGGCGCAGTTCGAGTGCCAGGCTTTCCTGCCCCCGCGCCATGGCCCAGCGGTGGTTGGCTGCGAACGCCGGCTTCAGCAGCCAGCTCAGGCGCCGGAGCAGCGGTTTGTGGGCGCTGACCTGCCAGTCGTACGTGACGACGGTTTCCGGGCCGTCCTGTTCGAAAACCCACCGGCCCGTTCCGTCGAGGTCGCCGGCAGCCCGGATCGTGAAGCCGCTGGTGGTGATCGGTGACGTGACGGTGAATGTCCAGCGGAGGGTATAGGGGAGCCATCCCTTGGTGAGCAGCCTGGCCATCCGCCCGACGCCGTTCTCCCCGCCCGGGTGGATGCGTTCCACCGCCAGATAGACCGAGGGCCACCAGTCCGGCAGGGTGGAGGGTTCGCCCAGGATGTCTGCCACTTCGTCCGGCGTTCCGGCCACACGCCACACAGTACGGAACACATAGTCGGTACTTCTGGTGCCGTGCGAATCCACCGTGGCCTCCTGCTGATTGCGCTCTGTAGTCCATTCAAGCGCTGTCCGCCCCTCGGCTCAATGCCCCCGTCTATATCCCTGGCTGGGCGGCCTGTACTGACTTAACACCCCGCCATAGACTGCTGACGTACGTCGCTCTCTAACGCAAGGAGAAGTCATGAACTACGCAGGGACCGGCAACGAGAAAGCTGTGGCGGCCACCGATCTCAACAGGACACACGTCGGGCTGACAGTCAGTTTCCAGCCCGACGACGCCACCCTGGTATTTGGCCGCATCGGCGCCATCGTGCGTAAGGACACTGGGGTGATCATCGCCCTGGACGGTGTGGATGGCACCGCAGGGCTGCAGACGAATTACAGCGTGTCCCCGACTCAGAAAGTGTACGTCCAGCCGGACATGCTGACCAACACCGAAACCACCATCAAGGATCTGTTTGGCAAGGTCCAGGAGAATCTGCGCGGCCACAAGGGAGACCAGCGGCCGGACGAAATGTAGGACCGGCCGCCCACCGCCGGAACGGGCAAGGCAGACGGGCAAAGCAATGGGTCGAAGTTAGACGAAAGGAACACTTCATGAAGAAAATCCTTATGGTACTGACCAGCGTTTCCGAGATCGGCGATACCGGAGAGAAGACCGGCTACAACGTGGCCGAAGCTGCACATCCCTGGAAGGTCTTCAAGGATTCCGGGCATTTCGTCGACTTTGCGTCCATCCAGGGCGGCCAGCCCCCGCGTGACGAGGTGGACTCAGCAGATCCCATCCAGGTCGCCTTCACCGAGGACGAGACCACGCGCGCCGGTCTCTACAACACTGCCCGCGTCGACGTCGTTGATCCCGCACAGTACGACGCCGTCTTCCTCGTGGGCGGCCACGGCACCATGTGGGACTTCCCGGACAGCGAAGGCTTGCAGAATCTGGTGGCCAGCGTCTACAACGCCGGCGGCTTGGTGGGCGCGGTCTGCCACGGACCGGCCGGCCTGCTGAAGGTGGAATTGGAGAACGGGTTCCGCCTCGTCGAGGGCAGGAAGGTTGCCGCCTTCACCAACGACGAGGAGGTTGCCGCAGGGAAGGACAAGGTCATCCCGTTCTTTTTGGCAGACCGACTTGAGGAACAGGGCGCCACCCATGTCTCCGCTGGTGTCTTTGAGGAAAAGGTCGTGGTCGACGACCGGCTGGTGACCGGCCAGAACCCGGCCTCAGCCGCCGGCGTGGCCAAGGAGATGGAGAAGCTCTTCGCAGAGGTCATCCACCAGGAAAAAGCCGAGGAACAGCACGAGACGGAGGCTCTGCGCGCCGGGAAGGACGCCGAGAAGAACGCCAAGAAGGCTGCTGCGGCAGGCACCGAGCACTAAAAGCCCGCAGCGCACTGATACTGGCGGCCGCCCCGACGACAGGGCGGCCGCCAGTCGCCGTACGTGCGCGCCGGCAACCACACAGTCCAACGCATCTGATTTTCCGCTGCGCTCAGTGCCTACGAGTACGTTCCAGACAAAGCGAAAGGCCCTGCTTCCCTTTGTTTACAAGGGAAGCGGGGCCTTTCTCATCCGCGGTGACGGTGGGATTTGAAACCTCTCCCTAGCCTGCGCTGGCAGGGAAATCCCCTAGATTCCACGGAAAGTCATCACCCGAAATCACCCGTTATCACACCAGATGTGCCCAAAATGTGCCCAGGTTGTGCCCGAGCTTGCGTTTAGCCTGAAGGCCAGACCGCGTGCCCTGGATCCCACCACACGATGCTGAATTCATTGCCGACCCGAAAGCCCAAGAGACGCTGAACTTCTGTCACCTTCAGCCGCGCCAAGTCGTCGCGCCCGTTAAACTGCTCTGCGAGGCGTTTCGTGGCGTCCTTGTTAGGACATTTCGCCATGTCATAGTCCGCCAGGGCCCCCGTCCGCTTGGCATCATGGACGGTCATGCGCTCATAGTGCTTGAGCTTTTTAAGCAGTTGGATGTGATCAGCTTTGGCGATCTTTGTAAGCGGCCATTTTCCGCCGTGGTCGACGTCCGCAAAGCGGAACCGTAGGTGTCCTTCAGTGTTGAGTGGCGCGGCAACAGGAAGACGCCCCGGACCGGGGAAATCGGCGTATGGTGTCTTCTCATTTGTTGGGGGGACAGCCGGTATGCTCTTATTTCGGCTCCGCTTGTCGGCCATTACAGCGGGTTTGTGCCGACGAGCCCATCGTAGTACTCGTGGATGTCGACGTGGGAGATTTCAGTACGGCAGTTGGCTCCCGCCGGCAGATCCCCGCGGGCATTTCGCCAAGGATCCTCGCGGTGCGTCAGCTCGCTGAGTTCGTGCGCGGGACGTTCACCGTAGAATCCGAGGACGTTGTCGATCGAAGCTTTTTCGCCAGCGTCGAGGTTGTCAGAATTGCCCCACTGAGACCAGTCGCTCACCATAAACTGCCGCCGATGCTTCGCGTACAGATCAGGGGAGACCGGACCGTTGGCCCACGCCTCAATACGCTCGCTAAAGAGAGGTCGTTCTTCCCACACCAAGTGCCAGGCCTGGGAGTAGTACACGAGCTTCTGCAGCTTCATCGCTGACATGCTGCTCTTCTTCTTCAAAATGTAGGCCGCCACGTCATGAACATTCGCCATTCGTGCCTCACCGCTTCCCCCGCTACGGACCGTTGCAACGGTCGCCCACTAAATCTAAATGGGAATTCCACAGGTTATCCACAGAATTCCGATTGTTCTGCACCCTCTTATCCACAGGTACAACTGCACTTCAGTCTACATGTCTGGGCCGTCTGCGAGGTGCGGCGGGCGGAAGAGCGGCTACACGAATGGATCGTGCTCTGGCTCGGTCCGCCACTCGTCGGGCCTGTTCTGGTTGTCGCGGATCCAAGCCACTAGGCGCTGGACCTCGTCCACGTGCAGCAGGATTCGTTTGCCGAGCCGGGTGTGGATCCCTGAGGTTCTGCAGTAGCTGCGCAGCTTTGACTTAATGATGCCCAGGGCGGGTGCGACTTCCTCTGGCGTTCGGAAGGTCGGCTTTGGTGGCTCTGTCGCCGGCTGGGGCGCCTGCCCCACGTCTGGCTCAGGGATGGCTTACAGAACGTTGGCCGTGTGCTGGCTCAGGGGCCTTGTGGCCGCCCTTAGGCCCCTCACAGACGGCATCACGGACCTGCAGAAACACAAGCTCACGTTCTTTCATGTGCCGGACCTCAGGTTTCGTCCAACGTCAACTATCCGGTGCGGACGCCCGCACCCGAAGCGAGAAACTCACCTGCACATCTCCGGGTAGGCTTCGGAGTGCCAGCCTTGCGCCTGCGCGAGCAGCCCGGATCCCGACCCAGGTTTGACCGCTGATCGTTTGAGGGGTCACTGTGGCCGCCGAGGCTAGTCACGCATGTGTTCCAGCAGCCAGTGGGTGGACAGGGGGTGCGGCGCAGTGTAAAGGTCCTAAGGGCCGTGTTGGACCCGAGATGGACCTGGACCCGCCACAATTCGATGCTCACCAGGTCGCCGCTCCCGACGGCCGCGCTACGCCGGGTTCCCACCAGGTGTCCCGGGTGAACCAGTACTCATGTAGTGGTGCCAGAAACGAGCGGCTTCAGTTTTCATCTCCCCCGGATTGTTTGCGCCGACTGGATCGCCTCAGCCTTTCTCCGGAACCCGGTGGACTCAGACTGGTTGTTGGGCCACCTCAAAGATCTCATCCATGTCCTCGGCCGTGCAGATTCCAGTGGCGAAGGCCCGGCGGATGACATCTTGCCTGAATCTCTTTGCACGGTTCTCGGTGGAGAACCCTTGACGGAGCCATACCGGGTCTCTCAATTCGAAATCGTCGCCAATCTCGATAGACAGATCCCAAGGGTTCTCTTCCGTGTCGTCAACGCAACATGAGATGGCGATGTTGTCGACCCTCGCCAGGTTCACGACGTAGTCGTCGATTTCCACAAACATTTAGACCTCCGGTGGTTCTGGGTTACGTGGTCCTGCGGGACCACGGTGCGCGGGCGGGTCGCCGCGCGACGAACGACAGCCTAAGCCAAAAAACCGTCACTGTTTCCCGCGCGACAGAGGCCAGATGGGAAGGATTTGCTCTCAATGTCGAGCCCAGCTACGCCTAATGGGGGTGTACCCGCAGGTCCCTTCGGGGGCATGCTGGGTATCCGAGCCGCTGGTGGGTGAGCACTTGCCGCGCCTGGCCCTTGTCGAGGCCTAGGTCTAGATCGTGCCCCGCCGGCTGGTGGGGTGGGCCTGTAGCGCTGGTGGGGTGTCGTGCCGTAGAGCACTGATCCATTAGACCGCAGCCAGTTCCTTCCTCCCCCGCGTAGCGGCCCGGGACGAGTCCACAACGGAAGGACCGGGACAATGCTGTTCATCGGCGACGACTGGGCGGAGGACCACCACGACATCGCGGTCGTGGACGAGGCGGGCCGGTTGCTGGCGCACCGCAGGCTCGATGAGGGCGTGGCCGGGCTCGAGACGCTGCATGCCGTGATCGGAGGGTATCTGCCCGACGGCGCGGCGCCGGCCGATGTGCTCGTTGGGATTGAAACCGACCGGGGGCCCTGGGTGCAGGGTCTGCTGGCGTCCGGCTATACCGTTTACGCGATCAACCCGGCGCAGTCTGCCCGCTACCGGCAACGCACCGGCGCGGCCGGGGCGAAGTCCGACAAGGGCGACGCGCTGGTGCTGGCCCGGATCGTGGCTGTTGACCGGGGGCTGCACCGGGCGATCGCCGCGGACAGCGGCGTCGCGGAGGAGGTCAAGGTCCTGGCCAGGGCCCACCAGTCACTGATCTGGGCCCGGCAGCGGCAGGCGAACGTGCTGCGTTCGAACCTGCGCGAGTACTACCCGGCCGCGCTGGCCGCGTTCGGCGAGGACCTGCACGGACGGGACGCGATGGCTGTGCTCGGCGCCGCACCCGGCCCGCAGGCCGGGGCCCGGCTCACGTCCACCAAGGTCCAGTCGCTTCTGCAGCACGCCGGTCGGCAACGCTACGTGGCTGCCCGCTCCGGCGAAATCGTTGAGGCGCTGCACTCCCGGCAGTTGCCCGCCCGCCCGGGGGATCGAGGACGCCTACACGGCCACCACGGCAACCCTCGTTGCTGTCATCCACGAACTCAACACCCAAATCGGGGTCCTGCAGAGGCAGGTGGAGGAATCTTTTGGCCGGCACCCGGACGCTGAGGTCTACCTCAGTCAGCCGGGTCTGGGGCCGGTGCTCGGCGCCCTGGACCTGCAGGCCTTCGCCGCACTCAGCGCCTCACCAGGCGCACGCGGCTACTACGACGCCCGCCGCTCACGCGGCGCCACGCACCACCAGGCCCTCCGCGCCCTGGCCAATCGGCTCGTCGGGATCCTCCACGGCTGCCTCCGCCGCCACACCACCTACAACGAGGACACCGCCTGGCACACCACCAACCAGACCCTTGAACTCCAAGCCGCTTGACAGCTTAGAACCGTGGGGTATCTAGACTTCCGGTTCTCGTCGGGCTGATTACCGGGATTCGCCTCCGTTCTCGCGCCCGCGCTGATTGCTCGCTGGTTCACCCGGTGTCGGCCGGACTGCAGCATCAGCACGCATGGCCCGAGAATGGGACCACGTCACATCTTGTATTTTCCGGCACCCCCTCAGAACTTCCAGGTCTGAGGGCAGGGGACAGCCTCGACGTGGTGGCAAGAAAGTCCGCCGGGGCACGTTCAGCAGGCAGGTGGATCCTCGTGTCGTGGTGGTCCTAGCTGCTTACTTTGGTGCGCTTTCTTCGCAGGGTTTACATTCGGCAAGCCGGTATCTCTCTGCCAGGGGCGTTGGCTGGGGCGGAAAGATCCGCGAAAACACGGGGGTTTTTGGCACCTACCGCCGATAAGAGAAGTTATCGGCGGTAGGTCTGAACCGGGCATCAGAACCTATTTACATATGTTGGAGAACTCGAGTTTGGATACTCCTGGAGGCGCGAGCTGAGCTCCGACCTGGAACTGAGTCTGTCGCTTCGGACGATCTATTCGGCCGATCCAAAGTGACGCCAAGAGATGGCCGACCACCGGAATTTAATGTGCTGTTGCTGCCGCCGTTGCTCGAGCCCGTCAGGGGGAGGGAGTGCTGCGCTATCCGCTGCATGAAGACTACGCGTCGTCCTGTAGTTCACACCTGGACGTCGCTGACGTGGTGGCGCATTTGCTCGTGAACCGCGAGTTCACCGGCATCGTGTCTGTGGGTGCCCTGCCGGGCCTTGTCGGCGCGGATCTTGCTGACGGCTTCTCGACGTATGTCGGCCGGAATGTGCTGTTTGAGGTCCTCCAGCCCGACGAGTTTGGCAAGCTCATCATTCCCGTTTTCAGGGAAGCAGCGGCTGTGCCGGTCGTGGAATCGTATGAATACCGGCAGGGCTGGTCCGATGAACTGATCCCTGCAGACCGTTCCGCGCAGACGGTCAATGGTTCCCCGGAACATCCCAAAAGAAATCGCCCCAATGTTTGTGGCAGGTGCTGTTGGCCACAGCTGGTATACCGCAGCGTACCGGAGGGATACCCCGGAGCATTGGACGGTGAGGTTGCTTGTGGTCAGGAGGGACCGACGGTTCCAGGGAGATAGGTAGTTGATGATGTCCAAGGCCTCCAGCGGCCGAGCTTTTAGGCTCGGCCCTATGAGGCTTACACCAACTGACTGCAACAGGGACTTAAGTGCGGTTGGGTCATTGGTGCTGACGGCCAGCGTGAAGGCTGCAAGCCTGTTCTCGATGTAGTGGCGCAGCACGGATAGCTCGGACCGGTATTCCATATCCTCGAGGGATACATCGTTGGCAGGGTTTGGATTCACCCAACGAGCCAAATCGTGTCCTGCCCATGCGAGGGGAGCTGGAGTAGTGTTTATGCCGTCCTTAAGTCCGAATGGTAAGGACCAGGGCCAGTGAAACAGCCCCGGCAACCACGGTTGTGAAGCCAAGGGCGGCCGGGAGGAGCCCGTCGGCGGCTTGGGGCGGTTCGCCGTGAAAGGTCGTGAGGGTTTGGTGCTGCCAGAGGTATCTCCGCCGGACCAGGAGCAGCAAAATGACTGCTTCGAGAACACCTGCGAGAGCCAAAAGCAGCGACCATGGCCCGAGAGTCGGGGGCAGGACCCTCATCGCGGCCAGCGAGCCGACAAGTAAGGACAGACAAGTGCGCTGCCAGGCAAGCCCGGTGCGTTCTGGCTGGAGGCCGGGGTCGAATAGTGGGGTCATCTGAACAGGATTCCGAGCAGAATAAGGACCGCGACCGACACCAGTAGAACCGTCAGTGGGAGCGAGAACGGGCCGGAGGGAAGGGGGGAACTCTTCCGGAGGGCCTGTTCGGTCCTTTTCCATCCGGTCCAGGCTTGGATGGCTGAGAGTATCCCGGCGACGATCAGCAGGACCGAAGCGGTAAGCCTGTACCCGGAGTGGATACCGAGGCCGAGTGCCTCGAGAGCGACCCCGCTGGCGAGTAAAGCCAGTGCTGTGCGGATCCAGGCCAGGAAGGTGCGTTCATTGGCGAGGCTGAAACGCGCATCCGGTTCATTTCCCTGGCTGAATACCACTTTGGGAAAGCGGTTTAGTTCAGCCAACTGTCTCGCCTTTCTTCGGCTGCACCTGGAACACCGCATTGGAGTGTTCGATCCATTCGTCGATGCGGACCCTGACCGCGGTGCGGGGATTCCGGATCGCGTAGGGACCACCGAAGTAGTGAGCCGTCATGGCGTCGATGATCTGAAGGTTTTCGTCCTCAAAAAATTCGACCGCGGTTGCCAGGAGGGTGACGGCGTCTGTCCAGCCATTGTTCTTGAGAACCGTAAGTGACATGCGGGGGTCATCCCGGAGGTGCTGGAGGCGGCCGCCTCGGGAATTACCTGCAGCGATGCTCAGGAGGATGTGCTCGGCATCTTCAATCAGGTAGACGATCTGGACGCTTACAGGACGTCCGTCGGGGTCGACTGTAGCCATGACTGCGGGGTTGGGTTGGGAGATGAAGTCGAACACATGCTGGGGGAGGGCTGGCATGGTGGCGCGCTCCTTTCACTTTCTAAAGGGGTGTGGTAAACGCGAGGCGCCCCGGCCTGCGGTGCACGGATCCGGGATGCCGGTCCGGGCAGTCGGCCGGCGCGTCTCGAGCGTTACTTTTGGGGGGTTCCCCAAGCAGCGCGGAGCTGGTCCAGGTATACGCGGAGCTCTGTGACCATTGACATGGTGTGCGGTTCGGCCACCCATTGCTGCTGGAGCCCGTCGAGGACGGCAATGGTGTTGCGGACGATGGCGTCGACGGGGGCGTCAGGGAGAATTTCGCCCGTTCGCTTGCTAACGATCCTCCCCGTGAAGAAAGTGCGATGACCCCGGCATTCGGACATATCCATAACTGCAGTTTGAGGATTGTGAGGAGTTGGACGACAACGCACCTCTGACCAAGGGCGAGCAAGTGCCCGGCTGGAAAATCCAGCCGGGCACTTGCATCAAAGCCTGGAAGCGCCCTCAACCAACGAGGTCTCGATACGATGCCGACGGGGCGATCGCCGCCGTGGAAAGCGGTGAAGAAAGCATCAATCACCGCACCCTGGTCATGGCCGACTACGCAGGACTCACCCAAAGGCGGCGCTTGTTCGAACGAGAACTGATGTGAGACCGCCAGAACGCTGGCCCCTGCACCAGGCACCGGCAGAAACGGAATCGCTGTCCTCCTGGCTGCGGCGGATCGCCGCCAGCTACGGCATGTACTCCTACGAGTTGCTCGAACACGGACTCGGCCACCGGGAACTTAGCGACCCCGAGCTGGATCTGGACCCGCCAATGCACCTGCTCGAAGAGCTCGGCAGGCGCACCGGTCTCGGCCATCTCCGCGTAAAGGCCATGACGATGGCCGGATGGGTGCCATGGCTTGATTGTGTCAACTTGATTGGAGCCCGCTAGGACGGCCAGAACGGTACCCAGGGACTGGCAGCGACTCGGTCTCGCAGGTCTTGGTGCTGCAGGCTATGGCGCCAGCCTCAATTTGCTCCGAATTTTCTTATGGCGTCCCTAAAGCGGTCAGAGCGGAGGAATGTTTCTCGTCGTTCGGCCAGCATGAATCGACGAAACGGCGCCAGTTTTTGCAGCCGCACCAGGCGCCGAAGAGCATCCCAGCCTCGCACTGGTCAATAGCGCAAGCGAACTGCCCGGAGGCAGGCGCTACGACGAACTGAACAGCCCTGAGGCCGCCACGGCTCGGCTGTTGGCACGTGACCTCATCGCATCAGATTCTGCACTGGAGGAGCACTGCCCGGGGCAGGCTCGCAGCCCTGCGCGATCTCTTCACCGCGCACACCACTGGAGACGTCCACACGACAGCGGCCGTGCAGGCTCTAAATCGTGCGCTGACTTGTGCACCCTGGGCGCTCCTGCTTCAGTTCGACCCGGAAGCAGGTTTTACCCGCAGCGCCAACCATCCCGTGACACGGGTCGTCGAGCACGTCATGGCCGTCATCGCCGACGACGCTGCCTAACTCCTAAGCGGCGACCAAGCATCGGCGGTCGCGTCCTGCGAAGCGGACGGGTGCCAGCGATTCTTCCTCCGCACCCACGCACGCCGGCAATGGTGCTCAACCCGATGCGGCGACCGAGTCCGAGCCGCACGCGCCTACGCGCGCCACACAGCGCATGAATCAGTGTGTTGCCAAAGCCAACTTCGGGCCGAGGGGACAAACACACACACCTTCAAAGTAATTTTGCGATCGAAGTCCGGCCCACACATCTTCGTAGCAGGCCGCAGTGATTCGTTCCGGCTCCAATGGCCGGGGTATAAAAAGCAAAAGGACCTGCTAGACGTACCTCGAGGACGGTGCTGTTTAGTCTCATATCCCTAGCGTTTTGAGGCACTAAGGTTTCGAGACACCGTCTTGAGATGGAAACCCCCTTACGGGCGATCCCTGTAGCGCTGGGCGTACCAAGCGCAGCAGTGACTGCCCATAGGGGTGACTGTGGTTCTGGCTAGTGGGTCGCGCCGAGTTCGATGAGGAGGACGCCGCCGATGATGAGGATGATGCCAAGGCTCATTAGCCACGTGAGGGGATCTTTGAAGAGGAACTTGGAAAGGACGGCGGTAAGGGCGACGCCTGCTGCGGCCCAGATTCCGTAGGCTATGCCAATGGGCATCCCATGAGCGAGGGTGAGGCCGAGCATGCTAAAGGACACCACGTATCCGACCGCAACTGCTGCGTACCAGCGTGTGTTGTCGATGGCTAGGCGGAGGCTGATCGTGCCGGAGACCTCAAACAGGATGGCGCCGATGAGGAGAAGATAGGACATCAGGCAATCTCTGCCTTCTTGTGGGCAGCCTGGGCTCCGAGCTCCACACACAGGACGCCGGCGATGATGACGATGATTCCTATGCCCATGAGGGCGGTAATCGGTTCTCCGAAGAGCAGGAGGGAGCCAACGGCAGTGAGGGCGACACCGGTAGCTCCCCAGATACCGTAGGCAACCCCGAGGGCCATACCCGTGCGGAGTATCTCGGCGAGCAAGACGAATCCGCTGAGGTAGCCGATGACAACGACGACGTAGAGGGCCGGGTGCTCGAGTGCGCCCTTGAGGGCGAGTGAGGCCGTCACTTCGACCAGGATGGCGGGAATTAAGAGTAGCCAGGCCTTAGTGGTGCTGGTCATGGGGTTGGTTCCTTGCGTGATGAGCTACTGGGTGATCTGGAGGACGAGGTGGCTCTCGTAGCCACGAACGAGGGAAAGAGTGTGTCTGCAAAAGTCAGGCGATGATCCCGTCCTTCACGCTGCGGCAGGAAGCTAACGGTGGCGTAGATGCTTATTCAAGATGATTTGGGCCTAGAGGGAGGTTCTGTAAGTGATGCGTTTCCTTTCAGAATGCATCGTTGAGGTATGCCCACACGCCTGATTCGGCTGCCCGCCGACGGTGGTACGCCGGCGGGCTCAGTGCCCACTGAGCGATCGGATGCGGCCGGTCCTAGCTCAAGATGTATAGTCCGGGCATGCTGAGTGCATGATGGCCACCGTCGCGGTACTTCTACCGGGTACTGCGGCCCCGTGCGGCGGAGGTGATGAGGTCACTCTTGGTCAGCGCCGCGCTCGTATGCAGTGCTGCGGTCCAGGTCGCGGTGTCGGCTACCGCCGCCCAGTTCGAATGCAGCAGCGCCATGAGGGTCTCGTGGACCTGGCGTGCGGACGCGGTGCCGGCGTCGTTGGCGAGGTCGATTGCTCCCGTCGCGTCTCTGAGGACTTCGACGGCGAAGCCAAGAGGCTCGGCGGCCGCGGCGGAGGCGATCACACAGTTGTTTGTCATGTAGCCAACGAGCGTGATCGTGTCGATGCCCTGTTCACGCAACCAGGCTTCGAGGTCGGTGTCAGCGAAGATGCTGGAGAACCGCTTGCCGACTCGCTTGGCTGCCGCGTCCTCGTGGGCAACTACTTCGGGGTGGTTTTGCCAGGTCGCCGCCCCGGACCCGAACACCGGGGCGTCTGCGGGAAGCTCGTGCTGGACGAGCACGACCGGCGTTCCGGTCTGCTCGGCGGCCTTGATCGCGGTCTGAATGCGGGTGATGGATTGGTCACGGTCCGGGTACTGGATCGGAAGCAGTCCGTCGAAGTATTCCTGTTGGGCGTCAATGACGATCAGGGCTCTGCGGGGTGCGGTCATGGGGTTCTCCTTTATGGGGTGTGTTGTGAACGTCGGAGTGTTGAAATGGGTGCTACCGCGCGGTGGCCGGTAGCGGTGCGTTCAAGTACGGGAGTTCGTAGTGATCGGCGATCAGGGTGATCCCGTGCTGGTCGAGGGTTGTTGAGTGGCCGCCGACGACGAGCATCACCTCGTCGACGCCGGTGCGTTCGTGCAGGGCTTCGAGACGGTCGGCGACAGTAGCGGCGGTGCCATGGAAACTGCGGCTGGTGTAGGCGTCGAGGATCTGCCGCTCCTGCAGTGTTGCTTGGTGGGCCTCAACTTCGTCGGGGGGAAGGAGCAGGTAGCCTTCGCTTTTGAACATGCGCAGCATCGCCATCGCCGATGTTGCCGCCTGCCGTTTTGCCTCAGCCGGGTCGTCGCTGATCGCCGCGGGTACGCTGACGAGGGTGTGCGGTTCGGCAAGTACGTCGGAGGGCTGGAAGCTCTCACGGTAGAGACGCATGGCCGTATCGATGTCAGCGTCGCCGAACTGCAAGGCGAACGCATACGGCCGGCCGAGCTGCCCGGCCAGTTGTGCTGAGTACGGAGAGGAACCCAGCACCCACACCTCCGGGAAGGTCGGGGGCGCAGGTACCCGGTTTTCCCTTGCCTGCCAGGGGCCGGGAACCGCGTGGACACGCCGGTAGGGGTGTCCGGGAGGGAACTCGTCACCCAGGAACCCGAGCAACTCGAGCACCTGCTGTGGGAATCCGTCGTTGGCATCCGCGCCCCGCCGCAGAGCCGCAGCAGTCGCCCCATCAGTGCCAGGGGCGCGTCCCAGCCCAAGATCGATCCGGCCCGGGGCGAGAGCCTCCAGCATCCCGAACTGCTCGGCGATCAGCAACGGTGCGTGGTTGGGCAGCATCACCCCTCCGGCGCCAAGGCGGATGCTCGTCGTCTCAGCGATGAGGCGGGCGACCATCAACGGAGGTGAAGACACCGAGGTCGCTCCCATCGCATGATGCTCAGACATCCAGAACCGGTGATAACCGCGCTGGTCCGCCGTCCGCGCCAGCGAGATCGTGGCCGCGAGCCCCTCCCCAGCGGTCATCCCCACTCCTGTACCGCCCGCGGAAAGCACGGACAGTGTGAATGGGGCCGTGCCGGCTGCTTGACCGAACGTCATAAGAACTCCTCATGGAAAAACGTGCTTTTTGGCGTGATTGGAGCGTAGCAGCTACCTCACGCTTAAATGAAACTGATACCATGAGAATCATGTCGGAAACACTGCCAGCAGCCGTACCAGGCGCCGAAGAGCATCCCAGCCTCGCACTGGTCAACAGCGCAAGCGAACTGCCCGGAGGCAAACGCTACGACGAATTGGACGGTCCTGACGACGCCGCGGATTGGCTGAGAGCACACGATCTCATCGCATCGGACACTGTGCTGCACGAGTACTGCCGGGGCAGGCTCGCAGACCTGCGCGCAGACCTGCGCGATCTATTCACCGCGCACACCACAGGGGACGTCCCCACGACAGCGGCCGTGCAAGCTCTAAATCGTGCGCTGACTTGTGCACCCGGGGCGCTCCTGCTTCAGTTCGACCCGGAGTCAGGGTTTACCCGCAGCGCCAACCACCCCGTGACACAAGTCGTCGAGCACGTCATGGCGGTCATCGCCGACGACGCTGCCTCGCTGCTAAGCGGCGACCAAGCATCGGTGCTCGCGTCCTGCGAAGCGGACGGGTGCCAGCGATTCTTCCTCCGCACCCACGCGCGACGGCAATGGTGCTCAACCCGCTGCGGCGACCGAGTCCGCGCCGCACGGGCCTACGCGCGCAAACGCACGCTACACAGCGCATGAAATCATGTGCCGCCGAAGCCAACCTTCGGCCCGATGGGACAAGCACGCAAGCTGATTAGCTACCGAGGCCGAGCAACGCAATCCGCATGTCGCGCCTGCCTCGCGTTACTCATTCCCCTTCAGCGATGCTTCTCATCGCCTTCCACCCGTGGGTCACCCCACCGCCGGCACGCAGCGCGGGTGGAGAAGCCGCGGAAGCAAAGTTCAAGGAAGTCTCCGACGCCATCGCTCGTTTCGTCCGCTCCTAGTTCCCAGTAGTCGCGATCACCCGTGAGAAGCACCTGTGGTCAGGACGCGGTACGTTCCCTTGACGAGCTTCTTCCGAAGCCCGGTCCGGTGGAGCAAACACACTCAGGTCCAAGGTGAAACCGTGAGCCAAACCTGGCCCACATGGGCTGATGCCATTTTGGTCTGCTGGATTTTAGCTTGGGGAAGTTCCCCCAGCCGCAACCTGGGAGGGGCCGCTGCAGCGCGGCCTAGCGCTTTAGTGGTGAAGGGCGCCAGTGGTCATGCGGTAGGTGAAAATTCCTTCGAGTTTTCTGGGTTCAACCCAGACCTGGAAGCCTTGAGCGGCTTCGAACAGTGTCCTGGTGGACTTCCCGTCGGATGCGATCCAGATCATGGAGGAGTCGGGCATCGCGTCATCGACGATCCCCGTGCGGATGACTTCACCATGTTGCTGGATTTCGACCGGGGCGCCGATGAGCCTAGCCCATTCGTGATGGCGGTATCTGGTCATCTTTCGTTTTCCTCGGGTCGTCGATGCGGATAGGGAGCTGGTGCGGTCTGGAGGGCGGCCCTGTTGGTGGTGGCCGGCGGTGGCCTCTGCGGCTTATGCCACAGAGGCCACCGTCTCTGTTGGTGACATCCCGGCGGGGAGTCGGGGCGGTGCTGATGGCGGCGGGTTAGACGGTGAGCGCCGCCGGGGTTCTTAGTTGGTGCTTGCCATGGCTGGCGCTGCTGCATGGACGGCGGAGTTCCGTATCCTCACCCGGAGATCTTCCTCGAATTTGTCGATGTCTGCGAGCCTGCTAAGGACGCTCTGGGCGCGTTCGACGGGTATGACGGCGACCCCGTCATCGTCGGCGGTGATGAGGTCGCCGGGGTTGACGACGGTGCCGCCGCAGGCCACCGGCACCGAGACGGCTCCCGGGCCGTATTTGGCGGGTCCTGCCGGTGAAACCCCGCGGGCCCAGACGGGCAGGCCCAGTTCCTTGATTGCCGCACGGTCGCGGGTCAATCCGTCGATGATGACACCGGCGATGCCTTTGGCGAGGCAGATTTCGGCCAGCAGATCGCCGAATACGGCCCGTGTTGTTCCTCCGAGGGCGTTGATGACCAGCACATCACCGGGTTCGGCGTCGTCGAGGGCGCGGTGAATGGCCAGGTTGTCGCCCTCCCGGGTCAGCACGGTCAGTGCCGGACCCACACAGCGGCCGTTGGCCCATTGTGATGCGATGCCTGTGTCCATGAGGTTGAGCCGGTCCATGGCGTCACCGACATTGGCTGTGGGGTACTGCTTCAGGCTTTCGATGAGCCCTGAGGGAGCGTTGGTTGGACGGTGACTGACGGTGAGTGAATTGGTTGATGCGTCGATAAACATGGTGTCTCTCACTAGCTCTATCGGTGGGATTTGGGCCGTGCGTCACGCAATGAAGCGGCGTTATGGGATTGGTTCGGGCAGGGCATGCGCGCCGGTGGGACGGCACGGACGTTCTTCCCCTGTTAGGCGTGGGCGGGGGCAGCGATGGTGTTCACTGCGTGTGCCGGCCGCTGCCCGGTGAGGGCCTGCTGGATGGCCTGCAGGGCGCCGCTTCCGGCGGCCAGGAAGGCCTCTTCGCTTTGCCCGGCAACGTGCGGGGTGACGATCAGGTTCGGCACCCCCGCGATCTGGATCTTTGAGTGTGCGATGGGGTCCTTCATGTCCACGGACTCCCCTTCCAGGACATCGAGCCCGGCCCCGCCCAGATGACCTTCCTGCAGAGCCCGGACCAGGGCGGGTTCATCAATGAGGCCGCCGCGGGAGGTGTTGATCAGCACCGATCCTGGCTTCATTTTTGCCAGGGCCTCCGCATCAATGATTTGGGCGGTCTCTTCGGTCAGCGGCATGTGCAGGCTGAGGACGTCCGAGCCGGCGATAACCTCATCGATAGTCGCCGGAGAGGCGCCTGCGGCCTGGATGGCGGAATCTTCTACGAAGGGGTCGTGGACCAGGACGTGCATGCCGAAGCCTTGGGCGATTCCGGCGACCATGCGGGCGATGTTGCCGAAGCCGAGGAGCCCGAGGGTGCGGCCGTGCAGTTCGAAGCCGTTCATGTGGGGTTTGGCGGATGCCCATTGCCCGGCTGTGGTCTGGGCGGCCCCGTAGGGGACTTTCCTTGCCAGTGAGAGCAGGAGAGCGAAAACGTGCTCGGCGACGGCGCGGCTGTTGCTGCCCGGGGTGGTGGTTACCCAGATGCCTGCGTCGGTGGCCGCGTCGATGTCGACGTTGTCTGTTCCCACTCCGTGGCGGGCGATGATGCGCAGCCGGGGGGAACTGTCGATCTTTTCCCGGTCGAAGCGTTCGGCGCGCAGCAGGACGGCGTCAATGCCGTCGCGGACGTCTTGGTAGCGGACGGCGTCCGGGCCGTAGCCCAGATGGACCTGTCCCAGGGCGCTGAGTTCCGCCAGTACATCGGTGTGAATCTGGTCGGAGACATAAAAGGCCGGCACGGTGTTCCTAGCGGTAGAGATGGGAGGCAGGGGTCAGGGTGTTCTTGCGTACCGTGCCGAGCAGCACGGCCAGGCCCATGGCGCCGAAGGCGATGAGCATGTAGGCAGGGATCATGGTGTTGCCGGTGCTGTCGATGAGCCAGGTGGCCACGTACGGGGCGCCGGCTCCACCGATCACGGCCCCGACGCTGTGGCCGAAGGCGACGCCGGTGTGGCGGACCTCGACGGGGAAGAACTCCGGCATCGCGGCATAGGTTCCGGCCTGGCAGAGGGCGTAGGGCAGCATGCCAAGGAGCAGGCCGAAGATGGCCAGCGACACGGAGCCGGCGTTCATGAGCATGAAGGAGGGGAACGTGAGCGCGATGTAGGCGATGTAGGAGGCTGTCAGCAGGCGTTTGCTGCCGATGCGGCCGCCCAGTTGGCCGGCGAGGGGGATCAGCACCGCCGCGGCGGTGACGGCGATCAGGACGATGGTCGCCGCCTCTGCTTTGGAGAAGTCCAGGACCGTGCTGAAGTAGACGGCCACGTAGACGGTGCCGAGGTAGGTGCCGATGTTCTGCACGAGGGAGATGAAGAAGACCTTCGTCAGGCGCGAGCGGTGGTTGCGGAACAATTCGCCGACGGGGGTCCGGGTCGTCTGGCCCTTGCCCGCGCTCTGAGTGAACTCCGGGCTGTCTTCAATTTTTAGCCGCATGACCAGGCAGAGGATGCCCAGCGGGATCGCGAGCAGGAACGGGATACGCCATCCCCACGACTCCATCTCCGCCGCGGGCACGAACGTGGCCGCGAGGGCGGCCAGTCCCGCGGCGCCGGCCTTGCCGAGCACGCCAACACTGGGAATGAAGGAGATATAGAGGTTGCGGCGCTCCACCGGGGCCCATTCGCGGATGTAGGTGGCCGCGCCACCGATCTCACCGCCTGCAGACAAACCCTGCAGCATCCGCAGCAGGCCCAGCAGGATCGGTGCCCAGATACCGATCTGCGCGTACGTCGGCAGCAGCGCGGTGAGACCGGCCGCGCCGCTCATCAGGATGACGGAGCCGATGAGGCTGGCACGCCGGCCATGCCGGTCCCCGATGCGCCCGAAGAAGATGGCGCCCAGCGGCCGGACCAGAAAGGCCGTGCCAAAGACCAGGAAGGTATTGAGCAGGCCCGCCACGGGATCGCCGCTGGGGAAGAACACCACCGCGAGCGTCGCGGCGACGTAGCCGAAGACGCTGAAGTCGTAGTACTCGATGAAGGTGCCGAACGCTGCGACAGCGGTGGCCTTCTTTGCTTTCTTCTGGTGCAGGGCGTCCGCTACCGGGGGAACGGACTGACTAACCTGGGGCATCTTTGCTCCTATAAAAAATGGGACACTGTCCTAATATGTATTCCAAGTGTGATGTGCGCCATGGTGTGCTGTCAAGCGCCCATGGCGGGACGACTGCGTCTGTCCCTCCACCGCTGCCGCCTTCGCTGACGGTAGCGTGGTGAAAGCAGATCCGGCCCCGAGGGGGAGCCGGAGTATCAAGAGAGTGGTGGAACCGTGGTAAGCGAAAGTGCCGTAGCAGGGAACGAGCGCATTGTTGAGGTCCTGCACGCCTTGGTGACCCGCCCAGATTCGACCGGCGTCCGTGAACTCGCACTGGCCTTGGGCGCGAGCCGCAGCACCGTTAACCGTGTCCTGCTCGGCCTGGAAGAACACGGGCTGGCGGCCGTCAGCGGCAACGGAAACTATCAGGTCGGACCGCGGCTGCGTGTCCTGGGTGCCGCACTGCACGCACGCCACCCGCTGCTGCGCAGCGCTGAAGCAATCATTGAACGCCTGGGCGCACAATCCGATGCGACTGTCCTTATCGCTGTTCACGACGCACCCCGACCCAGCGCCGTTGTTGTCGCTTGCCGGCGGCGGCCCGGACCCATCAAGTATCTCCTCGAGCCCGGGACGGTCTTGCCCCTCCACGCCGGCGCAACCGGCCGCTCGATCCTGGGCCGACTGGGAATCGGCGCCCTGGGCGACCGGCAGCTGGAGGCGCACACTCCCGATACCGTCACCGAGCGCGCCGAACTGGAACAACTCCTCACCGAGGACCGCCGCGCCGGATACACGATCAGCGTCGGACAGCAATTTCCCCTGGCCGCGGGTGCTGCCGCGTCATTCCGATGTCACGGGCTGACCGGATCCGTCTCGATCACCCGTCCACGCTTTCTCACCGGCGATGAGGACCTTGCCCGCTTCGGCCCGATGGCGCGGCAAGCGGCCCGCGCCATCGAAGCCGCATGTGCGGGAAACCAAGCATCAGGGAATCTGACACCCATCACGTACCCTCCCGGTTCCACTGCCGTGGAGCGCCTTGCCCGTCTGGTCACCGCGCTGGTAGCCGAACCCGACGGGCTGCCCACCGGCTACGAGCTCGCCCGCGGAATCGGAGCCAACATAGCCACCACCAACCGCCTGGTCTCCACCGCCCTGACCACAGGACTGGCTCTGCAGCACCACGACACACTGCACCCCGGCCCCCGCCTCTTTCACTGGGCAGCCCATCTGGGTCCTGCGGTGGACACCGCTGTTGTCGCACATCCCATTCTCCGCGGACTTGCCAAGGAATCCGGTGAAACCATCGGACTCATCCAATTCCATGCCGACACCAGACAGGCCGTGATGACGACAGTGGTGGACGGTGTCCGGCCTCTGCACTACGGTCTTGCTTCAGGTGTGGCTATTCCGCTCTATGCCGGCGCAGGCGGGAAAGCCATTCTCGCCCACTGTCCCCCCGGTGATCTTGACGCGCTCACGCTGGAACCCCTCACCGAACGCACCCAAACAAATCGGCGAGCCCTCGAAAAAGATCTCCAAACCATACGGGAGCGCGGATGGGCGACCGGCGAGGGTGAGCGCATTCCCGACGCCTTCGGCGTCAGCGCCCCCTACTTCGTCGACGGCACCATCGCTGGATCCATCACCGCCACCGTCACCAGACTCCGCCTGCCCGAACTCGACGTAGAGGCCCTCGCTCACATGGTCCAGCATTCAGCCCAGCAGCTCACACGCACCCTTTCAGTCCCCTAAAACAGCGCCGGGAAAGACGTCTTCCCGGGCTCCTCTGCTCGATGGCCGGCAGCCGACGCAGAACATCCTCCCAAGCTCCGGGGCTGGCCAGCCCCGGAAAGGAGCCATTTCGACGCCCTCGTTCAAGCCCCCCGGGCCTACTACGTCGGCAGCCCCTATGAGGTAGCCGAGCGCATAGTGGACCTGCACATGCTTGCCTTCGCGGATGAACTCCGCAGCAGGGGCGCCGGCCTGCGTGTGCTGAACCTGGGCGGAGGCGACGTCGACACCGCTACGCCGATGGGTTCAATGTTGTTCACGATCATGGCCGCTCTCGCGCAGATGGAATATGAAATCAAGCGCGAACGCGTCACGGATTCCATCGAAAAGCGAAGAGAGGCGGGCCTGGGTCTTGGTGAACTGGTCCCCGAAAGTTGGACTGGTTAAGTAGGATCCTAAGCCGCGAGGGCCTGAGCACGGTATTGCACCGGGCTCAGGCCCTCGAGCTTTGTTGAGATTCGTTCGGTGTTGTACCAGCGGATGTATTCGTTCAGCTGCGTCGCCAGTGCGTCTGTGCTGAGAAAACGGACGCGGTGGAACAGCTCTTCCTTGAGGTGTCCAAAGAAGTTCTCCATCACGGCGTTGTCGTAGCAGTTGGCCTTGCGTGACATTGATTGGATCGCGCCGGCTCTCTCCAGGAGAGTCCGCCAGGAGGCGTGCTGGTACTGGAAACCCTGGTCAGAATGCACGAGCGGTTTCTGCCCGTCCCTGAGCGTTGCCAGTGCGTCGCGCAGTGACGTGTTGGTGAGCTCCAGATCCGGGGACGAGCTGATCGAGTAGGAGATAATCTGCCGATCAAAGAGGTCCATAACCGGTGAGAGGTAGAGCTTCCGGTCGCCGACACTGAATTCGGTCACATCGGTAACCCACTTCTGGTTCGGGGCTGTGGCTTCGAACTTTCGGTTCAGCAGGTTCGGGGCAACAGTGCCCTGCTCGCCTTGGTAGGAGTTGTAGCGTTTCTTCCGCCGGACCTTGCAGACCAGGCGGAGCGAACGCATCAGCTTCAGCACGGTCTTCTTCGCGATCGTCCAGCCTTGCTTGAGCAGTTCCGTGTGGATGCGGCGGTGCCCGTACCGGCCAAGGTTCTTTTCGAAGATGTCCGTGACCGCGGTCTTGAGTGTCTCTTGCGGGTCAGGGGCCTGGAGGCGGGCCTGGTGGTAGAAGAACGTGGACCGGGCCAACCCGGCTACGTCCAGGAGCATTTGCAGCCGGTGTTCGGCCTTGAGGGCGATGACGGCGCGGACCTTTAGCGCCGTTCCTCGTCCCTCAAGGCCTGCACTTTTCCCAGGAACGCGACTTCTGCCCGCAGGCGCTCGTTCTCGCGGCGCAGTCGCTGCAGCTCCGACTCTGGCTGCGCCGGGGCCTCGGGATTTGTCCTTGGACGGCCCTTCGGCTTCGGGCGCAGGCCGTCTTCGCCCTCTGTCCGGTACTGGCGCGCCCACTTCTCGATCAGCTCCGGTGACGACAGCTGAAGCTCTCTCGCCAGGGCGGCTTTGCTCTCTCCAGCTTGAAACCTACGCACAGCATCGAGTTTGAACTCGAACGAGAACAACCGCTTGGTCGGCTTGATCACTAGCGTCGTACCTCCGCGAACTCGCCACCGGTCGTATAACCGGCGGATCGCTCTCGCGGGCGCCCCGAGCCTCGTTGCCACGGACTTAGCGCCCCAACCGGTATCAAACAACGCTACCGCGGCCTTGCGTTGTTCCTCGGACAATGAACTGCGCTCATGCATAAAACTGCTCCCCGTAAGTCAGAACTGATTTCTCAGTCCAACTTTCGGGGAGCAGTTCATGGCGGGCGGCCCCGTCGGGTTACTCGGGTTACGGATAGCCAGATTCGAACTGCTGTCCGATTGGTACAAGGTGGAGAGCCCGCGGCGCAGCTTGCCCGCGACTTGGGAATATCCCGAGCAAGCTTCTACAGGCGGGCACGAGCCCGTGCCGGCCAGCAGGCTGCCATTTAGCACCACAAAAGTCGGCCATATCGCGCCACATTGGCACCCGGCTCCGTTGGGGGAGTGGGAGCGGTGATGTCTTGAAAAAGCAGTGCCCTTTTATAACGCTGGTGTCTTTCCTCAGCCCGATTCGGAGCGCCCGGCGAACTTCCACGTTGCACAGCGCTGGGCGCTGTGTAACGGTCCTCGCTTCGCTCGGGTTGTAGAATTATTTTTCTTGTTTTGGCTGCTGTCCTGTCGGATTGTACATACCCGCTCCCTCCCGTCTAATACGAAAGTAGGGGTGGTCAGGCTTCATTGGCGGCGGTGATGGTGACGTTGAATCCGAGGCTCTTGACTTTCTTGAGGGCGTTGTTCTTGGCTTTGATCGGGTCCAGGCGGGTGAAGTGGTCGGCGCCGGGGTCGGCGTAGCATTCGCCGTCGGCGAGCATGTGCCAGACGGCGGTGAGGATGGAGTGTTCGACGGCCACGGTGGCTTTCATGGGTCCGCGGCGGGCGGCGACGCGCCAGTATTTTGCGGCCAGGTAGGTGTCCTTGCTCCGGGAAGCGGACAGGGCCGCGATGCCCAGGGCGCCTTTGAGGTATTTCTTGCCGGGCAGGATGTGGTCTGAGTTTATCCGTCCGGCGGATTCGTTGGCGCCGGGACAGACGCCGGTCCAGGACGCGAGCCGGCCGGGTGTTTCGAAGCGGGACATGTCCGCGCCGGTTTCGGCGATGATCACGTCGGCGACTTTGAGTGAGACTCCGGGGAGGGTGGCCAGGAATTCCCTGGCGGCACGAAAGGGCTCCATCGCTTCCTCGATCCGCCCGGTGAGCGCGTCGATGATGCGGGACTGGGTATCGATCTGGTCCAGATGCAGCCGGGCCATGAACGCGTGGTGGCTTTTGAAGCGGCCGGTGAGGGCCTCCACGAGCTCGGGGATTCTGGAGCGGAGGGTGCCTTTGGCGAGTCCGGCGAGGACCTCCGGGTCGCGTTCACCGCTGACGAGGGCTTCGAGCATCGCCCGGGATGAAACACCGGTGAGGTCCGAGACCACGGAGGAGAGCTTGATCCCGGAGCCTTCCAGGAACTTCTCCAGGCGTTGGATCTCCCGGGTCCGGTCACGGATGGCAATGGCCCGGGCCCGGGTCAGGTCCCGCAGTTCACGGATCGGTTCGGGCGGGACGAACGAGGCCCAAAGCAGCCCGTGCGCGCCCAGCTGAGCGAGCCAGGCCGCGTCAGAGACATCGGTTTTGCGGCCCGGGATGTTCCTTGCGGCCTTGGCGTTGACCAGCATCACCGGCCGCGTTTCTTCGAGGAGATAGAACAAGGGTTTCCAGTAATCGCTCGTGGCTTCCATGACGACCGTGGTGACGTGCTCGCGTTCCAGGAAGTCCCGCAGGGCAAGGATCTGGCCTGTGGTTGCGCCCCACGTTGTGACCGTGGAGGTGTAGGTTCCGGCCCGCTGCCCGGGCAGCCGGAGGCAGACCTTCGCGTCGCGTTTGGAAATATCCAAACCGGCAGCCCGCTCGTGCACGATATCCATGACTGTTCCTCCTGACACCTTGACCTCGTCATGTCGGCGTCCGCCGAGGGGAGGACAGGGAAAACAGAGGAATCTAACACTCGTGCTCCAAAGGCAACAATCCACGGTTCCCGTGGAAGCCCTCCGCGCCACGCTAGCCCACAGGCTCAACCACAGCACCACAGACGGACCGGCGTCCACCGCGGCAGACACCTCCATGATCTGCCCGAACCCTCATCCGCGGCCAGAACCCGAGGCAAGCAAACCGCATACTTTCCTCCACCACGGCGCGACCGCGACGCTGGACCGCTAGCCCCTCCTTCGTCGGGGCCCGCGGTGCAGGAATTTCCCTGCGGCGCTCCTTCGTCGCTGATTTCCTCCGGGAATTTCCCGCCCCTTGCCCTGCGGATAGACAGGGCCTCCGTCGCCCACAGCTCCGCAAGCTTCGCCAGCAGCCAAAACAACGGGGGAGAGGGGACGCCGGCCGGTCACCTAAGCCGCCCCGCCACCGGCAAAACAACTTGGTCCGCGCCCGCACCCGTTTCCACCCGCTTGACAGACATAGAAGCGTCGGGGGAGCGGGGACGCTGGCCGGTCACCGACCGCTCCCCGCCCACCCCACTGCTCGGACAAGAAGGAACAACACCGTGATTGAAAAACGCACGATCGCCGGCTCCGCTGACCTGCTGGCAGTCATCCCGCACCTGCTCGGCACACACCCCACGGAATCCTTCTCGTGCTCACCGCCCGCGCGGGATCCCTTGGCAACTAAGAAGCGGAGACTCCAAATGTCAGACTTGCACTATGAGAGCCAATGCCAGACCGATTCCGTTTCACGTCACCCTTGGATTCCCCGGTCACGACTGCGCCTTGCTTCTCAGGCATGCCTGTTCATCCGTTTCTCCACAAGCACGCTGAACCATGTGGATGGTATTGAGATCGCCGCATATAGGACCCCGGCGGCAATCAGAATATTCAGGTAGCGGAAGTTTGATGAGCCGATTGAGTAGGCCTGGCTCATGAGTTCTGGAACTGCTACGGAGTAGGCCAAGGATGTTGCCTGGAACAACATGACTGCGAAGCCCATCAACGAAGGCAAAGCGATACGAAGACCTTGCGGTATAATCACGAAGCGCAGCGTGTCGGGTCGCTTCATCCCGACAGCTTGGCACGCCTCGATCTCGCCCAGCGGGACCGCCGAAATGCCCCCGCGCACGTACTCCGCCATATACCCGGCTGCGGTCCAGGAGAGAGCCAAGACAGCCGACGTCAAAGCGGGCAGGGTGATTCCTGCCCCTGGCATCCCATAATAGGCGAGTTGCAAGAGCACGAGTGCGGGGGCGCCACGACCGACTTCCACGACGGCGACGCAGAACCATCGAAGGGCCTTTCGCTTTGCGGTTACGCCGAATGCCAAAAACAGCGCCACGGGCACCCCGATAGTTAGGCTCAGGCCGGTAATCATGAGGCTGATCTTGAGGCCCTCAAGGAGCTGTGGGAGATATTGGATAAAGTCGTAGAAGAAGCTTCCGCTGGTCATTATGCGACCGCCTTCCGGAGCTTTACATCCAGTGACCGCGATAGCACGCCTAATGGCACTGATAGACCGATGTAGACGGCAGCGGCGACCGCATAGACGAAGATTCCTAGGTCCGAGGAGCGTGCCAGTTGGCTGGTCGTGAAGACCATTTCCGCGACGCCGAGGATCGAGACGATGGAGGAATCCTTAAGAAGAGCAATCGCGTATGTCGTGAAGCCCGGAAGTGCGGTTCGCAAGACCTGAGGCCCAATGACCTGGCTCCACGTGCTTGTGGCAGGAAAGCCCAGGGCGTGGGCGGCCTCCCATTGTCCGGCGTGTACGGCCTTAACCGCGCCTCTGAAGATCTCCGCGAGGTATCCCGACGCCACCAGACCGAGGCCGATCACGCCGGCTGCGAAGGCCGACAGCCGAGCAGAGCCCACCGAGACACCGAAGAACAGAACAAACAACCAGACGATCGGAGGGATGCCGCGACAGATGTCGACGAAGCACCTGCTGATAAACCATACGGTCCGGTTGGTTGAGCGAAGACCGAACAAGAGTGGGATCGCCAGCAGCGTGCCGATCCCGAGCGCCGTGAGGGTTATCAGGATCGTGAGAGGCAGACCTGTGAGGACAGCAAACAGGATTTCCACGTTCATCGCTCCATAACGGCGTGAAGGAATTTGCGTGTCCGTTCGTGCTGGGGGTTCCGCATAATGTCCTTCGGGTCGCCCCGCTCGATAATTCGTCCCTCAGCCATCACAACCAACTGGTCGGACACGTTCGCTGCGAAGCTCATCTCGTGAGTAACCACGACCATCGTCATACCTTCCGAGGCAAGTTCCTTCATAACGTCGAGAACCTCGGCCCCGACCTCTGGATCCAGGGCAGACGTCGGTTCATCGAAGAGCATCACCTCAGGATCGAGAGCCAGCGCGCGAGCGATCGCTATGCGTTGTTGCTGACCCCCAGAGCAGCGGTTGGGGTATTGACCCGCCTTGTCGTGCAGTCCCATGCGAGACAGAAGGCGGTGCGATATCTCGTCGGCTTCTGAGCTGCTTCTCCCCAGCACGCGCTGTTGAGGCAGTGAGATGTTCCGCAGGACCGTCATATGCGGGAAGAGATTGAAGGTCTGGAATACCATTCCGGTACTGCGCCGTAGTGCAGCGAGATTCTTTGGCGCTATGCCTTTGGCGACGTCAATTAGATGCTCGCCGATTTGAATCGTTCCCGCATCCGGTCTTTCGAGCAGGTTCATGCACCGCAACAACGTGGACTTTCCCGCGCCGGACGGTCCAATCATTGCTGTAACAGACCCGCTTGGCACTTCAAGGGAGACGTCACGCAACACGAGGTTGTCCCCGTACGCCTTCGCGAGATGGGAAACCTGCACTTTCGGCGCGCCCAGGACCGCACTCGGCGAATCGAGCGGGAAACTGCTCGTGATGGCTTGAGATGGGATGGTCATTCCGCGTTGTTGCGGCCCGAGTACTTCGGACATGGGCAGTCTCCTGGGCATGGTTTAGGGTAATGGTCGGCTGGTTCATGCGGACTGTTATTTCAAGAGGCGGGCAGGACCGACGTCCGCCATGCTTGCTGAGAGCCCTGCATCGGTTAGCGCCTGGACAGTGGTGCCGTTTTCTGTCCACGTGGCGATTGTCGCATTCAGTGCTTCCGAGAGCGCGGCGTTGGTCTTGCCGGAGGGAAAGCCCATTTGGGCGGGTTGAGCTGTTGCAGCCACCCGGCCATCGGGTTCAAGAACATTGATGGAGATATCAGTGTCCTTGGAGTAGAGGTACCCGGCTAGGCCTGAACTGTCTAGAGCGACAGCGATGCGACCTGCTTTGAGGTCGGCGCGCATCTCCACTGACGAGGGATACACCGTGACATTGGAACCAAAAGTATTGCGGATGTCGGCTGTCCACATGTATCCGTCGACGGTGCCGACTTTTTGTCCGATCGCTTCCTCGATCGTTGCGACATCGGTCTTGGAAACCGCGGCAAGCTGATCCAAGTATGTCGGAGCAGATAGCGTCACAATTTTGGCGCGTTCCGCTGTGCGGTAAAAACCACCGGTTGCGATATCCGCCCGACCAGACTCCACTGTAGGGATAGCAGCAGCAAAGCTTGTGGGTAGGGATTCGACAGTCAGGCAGTTAGCGGCTGCAAACTTTTTCAGAAGCGTAGCTTCGACCCCGGTGAACGAGTTGTCGGCGGTCGAAGATAACGGAGGTGCGTCCGTCGCGGCGACGGTCAGAACGCCCTTTGTCACAGTGGTGAATGAATGTTCGGGAGTGCAATTCGCTGCTACCGAGCCTCCACTCTCGGCGCTGCAGGCTGACAAGCCTGAGGCGAGTAAGAGAGCGGCAATGCCGGTGGAAAGTCCTTTTTGAACATTTTTCATATGTCCCTCCTGAAGGGCAAATTTGGGTTGCTGGCGATTAGTTACTACTGCGTAGGTTTGTCTGACTTATGAATGGAATCGAAGCTGCGACATCCGCGGCTTGTTTACCGAGGGGGAGAGGCTTTGGCGAGTCGCTAGGTCGATCTGGACTGCACCACAACCTTGGAACTCAAGGCATGCTGCAGTTTGTCTAGAGTGTCTTCCGTGCTGATGACGAGAAGGCCGCGCCCATTGCTTCGATAATTTCCTTAAGCACCGGGGATGGCGTTGCGAAGTTTAAGCGCAGGAACCCGTTTCCGTGGGACCCGAAGTCAGTGCCTTCATTCGTAGCAACGCCGGCGCGTTGGCTCGCCTGTAGAGCTGGCCGGTCTGCCCACGATGTTTCGCGGAAGTCGAGCCATGCGAGGTATGTGGCGTCGGGTGCACGGTAACCAACACCAGGCAAATGTTCGTCGATCAGATGGGCTAGGAGCAGCCGGTTGTGGTCGAGGTATGTAAGTGTCTCTCGCAGCCACCTTTCTCCGCTCGAGTATGCGGCGGCGGTTGCCCACAGACCAGGAGTGCTGGCACTGTGGGCGAGCATTGGATGCAGACGGTTCGCGGTGGGTCGGTCGCGTTCGGATACGATCAGGTGAGCACAATTGATTCCGCCTAAGTTCCATCCTTTTGTTACGGAGACCCCCGTCAGGGCATGTCCAGCTGCCGCCGCGGAGACGGTGGCATAAGGAATGTGTGATGGAGCAGCCCTGCCGTCAACGGTTTCCGGGTAGGCCAGGGGCGCATGGATCTCGTCGCTAAACACTCTCCCGCCGTGTGCTTCCACGACCTCGGCAAGTGCACCAAGCTCTTCATGCGAGAAGACTGTCCCGGTCGGATTGTGCGGATTGCACAATATCAACAACCCAGCGCCTTCTGAGAAGGCACGATCTATATCCGCCAGGTCGAGTGACCACCTGCCGTCATGACTATGCATCGGGCTTTCCACGACATCCAGCCCTAAGGCATGCGGAACGGATAAGAATGGCGGATAGGCGGGCGTCGGTACGATCACCGGCTTCTTCGACGACATGAAGAACAGAACGGATGCCTCCAACGCTCGGAGGAGCCCCCCGACCGGCACAATGTCCGCTGACGCAAGGCGCCAAGCGTACCGGTTTCGCATCCAGCTCTTGAGAGCTCCGGACGCGGAGTCGAGTGCTTGGGGATGCTGATACCCCACATCACCGCGTCGGACCGCATCAACAAGGGCGGAGCCGATAGGTGCAGCGGGGACAAAGTCCATCTCTGCGATGGCGGCGCCGTAGCGCTCGGTCCCAAGCGCCCATTTGGCCCGTCGCATGCGGCGCAGAGTGTCGGCGTCATAGACCTCGAAGGAATCTCGAGAGTCAGCATCAAGGTCTTGGATCACTTGACGAACAGCTCGCGGGCGAATGTGGTGAGCCTTTCGACTCCGTCTTCGGTAACCGCGATTGTCTCTGAGATGTTGAGGCCGTGGGCGGAAATATATGCATGGAACGTCATGCCGGCCTCGAAGTTGAAGTCCGCATTGTGTGTGACTTCGAGCTTCTCGTATGTGTTGGGCCAGAGGATCATACCGATGCCGTAGAAGGTCTTGTTCGGGTAGCTCTCGACCCAGTCGGTGCCCAGGATGCCCTCGCGGATCATGCGGTCGGGGGTCGAGCAGTGGACGCCGGCTTTGATCGTGGCGAGGGCCTCGTCTTGGATCTCCACGAAGCGACGGTATGTGTCGACCATGCGTTGCTCGGGCGTACCGACGAAGACCGTACGCATGGAGCGGGCGTGATAATTCTTCTTGTGCGCCGTCATCTCTAGGAAGACGAGATCTCCGTCGGCAATCGTGCGGTCATCGAAGGCAGAGTGGATGTGGTAGGCCCGGTCGCCAGATGCGATGGGACCGGGCTCGGCATAGTCGCTGCCGCCGCGAACAGCGGCAGCAGAAGTCGCAATAACTATGTCACGCTCCGTCGCGCCGGGGCGGATGACATCGATGCCAGCTGCATGCATGAGACCGACGGCTTGTCCGGCGTTCCGCAGGTAATCGAGCTCCGCCGGCGACTTGATGAACCGCAGCCGCTCGAGCTCCAGACCCAAATCGAGGAGGTCGAGCGCCGACTGGGTACGCACAGATTCGATAACACTGAATGGCGCACGCCAGGAGCCTCCGTCGAAACCGACCCGACCCTTTACAGACGCCTCCCGCAGTACTCGCAGGACGACCGCGGCAGGCTCCTCGCCGTCGTACCAGAGCATACAGTTCTCCGGCCATGCGGCGGTCGTAAGGAAGTGATGCTCCTCTGCCTTGCGAAGAACAGTGAGGGGGGAGCCCGACGAGGGGATCAGTGCAAACTGAAACGAGGTGCTGTACCCCAGGGTGTAGAAGCCTGTGAGGTATGTGACCGTCTCCGGCTCGAAAACCAACAGGTAGTCCAAGTCCCGTTCTGCCATGTACTTTCGGGCCTTCTCAAGACGTGCAACGTATTCTTCAGCATCGAACCACATCAGCGTGTTTCCTTTGTACGTTTTGGATGTTTCAGGGTCACGAAAGAACTTCCGTGGCTACGTTCGATTTTTCCTATCCAGGAAGTTTTCGAACCCAAGAAACTTTTGTTTCATAGAACCTTATGCCGTCTCTGTTGTCAAGGAAATTGCCTTCTTGGTAGAAATGGGGCGGTACAAAACGTCCGGCCAGAGAAGGCGCGTCTTATGGAAGCAGGGCTCTATGGGCGGCGTCCTGGCCGAGTACATCTAGCGTCGGCCAGGGCCCCGAAGGCCGGATGAATCACGGCATGAATTAGGGTTGAAAGTTGCAGAAGGCGGAGTGACTGGGCTTGGCCCGATGGCGCAATTCCTCCTGCTGCCCGAACCATGGGACAACGTAGCAAGGCATCGGGCTTAGGGGTACCAGGCGGCGTGGAATGAGACAGAGAGCCCCGAGCCCAAGGCTCGAACCAAGATGCTGTGGACGGCAATGACATTGGGAATCGCTGGTCGGAGGGGCCGATGCTGCCCTGCTGGCAAGGGCCCCGCGCGAGGCCAAGCTGGATATCGGCGGGTAGGTTTCCGCTGTAACCTAGCGGCCCAATGCTGGCGCAAGCACCCAGATCATCTCGGCGCTTTGGTTATCGTCAGGGTTCCGATAGGAATGCGGCTCGCGACCCGGAAAAGTGATGGCTTGGCCAGTGTTGAGAGTTACGGCCCGGTTCGAGAACAGGATCTCGATGCGACCCCGCAGGACGTAGGCGGTCTGGGTTTCGCAGAACATCGGGTAGAGCTCGTCCCCCGCGCTGGCACCCGGCTCCAGTTCAGAATGACTGACAGAAACGGTCTTCGTAGCCGTGGGCGTGAGGATATTATGCCGTATACCCTCGCCCTGTGTTGGCCCGAGCATGATCTCGCCCTTGGTGATTACTTCCACTGCCTCTTCGGCAAGGACGGTGGATGGTTCGATGTCCAGCGTCCGGCAAAGCACCATGAGTGTGGCCACGGTAGGAGAAACGCTGTCCCGTTCAAGGCGGGACAAGTATCCCTTCGTTATGGCTGCAGCATCCGCGACCTGCTGCAATGTGAGCCCCTGCCCCAGACGGGCAGCTTTCAGGCGGGGACCTATGACGAATGAGGCGCGTGTGCCCTCAACGGCAGTCGAACGCGTTGTCAAGTAACCCTCCCAGTCTCGTAAACAGCTGCAATCCCAAAAGAACAATGGAAGCCAGCACCTCCCCAGTCTAGGGTCTCAACTCCACTTCCCCCGCTGAGCGAGAGGCACGAGAGTAGAACGCCTATTTGATGGGGGTGCGCTGGACCTCCGATGCGACGTTCGGCGGTCCAGACACAGCAGTAACGGATTCGCCGGTTTCGACGCACAGAATCAGGCCGGCCCCGGGCGGGGTGACGGAGCTGACGTGGATGCCTTCGATACCGAGCAGCGCATCGGCCCGCTCGCACCAGCGGCCCCCGGAACACGACAGAGAGCTATTCATGTCCGGGTCTCTTTTGCTTTGGTTGCTTGGTCGCTCCCAATTCAAAGAAGCCCTGACCTCTCTCTTCCCGCACCACGCAGCTGCATGAGGCCACGCCCCTGCAGCGGCGTCAGACGGCCCTAACCCGGATCCTCTGCGAACGGCCCAAGGTGACCGGCTTGCCGGCGGACGCTGCCGCAGGCACCGGACTCCTCCGGCCGCCAGATGGTGTGCACGCCAATATCGAGCAACTTCCGCTCACCGACGTCCGTGATGACCCAGACGAATCCGTGTTCGGGGAACGTCATGTCAACCCACCCGCCCCACACTGCCCCGGTTTCGTGATCCCTCACAGCGATGAGGTGCCCGGGTGCCAGGGAGAGGAAGATGTCGGTTTCGCATTCTGTCAGCGACTCTTTCAACCCGTTTCTCCCCGGTGCTGCGTTGAGAGCGGCCGTGCGCAGCGAGCAGCCGGCCCGGCGGGCAGCGGGGCAGAGCAGATTAAACACGCTGGCGGGCGCATCGGAGAGATGGCTATGCCGTCCGTTCATCGCAGCCCGCTCCCCACCTTTCGAGTGTCACGCCGTGTGGAACGTCGCTGTCCAGGCGGGCTTCATAGCGGCCCGGGGCGAGCCGTGTCACCGAGATGCCGACCTGTTCAGTCATCGCCGCCGGCTTCAGGAGATCCACCGCTTCATCCAGGGAGGCGTCCAATTCGATTCGGGTTTTTACGGCTACGCCGAGACATTCGGGTCCTGCGTGCATGGTCATGAATCCTTACTCTCAGGGCGGTGATCAGTACTGTGGACAGGCCAGAGGCCCGTGGTGTGGAAGGGAGGAGCGGCAGCTGGCGGCCTGGTCAACAGGAGCCTGGATCGAGGCGGCCGGCTGGCCCCGGCGGAAACCAGGGAACCAGGCTTCCGGCAGAAGAAGGGGCCGGGGGCCCTGGAACGCCGCAGAACGGCGGCGGTTTACCTCCGACCATCCAATGGTTGTGGCTTCAACACCTTCCAGCGACCGCAGGATCCAGGCGAGGGCCACCAGGTCCTCGGGGCTTTGGGCCCCATCGATGACGCCTCCAGGAGCCCAGCCCGGCGGCTGATCCTGCCGGAAAGTTGGAGGATCAACGGCGGAATCACGGCCTGGGATTCGCCCCGCGACAGGTGCGCGGACGCTTCATTTCCAGCGCCACGGCGGGTGGCGGGGGGCCCCAGACGGGAGGTGTTGGTGATCACCGGTCTGTCCTTGAGGTTGTTCAAAGTCTTGGTCTTTGGGAGTGCTCCCGTGCGCCGGAAGGGGAGTTGCGGCGTCTTGTGCCGCCTGCGCTAATTCTTTTCATGATCATTTCTCATGGATCGTCAGGGGCAGGTCCTTGGAGATCGCATGATTGCTAGGACTTTGCATTTGTGCGACGCCTTTGATAGGACTGCGTGATTGCCGAGGAAGTCGGGACTAAGCCTCGAGGTCTTTGACTATCTCTTGGAGAGCCCGGATGAAGGACGAGATATCGTCGTCAGTCATCGGCAGAGACAAGGAGAATTCACCGCGGTGGACTGGGAAGAAGCCGCGGTTAGCGAGCTCGAGGGAACAAATTTGTGTCTTCTCACCGTCTACGTTGCGCCAGTAGTCGCGATGAGTCCGAACCGACAGTTCGGGGGAGTTCATGTACGCGTAAGCCATGTGGGAAAAGCCCTTGCCATAGACCTTGAGCGGGCTGTTCCTTGCAGCACTCCACTCGTTCATCTCGGACATGATGCGCTTCGCGTGGGTGTTCAGCTTCTCGAAAGCCGACCGGTCCATCGTGCGCATACAAGCAGCACCCGCAATTAGGGAAAGCTTGTGGCCGTGGTGCGTTCCCGAGATTGTCACTTTTCCGTTCTCCAGGACGCTCATGACCTCGGACGATCCACCCAGAGCCCCTAATGGCAGACCGCCACCGATGATCTTGCCCATCACGGTCAGGTCGGGGGTGACCCCGTACACCCCCTGGAGACCGTGGTAACTTGCGCGAAGGCTGATCGTTTCATCGAAAATCAGGACGATGCCGAGTTCTTTCGTCAGGGCACGCAGCTCTTCGACGAAATCCTGATCGAGTGTAACCAGGCCTCCGGCTCCGCTCTGAAGTTCGAGGATGAGGCATGAGAGTGAGTCGGCGTTCGCTCGCAGAATTCGTTCGCAGCCCTGCCTGTCGTTCTGGGAAAGCACGATGATGTTCTCCACCTCGTCCGAGGGGATGCCGCCGCTATCCGGTACAGGTTTCGGGTCAGCTTCCGTGCCGCTGTCTTCGGGGTGGGGATGGGCTGAGATTTGGAGGATGTCGCTGAACCCGTGGTAGCCGCCTTCAAACTTGGCGATCTTGGTTTTGCCCGTGTATGCCCGTGCTACACGGATGGCGCTCATACACGATTCGGTGGCTGAGCATGAGAACTGGATCTTCTCGACTGAGGGGATGCGTTCGATGAGGATCTGGGCCAGCTCGGCTTCGGCGGTGCTGGGATTACCGAATGAAATGCCCTGAGGGATGGCTTCCAGCAGTGCAGAAGTGATTGCTGGATGATTGTGTCCCAGAACGTTGACCGTGAAGTTGTTGTTGAGGTCAAGCATTCGCTGGCCATCGACGGTCTCGAGGTAGGCGCCGTTTCCTTTGTCTACGAAGACGGCATGGGGCCCGAAGTTGAAAGAGTTCCTGCTGTATCCCCCGGGAATGAGCTCCCGTCCCTTCCGCGTCAGTTCGGCAGACTCTGCAAACTTACTGCTGAACGCCTTAACGCTCGTTTCGATACTCAACGTGCCCATTCGTACTACTCCATCTCGTTACTGCCTATGTTGTGCTCCGGGAGCACTTGGCGCTGGATATCCGGCTATCTTGTCGTTGGGTAATTTGCCGGTACTTTCATCGTGAATCTCCCGCGTGCCGGCGGCAATGGCCGATCTGCGATTACCCAATCGCCGAATGCGATGGCGAGCTCCGCACTTCGAATAGGGCCTGATGGTGGCGGCAAGCACGCCGGATGTTTGGGCGTATTCCATGGCAACAGAAAAATTTCACTCCTGTAGGTCCGGCGCTCTGATGAACCTTCTCAGGTCCGTGATGGGCCGGAAAACCGTGACGGGGAGAGTCTGGAGAAGTTTCTCCTCTCCCTCGCCTAAAGCTGCCGCCTGGGTTCGCATCCACTCAGAGGTGTGTGGTGAGTTGCGACTTAACTATCGGATTTGAGCGGCAAAGCCCAAGAATCGCCGCGTGCGGCACTAACATAACTGTCCGGCCGCACCCGGCGGTTGTTATATGTAGTGCCTTCGCCATGCTGCCTGTGCAACTGCACTGGGCAAGGGAGCACTCTTGCTTACCCTTGGAAACGGCAACGGTCAGCCGGATGTGAGGCAGGACTCCATCGGACGTCGCGGCTTCGGCCCTCCTGCCTGAGCAAAATGACGCTTCCGTGATCAGGCGCTGCCTCCACGCCGACTCTGCCTATGGTTCCGTCATAGTCGTGTGCCTCGAGGTATTGATCGGTGCAGGGACCATTGATGGTGGGCGCCGTCGGTCATCCGGTTTACTTCTCTCCCGCGATTCCGAACGGGGCTTCCGTCTCGTTGCTTCACCTAAACAGCCGCTTCCGGGTGTTGTTACCGATCGCGTTATTTGACGATGTAGCCGTCACGGTCCGTGGCGACGGGCGGGCATGAAAGCGCCCCGCCGGATGGTGACCGGCGGGGCGCTGATCGTCGCGCTGACGCGGCGATGGTCATTG